>DAOUEA010000127.1:0-19826 GCA_034430475.1 Chloroflexota bacterium | reverse complement strand
CTGCGGCTCGTGGGTTCGGCCGCCGTAGGTCGATTCGACGAAGACGTAGTCCGCCTGCGCCAGGGCCTCGGGATCGCGCAAAATCGGAGCCGGGCTGCGCCCCAGGTCACCGGAGAAGACCAGGGTGCGGGCCGGCGTCTTGCCGCTGGCGGCGACGTGCAGCTCCACGATCGACGAGCCGAGGATGTGACCGGCGTCGCGGAAGACGGCGGTTATGCCGGGCGCGACCGGCACTTCCTTCAGGTAGGCGACCGGCTTGAACTGGCGCAGTGAGCGCTCCGCCTGGGCCTGGTCGTAGAGGGGCTCCTCGAGCAGGAGGTTGGGCCGCGTCGGGTGGCCCTCCATCGCGGCCGGGTAGTCGGGATCGCCGTAGGGCGGGAAGCCCATCCGGATGCCGACCGCCTGCTCGTCGTTCAGGGCCAGCTCGTCGAATCCGGAGGCCACGACGCGGCCATCGGGCATGACTTCGCCGGCGCGGCGAGGCGGGGCTGTGGCAGCGGCTCGCTCGGCCGCCCGGGCGATCTGCTCCTGCTCCGCTATTTGCTCCAGCCGGCGCTGCTCCTGCAGCTCGGCCTTCTCGGGGTGGCGGGCCGCCCAGCGTCGACGCCGCTTGGCGTACTCCTCCTGCAGCTTGCCCGAATCGAGGAGGATAACCGCCGCCAGCTCGGCCGTGCCCTTGGTGGAGTAGATGGGGCCCTTGAAGCCTTCGGCGACGATGAGCGGGATCAGGCCCGAATGATCGAGGTGGGCGTGGGTGAGAAGAATTGCGTCCAGGGTCGCCGGGTCGTAGCCGAGCGGCACGCGGTTGCGCACCACCTCGTGGGCACCGCCCTGGAACATCCCGCAATCGACCAGGATGCGGGCTCTATCCGTTGTGAGAAGGAACTGCGATCCGGTGACCGTGCTGGCTGCGCCGAGGAATCGAATCTCCATGCCCCTCATACTGCCATCAATCGGGGGCGGCGTGCCGTCTGGTCGTCGCGCCCTCCTTCGGTCGGCGCCTCGGCCTGCTGCCGCTGGCAGGCGTGGCCAGCGCGGGCTGAAGGAGTCTCAGCCTCTCGACGGCCGTCAACCTGTGTGCCCGAGCCCAACCCAACCTCCGGCGTGGCCCGCGGGTCAGAGACCAGTCAACTGCCCGGTGCGGCAGTCGTGGGCCGCGGTGCCCGGTCCGACCTGTCCTCCCTGTGCCACAGGCGGCTGACCAGAAACACGACATGGAAGAGGAGCACAGGCAGGAAGCTCAGGCGGATCACCCCCCACTCGAGATCGCAGGTGGTCCAGCGGGGCAGACTCTCGGCAGCGATGCCTGGATGGTTTCTCAGGACCTCTGGACTGGCGTAATCGTGGTAGATGTCCTGGAGGGCCATGAAGCAGCCAACCAGACAGACCAGGGACACGATCCCCAACCCGACTGTGACCGCGGCGATGATCCTGGTCTGGCGCATTGCTGCTCTCCTCACGCCGAGCGCTCGGCATCATACGCGCCCCGGCCCGGAGTCCGGCTGCCGGGCTGAGCTTGGTCTGCCGCCTCCGCTCCCCGGCGACCTCACCCAATCACGCCTACGTCCTTGGCTGAGCCTTCCTCTCCCTGATCCAGCCGGCAATACCGAAAAGCAGCACCGCACAGGATGCCCCGAAAAAGGCCGCGGACACGAGCAGGGCCGGGACCTCCTGAGCCCTGACGTGGTCCCAGTTGTTGAAGCGGAATTGGACATCGGACGCCGTGATCGTCGCCGGGCTCGTACCGTCAAGGAGCTGCAGCCGACCCGACTCTATCTGCTCATCCAGTCGCTCGTCGTCGATGTACACCTCCACCCGGTCCGCAGCTTCCGTGAGCGACGGGCTCAGCCCTCTTGGCGTCCACCAGATGTCAGAGGGCTTGGTCAGGTAGTCGGCGATGTGAACCGCCGATATGAGCAAGACGACGCCCGCGAGGATGGGCAGGACCATTCTCGATCGATCCATCTACGTTCACCTCCGTCAGTAGCTCGCTGAACGCCAGTGACTAGGTGCGCTCCTTCCTGGCTACGTATGCCTTCAGGTACACCTCGATTCCTTGCTCGGGATAGCGATCCGCCAGGAACTCGAACTCCTTGAGCACGCGAAGCCCGACGCCCTCGAGCATGCCTCTGATCTGTTCGTCGCTGTGGCGGTACAGGGCTACCTCGTGCTGGGCTTCGGCCGCGCCCGCACCCCGGTCGACACGCAGGACGTAGTGAGCCTCCTGCCCCGGCTTCTTCTCTTCGACGGTGAAACCGAAGACGCCCTTCGACCTGATCAGGCGTGCCACCTCTCCGAGCACCGGCTCAAGGTCCTCGAAGAAGTTCAGCACCCCAAGTGACGTGGCGTGATGGAACGAGCCTGTCTCATAGGGGAACGGCACATCCCGCAGGTCGTGCTGGACGACCTCGCCTGAGAAGCCCTTGGACTTGCACACCTCCAGCATGTCGATGGAGGTGTCGAAACCGGATACGCGAAGCCCTGCCTTGTGGAACAGGAGCGAGCCCAGACCGGTGCCGATTCCGATATCCAGGAGAGCCTCGCCAGGCTCGATGAACTCGTACATGAGGCCGAACATGATCTCGTGGCCATGCCAGGCAACTGCGGCAGCCTGACTCTCGTATTGGGCGGCATCCTGTCCCCGGTAGTCACGAGCTCTGTCAGGATCCACTCTCCGGCACTCCTTCGCCAGGCTGCGATGACGGCGTTCGTTCAGCCGGCTTGCCAGGCCAGGTCGATCCAGACCGGGGCATGGTCGGAGGGCAGCTTGCCCTTGCGGGCGTCCCGGTCTATCTCGGTGCCGGTCGAGGCATCGGCCACGGAGCGGGTGGCGTAGAGGAGGTCGATGCGCATCCCCAGCCCCTTGTGGAAGTTGCCGGCCCGGTAATCCCACCAGCTGAACTTGCCCGTCTCCGGGTGGTGGATACGGTACACGTCCACCAGGCCCCACTCGCGCAGCGCGGCCAGGGCCGCGCGCTCGGGCTCCGACACGTGGGTGGAGCCGGAGAAGGCGGCCATGTCGTAGACGTCGGCGTCCTCGGGTGCGACGTTGAAGTCACCGCCGATGACCAGCTTCTCGGCCGGGTCGCGCGTCTCGCGCAGCCAGCGAGCCAGACGCTCGAACCAGGCCAGCTTGGCCAGGTAGAAGGGCGTGTCGAGGGCTCTGCCGTTGGGGGCGTAGATGCTGACGACCCGGACGCCGCCGCAGACGGCGCCTATCATGCGGGCCTCGTCGCCGGTGGCGAGAGAGGCCTCCGCCTCGACTGCCTCGGCGATCGGCTCGACGGCCGGGTTGCGCAGCAGCGGTCCGTCGCCGAAGTTGGTCACAACGTCCTCGATCCCGACCCGGCTGGCGATGGCAACTCCGTTCCAGCGCCCCTCGCCGTGGTGGGCCAGCTCGTAGCCGGCCATGCGGAATGCCATCTCGGGCGCGGCATCGTCGGCGAGCTTCGTCTCCTGCATCAGCAACACGTCGGGCTGGCGCTGGACCAGCCACTCCTCAACCCGCGGCAGCCGGGCCTTCAGGGAGTTGACGTTCCAGGTCGCGATGCGCATTCGCTTCCTCCCGCCGTGCCGCCGCCGAGCGCCTAGTAGCGCCGGCCCTTCTGGCGGGCGAGATCGAACTTGGCGGTATCGGCGATGCCCATGACGGCCATCGTGCCGGCCTGGACCGGGTCGGTCACTACCAGGTCCGCCACCTCCGGCACCGTGCCCACCATGTTCAGGCAGATGACCGGGATGCCGGCCGACTGAAGCTCCTTGACGGCCTTGGTGATCTCGCCGCCCATGATCGAACCGGCCAGGAGCAGGGCCCGGGCGCGATCCAGGTCGGCCACGGCCCGGACCGCCTGGGCCAGGTTCTGCTCGCCCACGAGCGGGATCGTGTCGACGCTGATCTTCTCGCCACGCAGGTTGTGGCGATCGGCCTCGCTGACCGCTCCCAGAACGGCCTGGGCGATCTGCGCTCCGCCGCCGATGACGATGAGGCGCTTGCCAAAGACCTTGTCCAGGGCGGCCGTCAGGCGGCAGGCACGCAGGCCGGGCAGCTGGTCGAGGATGCCGGTCACCTTGTCCTCGGCCAGGCCTTCGACCTCCAGCTCGACCTCCACCAGGTGGGCGCCGTCGGGTTCGGTCCAGCGGCGGACCGTGCTCAGGGTGCGGACGGTGCCGCCGGCTCCGGCAACGTGGGTGGAGATGTCGGCGATGGCGTCCGGCCGGTCGACGTAGTCGAGGCGTACGGCGACTGTCGGGGCGGTGGCTTCGGTCCTGGCCATCTCGTCAGCTCCCGCGCAGGCCGGTTGCCTTCGACGTGTCGTCCAGCGTCGGCTCGGCGTCCGGGTTGTGCTCCTCGAACTCGAGCTTGAGCGCCTTGAAGGCGGCCCTGGTCCCGGCCGGGTCGCTCGTCGAGAGCATCAGCGCCCCGCCCGTGTCCTCAGCCACGCCGACGATCGACGTGATGTTGATGCCCTTCTTGCCGAGCGCGTCCGCCATGCGCGCCAGCGCGCCGGGCTTGTCCTCCAGTTGAACGGTGAACCACGCCACGCCGCACCTCCTTGCGCTGATGGTACCCGACCCGATCGGCCACCAGTAGATGCGAGGGTCAGCGCTTCGGCGCCGAGCGCCGGCCACCTCGTTTCTCCCACAATGGGGCCTGACCACGCCTGCCGCTGTGACCCTGGGAGGACCGCCACTTGTCACCTGATCGGAGCTGCGACCCCCTCAACAGTGCGCTGAAGGCAGAGACGAAGCGACTCGCAGATCGCGCTCGCCGGGTGAGCATCGGCGCCCTGGCGGTGTTTGCGGTGCTCGTGGTGGCGGCAGCGATCACCGGGCTCTACAGGCTGCTGCCGGGCAATTGGGGGTTCGCGCTCGTCTCTGCGGGGTTCGTCGCCATGGTGGTGCCGCTGTACGCCGCGGTGTCCTACTTCTTCATAGAGAGGCCGCTGGGCCCGGCGCGGGAGCTGATGTCCTTCTTCCGTGCCTCGTCGAGGTGGAGCTGGGCGCTCGTCGACGGCAACCCTGAGGTGCCGACGGATGAGGACACGATGCTGCGTCGGATCGGCGAACGGGATGACGCGACAGCGAAGTTCATTCGGGCCGCTGCACTTGCCAGGAAGGGCGATCTGGCGGCTGCTCGTGGCATCCTCGACGGCTGGCATCCCTCCGATCCGGCTGAGATCGCGCGCAAGAGCCGCATTTCGGAGCAGGTGGTGTTCGAACTCACCGGCCGTGATGGCATGGCAGAAGTCAGGAACGCCGTGGCTGCCATCCCTGACGACCTCACGCGCAAGCAGCAGCTGGCGTTCGTCGTCGTGCAGGAGGCCTGTCGCAAGGTGGCCAGGGGCGAGCCTGTCATGGAGAGCCTCAGGGACGCGCGGCTACAGATAGGTCGGCTCGAATCCCCCTATCTACGCCTGCGCGAGCGTCCCTGGTTCGCCATCGCCTGGTGCGCCTTCTGGGTCGTGGCCGGGAGCCTGGCCGCCCTCGCCGTCGCCATCATCCTGGCGCAGCCGCCGTCTCTGGCCTCGTAGGCTGGGCCTCGGCAATTCGAGCCGACGCGGGCGGCGCTGCACTTCTTCAAGGAGCGGCCTTGTCGCGGCGCCGCGTTGCCGTCTCCAGCACTTGAGCCATGCGGTCGAGAGCCGCGGCGCCTTCATCGGCCAGGCCGTAGATGCCGGGCGCCTGGCGTTCGAACCAGCCGTAGTAGTTCTTGGCCAGGATGTTGCCCGCCCGGGTGCAGCCGGTGGCCCGGCGGATGTCGCGGACGGCGGCCGGGCCTGATCGCCGGAGCTCGTCCGCCACGAGCAGGGCGGCCTCGCGGTAGGCGGTGATCCGGAGCTCCCTGGCGCTGCCTCCGAGGTTGTGGTCGCCGGACCGGCCCCGGAACTCGCCCAGGACTCGCTGCCGCCTGGCCTTGGCCTGGCGAGGCTTGTAGGGCTCCGGGTCCGCCACGACGTCAACTCCACAGCCGATGCGGGCGTTGGGTCTCACGACCAGAAGGCCGAGCCCGACCCGCCTGCAGAGCTGGACCGTCTCCGACCAGCGGGCCATCTGACCCCGCCTGGGCGCGGGTATGGCCAGGTAGACCGAATCGGTCAGCTTGAGGCGGTCGATGCCCTGCAGGATGAGGGCCAAATTCATGGCCGTCTTCAGCTCCACGACGACCATCTCTTCGTCGCGGACGGCCACTACGTCGCAGCCGTGCACCTCCGCCCGCACCTCGAAGCCGCGCTCCTCCAGGAAGCGTTTCACGGGCGCGTAGAGGCTGGTCTCGGCGATGGCTGGCCGCTCGCTCGTCACGCCGGGAAGTCTGACCGATCGTCCCCCGATCGGCCATCATTCGGGCATGCCCGCCCCGCCCGCTCCCAGCGTCCAGATCTTCGGCCTTACGGATTCGAGGCCCACCCGGGCCGCCCTGCGCTTCTTCAAGGAGAGGCGCGTGGCGGTCCAGTACGTGGACCTGCAGCGTAGGCCGATCGCGCCGGGGGAGCTGCGGCGGTTCGTGGAACGGCTCGGCGCCGAGGCGCTGCTGGACACTGAAGGACGGCGCTACCGGGACCTGGGCCTGGGCCACATGCGCCTGGACGCCAGCGAGATAACGACCCGGCTGCTGGCCGACGACGCCCTCCTTCGGCTGCCCCTTGTCCGCTTCGGCAACGCCTTCACCGCCGGCCCGGCCGAGGCGACCTGGAAGGCCTGGCTGGCTGCCGGCAAGGGGTAGGGGTCGGAGCGTACGGAGACCGGCGCAGGCGCCTCGGGCCCTGTCGTGGCATCCTCTTCGCATACAGGAGAACAGATGCCTAACAACCACAACGGGGGCAACCACGATCGGCGCCGGAGCGGGCGTGTCACCTATCGCCCCAAGGCCGCCGAGATCCTCAAGCCCGAAGTCAGGACCGAGGACGAGCGCCTGCTTTCGCGCCGCCACCGGCCGGCCTTCCTCGATTCCGACCCGTGGCGCTCGTTGCGCATCCTGTCCGAGTTCGTCGAAGGCTTCGACGCCATGGCCGGCATCGGCAAGGCGATCACGATCTTCGGCTCGGCGAGGGTTTTCGAAGAAGACCCCAACTATGCCAAGGCTCGCGAGCTGGCCACCCGGCTGGTGCACGAGGGCTACGCTGTCATCACCGGCGGCGGCCCCGGGATCATGGAGGCGGCCAACCGGGGAGCGCACGATGCCGGCGGGCTGTCGATCGGCTGCAACATCGAACTGCCCCACGAGCAGTCGGTCAACCAGTATGTCGACCTGGCCGTCGAGTTCCGCTACTTCTTCGCCCGCAAGACGATGTTCGTCAAATACGCCGACGGCTTCGCCATCTTCCCCGGCGGCTTCGGCACGCTGGACGAGCTGTTCGAGTCGCTGACCCTCATCCAGACCGGCAAGATTCGCCACTTCCCGGTGGTGCTGATCGGGTCGGAATACTGGGGCGGGCTGCTCGACTGGATCCGCAAGGAGGTCGTGGCGCGGGGCGCGATCGCGCCGCAAGACCTGGAACTGATTCGGGTCACCGACAGCATGCGCGAGGCCTGCCGGATGCTGGTCGAAGGCTCACGGCGAGCCGACGATGAGGCCGCCGGCGCGGCCGATCCGCCCCAGGCTGCCAGGCCGGCGAAGGGATCGAAGCCGCCCGAGCGCCACTAGCTCTCGGCCAGATCCTCCGGCGTCATGGCGTACATCTCGCAGTTGATGGGCCGGCCGTCACGGTCCTTGTCCCAGTTGCGCGCCACACCCTCGTAGCGGAAGCCCGCCTTCTCCGCCACAGCCTGCGACGGCAGGTTGCCGATCAACGTCCACAGGGCCAGCCGCTCGATGCCGAACTGGGCGAAGCTCCAGCGGGTCATCAGCCGCAGGGCGCGCCTGGCCACGCCACGGCGCCGAGCATCCGGTGCCACCCAGTAGCCGATCGAGTAGCGGCGGGGGTTGGGTCCCAGGTGGACGCCGATCGAGCCGAGCAGGCGGTCCGAGGCCGCGTCCACGATCGCCACCTCGGCCGAGCTGCCCTCCTGCAGCGACTTGAGGGTCATGAGGACGTAGCCGCGGGCGTCGTCTTCCGTGTAGGGGACCGGGATCATCGGGATCCAGCGCTGGATCTCGGGGTCCTGGCAGGCGGCGACGATCGCCGGCACGTCGTCCGGGCGGAAGGGACGCAGCGATACCGTCCCGTCGGAGAGCGGCGGATCTGGGAGGCTGATCGGTCCGGGCATGGCGACAGTATGAAACGGCCGGTCGCGGACGGTGGCGAGGGCAAAGAAGGCGGGCCGGTGAGGGGGAGCCGGCCCGCCTGAGGGGATTGCGACGGATGTCGCCAGGCCCCCTCCGGCGACTGGGGAAGTCTACCGGCCTGCGAGACTTCTTGCAGCAAGGGTGCGCGATTCCGCCGCCGGAGGCATCATCCGTTCGCACCAATATGCCTGGAGGCGGCCATGCGATTCGCCCTCATGATCGAGGCCCAGCAGGGCCTGAGCTACCTCGACCAGCTCGAGCTGGCCCGCCTGGCCGAACGCCTGGGCTTCGAGGCTCTCTTTCGGTCCGACCACTACCGCAGCTTCCCGGGCCCGGCCAATGTGGCCACGACCGATGCCTGGACCGTTCTGGCGGGGCTGGCCCGCGAGACCGAACGGATCCGCCTGGGCGTGCTGGTATCGCCGGTCACGTTCCGCCACCCGGGCTCCTTCGCGAAAGTCGTCACCACCGTCGACGAGATGAGCGGCGGCCGGGCGGAAGTGGGAGTAGGCGCCGGCTGGAACGAGGCCGAGCATGCCGCTCTGGGCCTGGCCTTCCCCCCGATCAAGGACCGGGCCGATCTGATGGAGGACGAGCTGGCGATCCTGCACGGCCTGTGGCAGGAGCCGGACGGCTGGTCGTTCCAGGGTCACCAGATTCGCGTCGAAGGCGCGGCCTTCCAACCCAAGCCCGTCCAGAAGCCGCGGCCGCCGATCATCGTCGGTGGCGAGGGCAGCCCGCGCTCGCTGCGCCTCGCGGCTCGCTATGCCGACGAGTACAACATGTCCAGCTCCGGGCCGGAGGCCTGCGCCGAGGCCTTCGCCCGCCTCGACGACGAGTGCCACAAGATCGATCGAGACCCGGCCACGATTGCGCGCTCGGTCATGGCGGGCATCCTGATGGGCGCCGACGATGCGGAAGTGGCACGGCGGGCCGCTGCTCAGGTGGCATTCGTCCAGGCCGAGGAGCACGACGCCGGGGCGTGGCTGGAAGCGCGCCGGCCGCGCTGGGTGGCGGGCACTCCTGGGCAGGCCCGGGCCGCGGTAGCGGCCTTCGCCGCGGCCGGGGTGCAGCGGATCATGCTCCAGGACCTGCTGCCGCGCGACCCGGAGATGATCGAGCTGGCGGCGGGCGAGCTGATCGGTCGCACCTAGCTGTCCGTCGCCGCTTCCTCATCCGGGCCGGAGCTCACGAGCCGGCGGGGCGGGTTGGGCCGCCGGACAAGGCCCGCCCGGCGCAGCGGCCAGTAGCGCAGCCAGACCCGCGCCACCAGCGCCTCCCGCGGCACAGGGCCGTACTGGCGGGAATCGACCGAGCAGCTCTCGTCGTCGCCCAGCAGCCAGGCCTCGCGGACCAGCCGAACTCGCTGGCCGCCGGCGAAGACGGTGTCGCCCGGTCCGGCCGCCACTCGCTTGACGACCAGAAGATCGCTGCCCGGCTCACGCACGACCACGGTGCTGCCGCGCCGGGGCCAGCGGCGAACGATCGGGTCGAGGAGGAGCCAGTCTCCCGGCTTGAGGGCCGGGCTCATGCTCTCCTCGGCCACGGTGACTCGCCACGGCCCGCGCAGCGAGCCCAGCCCGAAAACCGCGGATCTCATGCCGCGCGGGCCCTCTACTTCTTGGTCGACCAGAAGATGTCCGAGAACTCCTTGACCGCGGCCTCGAGCTCGGCTGCGGCCGTGGCGTCGATGTTCTGCTTGTTCTTGCCGGCGAGCTTGAGGATCTTCCAGACCCGATCGTGCAGGTCGGGGTAGCGCTCCAGGTGCTCGGGCTTGAAGTAGTCGCTCCAGATGACCTGGACTTCGCGCTTCACGATCTCGGCGTGCTGTTCCTTGATCGCGACGCAGCGCACGAACTTGGCCCGGTCGGCCTCGCTCGGATTCTCCTTGGGGAGCTGGCCGATCAGCTCGACCATGCGGGCCACGGTCCGTGCGGCCAGCTCGGCCGAGTGCGGGTCGTAGATGCCGCATGGGATGTCGCAGTGGGCGTAGACCGTGACGCTGGGCTTGAGCCAGCGGGTGACCAGGGACATCGATTACCTCCCGGTTCGGGATGCTGGGCCGGGGCGGGGGACGTCAGTCGGACCGCCGGGCCTCGGCCGCGTGCAAGTGTTGACGGCGCGATGCGCCGTGTCAATCGAAGGCTGGGGGCGAACCGCGACGCGGGCCGGGGCCCTGCGAGAGGCGCCTCTGCGGGCGTGAATCGGTGGCCCGCTCGACGATCCGGCACCCCTGGCCGATCCGGGACGCAAAGAAGGCCCGCCTCACGGCGGGCCTTCTCCGAAGCGCTGGTGCGGGCAGGCTATGGTGCCCAGGAAGTCATCTGGATGTCGCCCGAGACCGTCCCCGAGGCCCCGGAGCAGGTGGGCACGGCGCCGGTGTCCGTCTCGGAGGCGGGCTCGACGATCACCAGGCCGGTGACGGGGAACATGAAGGCTACCTTGACGGGCGCGACGACGGGCGGCGCGCCACACAGGTTGGACGTCTGGATCGAGGTCTTCAGAACGCCTCCCGGATCGAGCATCAGGCTGGAGGTCTCGCCGGGGTCGGCACCGGCGAGCAGGATCGAACCGTCGCCGTTCAGGAGGAAGGGCTGGTTCTTGGACGGCACGATGCAGATGGCTGGCCCGTTGTTCCGCATCTCCACCGTAGCCACCTGCTGGCCTGCCGAGGTCTGCCAGGCCGAGCCGCCCACGATCTTGAGGGTGAGGCTGAGGCTCCAGCCGACGCAGGGCCCGATGGTGGGTTCCGGCGTGACCGTCGGAGGGGGCGTGACTTCAGGCGTCGGCGTCGGCTCAGGCGTCGGCGTCGGCTCAGGCGTCGGCGACGGGGTGGGGGTCATGTACAGGATTTGAGGCGTCTTCGCGGCCCCGGCGCAGCCCACGAGGGCGAAGCCCAGGGCCAGGGCGGCAAAGATGCCGAACAGGGCCGGCCGCGCGCTCTTGCGTCCGGTGGCGCGATTGGCCCGATTTGCTGCGGGCATCGTGTCCTCCTCGGGAGTTGACGGCCCACAGGGTAACTCAAAGACGGTTTTGACTACTGGAGCCGGTACAGGACGCCCTTGCTGGTGACGGCGTAGATCTCGCCGTCGGAGTCCTCACCGAAGCCCGTGAGGTTCAAGCCCGACGACAGAAGCAGCTGCGGCGTCTGGGGGCTGGGGCCGGCGGCGGAGACGTCCCACACCTTGCCCGAGCAGTAGTCGCCGAAAAGGTAGCGGCCCTGCAGGTCCGGGCGGGCAGCCCCGCGGTACACGGAGGCGCCGATGATCGAGCAGCCAGTCGACTCGCCCGAACCGTGGCTGTACTCCGCCAGCGGCAGGACCTTGTCGGCGGTCTTGCAGCCCGAGCCCGGGTTGTAGCAGTGGGCCCCCTCCATCACATTCCAGCCGTAGTTGGCACCCCGGCCCAGGCCGTCGGCGAAGCCGGCCCGGTCCACTTCCTCCCACTTGCTCTGGCCTACGTCGGCGATCCAGAGATCGCCCGTGGCGCTGTCGAAACTGAACTCGTAGGGGTTGCGCAGCCCGTAGGCCCAGATCTCGGGCGCCTTGCCCGTCTCGCCCGTGAACGGGTTGTCGGCCGGGATGGCGTAGTTGCGCCCCTCGGAGGTGCTGTCGACGTCGAGGCGGAGCAGCTTTCCGGACAGGCTGCTCAGCTTCTGGCCGTTGCCCTCCGGGTCGCCGCCGCCTCCGCCGTCGCCGGTGCCGACGTAGAGGTACCCGTCGGGCCCGAAGGCGATCGCGCCGCCGTTGTGGTTGGCGTGGCTGCGATGGCGGATGGTGATGATCAGCTTCTCGGACGCGGGATCCGCCCTGTCCGGATCCGCCGTCACCGCAAACTCGGAGATCTTGACGTCGCCGGTCGTCCTGTCCGTGTAGCGGACGAAGAAGCGGCCGTTCGAAACGTACTGGGGGTGGAAGGCCAGCGCCAGCAGGCCGCGCTCGGAGCAGCAGCTGATTCGGGCCGAGATGTCGAGGAAGGTGCCCTTGACGGTGCCGTTCTCGACGATCTTGATCTTGCCCGTTTGCTCGACGACGAACAGGCGGGTGTCGCCCATGCTCTCGACGTCCACCGGCTGTGAGAAGCCGCTCAGCACCTTCACCAGCTCGACCTTCGCCTCGGGCAGCGGGTAGGCGGCCGCGACCGGCGTCGGCTGGGGCGTGGGGGTTGGTGTGGCGGTGGGCTCGGGCGTGGCGGTCGCGGCGGGAGAGGCCGGGGCGAGGCTGGCAGATATCGATGCCGGCGTGGCGGCGGAGCTTCCACAGGCGGCCACGAAGGCAGCCACCAGGATGCCGGCAGCCGTGTGCGTGAGGCGGCGAGCCGGCCGGTTCTCGAAGAGGCGCATCGGGACTACTCCTGCGGCGACGGAGACCCGCATTCTCAACCAGACGAGGCTTCCCGCCACCCGCCTCTTCGGCCCGGCTCACAGGGCGCACCGGGACGCCCACAAGTGGCCGAGGCCGGTCAAGACACGCCGTCGGCGCCGCGGGTATCATCTGGCGGATGAGCGACGAGAACCCGATGTCCTACGGCGAAGGAGGGGCTGCCTGCCCGTTCCTGGCCTTCGACGACGACAGAGACCACCGGGCGGATTACTCGGACAGCCGCCACCGCTGCTACGCGACCGCGGAGCCTGAGCCCCTGGACACCTCCCACCAGGAGCGGTACTGCCTGTCGGTGGCTTTCGCCGCCTGTCCGGTCTTCCTCGAATGGGCCCGGGCGGAGGCAGCGGGCGTCGCCGGCGGGGCGGCCCCCGCGCCTTCAGGCAAGCGCTCGCGCACCCCGGCCGAGACGCCGCCCTTCCCGGGCGGACGCGGCCGCACCACCCCGGCCGAGGCCTTGCGCGTCACGCCCCACGCCGCCGACCCCGGCTCCGGGCTGTGGGGCTTCGAGGGAGCGCCCAAGCGGACCGTCGCCCCGGCGGTCACGCCGCCGATCACTCTGCCGGGGGCCTCCACCACCACGCCGCCCGCCTCCAAGCGCCAGGTGACCAGGCCCGCCTGGGAGAACCCGCCCCGCTACGACAACTTCCCCCGGCTGCGCCCCCGTGACGACCGGAGCGGCAACCAGACCCTGCTGCTGGCGGTCATCGGCGTGGCGGCCGTCTTCGTCCTGCTGATCCTGGGCCCGCTCTTCGCCCCCAAAGGCTCCAGCGCCACGCCCAGCCCATCCCTGGCAGCGGACTCGTCGCCCAGCGAGACGGCCTCCGACACGCCGACAATCGAGCCCGAGCAGACCTTCCAGGTGTACCTGGTCAGGTCGGGCGACACTCTCAACTCGATCGCCGCCAGTCACGGCATCACCTACCAGCAGCTCATCGCCGCCAACCCGCTGATCACGAACCCGAACCACATCGAGGTCGGACAGCAGATCCTCATCCCGTGGCAGACCTGGGTTCCGCCGGCCTCGCCGACAGAAGAGTCGTCGTCGACGCCTCTCCCCATCGGCACGCCCACTCCATAGGCGCGCCCGGCTGCGCCGTCAGCGCGGCGTCAGGTTGATGGCCGTGATCTTGCCCGCCTCCACGCGGAAGCTGGCGTCCAGCTGCTGAGCCTGTGCCCCCGGCCGCACAACGAGCAGGCTGGCCTGGTAGGTGTTGCCGACGTCGCGGACGTCGCCCGGGATCATCTTCAGGCCGGGCTCGGCGCGCAGGAACCAGCCGCCCACCTCGCGCAGGCCGCGCAGCGTGCGGGCATTGTCGCCGACGTGGACGCGCATCTCCGCCTTCTCGTCCATCAGCGCAACCGCTCCGTCGCGATCGCCTGAGTTGAGCAGTTCGAAGAAGAGCTCCATCGTGTCCACGGCACCCACGGCCCGCTCCTCCTTCGCTCGGCGGCCGCGCACAGGGCCGCTGCCCGAGTGTAGACGACCCGCCGGCCGATTGCGCGTCTGGCCTCTGGTGGCTGGCTAGAAGCCGCCTCCGGCGCTCGAGCCGCCCGAGCTGCTACCCCCGCTGAAGCCGCCTCCGCTCGACGAACTCCAGCTCGAACCGCCGCTGGACCTGCTGGACGAGCTGGATGAGCCGGACGAGCTCCAGCTCGAGCTGCCGCTGCTCGGAGGCGACGGCGGCGAGGCCAGCGAGCCCAGGGCGGCGAAGATGGCGCCCGGGTCGGGGAAGGGCGTCGACGAGAAGAGCTTGGACGAGGGACCGCCCCCGCCCCCGCCGCCACTTCCTCCGCCGCTCCCGGCAGGGGCCGCGGTCCACCACGACGGCGACCAGGCCGCCCCCGAGCCAGCCACGGCCGAGGACAGCGCAGCGCCCGCGGCAGCCTCCGGCTTCACCTGCATCCGGGCCAGGACTCCCTCCAGCTCGTCGTTGAGCCCCAGCGCGACGCCCCAGGCCATGGCCTCGTCGGGCGTCGTGATCCAGGGCAGCGGCCGCCGTTCCACGGCTTCGCCGAGTGAGCTGGACTGCTTGAGGGTGGCTGCCAGCGTCCGCCGGTAGGCCTCGAGCATGACCCGGTGCCGCGCCCCGGTCCGGGTTCGGGCCGGCATGAAGAAGGCCAGCACCAGCGTCGCCAGCCCGGCAATGGCCAGACCTGCGGTCAGGGTGAACAGGAAACTGGCCGGGAAGATCAGCCAGAAGAAGCCCGCGAACGCCGCGAAGACCAGCTCGCTGCCGGCGATCCCACCCCAGCGCAGCTTGACCGCGCTGGGCGCCTGGGCCAGCCAGCCCTTCTGAACCGCCTCCTTCTCGACGTCTTCCTTCAGATCCTGGACGGCGCTCCAGAGCTTGTGCATCCGGCTCGGCCCGACATAGTCCTTCGTGTTCGCGGCCCGGCGGATGCCTTCCAGCAGCCGGCGCTCCGGGTACTCCGGCGGATCGCCCTTGCTCACGACCTTGATCCCGGCCCGAGGTTCGCCGCGCACGGTCTCCTGGCGGAAGGCGATCGAGCCCCTGGCCGCCAGGTCCATCAGCGCTGCGGCGACGGTTCTCCTGGAGGCGCGCTGGGACAGGATCAAGGTGGCCATGGCCGGCGTAAGGCCGGCCGGAGGGGCGGGCATGTAGATCGACGGATCGTCGAGGAAGAAGGGGTCGCGACCGTGCACGAACCAGTACAGCACCGCCAGCAGCAGCAGGATCCAGCCGACCAGGCCGCCTGCCAGGTTGAGCAGGGCGTTGACCTGTCGGGTGAACTCCAGCGAAGCGGCATGCTCGGCGGTGGCGTTGGCGTCGACCTTCTCCAGGGCCGCCAGCAGCGCTTCGTCCATGGCGCAGACCCGCAGCCAGGGCATCATCTCCTCGTCGAAGATGGCCTGCCGCTCCTCCTGGCTGAGGAAGGCGGCCTCGTAGCCCGCCCCGGCCAGGAGCACGACCTGGCCGTGGCACAGGCTGCGGTCCAGGTCGAACAGGATCACCAGCCCGTCGTCGAAGCCCTTGCGCCCCACACCCCACTGGTCCATGAGGGCCGAGGCGTCGGCCCGGGCCAGCTCAGGAGTGTCGCTTTCGGGCTTGACCTGGGTGTAGACCGCGACCTCGGCCCCGGTTCGCTCCTCGATGGCGTCGATGGTCATCTCGGCTGAGACGATCGTCTCTGTCGAGAAGATGCCGGCGTAGTCGTACACGGCCTGGTTCTCGACCGGGCCCGGGTAGGGCGGTCCGGGAGGCGGGGAGTCCGCCAGCGCCGTCCCGGCCAGGAGCAGGCAGCCGGCCGCGGCCGCGATGACCGCCGGCCACCGCTTCAGGTACTCGGTTCTCATCTCAGAATCCTCCGCCGGCGCCACCGCCCCCGCCACCGCCCCCGCCGCCAAAGCTTCCGCCGCTGCTGTGCGACGAGGCGGACGAACCGATCGAGCCCAGGGCGGCCATCATCCCGCCCACGTCGGGGATAGCGCTCGATGAGTAGAGGCCCGCCGACCCGCTCGACCCGCCCGAGAAGCCCGAGCCGCTCGAGTTGTAGTCGCCGACCCACCAGCTGGGCGACCAGCCCGTCGAAGCCCCGGTCGCCGCGGTATCGATCATCGACCTTTTCAGGATCGCGTCCAACTCGTCGTTGAGCCCCAGGGCGACTCCCCAGGCCATGGCGAAGTCCGGCGTGTCCACCCACGGCAGCGGCCGCTTCTGGACCACTTCGTCCATCGTTCTCGACTGGTCGATAGTGGCCTTCATGGTCCGTTTGTAGGCCAGCAGCTGGGCTCGCAGCAGCGAGCCGGTCATCGTCCGGGCCGGCATGAAGAAGGCCGTCACGCCCGTCACCAACCCGGCCGCTCCGAGCCCGATCGATCCCAGGATTCCCCCGCTGGCGCCCACGTCGAGCGTCCAGCTGACGAGGGGGAAGATGGGCAGGAAGAGGACGAAGGCGAAGACGAACCACTTGGCCCGGACCTTCGTCGGCTGGCCGGTGAACCAGCGATCGTCCACGGCCGAATCCTCCAGCGACGTCTTGAACGAGGAGACTGAGGAGGCAAGCGAGGACGTTTCCGACGGCTCGATGTAGGTCAGGAGGGTCTTGTCGGCGGGGACGCCCTCGGGGCTGACGAGGCCGGCCGGCGTCGCGCGAGGGCCTCTTCGGAGGAACGACAGGAACCCCGAGGAGAGCGGGTGGCGGCGATGCAGGCCCTGCCACAGCCGTTGCTCCGGGTAGGGGAGTGACACCGAGCCGCGCAGCACGCCTATGCCGACGGACTTCCTGCCCGAGCCGTCTTTGTAGAAGCGGATCAGGCCGCGGGCGGCCAGGTCGACGAAGCCGGCCGAGACGGTCCGGCTGGAGGTTCGGTCGTCCATCAGCAGCGTGGCCATGGCCGGCGTCAGGCTGGGCGGGGGAGCGGGCATCAGAACGGACGGATCGTCGGTGTAGACCGGATCGCGGCCGTGGGTGTACCAGGAGACCAGCACGAAGGCGATAAGCCAGATCGAAAGCGCCAGGATGCCGATGCCCACGACGGAGTTGAGGAGGCGGGCCGACTGAAGATCGGCCGCGTGCTCGGGCGTGGCCGCCTCGTCGATCTTCGCCAGGGCGGCGGTCAGGGCGCCGTCGAAATCGCGCGCCTTGAGCAGCGGCAGCATGTCGTCGTCGAAGATGGCCTGGCGCTGGGAGTCGGTGAGATAGGTCGCCTTGAAGCCGGAGCCGGCGTACAGCGAGCACTGGCCGTGGATCCTGTTGTCCTCCATGTCGAACAGGATCACCAGGCCGTCGTCGAAGCCTTTGCGCCCCACCCCCCACTGGTTCATCAGGGCCAGGGCATCGGCGTTGGCCTCGTCGAGCGTGTTGCTCTCGGGCTTGACCTGGGTGTAGACCGCGACCTGGGCCCCGGTGCGCTCCTCGATGGTCCTGATCGTAGCCTCGGCGGAGGTGATCGTCCCCTGGGAGAAGATGCCGGCGTAGTCGTAGACCCTCTGGCCCGTGACCGGCTCCGGATAGGGCGGCCCCGGCGGGGGAGCGGCCTGGGCGATGCCGGCAAGCTGCGGCACCAGGATGGCGCCCAGAGCGATCGCTCCGGCGAGCCAGGTGAGGCGACGCGTCGTCACGGTGCTACCTCCGGCGGGCGATCAGCCCGACTTCTTGGCCTTCTTCGTCCCGCGGGCCCTGATGCGGCGGACCAGCTCGGCCGAAAGCTCGTAGCGGCCGAAGCTCGGCATGACGTAGGTACCGCTGATCTGACTCTCTACCTGCTCCAGCAGGTTCATCGACATCTCCAGGCCCACCTCGGCGCCGCGCTCGCCGGCGGCATGCATGGCCGCCCGCTGCTCGTCCGGGATGGTGATGCCCGGCACCTCGTTGTGCAGGAACTCGGCGTGTCGGGCGCTGTGCAGGGGCAGGATGCCCAGCAGCACCGGCACCGGGAAGCCGCCCTGGCCGAAGATCTCGCGGGCCCGGCTCAGCATCGACTCGACCTGCTCCAGCGAGTAGAGCGGCTGGGTCATGATCAGGTGGGCGCCCGCCGCCAGCTTGCGCTCCAGGCGCGACCACTCCTTCTCCGGGTTGGCCGAAGTCGGATCCAGGGCGCAGGCCACGGTAAAACCGGCCCGCTGGCCGATCGGGGTCCCGGCCTGGTCCTCTCCCTGGTTGAGGCGGCTCATGATCTCGATCAGGCCGATGGCGTCCACGTCCCACACGGCCCGGGTGTTGAGCAGGTCTGCCGCGCGGGGCGGGTCGCCGGTCAGGGCCAGGATGTTGCGAATGCCGAGGGCGTGCGCGCCCAGCAGATCTGCTTCGAGGGCCATCAGGTTGCGGTCGCGCGTGGTCAGGTGGACCAGGCACTCCAGGCCGACCTCCTGCTGGATGCCGAAGCCGACGGCCATAGCCCCCATCCGAACGCGCCCCGTCGCCGAGTCGCTGATGTTGACGATGTCGGCCCCGGCCTCCTGCAGCAAGCGCGCGGCCTCAAGGGTGCGCTCGATGCGGATCGAGCGCGGCGGGTCGATCTCCACGCTGACAACGAGATCGCCGGACTCCAGCCTGGCGGCGAAGGGCGTGGGCTGCGGGGCCTCGCCCTCAGGGCCTTGCTCGCGCCGCGGAGTGCGGGGAGTGGCCGCTACCGCCGTCTCGCGGTCGCTCTCACCGGCGGGCGGAGCCGTGGCCGGGCCACGGTGCTCCCGGCCGGCGATGGCGTCGATCGCGGCCCGCATGGCGGCCGTGTGGGCGGGGGTCGTCCCGCAACAGCCGCCGACGATGGTCGCCCCGGCGTCGAGCATGCGCGGCACCATGCCGCCGAAGTACTCGGGCTCGGCAGAGAAGACCAGCCGGCCGTCGATGCGCTGCGGCAGTCCGGCGTTGGGCATGACGGAACGGGCGACCGTGGCCGAAGGCGGGCCGGTCCTGGCCAGGGCCTCCAGGCAGGCCTGCGGGCCTGCGCCGCAGTTGACGCCGATGGCATCGACGTCGGCCTCGATCAAGGCCGCGGCCGCCTTCTCGGGAGTCGAGCCGTCCAGCAGGAGCAGGTCCTCGCCGAAGGTCATCTGGGCGATGACGGGCAGGTCGCAGGCTCGCTTGATCTCCTCGATGGCTGCCAGCAGCGTCTCCAGGTCGGCGAACGTCTCGCACACGAAGATGTCGACCCCGCCCTCCAGCAGCCCTTCGACCTGCTCCCGGAAGGCCGCCCTGGCCAGGCCGGGATGCGGCCGGTCCAGGACGTGCAGCGTGGGCCCCAGAGGGCCGACGGAGCCGGCCACCAGGGCCTCGCGGCCGGCCACGTCGCGGGCCTCTCTAGCCAGCTGCGCGGCCCGGCGGTTGATCTGCCCGGCCAGGTCTTCCAGGCCGAAGTCGGCCAGGCGGAAGCGGTTGGCGCCGAAGGTGTCGGTCTCGATGGCGTCCGCCCCGGCTTCCAGGTAGTCCCTGTGGATGGTCGAGACCACGTCCGGGTGGACGAGGACCACCTCCTCCAGGCAGGTGCGCTGGGCTACGCCGCGGGCGTAGAGGAGCGTGCCCATGGCGCCGTCGAACAGCAGCGGCCGGCCGCGCAGGCTGATCCGGAATCGCTCGCGCTCCGTCAGCGCGCTCGGAGTGCCGGACTTCGCGGCGGCATCGGAAGCCGCCCTGTCTGAAGATACGATGGGCGATGCGGGCATGCGGAAAAGCCTAACCGGTTCGGCCGTTTCGATGCGGCCCTGGTGCCGTGGGCGATCGACCTACAGCCCGACGACCTTGCGCGGCAGGAGCAGCAG
>DAOUEA010000126.1:0-1939 GCA_034430475.1 Chloroflexota bacterium | reverse complement strand
CCGGCCACTGCCTGGCCGGGGCCATCGCCCTGGGGGCGCTGCTGCCGTGGATCGGCTGGCTTCGGCTGCTGCCCATCCTCGCGGCGGTAGGACTCGAGGCGATCCTGCTCTCCCGCCCCGCTAGAGACTGGGTCGGCGACTGAGGGGCTGACTGAACACAGGGGCGGCACACGCCCGGCGACCGCTCGCCCCTCGGCTAAACTGAGGGCCCGTCGTGCGCGACGCTCAGGGCGCCGGCCGGCAGACGACCACCCAGGAAGAGGATCACCGTGTCGGCAGCAGAGCGCACCCGCATAGATCGCTACGAGCCCACGGCAATCGAGCCGAAATGGCAGCAGCGCTGGGCGGAGCTTGGGCTCTATGAGACGGACCTGGCCGACACGAAGCGCCCCAAGTTCTACCTGCTGACCATGTACCCCTACCCGAGCGGCGACCTGCACATCGGGCACTGGTACATCAAGACGCCCACGGACGCCATCGCCCGCTTCCACCGCATGCACGGCGAGAACGTCTTCCTGCCCATCGGCTTCGACGCCTTCGGGCTGCCGGCCGAGAACGCCGCCATCAAGAACAAGATCCACCCCCGCGAGTGGACGATGAACAACATCGAGCGCATGCGCGGCCAGCTGCGCTCGATGGGTGCCACCTTCAGCTGGCAGCACGAAGTCGTGACCTGCGACCCGGACTACTACCGCTGGAACCAGTGGCTCTTCCTGCGCTTCCTGGAGGCGGGCCTGGCCTATCGCGCCGGCTCGCCGGTGGACTGGTGCCCCAACGACGGCACCCTGGCCCGCGAGCAGGTCGAGGGCACCGACCGCCACTGCTGGCGCTGCGGCGCACGGGTCGAGAAGCGACAGCTGGACCAGTGGTACCTGCGAACCACGAAGTACGCCGACGAGCTGTTGGATTTCAGCGGCATCGAATGGCCCGAGCCGGTCCGGATCATGCAGACCAACTGGATCGGCCGCAGCGAAGGCGCGGAGGTGGACTTCGAAACCGCCCCGGACGACCACCAGCCGGGCGGCGACAGGCTGCGCGTCTTCACGACCCGGCCGGACACGCTGTACGGCGCGACCTTCATGGTCCTGGCGCCCGAGCACGCCCTGGTGCCCAAGCTCACGGCGCCCGATCGAAAGGCCGAGGTGGACGCCTACGTGACGGCTGCCGGGCGTGAAACCGAGATCGAGCGGATGTCCACCGAGCGCGAGAAGACCGGCGTCTTCACGGGGTCGTACGCGGTCAACCCGGTCAACGGCGAGCGCATCCCGATCTGGATCGCCGACTACGTCCTGGCCGGCTACGGCACCGGCGCCATCATGGCCGTGCCCGCCCACGACGAGCGCGACTTCGAGTTCGCGCAGAAGTTCGGCCTGCCGATTCGGCGCGTCATCGCCGGGCCGGAGGTCTCCGACGCCGAGGTCGAGAAGCCGCTCGAAGCCGCCTACATCGCCCACGGCGAGGACGACCGGATGGTCAACTCGGCCGAGCATTCGGGCAAGCCGGCGGTCAAGGGCTTCGCCGACATCGTGGCCATGCTGGAGAAGCAGAGCCGGGGCAAGGCCTCGATCAACTACCGCCTGCGCGACTGGCTGATCAGCCGCCAGCGCTACTGGGGCACGCCCATCCCGGTCGTCTACTGCGACAAGGACGGCATCGTGCCGGTGCCGGACGACCAGCTGCCGGTGCGGCTGCCGGACGTCGTGGACTACGCCGGGCGGGGCGACAACCCGCTCAAGTCGGACGAGAGCTTCGTCAACACCACCTGCCCCAAGTGCGGCGGGCCGGCGAAACGCGAGACCGACACCATGGACACCTTCTTCGACTCGAGCTGGTATTGGTATCGCTACCTCTCGCCGAAGGACACCGGCCAGCCGGTCGAGCGAAAGGTCGAGGCTCGCTGGTGCCCGGTCGACCAGTACACCGGCGGCGCCGAGCACGC
>DAOUEA010000125.1:0-2417 GCA_034430475.1 Chloroflexota bacterium | reverse complement strand
CCCGTCGCCCTCTCCAGCTCCTGCCGGCCGGCGGGCGTGGCCCCCATCTTCAGCAGGTCATCGGTCGTCTGGACCCCCGCCTCCTGCAGCTTGGCGGTGAACACGGGGCCGATACCTTCGACGTCGATGATGTTCATGAACAGGCCTCCCGAGGCGATGCGGCACAGCTGCCGCTGGAGGGCCTATTGTGCTTCGCGGCAGCCGAGACCGCCAGAGAGCCGGCAGCGCATCTCGTCCCGCGCGCCCGATGCGCGGACTCTGGTACCATCACTCGTCGCGCCAGGCGGCGCCCGATTTGGGCTGCGCGCCTGCATCCTAGGAACGCAAGAGGACTTCGAACTTGGCCAAGACGCCCCGAGGCTGGACCGGCGCCCGCACGCCGTCAGCGATCAAGCGGGTCCGCCAGGCAGAGCGCCGGGCGGCCATCAATCAACCACGACGCACCGCGGCCAAGACCTATGTCGGCAGCGCCCTGAAGATCGGCTCTGGCACGGCCGAGGGCGATTCCGCTCAGGCCCTGGCTCGGGCCATGAGCGCCCTGGACAAGGCGGCCAAGGGCGGCGCGATTCATCCCAACAACGCCGCCCGCCGCAAGTCGCGCCTGGCCGTCAAGCTCAACGCTCTGCGAGCCGGCGAGACGGTTGCCGCCGCCCACGTCACCAAGTCGACCGGGACCGCAGCCGCCGTGAAGGCCGCCCGAACGCGCATCGCCACGGCCAAGGCCACCAAGGCCAAGGGCCCGCAGACTGCCGCCGGCAAGGCGCGCGCCGCTCTCAGCAAGACCACCCGCGGCGCCGAAGCCGCCCCGGCCGCCGAGACCACGAAGGCGCCGAAGGCTGCCGCCAAGGCTCCGGCGAAGACGAAGACCGGGGCCGCGAAGCCCGCCGCCAAGGCTCCGGCGAAGGCCAAGGCCGCCCCCAAGACCGCGGCCAAGGCTGCCGCGAAGCCCGCCGCCAAGGCCCCGGCGAAGGCGAAGGCCGCCCCCAAGAAGTAGGCGGCTCAGGTTCGAAGTCCAAGGGAGCGCCAGGCGTCCGGCCTGGCGCTCTTGATTCGGAGGCGTTCATGGAGGACCGGCGGGCCAGAGGCAGGCGGATCGCCCGTGAGTCGATCGAGCGCGGCGACGCGCTGGGCTGGTTCGAGCAGCTCTACGCCGAGTCGGAGCACGAAGGCACGCCCATCTCCTGGGTCGACCTCGTGCCCAACCCCTATCTGGTGAGCTGGCTGAGCCGCCGGCCGGAGCCACTCTCGGGCCGGGCGGTCGTCGTGGGCTGCGGCTACGGCGACGACGCGGAGCTCCTCGCCGCCACGGCCCTCGACGTGACCGCCTTCGACATCTCGCCCACGGCGATCGCCCGCTGCCGCTCCCGCTTCCCTGACTCGGCCGTGGCCTACGAGGTAGCCGACGTGCTCGAGCCGCCCGCAGCCTGGCGCCGCGCCTTCGACTTCGTCTTCGAGGCCTACACGGTCCAGGTTCTGCCGGGTGAGATTCGCGGCCGCTGTGCCCGCGCCATCGGCGAGCTGGTCGCGCCCGGGGGCAAGCTGCTCGTCGTGTCCCGCAGCCGCCGCCCGGAGGATCCCGAGGGCCTGATGCCCTGGCCGCTCACCCGCGCCGAGCTCGACGAATTCGCCGTGCCTGGACTGGAGCTGGCCGGCCTGGAGGAAGTCCTGGAGCTGGACGACCCGCCGGTGCCCCGATTCATCGCCGAGTTCGTCACCGGGCGCTGACGCCCGCCTTCACCCCATCGCGCCGACCGGCCGAGAGGCAGCGAGTAGAATCGGAAGACGGCTCAAGACGCGGAGAGCCGCTGGGAGGAGAACGACACGATGATCGGCCGGGGCGGCAATCAAGGAATCGACCCGCTGGCGGAGGGGTTCACGGGTGCCCCGAAGACCGAGATGGTCGAGCTGGTGGGTCCGCACCTGCGCCTCGCGGGCACCGTCTCGCTGCTGACCTTCCCACGCCTGGCCGACATGCTGAACAACAGCCGCGGCTACCTGCGCATGGCGGATGCCCAGCTGATGCGCCGCAACGGCGACCCGACGGGCCTCTTCGTGGAGGAGCTGCTCGTCGACCAGGACGAGGTCAGCTTCGTGGCCCAGAAGGCCGAGGACATGTCGCACGACGGCACCGACCACGGGGTCGGCCTCGACCGGCCGCTCATGGAGCGCGCTCCGCGCCATGTCGTGGTCTTCACTCCGGGCCACACCATCACCGGGTCGGTCTACATGTTCGAAGAGACCGACTTCGCCAACTACATCGACTCCACGGATCCGCGCTACGTGCCGATGATCGATGCCACGGCCCGCTCCCTGGCCGACCGCCGCGTCATCAGCCACTTCGGCCTGGTGCTGGTCAACCGCACCCAGATAAGCGCCGCCTCACTCCTCGAGAAGTCCGGCACCGCCGCCGAAACCGG
>DAOUEA010000124.1:0-1621 GCA_034430475.1 Chloroflexota bacterium | reverse complement strand
CCGACTTCCGCCCAGGCCCCCAACGCGCCTCAGGACAAGAACGGAGCCGGCACGCCGGCCCCGTCCGGCGAGGCTGCGGACTGGGCCTCGGCCGACACTCTGGCGGCGCAGACGCCCGAGCCGAACCCTGGCGAGTCGGGATCCCCTCGCGCGCCCGCAGCAGACGACGGGGCCCAGCCGGGAGCGAGCGGGGCCGCGAACGGTTCCGGGTACGCGGAGGGCGGGGGAACCGGGGAGGCGCCCCCGGCCGGCCAGGCAGCGGGTTCGGACTCCGGCCCGCTGTGGCTGGCGGGGTTCGGTTGCCTTGCCGCGGGCGGCCTGGTTTTCGTGGTCGTGCCGACGCTGCGGCGCCGCCGCTCGGCCGGTGGCACAGGCTAGCTGTTGCGAGGTTCGGCCGCGCTGGGTGATAGTGATAGCGGAGGCAGCTGGCTCGGGCCGGCGGCCGATGGCCGTGCTGTGGGGAGTTGAGCGCGATGCGAGCTCGTGACTGGCTACGAACGCCCGCTGGGGCCGCGGCTCTCTCCTTCCTCTTCCCGGGTCTGGGCCTTGTGCCCATCGGCCGGACGCGTCGCGCCCTGCTCGTCGCGCTGCCGGCCATCGTTCTCACTGCGCTGGCCCTGGCCGTGCTGCTGCTCAACAGGCGGGCCATCTCGCAGTCGGTCTTCTCCGAGGGAGCGGTGCTGGGCTTCGTGGCGCTCAACCTGGCGCTGATCCTGTATCGCGTCTGGGCGATCGTGGACTCGTACCAGGCCGCGGCGGCTACGGCGCCGGCTGAGGGCGAGGCCTTCGTCTCGTACCTGGACCGCCGGCCTCCGGCCACGCCACGCAAGACCGGTCGGGCCCTGGATCGGGCCAACGCGGCCGTGCTGGCCGCCGCCATAGTCGCGGCCGCGGGCACTCATCTGGCGGTGGCCACGGTCGGGGTGCAGTATCGCGACAGCCTGTCCTGCATCTTCAACGAGGATGCGCCGTGCTGGTTCGGCAGCGGCAACCTGGAGCCCGGAGAGACGGCCCCGCCGGTCGTGACCGAGGACACTCCGATGCCCGACCAGACGCTGCCGCCCTATGTCGCCGTCGAGACGTTCCATCCTTCGATGGCAATCCCGAGTATCGAGATCACGCCGGGCCCGGAGACGGCCGACGGCATCCCGATCTTCCCAATCGAAAACGCCGGCGGCCCCAACACGCCCCCCGAACAGTGGAGAGACGACGGCTTCCTGAACCTGCTGCTGGTGGGCGCCGACTCGGGAGTAGGGCGCTGGAGCCTGAGGCCGGACACGATGATCCTGCTCCAGGTCGAGATCTCCAGCGGCCGCGCGGCCATGTACGGGATCCCGCGCAACCTCGAGAACGTGCCCCTGCCGCCTGAGTCGGCGAACGCCTTCCCGTGCCACTGCTTCCCGTACCCGAATCTGCTCAACGGGCTGTGGCGCGACGCGGTCAACCGTCCCAGCGCCTACCCCTACCCGGGCTCGGATTTCGTCCGCGGGTTCAAGGCTCTCGAGGGGGCGATCGGCCAGTACCTGGGCCTGCACGTCGACGGCACCGTGCTCGTCAACCTGATGGGCTTCGTGACGCTGATCGACGCCCTGGGCGGGCTCGACATCAACGTTCCGACGGC
>DAOUEA010000123.1:0-6426 GCA_034430475.1 Chloroflexota bacterium | reverse complement strand
CCATGGTGACGAGGTTCTTGCTGACGCCGAAGTCCACCTTGCCCTGGACGCAGATGCGCACGCCGGTGGCGGCGATCAGGCCGAACAGGACGATCGCCAGGCCGCCCAGGACCGGCGCCGGAACGGTGTTCACGAGGGCGCCGAACTTGGGGCAGAGGCCCATGGCGATGGCGACGAAGGCGGCGATGATGAAGACCAGGCTGGAGTAGATCTTCGTCACGGCCATGACGCCGATGTTCTCGGCATAGGTGGTGACGCCGGTGCCGCCACCGGAGCCCGCGACCATGGTCGCGATGCCGTCGCCGAAGAAGGCGCGGCCGATGTAGCCGTCGAGGTTGCGGCCGGTCATAGCGGCCACGGCCTTGACGTGGCCCAGGTTCTCAGCCACCAGGACGATCGCGATAGGCGCGATCAAAGAGATGGCGTGGCCGTCGATCACGGGCGTGACGAACGTGGGCAGGCCGAACCAGTCGGCCTTGTTGACGGCGTCGAAATCGATCTGCGGGGCCGTCTCGCTGAGCTTGAGGACGTTGACGCAGACGAAGTAGATGAGATAGCCAGCGACGCCGCCGACGAGGACCGGCAGACGGCGCAGCATGCCGGGGGCGTAGACGGCGACCAGCAGCACGCAGGCTGTGGTCAGCAGGGCCATCGTTACGAGGAACGGGTCGTTGACGCTGCCGAACCACGAGGGCTCGCCGCCGCTCTCGGAAATGGCGACGTGGGCCAGGTTGAGGCCGATGACCATGACGATGGCGCCGGTTACGACCGGCGGCATCAGGATCTCGACCCACCTGGTGCCCACGACCATCACGATCAGGCCGATCACCGCGTACAGGGCGCCGGCGGCGATGATGCCGCCCAGGGCCTTGGGGATGTCGTTGCCCCCGCCGGCGGCCGTGACGGCGACGACGACGGCGATGAACGAGAAGCTCGAGCCGAGGTAGCTCGGGACCTTGCCCTGGACGCAGACGAAGAAGATCAGCGTGCCGATGCCGGAGAAGAAGATGGCCAGGTTGGGGTCGAAGCCCATGAGGATGGGGCCCAGGAAGGTGGCCCCAAACATGGCGAAGACGTGCTGCAGACCCAGCGCCGCGGACTGGACGGCCGGCGGCCGCTCAT
This sequence comes from Chloroflexota bacterium, assembly GCA_034430475.1. GTDB lineage: Bacteria > Chloroflexota > Limnocylindria > Limnocylindrales > CSP1-4 > Fen-1039. Next base: position 5,304 of record DAOUEA010000123.1, on the reverse strand, counting down.
CGGGGGCGATGATCCCTCCGCGTTTGACGGTCCACTGGAACATGCCCCGGACGTACCCGATGACGGCACCCATGCGCGACCTCCCTGCGAGCGGTTGCTCCTCCTTCCGGGCGTGGACGACCCGTCCTCCCCGCGGGCGGCCCGGTTGAGGGAAGGTTGTCAAACGCGCGATCGCTTCGCACGGTCGGGGCGCAGGTTGGGTGTTCCTATGATGTGGATATCCGGCAATCGAATGCGAGAGCGGGCAGCGGCCTCAAGCCGGGCGGCGGGCTTCCAGGTTGGCCTTCGCGTCGGGCACGTTGGTAAGGAAGCCCACGAGCCTGGCGCAGCCGTAGTCGGCGCACTCGGCGCAGGTAGTCACGGCCTTCTCGATGCCGCACAGGCGTATCTCGCAGACATAGCAGTGGCGGGTCATGTGCCCCTCCCCTGTGTGCGTGCAGCCCACGCAGTCGATGTCCTCGACCTTGTGCTCGCCGCCGTATTCCACGTTCCACCTGTCCGCGACCGCCTGGCGCTCCTCCACCGTCAATCGCTCGAGGGCGTGGAAGGCCGGGCAGGCCGCGCAGTCGAGGCCGCAGTAGGCGATGTCCATGGCCACGTGTGTCTCCTGTAGGCGTGCCAACGATCGCCAGGCTAGCCACCGAAGCTGCCAGCATGTGTCATCTTTTCGGGCGTCTTCGCGAGCCTCCGTCGAACCCGCCGCCGGCGCCCCATTGGGTTCGTTTCGACCGATCGAAACCTACCCTGGTGCCGAACCGATCAGGACATTCGGCCTGCCGGCCGTTCGTGACATTCGGCCCTAAGGAGCCTGTTGGGGTGGCCTGAATATCCACTGCATATTCAGCGCGGAGTGCGCAGCGCTTTGGGGGCGCACACAGGCATCCAGGGAGTGTGCGCCCATGCCCAGGTCTTCTACAGCAACAACTCGCTCTGCCGCCGACACTGCGGCAACCGGCCGCGCCCGAGAGTCCTCCGCCTTGATCCAGCTGCGCGGCGTCAGCCGTGTGTACCGCCTCGACGGGCTGGCCGTGGCCGCTCTCTCGGGAGTGGACCTGGAGGTCCGGGCCGGCGAGTTCGTCGTCGTGCTCGGCCCCTCGGGCAGCGGCAAGACCACCCTCCTCAACCTGGTCGGGGGCCTCGACGCGGCCAGCGAGGGTGAGATCAGAGTGGCCGGGCGGTCGGTGACCGGCGCCTCGCGGGGCGCCCTGGCCGAGTTCCGGCGCCACACCACCTGCTTCATCTTCCAGACCTTCAACCTGTTCCCGGGCCTGACGGCCCTGGAGAACGTCGAATTCGGGGCGGAGGCCGCCGGCCGCAAGGGCGCCGGCTCGATCGCCCGCCAGCGCCTGGAGGAAGTCGGCCTGGCGGATCGAGTCGATCACTTCCCGCATCAACTCTCCGGCGGCGAGCAGCAGCGAGTAGCCATCGCCCGCGCCCTGGCTACCGGCAACCCGGTGCTGCTGGCCGACGAGCCGACGGGCGAGCTGGACTTCCGGACCGGCGTCTCGATCCTGGATCTGCTGCGCGGCCAGGCCACGGCCGGTCGCGCCGTCCTGGTCGTGACCCACAACCGCGAGATCGCCCGCGCCGCGGACCGCGTCGTGGAGCTGTCGAGCGGCCGCGTGGTCGCGGACGGAGCCCCGGCCGGCGGTCGGGCGCCCGTCACCGACCTGCACTGGTAGGGGCGGGATCGAGATGAAGCGCCTCTTCTTCTGGCTGCGCTGGTCGGGCCGCGATCTGCGCGACCGCCTGCTGCTCGTGATCGCCATCGCCGCCACGATCGCCATCGGCACCGGGGCCTACGCCTCCCTGGACAGCCTCTCTGCCTGGCGCAAGGACTCCAATGACAAGAGCCTGGAGTTGCTGCGCGCCCATGACGTGCGCCTGTACCTGGCCGACGGCAGCTTCGCCACGCCGGAGGAGCTGGGCGCGCTGCTGGACGAGATCCCGCATCGCGATGCCGTCGTCGCCTCCGGCTATCGCCTGGTCGCCCCGACTCGCGTCGATGCCACGGACTCCCGCCGGACGATCGTCGTCCCGGGCCGGCTGGTGGGCATGGCCGCCGGCGACCCGGCCGTGGACACGCTCCTGGTCATGAGCGGTCGGGGCTTCGAAGCGGGCGATGCCGGCCAGGCCGTCGCCGAGCTGGAGTATCACTTCGCCGCCCACTACGACCTGCCCATCCCCACTGCCGTCAGCGTGGGCGACGGGACGCGGCTCGAGGCCGTGGGGAGCGCCTTCTCCTCGGACTACTTCATGGTCATCTCGCCCAACGGCGACGTCATGGCCGAGGCCAACTTCGCCGTCGTCTTCGTCCCGCTCGAGACGGCCGGCCAGATCGCCGGTCACCCCGGCCTGGTCAACGAGCTGGTGGTGCGCCTCTTCGACCCGGCGCTGGCGGCCACCGTTCGCGATGAGCTGCAGGGCGCCGCCGCCGCACACCTGCCCGACCTGGGCGCGACCGCCGTCGCCAGCAGCGAGGAGGATGCGCGCCGCTGGGTGGAGCGGGACGCCGAGAGCGACCAGACACTGTTCAGCGTCTTCGCCGTTCTGATGCTGGCCGGCGCCACCTTCGCCGCCTTCAACCTCACGACGCGGATCGTCGAATCGCAGCGCCGCCAGGTTGGCATCGGCCTGGCGCTGGGGTTGCCCGCCCGCACCCTGGCCATCCGGCCCCTGGCCGTGGCCGCGGAGATAGCCCTGTTCGGGGTGGTGCTGGGCATCTTTGTGGGCTTCCTTTCGGGGGCCGCCCTGCGAGAGGTCATGCTGCGCCTGTTGCCCATGCCCATCTTCGAGACGCCGTTGCGGCCCGAGGTCTTCGTCCGCGCCGCCCTGATCGGCTTCCTGCTGCCCTTCGCGGCTTCCGTCTACCCGGTCTGGCGGGCGGTGCGGGCGCGGCCGGTCGACGCCATACGAACCGGCCACCTGACCGCACGGCGACCGGGGCTGGCCGGCCTAGCCCGGAGGCTGCCGTTGCCGTCCACGCTGCGCCACCCCTTGAGCAACGTCCTGCGAACCCCGCGCCGCACGCTGCTGACAGCGATGGGCATCGCGGCGGCCGTGACCGCGCTGATCGGTACGCTGGGCATGCTCGATTCGTTCGCCCAGGGCATCGACTCCGGCGAGGCCGAGATGATCGGCGGCAGCCCCAACCGCATCGCCGTCGATCTGGCGGCGCCGCTGCCGGCCGAGCAGGTCCGGGACGAGCTGGCGCAGGTCCCCGGCTCCGGCCGAATCGACGTCGGCCTGCGCGTCCCGGCATCGGCCCGTAGCGAGGGCTCGGGCGGCGAGTCAATCGACCTCCAGATAGACGTGCTCGACCTGCGGGACAACGCCTGGCAGGCCACGCTGGCCGAGGGCCGGCTGCCCGCCGGCCCGGGTGAGGTGCTGCTCTCCCGGGCCGCGGCCGAAGATCTGCACCTCCGGCCGGGTGACAGGTTCGTTCTGCGCCACCCCGTTCGGACGTCGGAAACGGCCGTCTCCCTCGTGGAGACGGAGGTCATCCTGGCCGGCACGCACCCCAGCCCGCTGCGGCCGCTGGCCTACATGAACGTCGACGGCGCCTCGCTCTTCGGGATGGACGGCCTGGCGAACCGGGCGACCGTGGTCCCGGCCGAGGGCGCGGACGCCGAGGCGCTGCGGCGGACACTCTTCGGGCTGCCGGGGGTCGTCTCGGTCCAGCCGATCTCGACCTTCGTCGCCAGCATGCGCGGCATGGTGGCCGAGCTGGCCGAGGTGCTGGCCGTCGTCGCCGTCATCGCCCTGCTGCTGGCGGTGCTGGTCGCCTACAACTCGGCCACGATCAGCCAGGACGAACGGACCCGCGAAGTGGCCACGATGCTGGCCTTCGGCCTGCCGACCAGGCGCGTCATGGCCTCGGCCATGATCGAGAGTGGGCTCATCGGCCTGGTGGGCACGGCGCTGGGCATCGCTGGCGGCTTCGCCATGGTCGTCTGGCTTGTCTACTGCCAGCTGCCCACGTCCATGCCCGAGTTCGGCCTGCAGCCGGTGGTCGGGGTCTCGACTCTGATCACGGCTGCCGCGCTGGGCATCGCCGCGGTGGCCCTGGCGCCACTTCTGACGTGGCGGCGCCTGACGCGTCTGGACCTGCCGGCAACGTTGAGAGTCGTGGAGTAGCGGAGGCCGACCGGCGACCGATCCGATTCGGCCTTCGCGCCTGCCGATCGATCGCTCATCATTCCGGTGGGCGCCACGCCCTCGCCCGGAGCCGGGGAGATCGACAATGAGCATCGCCTTCCATCACATCCCTCATCCGCGCATCGCCGCGCGCCGGAAGTCGGGGCCGCCCACTTCGCGTGACGAGCACGTCGGCCTGAACGGCCGGATCGCGCTTGGCTTGACCACCGTTGTGGGCACGATGTGGTGCGCCTACTTCTTCGCCCTGCTGGCCCTGGCCGCCCTGCCCAGCGTCCTGGGCGGAGGGCTGCTGTCGCAGATCCAGTGGCTGAGCCAGACCTTCATCCAGCTGGTGATGCTGTCGGTGATCATGGTCGGCCAGAACATCCTGGGTCGCGCCGCCGACAGGCGGGCCCAGATGACCTACGACGACGCGGAGGCGATCTTCCACGAAACCCAACAGATCCAGGAACATCTGAGCCAGCAGGACGCCGCGGTCAACGCCCTCCTCGACAACGTCGCGAAGCTGGAAGCCGACCTGGCCGCCGCTCGATCGAAGGCCCGCTAGATCCCGTAGGTCCTTGTCAAGACTCGAGTCCCCAGTTGGGGTCGAAGTCCCGGCAGCCCGGCTTTGACGCCCGGCGCCCCCTCTGGTAGACTGACTGACCAGTCAGTCAGTTGGTGCATGGACGGCACGATGACCTCCGAAACGAGAGAAGGGGACGAGATTCTGGCCGAGTTCACCGACGAGGAACTGACGGAGGCTGCGGCTTCGAGCGCCGGACTGCGGGAGGGCGGGCGCTCGCCCAGGGAGCGGAAGAAGGTCGGCCGGATCCTCGGCGCGGCCGCGTCGGTTTTCGCCCGGCGGGGATACGACGAGGCCCGAATGGACGATGTCGCCGAAGAAGCGGGCGTCAGCAAGGGCGGCCTCTACCTCCACTTCCCCAGCAAGGACGCCCTCTTCGACGGGCTGGTGGGCTACCTGGTGGGTCTGGAGGCGCGGCGTTTGAAGTCCGCCAGGGCCGCCGAGGGCCCGGTTGCGGACCGACTTGCCGGCTTCTTCCACGAGTACGCCCGCGACATGGCCAGGATGGCCAGGTTCTACCCGATCATCATGGAGGTCTACGCCAGGTCGTTCCGCCATCCGCCCCTGCGGCGGGTGATGCA
>DAOUEA010000122.1:0-1846 GCA_034430475.1 Chloroflexota bacterium | reverse complement strand
TGGCCGCTGCCGGAGACCCGCGCCAGCCCCTCCTGGTGGGCCACGATCCCGACTTCAGCGAGCTGGCAGCCGACCTGGCCGGCGTGCCGGACCTGACCCTGCGCAAGGGAGCGCTGGTCCGCATCGACGTGTCTCGGCCGTTGTGCGATGGCGGCGGCGTCCTGCGCTGGCTCGTCCCGCCGGAGCTCCTCGGCACCGACTGAGCCGGCCGTCCGTGAGCGGCACCCTCATCGGAGCCGGCCCGAGCCTTGACCGCCGCTCGACCGACGTTATGCTCGCCAGGTCGCTGTCGCGTCGCCGAGGACCTGGTGAGCGCGGCCCGCGAATGGATCTGGGAGGCAGAGAATGGCGAAGGACGGAGGTCAGCCTGGCGATCGTGGATCGAAGGACGCCCGCAAGGCCGAGAAGGGACTGCGCAAACGCCTCAAGCGCCTGGAGGGCGAACTGGCGGCGGCCTCCAGGGCCGAGGCCAGGCGCCTGCGCAAGTTCGAGAAGGCGCGCTGGCGCAGACAGCGAATCCAGGCCTTCGTCGACGAGGTCAAAGCCATTACCGAGGCGGACGCCGGATCGACCGAACCTGCCCCGGTCCATGCGGCCGCCGCGCCCCGCTCCGCCCCTTCTCCTGCCCGCGCCCCGAAGCCGGCCGCAGCCCGGGCTACGAAGCCCCGCGCCGCTTCTGCCCGGAAGCCCGCTCGCCCCCAGCCCTCGGGCGGGCGATCACCGGCGCCACCGGCACCGCGAAAGTGAACGTCGAGCCCTCGCCCTCGACCGATTCGACCCAGATCCGGCCGCCGTGCGACTCGACGATGTGGCGGGCGATCGAAAGGCCGAGGCCGGTGCCGCCTCTTCCACGCTCCCTGGCTCTGTCCACCTTGTAGAAGCGCTCGAATATTCGCGCCAGGTCGGCTGCCGGAACGCCCACACCGTGATCCCTGACCCAGCCCCGTACCTCGCCATCGCTCGAGTGCACGCCCACTGTGACTTCGCCGCCCTGGGGGCTGAACTTGACAGCGTTGTGGAGGAGGTTGATGAACACCTGGCCCATGCGGTCCTCGTCGCCACGAATCGAGAGAACGTCCTCCGGGACGTCCAGAGCCAGGGTCACGCCCTGACGCTCGGCAAAGAGCCGCAGGCGCTCCACCGTCGCGCGTGCCACGCGGCCGAGGTCGACCTCGTCCAGCAGCAGCTGGGCAGCCCCGCTCTCGATGCGTGACAGGTCCAGCAGCTCGTTCACCATCTGCGTCAGATGGCCTGTCTCCACTTCGATCTTGGCGATCCGGTCGCGGACTCGCGGCGGTGCCGCGCCCGCTTCGCGGCCCGCCGTTTCGGCCAGCAGGCTGATGGTCGAGAGCGGCGTGCGAAGCTCGTGCGAGAGGTTGTCGATGAACTCCGCCCTGATCCGTTGCAGCCGGCGTAGCTCCGACACGTCGTCCATCACGAGCCACACTCCGGACACCGGTGAGCGGCGGGCGCGGACGACGACCGTCGGGCCTTCATCCGAATGGACGATCAGTTCGCCGCTGGCCGATCCCTGCTCCATGGCTGTCCGGGCGATCCCCTCGATGCGAGAGTCGACAAAGGCCTCGAGCGCCGGACGGCCGATCATGGTGCCAGGCCTGCGATCCAGCATGGCATGCGCCGCGCTATTGGCCATCTCCACGGTCAGGTCATCTCTCAACCTGACGATGCCGGTGCTCAGCAGATCCGTGAGATAGCGTGAGTCGAAGCCGGCCTGCTCGGCCTGCCAGCGGGCTTCGTCGGCGCCGTCCAGAGCGGCGCGCACTCGGCGCTCGACGTCCTCCGGATCGTCGGCCCCCGTGGCTTCGCTGATCCGGTCTATCAACCG
>DAOUEA010000121.1:0-2030 GCA_034430475.1 Chloroflexota bacterium | reverse complement strand
GCAGGCCACGCTGGGGTTCACCGGCGGCTACGCCGTCAACTTCGTGACCATCATCGTGCTCTACACCATCTCCACTTCGCTGCTCTGGACGTGGTTCCACGGCGCGGACAGGGCGCGGGAAGCCGCTCCCGGAGGCACGGCCGCGGAAGCAGAAGCGGAGGCCCTGGCCGCCGAGGGGGTCGTGGCCGCGACGCTCGAGCGGGCCTGAGGCAGGGCGGCGGTCAGCCAGGCGGCCCTCAGCCCGGCCCCGCCCCTACAGGCCGTAGTAGAGCTGGAGGTACTCCCAGTTCTGGCTGAAGTCGTAGACCGCCACGCCTATCAACAGCACCCCGCCGACCAGGTTGACGGCCCGACTGTGCACCGCGAAGAAGCGCGTCAGCCAGCGTTGCATCGCCCCCGACAGGAGCGACAGCACCAGCAGCGGCAGCCCGAAGCCGATGCCGAACCACAGGAACACCAGCAGCTTGTCCAGCGCCTCGGCGGCGGTGAACGACAGGGCGAAGATGGCCACCACGAGCGGCCCGGAGCACGGCAGGGCTATCGGGCCGTAGAGCAGACCGTAGGCGTAGGCGTTGGCCAGCGGGTGCCGCAGCACCGGAACCTTCACCGTCCGCAGGCCCTTGAAGGGGTTGCGGTTGGCGAGGAGGGCGATCCCCAGGGCCAGGATCGTGGCGTCGGCCAGAGGTATGACCACCGCCAGGGCTCGACCGACCGAGATGGCCAGCGCGGCTATCAGCGCCCCCAGGGCGAGCATCATCGACAGCACCCCGGCCAGGACGAAGAAGCCCAGGGTATAGCGCAGCCAGCCCCTCCCCCACTCCTCCGTCTGGCCGCTCAGGTAGGCCAGGTAGCCCGGGTAGAGCGGCAGGACGCAGGGGCTCGTCGTGGCCAGCAGGCCGAGCGAGATCGAAGTGAGGGCAGCCTCCACGGGGTCAAAGCCCCAGGAACCCGATGATGGTCTCCTGTAGCTTCTCGGCCGACTTGATCCCGGACGACAGCGGCAGGACCGACCCGTCTGCCTTGACCAGCAGCATCGGCGCGGAGGGCGGGTTGAGGTACTGCGTTCCGTATAGATCGTCGATCTCGCGCAGGAGATCGGCCGGCGCAACGGCGAAGTGCCAGTCGAACCCCTCCTTGGCCACGTACGCCTTCAACGACTCCGCGTCCTCGTTGGGGTCCACGTCCAGGCTCACGATGGACAGGCCACCCTCGTCACCGAAGGCCTCGCCCACCTTCTTGACCTCACCGGCCTGGCTTCGGCAGGTAGGGCACCACTGGGCCATGTTCTGGACCAGCACCACATCGCTCCCCAGGCCGGCGATGGTGAACTTCTCGCCGGTGGTGACGTCGGTCAGGTCCATCGACAGCCATCCCGGCGCGCCGGGCGGCAGGGACGCCCCGGGCGTCTGCGATTGAGTCGCCGAGGCTTCCGGTGTGGCTTCGGGCGTGGCCTGCACCGTCGGCGAGGCCGCGACGCCGGTGCATCCAGCCAGAGCCGTCACAAGAACCAGGGCGAACGGGAGCGGAAGCGGTGGCCTGATGCTACGAAGGAACATGGCGTGATTCCCCTTGCTGCGGTTCGTTCGGCGTCCGGCAGGCCCCGAATGGCCGGGCGCTGCGGGTCAGCTCTTGCCCGCCAGGAACTCGTCGATTGTCTTCTTGAGGCTGATTGACGTCTTGGTGCCGAAGGGCAGGCCCCACACCCCGCCCTTGTGGTCGATGACGAGCATCGGCTGGAGGGGCGGGTTGAGGTAGTCGACGTCGTAGTTGGTGGCCAGGAACCGGCTCACCTCCTGGGGCGAGATCGCGATCCGCCAGTCGAAGCCGTTCTTGTCGGCGAACCTCTTGAGGATGAGCGCGTCCTCGTTGGAGTCCACGTCAAGGCTGACGGCAACGAAGTTGGCGTCCGGGCCCAGCGCCGCGATCAGGTCCTTGACCTGGCTCATCTCACCCTGGCAGGTGGGGCACCAGGTCGCCATCGTCTCGACCAGGATCACCTTGCCCTTGAAGTCGGAGATCCTGAAGCGCTG
>DAOUEA010000120.1:0-13384 GCA_034430475.1 Chloroflexota bacterium | reverse complement strand
CCTCAGGAGTGGAAGTCTCGCCCTTGAACGACTCGAAGGGAGTGGCGGTGGGGCAGACAGTGGGCGCGAAGTCTTGCTCGGCCAGGGCCTGGCTCACATCGATCGTGAGTGTGTTGCAGGGATTCGGGGTGACCACGGGCGTCGCGGTCTCACCCGCAAACGACTCGAACGGAGTAGGCGTCACCTGAGTCGAAGCGGTCGGAGATTCGCTCGTGTCCGGGCAGGAGACCCAGAAGACCTTGTCCTTGGCCAGGTTCTCCTCGTCGCCCTGCCAGAAGAGCTTGTAGTGCCCGTTCGGGAGGGAGTACGTCGCGGGCGAAACGGGGATCCGGTACTCGCCGTCGCCGCCTGTCAAGTATGTGCCGGACAGCACGGTCGTCATGTCGCCCGTGGGCGGCCAGGACTCGATCCACCAGTCGCCCGACTGTCCCGCGTCGGCCAAGAAGAAGTGGATGTGGAATGTACAGACCTGCGGCTCGTTGGCGACGATAGGTTCGTTCTCGGTGTCGCCTTCGTGGATCTTCACCGTGCCGTTGTTGCCGGGCACGACCGACGGAGCGGGCGAGCCGACCGGGACGGCCAGAGCTGCGCCGGCTAGCCCAACCAGCGCGGCAGACGCGGCCAGCAGACCGGCAGAAACGAAGCTGAGGCTGCGGCGTCGTGCCATCTCTATCTACCTCCATTGCTTATGACCTGTTCGGGTAGGCCCGAGTATGGACCGGATAGGACGAAATACCTAGTACTTTACTTAGGGTTTAGGGGGATGGCGCACCAGGCGCGACGGACGAGGGCTGGCATGTCTCCGCCGCAGGCCATCGGGCGCCGGGGCGGCCACGAAGAAACCGGCGGGTCCTTGCGGGCCCGCCGGCTGTGGTTCGAGGTTGGCTGTCGGCAGAACGGCCTGCCGGCGCTAGCGGCTTCGGATCCTGCGGCGCTGCGATCGGGCCGCGGCCAGACCGAACGCTCCGAAGAGCGAGGCCAGCAACAGCATCAGCGTCGGAGCGGAGCCAGGGGTCGACTGGCCCGCGGTGCCGGTGGGCGGCGGGGTGCTCTCGGGGGTCGAGGTCTCGCCTTTGAAGGACTCGAAGGGAGTCGCTGTCTCGCCTTTGAAGGACTCGAAGGGCGTCGGCGTGACCTCAGGTGTGGCGGTGGGGGTTGCCGTGGGAGTGGGGGTTGCCGTGGGCGTCGGGGTCGGAGTAGGCGTCGGGGTCGGAGTAGGCGTCGGGGTCGGAGTCGGGGTCGGGGTCGGAGTCGGGGTCGGAGTAGGCGTGGGCGTAGGCGACGGAGTCGGCTGCTTGCAGGCGCTGGAACTCAGGTTGAACGTCTTCGTCCAGCCGTGAGAGCCGGTGGGGTCGTCCCAGGCGTGGACGATCACCTGCGCCGTATGGCTCACGTACGAGGAACCGGCGCTGAAGGTGTGGCTGTAGGAGGTGTAGAAGTTGGTGGTCGCCAGGACCGAGCTTCCGTCGATCGAGGCGGACACCGTGTTGTGCTTGCCCGCGGGCGGGAAGGCGTAGTAGGTCAGGTGGATGTAGAGGACGGGGTTGTCCTGGTTGTTGCAGGTCAGGCTGACCGTCTGGTTGTGGGCCAGGGCGACGCCCGGGACTGCCACGACGGCGGCTGCGATTGCCAGCAGCGCGGCCGTCACTAGAGAGACGAATCGGCGTCGTGCCATGGCCGGTCCTCCATAGTCTCAGGGGAGTTCCCCCAACCCCCACTCCTCGCTTGGGGGGGGTTCTGTCTCGACTATGGGACCTTGGACGCGTAAATGTCTAGTACAGTGGTAATATATTCCGGCGAGGGTCCGCCTGACGAGACGCGAGAGACTCAGCGCCCGGCGGGGCCGGTCGGCGGCTTGACGCCTTCGGGAAGCGTCGGCGTGAAGCGGAAACCGCCGGCGACGCCCGGCTCAGTCAGCTCGTGGGGGGCAAGGATCTGGTCCAGATCCTCGGCGGTGAAGATGCCGCGCTCGACGACGATCTCGCGGATGGTGCGGTTCTCCTTGACGGCCTGCTTGGAGATCTCCGCCGCCAGGGCGTAGCCCAGGTACGGGGCCAGCGGCGTCGAAAGGGCGGACGAGCGCTCCATCAGCTCACGGGCGTGCTCGCGGTTGGCCTCGATCCCGCTGACGCAGAACTCGGCGAAGGCGCGGCACATGTTGCCCAGGATGGTCAGGCTCTCCAGAGCCGTGTGGGCGATGACCGGCATCATCACGTTCAGCTCGAGCTGGCCGGCCGAGGCGGCCCAGGCGATCGTCGTGTCGTTGCCGATGACCCGGAAGCAAACCATCGACAGGCATTCGGCCATGACGGGGTTCACCTTGCCCGGCATGATCGAGCTGCCCGGCTGGACGGCGGGCAGGGTGATCTCGCCGAAGCCCGTGGCCGGGCCCGAGGACATGAGTCGCAGGTCCTCGCTGATCTTGACCAGGTCGACGGCGATGCCCCGCAGGGCGGCGCTGACCTCCAGCATGGGCCGCATCGAATGGGTCGCCTGGACGAGATGCTCGGCCCGGCGCAGCGGGTGGCCCGTCTGCTCGGCCAGGTGCTTGACGACCAGGTCGATGTACTCGGGCTCGGCGTTGAGCCCGGTCCCGACGGCGGTGGCGCCGATGTTCTGCTCGGCGATCGAATCGGCGGCGGCCCGCAAGCGATCGACCCCCCGGCGCAGCGTCAGCGCGTAGGCTGCGAACTCCTGGCCCATCCGAACCGGCACGGCGTCCTGCATGTGCGTTCGGCCGGACTTGATGACGTCGTCGAACTCGCGGCCCCTGGCGTCGAAGGCGGCGATCAGTTCCTCCGCGGCCGGGAGGAAGTCGCGGATCAGGTCCAGCGCGGCCACCCGCATCGAGGTCGGGAAGACGTCGTTGGTGGACTGGGCCATGTTGACGTGGTCGTTGGGGCTGACGACCGCGTAGTCGCCTCGCTTGCCCGAGCCCGTGCCGGCGGCGTGCAGGAGCTCGATCGCCCGGTTGGCCAGGACCTCGTTGGCGTTCATGTTGTGGCTGGTGCCGGCGCCGGCCTGGTAGGGATCGATCCGGAAGTTGTCGACCAGCTCGACCTGCATGGCGGCCCGGGCGGCCTCGAAGCCGGCCTTCATCGGGTCGGCGGGGCGGGCCGCCTCGGCGCCCTCCTCGCTCTCCTGCTCGTCCGTGCAGGGCGCAGCCGGGCAGAGGACCTCGTCGCAGGCCTCGACTATGGCGTTGCCCAGGTTCTTGGGCAGGCGGCCGGTGGCCATGTTGGCTCGCGCTGCCGCCTTCTTGACCTGGACGGTGGCCCGCACCAGGGCGATGCTGGGACGCCCTCCGGAGATCGGGAAGTTGTGGATGCCGCGTGCGGTCTGGACGCCATAGTAGGCGGACTCGGGCACCTCGAGATAGCCCAGCGGGTCCTTCTCCACGCGGAAGCCCGGGCGCGGAGTCGGGGGAGTGGCAGGCGTGGTCATGGCTCAGGCTCCTCGCTCGATCGGGCCACTGTCGGAGACGCCTGCGATTCTAGCGCCGCGTGGAGCGAGCCTGGAACGGATCGGCAGCGTCGCGCGGGCCGGCCCGGGCCTGCGGCGGCTAGCGGCTGACGTAGACCCTCAGGACGCTCGGCGAGGCCCAGCCGACAATCATGATCTTTTTCCCCGACGAGGCCACCCGGCAGACCGTGGTGTCCTCGAATGCCACGTTGTCGATGCCGGGGTTCTGCCAGGACTTGCCGTCCTCACTGACCCAGACGTGCCAGGCCGGGTCCTCAGCCTCGGGGGCCGGCGGGGCCACCTTGATCAGGCCCGTGTCGAGCCTGGCCATGCAGCCGCCCGCGGCGGTCGTCAGCTGCGCCTCCTGCCAGGCCTTGCCGTCGGCCGACCACCACCAGCTGTCCTTGCCGGTGATGCCGGTGCTGGTAATGACCAGCCCGTCGCCGGCGCCGATGACCTGGCCGGGATTGCGCGGCAGCAGCCAGTCGGCCTGAGCCGTCCAGACGAGGCCGTCGGGCGAGGTCCAAACATGGACCGTGCCGGGCGTGGCGGAGGGCTCCGCGTCGCTGTCCTCTTCGTCCTCGGCGGCCGCGCCACCGGTGGATCCGGAGGCCACGAAGCCGCCGGACCAGGAGGTGATCCTCAGGAGGTACCCGCTCGACCCCGGCACGCTGGCTTCGACCCAGGACCCGCCGTCTTCGGAGACCATGATCCGCGGGCCCTCCGCGACGGTTGCGGCGGCCACGAACGTGCCGTCGTACTGGGCCAGCGAGCCCAGCGCGGCAGGAGCGCTGCCGGTTATGGGGACCTGGGTCCAGGTCTCACCCGAGAGGCGCCATATCGCCGCTTTGTCCTCGCCGTCGGCCGTGATCTTGCCGACTGCCAGGATGCCGCCATTGCCGTCCGCGATGGCGTCCAGGATGGTCGGCGTGCTGCCCTCCGCGCCCTCCTCGGGCAGCAGATCGGCCGGTTCGGCCTGCGCGACCAGCGGCGAGCGGCCGTCGGTGGAGGTCCAGATTCCGGTTCCGGCTTCCTGGTTGATGAAGAAGTAGAAGAGGTCGCCGACCGCGACGACCGGGCCCAGCGTGTCGACGCCTTTGAGGCCGGGGACGGCCGGCGATTCGTCGGCCTGGACCGATAGGGCGATGGCGGGCGTCGGCGAGGCGAATACCGGAGGCAGCGGGGCCCCGAGCGAGACCTCGCCGGTCAGGACCGTCAGCCTGCCGCTGGGCCCGACACCGGCCAGGACCAGGTACCTCCCGTACTGGACGATCCGGCTGCGCGACAGGGTCGGGACGTTGGTCCGGATCGGCTTCCAGGCGTTGCCGTCGTCGGTGACCCACAGGGTCAGGTTGCCCTCGCCTGCTGAGTCTGTCCCTCTCAGGTCGCCGGGCGACGAGCCGACCGCCACCAGCGAGTCGAAGGCCTGGGCGACCGACGTCATCGACTGGGCATATGGGCCGCCCAGGCTGTTGCCCTTGAACCATTCCAGCCCGTTGGCCGAGCTCCAGCTGCCCGCGATCTGGTAGGCGATGGCGGCGGTCGTGGGCAGGGGCGTGGGTGTGGGCTCCATGGAGGCGCCGGGCGAGCCGCTCGTATCGGGCGTGGGCTCCGGCGTCTTGGTCGCCTTGGGTGTCACTTTGGCCGAGGCGCTGGGCTCCGGCGTGGCCTTGGGGGTGGGCGTGGCCAGCTCATCCACGGTCCTGCCCTGGCTGCCCACGGCCACCAGGCCGCTGCCGTAGGCGACGGCGTCCTCGACGTCGAAGAGGGTCAGCATCGACCAGCCCTGGAGCCACGTCTCGCCGTCCGGCGAAACCCAGACCGCGGACTTGCGGTCGCCATCGCCGGCCCAGGCCGAGACGATGGCGTAGCCGCCAGCCCAGGTTCGGACGGCACGCGGCACGTAGCCGGTGGCGTCGGGCAGGGCCACCATCTTCCAGCTCGTTCCGCCGCGAGAGATCCAGGCCACGCCGTTGCCGGCCGAGACCATGGCCTCCGACCCGACTGCCAGGCCCATCATCTCCGCGTTCTCGGGGAAATCGATGCTGGCCGCGAACCACCGCTTTGCGTCGCGCGAGTACCAGGCCGAGGCCGAGACGTTTCCGTCCGCATCGAACGAATCGCCGACGGTGACGTAGCCGCCGTTGCCGTCGGCCGCGAAACCCAGAACCACGAAGCGATGATCGGGCCCGCCGAAGGCGTCGACGGAGGTGTAGCGCTCCCAGTTGGAGCCGTCGGTCGAGGCCCAGACGAAGCTGGTCTGGCCGTCGCTGCCCATCATCAGCAGCCTGCCTTCCGTCGGCACGAAGAACGGCCCGAAGTTGAAGATGGTGTCGGGCGGCGCGCCGGCCGCGGTGAACTCGACGTTGTTGACGGCCCCGCTGCCGGGGTCCACGACGGGCTTGTTGGGGACGACCGTGGCCAATCCGCCGACCGTGGCCAGAAGGGCCGCCAGCCCGATCCCGAGGGCCGCCGTGTGGCGCGCCGACAGGCGCCAGTGCGGGCGGTGGAGGGCCGGCCGGTGGAGCTTGGGGCGGCGCGCGGCGAGCTTGCGGATGTCTTCTGCGCTGACCTTGACGCTGGGCAGGTTGACCTTGGGCAAGGCCGGCATCTTGACCTGGGGGACGGCCGGGGCCGGCTTCCGGGCGCTCGCACCGCTGGGGGTGCGGCGCAGGGCGGGGCCGGCCTTCCTCGTCGCGGCGGGCTCCTCCTCGGCCTCTTCGGCGGGCTCGGCGTCCTCGGCCTGCTCGGCGCGCTTGGGGGCCACGATCGAGCGGGCGGAGCGAACGCGCGCCGAATCGAGGGTCGGTGTAGGGGCGGGCCGCTGGCGCAGGCCGCCGCTTCGCAGGCCGCCGCCTCGATCGCGCAGACCACCCCTGGCGATCCCGGGCCTGACCGGTCTGTCCGGCCCGGCCAGGTCGGTCAGCCAGTCCTCGTGCTGTCCATCGCTTGGGGCTCGCTCGTCGCGGGGGTCACCCATATAGCCGGCGTCACCTCTTTGGCACCGCTCCCCGGCCGGGGGCGGCGCAGCTTTGCGCCTGCGCACTCTACCCTGATCGCGCGATTCGCGGGGCGACCGGGCGGCGCCTGCTGGCCGATCCCCGGGGCGGGCCGCCCGCGCGCATGCCGGCATAACGGCGCAGTCACGGCCTCTCGAACCGGATATAGTCCGCCTGCCGGGCCGGCTGGCTGCTGCCGATCCGGCGGACGATGGACCCGTGCGGGGGGCATGGGGAGCACGCGACAGAGGAATCTGGCCCTCGTCACCCCTGATCTGCCCATCTCGGGGGTTGCAGCAGAAGCGGCGGGCGCAAGCCCGCCGCTCTGCTATCCGGCGGGGGCCAGGTCTAGCGAGCGTCCGGCCAGTAGAGCTCGGCCGAGGCCGTCACGCTCACATCGAGACCGGAGCCGTCGCTCGTCCCGGTTTGGCCGCCGGCAATCAGCACGCTGCCGTCCCGCAGCAGCGTCGCCGAGTGCCCATCACGGGGCAAATCCATCGAGCCGGTGGCGCTGAACTTCCTCGTCGAGGGGTCGTACAGCTCCGCGGAGGCGTGGATCGAGAGCTTCGAGACGGACATGCCGCCCGCGACCAGGACGCGACCGTCCGGAAGCAGCGCGGCGCTCTGATATGTACGGGCCGCGTGCATGGTCCCGGTGGCTGCAAACCGCCCCGTCGAGGGCTTGTACACCTCCGCGGTGGCGAGATCGCCGGTCTCGTTCTGGCCGCCTGCGAGCAGCACCGCACCATCTGCCAGCGTGGTGGCGAGGGTACAGGTCCTGGCATCGGTCATCGAGCCCGTGGCGCTGAACGTGCCCGTCACGGGGTCGTACAGCTCGGCGGTGGCGCGAGAGCCCCTTGATCCGTCATCCCCGCCCACGACAAGGACCCGGCCATCCCGGAGGAGGGAGGCGGCGTGGAGCAGGCGTGCCTGGGCCATCGAGCCCGTGGCGCTGAACGTGCCTGTCGCGGGGTCGTAGAGTTCGGCCGAAGTCAGGGCTCCCGCTTCCCTGTTCGTTCCCCCGGCGATCAGGACGCGGCCATCGGCGAGAAGCGTCGCCGTCTCGCCGGCACGGGCGACGGACATGGAGCCGGTGGGGCTGAAGGTGCCGGTAGCCGGGTCGTACAGCTCCGCGGAGCTGTCGGCCTCGGCATTCAAGTAGTTGCCACCGGTTACCAGGACCCGCCCGTCATGCAGCAACGTCGCCGTCGGGTTGGCTCGAGCATGGGCCATGGATCCGGTCGGCGTGAAGGTGCCGGTCGCCGGATCGTACAGCTCGGCCGTGGCCACCCCGCTGCCCATCACGACGTCCGCCAACCCGCCGACCATCAGCACGCGACCATCGTTGAGCAGTACCGCCGCGTGCAAGGAACGAGGAGTGGACATGGATCCTGTGAGGTTGAAGGTGCCGGGGGCAGCCGAAGGGGCCGGCCCGGTTGTGGGCCGGTTGGCCACGATGAACAGCAGCCCGGTGCAGAGAACGAAGGTAGCCGCCAGGCCAATCAGTGCGGAGACGGCCCGGGACGGCCGCCTCAGCGCCGGGGAGATCCGTCGCGGGGGCGAGAGCCGCTCGCCGGCGATGGCTCGGTCGGCGGCCACGGCCCGGCGGAGGCTGAAGGGGGCAGGAACGGTCGGGGCACTTCCCAGGATTCTCTCGAGCCGCAGCTCGATGTCGTTGTCGTTCATCGCTTCACCTCGCCCGCGTCTTGCTCCAGCCGTCTCCTCAGGGCGGCTAGCGCGTTGTGGAGTCGGGACTTGACGGTCCCTGGGGGGCAGCTCAACCGCAGGGCGATCTGGTCGACAGCCAGGTCGCGCCAGAAGCGCAGCACCACCACCGCTCGTTGCTCAGGCGTCAGGACATCCAGGGCGCGGCCCAGTTCGTCGCGGGCCAGGAAGTCGCGGAAGGCATCGCGGCTGGCGACCTCCCCCGCGGCCTCCAGGCTCACGAACCGGACGACCTTGCGGCGACGCATCCGATCCATGCAAGTGTTGACCACGATCCGGTCCAGCCAGCCCTCGAAAGCTTCGAGGTCCCTCAGCGTCCCGCGCGCCCGCCAGGCGCGCGCCATCGCCTCCTGTGTTGCATCCTGGGCCTCCGCTGCGTCGCCCAGCAGGTAGCCGGCCAGCGAGTAGCAGCGGTCGATCTCACGTTCGGTCAACCGGGCAAACGCAATCTCCGCACTCTCGGGCCGATCGCTCGAGGCCACTAGCCCTCCCTGGATCAACCGCGCTCCCTCCGTTCCGGGTCGGGCTTCGGCGGATCGATCGACCCGTCTGGCCTCAGTCACCAGGGACGGATGAGCCTCAATGAACGTTCATTCGTCGCGCCGACAGCTGACCTCCACGGGCCACAGGCGCCACAATAGCCGCCAGGCAACGCCGGCGAGCCCAGTCGGACGACGGCCCGGCACAGGAGGAACCGATGAGCGCCGAGCACGGAGCCAGCCAACCTGCCCCCAGGCAGCTCGACGAGCTGCGGGCCATGGTCCGCGACGGCCGGATCGACACGGTCATCGTCGCCCTGACCGACATGCAGGGCCGATTGATGGGCAAGCGCGTCCAGGGCGAGGCCTTCCTCAACGGGGTGGTCGATCACGGCATCCACTTCTGCACGTACCTGCTCGGCACGGACATGGAGATGAACACGCCGGACGGCTTCGAGCTGATGAACTGGGAGACCGGCTACGGCGACTGGATCGCCCGCCAGGTCTGGGAGACGACCCGCGTCCTGCCCTGGCTCGACTCGACGGCCATCGTCCTGTGCGACGTGGTGGACGAAGAGACCGGCAAGGAGATACCCATCTCGCCGCGGACGATGCTCAAGCGCCAGGTCGCCCGGGCCGCCGAGCTGGGCTACACGGTCAAGGCCGGCACCGAGCTGGAGTTCTACGTCCTGTCGGACACCTTCGAGGACCTGGCCGAGAAGGGCTTCAACGACGTCGAGCGAGTGGGCTACTACAACGAGGACTACCACCTCCTGCAGGCCACCAAGCTGGAGCCGCTGTACCGTCAGATCCGCAACGAGATGACCGAGGCCGGCATCCCGATCGAGTTCAGCAAGGGCGAGGCGGCCCCCAGCCAGCACGAGGTCAACATCCGCTATTCGGACGTGCTGGAGGCGGCCGATCGCAGCGTCCTGTTCAAGCACGGGGCCAAGGAGATCGCCTGGCTGAGCGGCTACGGCCTGACCTTCATGGCCAAGCCCTACGCCGACTGGACGGGCTCGAGCGGCCACCTCCACATGTCGCTCTGGGACAAGACCGGCGAGAAGCCCCTCTTCACCGAAGAGGGCGCCAGGCCCTACGGCATGAGCCAGACGATGCGCTGGTTCCTGGGCGGCATCATGGCCCTGCAGCGCGAGCTGGCCCTGTTCGTCGCCCCCAACGTCAACTCCTACAAGCGCTACGCGGTCGCCAGCTGGGCGCCGGTGAACGTGGTCTGGGGCCGCGACAACCGGACGACCGGTCTTCGCATCGTGGGCCACGGGCCCAGCCTGCACATCGAGAGCCGCTTCCCCGGCGGGGACATGAACGCCTATCTGGCCTACGCGGCGCAGGTGGGGGCGGGGCTGCACGGCATCGAGAACAAGATCGAGCCGCCGGCCGAGCACAAGGGCAACGGCTACACGGCCACCGGCTGCGATCGGATGCCACGCTCACTGGCCGAGGCGATCGACCTGCTGGCGGCCAGCAAGGTCGCGCCGAAGCTGCTCGGCCAGGACGTGGTGGACCACTACCTCAACGCCGCCCGCGTCGAGCAGGCCGCCTACGACGCCGCCGTCCACGCCTGGGATCGCGAGCGCTACCTCGAGCGGGGATAGGGCGATGGCCGCTCGGGGCGGGCCGCCCGCGGCGAGCGTTGAGGTGTTCAACTCGCCGCGGAGCCGGCGGGGTCTGGCGGTGATGCTCGCCGCCCTGGCTGGGTGCGTCTTCTTTGGGCTCTGGATCACCTGGAGCTGGGGGGAGACTTCTCTTCGGGTCGCCGGGGTGGTGGTGGCCGGCGGCTTGTGGGGGGCTGTGATGCTGCCGATCTGGCTGGGGCATCGGCGCGAGGTCGCCTTCGGGCCGGGGACGCTCGTCGTCCGCACGTGGTGGGGAGCGTTGCTTGGCCGGCCAGGTGTCAACGAGTGGGTCGGACCGGAGGACGCCTGGCTCTGGCGAGGGCGGGGCGGCTTCTGCCTGATCCTGCCCGACGGCCCACGGCTCGGGCCCCAGTCGAAGCCTTTGCTGGAGGCCTTCGGGCGGGCCGGCTTCAGCGTAATGGACGATGCCGCCTACTGGCAGAGCCTCCATCCGGGCACCTGGCGCGCCGCCATGATCCTGGCTGCCACCGGCTTCGGGGCGCTTTGCGTCGCCGTCATCGCCTCGTTGCTGACGACAGCGGCGCTCATCGTGCTTGTTGGAGGTCTGGGTCTGGTGCTCATTGCCGTGGCCAACATCCTCCTCTTCGCAAGAGGTGGGAGGCCGCGGCCTTTCGTTTGAACATCGCCGCCCGAACCCTCGTCTGGATGGCCGAACGCGCCACCTGGGGTTCAAGGGATGCCCATCGTGATCACGTTCGCGGCGGTTCTGGCCCTTCTGCTCCTGTCGGAGAGCCTGGCCTCGAGCTTCGACGCCTCCGCTACCGAGCCGGCAACGGCGGAGCCGTCGGATCAGGCTGCCCCCGAATCACTGGCGCGCGATCGGGCGCGCTAGCGCCCTTGAGCCCGGGCACGGCCTCCTGAACTGCCGCGTCCTCAACACGAAGGAAGCAGCCTACCGATGCGCAAGATCTGCCTGCTTGCATTCGCGGCCGTCATGGCCGCATCACTGGCCGCCTGCACGGCGGCCGATGCCACTCCCACCGCCGACCCGGCCACGCCGACGCCGCCCGCCGACACCCTCACCATCAGCTACGGCGAGAACGCCCAGCTCGAGCTGACCGCGCCAACCGGCGAGCGGATCCTCTTCGACGTCTGGGATTCGACCGCGATAGCCGTCCCGCCCACGGCCCAGGACATCCTCCTCGTCTCGCACCTGCACGGAGACCACTACTCGAAGCAGTTCGCGGATTCGTTCCCGGGCCAGAAGATCGTCAACGAGAGCGGCGAGCTGACCGCCGGCACGACCAGGGTGGTATCGATCGACGCCTCGCACGACCACTCGCCGATCGTCCCCGGTGACGCCGCGAACCACATCTTCATCGTCGAGTTCGCCGGCTGGAAGATCGTCCACCTGGGCTCGACAGGCCAGACTGAACTCACTCCCGAGCAGAAGGCCGCGATCGGCACCGACGTGGACCTGGCCATGGGCGCCTTCCAGGACCTGGGCTCCGGCGACGTCACTGAGCCTCACCAGCTGGACATGCTGGACTCGATCCATCCGAAGCTGGTCATGTACACCCACGCCCGGCTGGAGAACCTCCAGGCGGCCGGCGAGCGCTGGGCAGTCGTCTGGACCGACAAGAAGGCCGTGACGGTTCCGAAGTCGGAGCTGCCGGCCGAGACCACCATCCTGTGCATGGGCCAGACCGGGCCCAGCTACGGGACTATCCTCAACGCCCCCGAGGCCGCGTGGTAGCCGCATAGCCCGGACGGGTGGGATCGGCCGGCGACGCGCGCCGGTCCCACCCGCCACGACCCGCCCCCGGCAACGGCGCAATCCTGAAGCCGCCCCGGACATCGACCCCACAGGAGGGAGTCTCGCCATGAAGGTGGCTGCAGCCATCGCCGTCCTCGCCCTCGGAGCGTCCGCTCTTGCCGGATGCTCATCGAATGGCTCGACGGCCACCGCAACTTCGGGCCCCGCCCAGGAAGTCTCCTTCGGGGGCCCGCCGCCCTACCCCGGCCGAGCCGGCTTCGCCAGGTAGGTCGCCAGCCCTTCGGCCAGGGGGGTCAAACGGCGCGGCAGTGCCGCAGTCAGCGGGGCAGTGTCGACCTGCGCGGTCTGGACGATGAAGTCGATCGCGTCGGGCGTCAGCGGGGGCGACGGCAGCAACGTCAGCGGCCGGGTCAGGAGCTTCATGAGCCCGACCGGGGCGTGGAGGATCGGCCGGCGTCGGCGCAGGACACGCAGCGCCTCGCGGATCACCTCGTCCATGGTCAGCGCTTCCGGCCCGCCCACCTCCAGAGTGGCGTTGAGCGCGGCCGGTGCCTCGAGGGCGTCCACCGCCAGCCCGCCGATGTCGTCGATGAAGACGGGCGCGACGAGCTGGCGGCCGTTGCCGATCTGGGGCACGAACGGCAGCCAGCGCGACAATCCGATGAAGCGGTTGAGGGACCTGTCGCCCGGGCCGTAGATCCAGGTGGGCCGGAGGATGGTGAAGCCGATGCCGCTGTTGCGGACGGCTTCTTCGGCCCGCCACTTGGCCCGGAACCAGTGACGGGCGGCGTCCGGCGCCGCCCCTGCCCCGGAGATGTAGACAAGGCGCCGCACTCCCGCGTCGGCGGCTGCGGCAACGACGGCCTCCGTCCCCGCCGCGTCCACCTTCTCGAAGGTCCGGCCCCGCCTCGGCGCCTCGATCGGCGAGTTGCGGAAGGCCAGGCAGATGACCAGGGCGTCCACTCCGCCAAGCGCCGCGGGCAGGGTCTCGGGCCGGGTCACGTCGGCCAGGCGGGTCTCCGGGCTGCCGGGGCGGTCGGGCCCCGCCCGGCGATGAGACAGCGCGATCGGCCGGAAGCCGCGCGCGGCCAGCTCACGGACTATCGCCCGTCCCACGAAGCCGGTGCCGCCGGCAACGGCCACAGCCTTGAGCTTGTCTGCCTTTGATCGAGCCATCGAGCGGCCTCCCAGCCTTCGTCGTGCTGAGGATAGTGCCGCGCCGCCGCCGCGCGATCGGCCGGCTCCGCGCGTGCCGCCCTGTAAGCTAGCCGGACAGACCGGCCTGGGTGGAGGCCGCGCTGGCCGTCTGCCTCGCTTCGGACGAATCGGCCTGGACGAATGGGG
>DAOUEA010000119.1:0-3706 GCA_034430475.1 Chloroflexota bacterium | reverse complement strand
TCTGGCTGCCGTCTCGGGCGGCGAGGCCGGCGGGGAGAAGGCCGAGGCCGAGACTGCCGAGCCCGCGGCGGAGCCGGCTGCCGAGCCTGCGCCCGAGGCCGAGGCCCCCAAGAAGACCCGCAAGAAGAAGGAGTAGCCCGCGCCCGGCACGCGGTTGCGGCTGGCACGATTTCCACGTTTGACCTACACGCGCGGGCGCTGCTACACTCCGCGCTTGTGGCTTCGCGAGAGGCTGCGGTCGGCGTGTGCCGGTCGCAGAATCAAGAGGCCATCCGTAAGGCGGAGACTGAATCGCCGGGACTGCCCAAGGCCCGACGGCCGGCCCGCCCTAACATCGAAGCGATCCGCGCCTGACAGATCGCCTCCGGTCGCGAGTGAGCCGCCGCGGCGGACAACGCACCAGAGAGGCCACCGAAGGCAGCGCAGGTCCCCGTCGATCGGAACGACCCTAGGGATCGTCCGGCCCAATCGGCCCCCGGACGGCCCCGGAAGTGATCTTGAGCGAGCAACAGAAGGAAAGGAGCAGCGTCTCAGTGCCGACGATCAGCCAGCTCGTGCGGCATGGCCGCCAGCCGAAGATCCGCAAGATCAAGGCCCCGGCTATGCGCAAGAACTGGAACAGCTTGCGCCAGCGCCAGGTGCCCATTCCCGGTGCACCCCAGAAGCGCGGCGTCTGCCTGCAGGTGCGCACGATGACGCCGAAGAAGCCGAACTCGGCTCTTCGCAAGATCGCCCGTGTCCGGCTCACGAACCAGATGGAGGTCACGGCCTACATCCCGGGTATCGGCCACAACCTCCAGGAGCACTCGGTAGTCCTCGTCCGCGGCGGCCGGGTGAAGGACCTGCCATCGGTCAAGTACCACATCATCCGCGGCACGCTCGACGCCGCCGGCGTCAAAGACCGCCAGCAGGGCCGCTCCAAGTACGGAGCCAAGTCAGAGAAGAAGGGCA
Source organism: Chloroflexota bacterium (assembly GCA_034430475.1). Taxonomy (GTDB): domain Bacteria; phylum Chloroflexota; class Limnocylindria; order Limnocylindrales; family CSP1-4; genus Fen-1039. The sequence continues at coordinate 2,755 of DAOUEA010000119.1, read as the reverse complement.
AGTAGCCGATGCCGCGCCGTCCGACCATCGCCCGCAAGACGAAGTACCAGGGCGCGCCGACCCCCCGTCTGACCGACCGCTTCGCGGCCAAGCTGATGACGGCCGGCAAGCGCCACCTTTCCGAGCGCATCCTGCGCGAGGCCCTGGCCCGGGCCGAGGCGCAGGCCGGCCGGCCCGGGATCGAGGTCCTGGAGACGGCCATGCGCAACGCCACGCCGATCATCGAGGTCAAGCCTCGCCGCGTGGGTGGCGCCACGTATCAGGTCCCGGTCGAAATCCGGGGCGAGCGCCGAATGTCGCTTGGGGTCCGCTGGCTCGTCCAGGCCGCCCGCAAGCGCAGTGGCAAGAGCATGTCGGAGAAGCTGTCCGCGGAGCTGGTCGATGCCATGAACGGCCTCGGCGCCGCGGTCAAGCGCCGTGAAGACACTCACAAGATGGCCGAGGCGAACCGCGCCTTCAGCCATTTCAAGTGGTAACGGCCCGCTAGGGAGTACGTAGCAGCAGTGGCACGTCAGGTTCCGGCTTCCAAGACCCGGAACATCGGAATCATCGCCCATATCGACGCTGGCAAGACCACCGTCACCGAGCGGGTCCTCTTCTACACGAAGAAGATCTACAAGATCGGTGAGGTGCATGAAGGCGCGGCCACGATGGACTGGATGCCCCAGGAGCAGGAGCGCGGCATCACCATCACGGCCGCGGCTACGACGTGCTTCTGGGGCGATCATCGAATCAACATCATCGATACGCCCGGGCACGTGGACTTCACTGTCGAGGTGGAGCGCAGCCTGCGCGTCCTGGACGGCGCGGTTGTCGTCTTCGACGGCGTGGCCGGCGTGGAGCCCCAGTCGGAGACGGTCTGGCGCCAGGCGGACCGCTATCGCGTGCCGCGCATCTGCTTCATCAACAAGCTGGATCGGACCGGGGCCGACTTCTGGCGCTGCGTGGAGATGATCCGCGACCGGCTCGGCGCCACGCCCGTGCCGATCCAGATCCCCATCGGCTCGGAAAGCAAGTTCCGCGGCGTCGTGGATCTGGTCACCATGAAGGCGATCATCTACAAGGACGACGACCAGGGCACCTCGATGTCGATCGAGGAGATCCCGGCCGATCTGGCAGCCGAGGCCAGGGCCCACCACGAGAAGATGGTCGAGGCCGTCGCCGAGATGGACGACGAGCTGACTCACAAGTTCCTGGAGGGGCACGACCTTTCCCTCGAGGACATCAAGCGCGGCCTGCGCCTGGGCACCCTGGAGTACCGCATCGTCCCGGTCCTGTGCGGCTCGGCCCTCAAGAACAAGGGCGTGCAGCCCGTCCTGGACGCGGTGGTGGACTACCTGCCCGGCCCCCAGGACGTGCCGCCGGTCATCGGCGAGCACCCGGTCACTCACGCCGAGCTGCTGCGCACCGCCGACGACAAGGAGCCCTTCAGCGCTCTGGCCTTCAAGATCGCGGCCGACCCGTACGTCGGCAAGCTGGCCTACTTCCGGGTCTACTCCGGCACGCTCAAGTCCGGCTCCTACGTCCTCAATGCCACCAAGGGCAAGAAGGAGCGGATCGGCCGCATCCTGCAGATGCACGCCAACCACCGCGAGGAGATCGAAGAGGTCTACGCCGGCGACATCGCCGCCGCGGTCGGCCTCAAGGAGACCTACACCGGCGACACCCTGACCGACCCGGATCATCCGGTCGTGTTGGAGTCGATCATCTTCCCCGAGCCGGTGATCGAGGTCGCCATCGAGCCCAAGACCAAGGCCGACCAGGACAAGCTGGCCCTGGCCCTGCAGCGCCTGGCCGAGGAAGACCCGACCTTCCGGGTCCACACCGACGAGGAGTCCGGCCAGACCCGAATCGCGGGCATGGGCGAGCTACACCTGGACGTCCTGGTGGACCGCATGGTCCGCGAGTTCAAGGTCGCCGCCAACGTCGGCCGGCCGCGGGTCTCCTATCGCGAGACCATCCGCGCCCAGGCCGAGGGAGTCGGCCGCCACGTCAAGCAGACCGGCGGCAAGGGCCAGTACGGCCACGCGATCATCAAGGTCGAGCCGAACGAGCACGGCAAAGGCTACGAGTTCATAGACAAGATCGTGGGCGGAGCCATTCCCCGCGAGTTCGTCAAGTCGGTCGACCAGGGCATCCGCGAGACGCTCGACACCGGGCCCTACGCGGGCTACCCCATGATCGACGTGAAGGTCACCCTGCACGACGGGTCCTTTCACGAGGTCGACTCCAGCGAGATGGCGTTCAGGATCGCCGGCTCGCTGGCCATCAAGGACGCGGTAGCCAGGGCCAAGCCGGTCGTCCTCGAGCCGCTGATGCGCGTCGAGGTCACGATGCCGGAGCAGTTCCTGGGCGACGTCATCGGAGATCTCAACGCCCGGCGCGGCCATGTCGAAGCGATGGAATCGCGCAGTTCTACCCAGGTGGTGCGAGCGCGGGTCCCGCTGGCGACGATGTTCGGCTACGCCACGGACCTGCGGTCCATGACGCAGGGTCGCGCCAGCTACTCCATGGAGCTGTCCCACTACGCCGAGGTCCCCGCCAGCGTGGCGGCCGAGCTCGTCGCGAAATCCAAGGTCTAGTCAGTCAACCCGTTTCGTTAGGAGCGAGGGAGCAACCCGCGATGGCGAAGAAGAAGTTCGAGCGGACCAAGCCGCACGTCAACATCGGCACGATCGGTCACATCGACCACGGCAAGACCACTCTGACCGCGGCGATCACCAAGTACCTGGCTCTAAAGGGCGAGGCCGAGTTC
>DAOUEA010000118.1:0-56863 GCA_034430475.1 Chloroflexota bacterium | reverse complement strand
ACGTGGGCCGCCGATTCGACCGTGGAGTGATCGAACCGGGTTTCTCGTGCGTACTAGGTATGCAGATGTCGCAGCCGCTACGAGAGGTTCATGTGGCGACTCAGCACAGGTCCCGCAGGGCCAGGGCGCTCCGGCGCGAGCGGATGAACTCCGCGGATGCCGCCGCCGAGCTGACCGGGGTGCCGGAGGAGGTAACCCCGGAGCCGCTGGAGATCGAGTCCGAGCCGCCGCCGGCCCGGCTGCTCGTCTCCGCCGCCCTGCGACAGCGAGGCTGGTCTGTGCGGGAGGGCGCCGACGGCGCGATGGCCCTGACCGTCGCCCCCGAAGCGATCGAGGCCCTGGTCGTCGACTACGCCGCGCCCTCGGTTCTGAGCCCCAGCGCCGCCCGCAAGGCCCGCTCGATCCGCATCGTGCGCAGCGCCTTCGCCCGCGAATCGGTCGAGGAACTGGTTTCCGCCGGAAGCTCAGGCCGCGACTGACCGATCGGGCCGCGACTGACCGAACCGTCCCGCTCGGACGATCGAACCCAGACTCCATCCCGGCCCCGGACGCACCCCCTCGCGTTCGGGGCCTTCCCGTGCCGCGTGGCTAGCGGCCTCCCATCCTGATCATGATGATCGACGCTTCGTAGAGTCCGTACATGGTCGCCGCCATCACCATCGGACTGACGAAGTCGCCGCCCGGCGTGATGATCGCGGCGACGAGGACAGCCCCCATCAGCGCCCCCCGGCGGGAGGCGCGCAACCGCTTGGACGAGAGGATGCCCACCTTCGACAGCAGGACGAGAACCATCGGGAATTCCATCACCAGCCCGAAGGACAGAAAGAGCGTGGTCACGAAGCTGAAGTAGGCATCCGCCGTGAGCATCAGCTTGATGTCCTTGGACTGGAAGCCGTAGAGGAACCCCGATGTGATCGGAAGGACGAGGTAGGCGATGCAGATGCCGATCGCGAAGAAGACCAGCGCCATCGGAACCCACGGCCGCGCCGCCGACCGCTCCTTCTGGGTCAGGCCAGGCGAGATGTAGCGCCATAGCTGGTAAAGGATCACCGGCATGCCCAGGATGACGCCCGTCGTGATGGCGATCTTCAAGTTGATCATGAGGGCGTCGGTCAGGCCCAGGACGATGAGCGGATCGTCGGTCGGCAGGGGCCTCTTGAGGACTTCGATGATCTGAGGGGCGAAGATGAACCCGAGGATGGTGCCTGGGACCAGCGACAGCGCCGAGACGAAGACGCGGTTGCGTAGCTCGACCAGGTGCTCCACGAGAGTGAGCGACTTCAGCTCCGCACGCTCGGGCTTCTTCCGCCGGCGCGGCAAGCGCAGCCACGGCGGGCGACCCAGGCGCAGGCGCCTCCGTCGAGGCGGCGCAGTCGTAGCCGCGGGCTGCGTTTCGCCGCTCTGCTCCATCGTCAACTCCTTGCCGTCCGGACGGGCCCCAGTCGAGGAGCCATTATGCCGGTCTGTCGGCGCGGACCGCGGCCGGCGCCAGAGGCCGGCCTGGTCCGGTCACGAGGGCGTCCTACGCGTAGCCGTTCGGATTGGCGAGCCGCCACTCCCAGGCCGACCCGATCATCTCCTCCAGCGAATCGTGGCTCGGTCGCCAGCCGAGTTCCTTCCGGGCCCGCTCCGCGCTGGCGATCAGGATCGCCGGGTCGCCCGGGCGCCGCGGCCCGACGCGCCGGCGGATGGACCGCCCGGTCACGCGCTCCACCATGCTCAAGACCTCGCGGTTGCTGAAGCCGGAGCCGTTGCCCAGGTTGAATAGCAGCGGAGTGCAGGGGCCGTCCGGCGGGCCGGTTCGTTCGTCGCCCGCCTGCGTCGCCTCCAGGCCGAGCAGATGGGCCTGGGCCAGGTCCTGGACGTGGATGTAGTCGCGGATGCAGGTGCCGTCGGGAGTTGGGAAGTCGTCGCCGAAAAGAGTCAGCTCGCCGTCGCTCTGCGCCGCCGCCAGGACGTTGGGGATCAAGTGCGTCTCGGGTTCGTGATCTTCGCCGTTTCGACGCGAGGCGCCCGCCACGTTGAAGTAGCGGAAGATGACGCTCCGCAGACCGTATGCCCCGCCATACCAGCGCAGCGCCTCTTCGAAGGTCCGCTTGGTCTCGCCGTAGGGGCTGATCGGCGCGGGGGTCTGGTCCTCGGTGATTGGAGTCCGCTCCGGCGCCCCGTAGACCGCCGCGGTCGAGCTGAAGACGATGCGTCGGACCCCGGCCAGGCGCAGTCCTTCCAGCAGGACTACGCCCCCGGCCACGTTCTCGCGGTAGTACTTGGCGGGATCGGCGACGGACTCGGGCACCTGCGACTTGGCCGCGCAGTGGAGGACGGCCTCGGTGCCACGCTCGCCCAGGAGTCGCGCCAGCGCCTCCGGATCGCCGTAGCTGCCGATCTCGAGAGCGATCCCCTCCACCACCGCGGCGCGGTGGCCCGTCGAGAGGTCGTCCAGGACCACCACATCGTGGCCCGCCTCCTGGAGGGCCTCGACGGTGACGCTGCCCACGTAGCCGGCTCCGCCGGTGACGAGGATCCGCATCAGAGGGCCATCCCGGCGAGGTCGATCTCGCCCGCGCCGTCCACGACGGCGGCGATATGGACCATCGGCGTCAGCTTGGTGCGCGAGGGGTACTCGCGCAGGACCCGATCTCGCAGGCTCTCCTCCGATCCCTTCGAGACGAGGCTGACGGTGCAGCCGCCGAAGCCCGCTCCGGTCATGCGGCTGGCCACCACCCCCGGAGTCGCCGTCGCGATTTCCACCATGACGTCAAGCTCCGGCGAGCTGACCTGGAAGAGGTCGCGCAGGGAGGTGTGCGAAGCGGCGAACAGCCGGCCGAGGCTGTCCAGGTCGCCCGAGGCGAGGGCCTCGACCGTTGCCATCACTCGTCCGTTCTCGCGGACGACGTGCTCGCAGCGGCGCGCCACCACTTCCGGCAGCCGGTGGAAGTGGCGCTCCAGCATGGCCTCGTCCACGTCGCGCAGGCTGCGCACGCCGGGCTCGTGCTCGCCTATCAATCGAGCCCCGAGCTCGCACTCCGAGCGGCGAACGTTGTACGCGGAGGCGTCCAGGCGGTCCCGCGGCGTCCTCGTGTCGCACACGACCAGCGACAGCTCGGCGGGGATCGGCACGGTGCTGGACTCCGTGGCCCGACAATCGATGAGCAGGGCCTGGCCGCTGCGCCCCGCGGCGCTGGCAAACTGGTCCATGATCCCGCACCCGACGCCCATGTAGGCGTTCTCGGCCCGCTGGGCGATGAGGGCCATGGCGGGCGGCGCCGGCCGCTGCGCTCCGGGGACCGCGAGAGCCCAGCTCGCCGCCATCTCCACCGCCGCGGACGAGCTGAGGCCCGAGCCGACCGGGACCGTGGAGTTCAGCACGCCCCGGAAGCCGCGGATCGGCAAACCCGCCTCCCGCATCGCCCAGGCTGTGCCTGCGATGTAGTCGATCCAGGGCCTGGCGCCCGAATGCTCGGGCGAGAGGGAATCGAACTCGAATGAGAGCGTCTGATCCAGATCGAGCGATGTCAGCACCACTTCCGGCCGATCCCACGGCAGGCAAGCGATCCAAACCTCGCGATCGATTGCCGCTGGCAGGACCCAGCCCTCGTTGAAGTCGGTGTACTCGCCGATCAGGTTCACGCGACCGGGGGCGCGGATGAGGCGCATGAGCTCCCGGTCCGCGCGGGCTCCAGGGTCTTCCTGGGCTGCCAGGGCCTCGAGATGCCGCACCAGATCCGCGGCCCGCGCCAGGCCGCTGCCGTCAGCCGTAGCCGTCATCGCTCACCATTCCGAAGTCAGATCCCTTGCCGCTGCCCAAAGGCAGGCCCGTGGCCCCGAGGTTGCGCCGGGGCCACGGGCCCAGGCAAGGGGGTATGTGCTTGTTCGCTGCTCAGCCGGGCGCGGGGCCGGAAGGCGGTTCGACCACCACTCCAGTCGCCGGCTGATAGGCGTCCGGCGCCGGGGCGACGGGCATAGGTTGCGGCGGGTACTGCTGCACCGGGGTCTGGTACGCGGCCTGGCCGGGCTGCGGCGCGTAGCCGGCTGCCGGATCTGGCTGGGGCGGGTACTGCTGCACCGGGGCCTGGTACGCGGCCTGGCCGGGCTGCGGGACGACGGCGCCGGCCGGGGGCTGGTAGGGGGCCTGGTACGCGGCCGGCTGAACCGGCTGGTACGCGGCCGGCTGGGCCTGGGGCGCGGATTGGGCCGGAGGCGCGGACTGGGCCGGAGGCGCGGACTGGGCCGGAGGCGCGGTCCCGGTGATGTTCTCCATGATGTCGCCGCTGGCCTTCTTGAACTCCTTGATGCTCTTGCCCATTGCCGCACCGACCTCGGGCAGCTTCCCGGGGCCGATCACGATCAACGCGATTATCAGGATCAAGATCAGGTGCGTGGGTGACAGCGCTCCCATGAGATTCCTCCTTGCCTTGCCTTGTCAGCCGCCGCGTTCGGCGACCTTTCCCTTGTTGCGGATCGCCGTCCTCAGTCGTTCGGCGGCGTACTCCGCGGTGATGTCGCGCTGCGGTTCGGAGAGCAGCTCGTAGCCGACCATGAATTTGCGCATCGCAGCCTGGATGAGGGGCGGGAAGAAGTGCGCGTGGAGCTGCCAGTGCGGTCGGGACTTGGCGTCGTACGGCGCCTGGTGCCAGCCCATCGAGTAGGGAAACGGGATGCCGAAGAGGTCGTCGTAGCGGCGGAGCAGGCTGGTCAGCCGGCGTGAGAGAGAATCCCGCTGGCTGTCGGATAGGTCCTCCAGCCTGGCTACGGGCCAACGTGGGATCACGAGCGACTCGAACGGCCAGGCCGCCCAGAAGGGGACGACAACCAGCCAGTCGTCGTCGAGCTCGATCTGGCGTGGCCCGCGGACCTCCTGCTCGGCGTAGTCGAGCAACAACGAACTGCCCCTGGCCTCGAAGTACCGGCCCTGAGCGGCGTCCTCCTTGGCGGCCTCCGTCGGCAGGCTCCTGCTGGCCCAGATCTGGCCGTGAGGATGGGGGTTCGAACCCCCCATCGCGATGCCGCGGTTCTCGAAGACCTGGACCCAGCTGTAGGTGGCCCCAAGGGCCGCGGACTCGGCGGCCCACAGGTCTACCACGACCCGGGCTTCCTGCGGAGTCATCTTCGAGAGGGTGAGATCGTGCCGCGGAGAGAAGCACAGGACGAGGCACGTTCCGGGCTCGCCCTGGGCTCGCAGCAGACCATGCTCGAAGCTGCCTTCTGGCGTGTCGGGCTGCAGAGCCGAGAAGTCGTTCGTGAACACGAAGGTCGACTCGTAGGCCGGATTGCGCTGGCCGTTGACCCTGGCGTTGCCGGGGCACAGGTAGCATTCGGGGTCGTAGGGCGGCAGGTCGCCGGGCTGGGGCCGTTCCTCCAGGCCCTGCCAGGGGCGTCGCGTGCGCTCGGCCGAGACCAGCAGCCACTCGTCGCAGAGGGGGTTGTAGCGGCGATGTGGCTGCGCCAGAAGCGAAGCGGCTTCTTTCTCCGGCCGGTGCGTCACGCCCCGTCTCCCGTCGATCCCGGCCCGCCGTGCCCGTTGCCGGCCGACGGGCCATCCTCGCCTCCGAGCGTGCGACGCTCTCCCGTCTCGACGTCCACCAGGATCAGCCTATGGACGCTCCCGGCCAATTGCGCGACGTCAGCCGGATCCAGCCCCGAGTCAGTGATCAAGATGTCGGCTTCATCGAGCCGGCCGATGGAGCTGATGCCGATGATCCCCCACTTCGTGTGGTCCGCCATCAGAACGAGGCGTCGCCCGGCGTCGATGAGAGCCCGATTGGTCTCGGCCTCGAGTATGTTCGGCGTCGTGAAGCCGGACCGGGGGTCCATGCCGTGGACGCCCATGAAGACCGTGTCCACGTGGAGGCTGCGGATGACCTCGACCGCGAACGGGCCGACCAGCGCGTCCGAAGGCGTCCGCACGCCGCCGCTCAGAATGACCGTCTGGTCGGTGCGTCTGTCTCGGTAGAGCGCGTCGGCAACCGGCACCGAGTTGGTGACCACAGTCAGGCCGGGGATGTCCACCAGCAGCCTGGCCAGGGCGAAAGTGGTCGTGCCGGCCGAGATGGCGATGGCCGTGCCGGGCTCCACCAGCTCCGCAGCGGCCTCGGCGATGCTGTTCTTCTCGCTCTCCATCATGCCGGACTTGATCGTGAAGCCGGGCTCGAACTTTGAGCTGCCCTCTATCGAAGCCGCTCCGCCGTGGACCTTTTCCAGCAGGCCGCGCTCGTGCAGCAGCTCCAGGTCGCGCCGCACGGTCATATCCGACACGCCCAGCGCCCTGACCAGGTCCGCGACCCGGACGCCGCCCTGCTCGCGCACCCGCTCCAGGATGAAGGTCTGCCTCTGCCTGGCGAGGGCGGGCCTCGTGCTGGGCGCGGCGCCTGGGGCAGCTGCCTTCTTGTCCGGATTCGCTGGATTGGGTCGCATCTACCTTACTCGTCCAGATGGGACGGCAAACCGTGCCATACGGGATTCCATCCTGCCGCAGTTCAATCCGCAAGTCAAACGAATTACAACATAATCCACACCAAACCCTTGACATCTGGGTGATCGCGGCCCGACAATCGCGGAGTCCTGTTGGTTCCTGTTGAGTCGCGGGCGATTTGCTCGCCCGCAGGGAGGAGTTGGGATCTATGGCTGACAATGACAAGAGCCCAGGCCTGCTGACCGGAGGACAGGTCACCCGACGAGAGGTCCTGAAGAAGGGATTGGTCGCCGGGGCGGGCCTGACCGTTCTGCCCACGGTGATCGCGGCTTGCGGCTCCACCGCCGCCACTGCGGAGCCCACCCAGGCCCCGGGGGCCACGCCCACCCCGGTTCCGAGCCAGGGGGCTCTGTCCGGCAACGTATCTCTCGGGTCCAACCTGTCGGACGCAGTGCCGAAGAAGGCGCTGCAGGACGCCATCGACCTGTTCACGACGGCCAACCCGGACGTCAACGTCAAGATCAACACCGTTGACCACTCGACTTTCCAGGACACCATCACCAACTACCTGCAGAGCACGCCGGACGACACCCTGACCTGGTTCTCCGGCTACCGCATGCGGGCGTTCGTCTCCCAGGGTCTCTTCACCCCGATGGACGACGTGTGGGCAAACATCAGCTCTAACTACACGGACGCCTACAAGACCGCCTGCACCGCCGACGACGGGAAGATGTACATGGTCCCGTGGGCGACCTACGCATGGACGGTCTACTACCGCAAGGACGTCTGGGCGGACAAGGGTTACGCGATCCCGACGACCCTCGACGAGATGAAGACCCTCGCCGCGAAGATGAAGGCGGATGGCCTCGTTCCGATCGGCCTTGGCGACAAGGACGGCTGGCCGGCGATGGGCCACTTCGACATCATCAACCTGCGCGAGAACGGCTACCAGTTCCACGTCGACCTCATGGCCGGCAAGGTCAAGTGGACCGACCCGGCAGTGAAGAAGGTCTTCACTGTCTGGAAAGACCTCCTGCCCTTCTACGAGTCCGGCTCCGCCGGTCGCGTTTGGCAGGATGCAGCCAAGAACCTCGTCGCCAAGAGGACCGGCATGATGCTCCAGCCGCAGGTCGCTGAGACCTTCACGGCTGCCGGCGATGCCGACTACGCTCAGCTGGCCATGTTCCCGTGGCCGCACCACGGCACGGAGTGGGATGCCGAAGAGGCTCTCGACGCGCCGATCGACGGCTTCATGATCTCGGCGAACTCACCGACTCTTGCCGCCGATCTGGCGAATGCCAAGGCTCTGATGCAGCACCTGTCCACAGGTGAGGCCCAAGGGCTCGCGGCCAAGGCCAACCCCGCCAACATCGCCTGCGCCAACGACACGGACACGTCCGGGTACACGGATCTCCAGAAAGCCCAGGTCGCCGTCCTGGCCAAGGCGCAGAAGCTCACCCAGTTCCTCGATCGCGACACCAAGCCCGAATTCGCGGGCCCCAACGGCATGCAGGCCTTCCTTATCGACTTCCTCCAGAAGCCGGACCAGGATCTCGACTCGTTCCTCGGCAAGATCCAGACGTTCTGGGACTCCCTCGACTAGTCGTTTGGCAGTAGATTGAAGGCCAGTCACCGCCACAACACGAAGGTGCTCGATGGCTGACCGTGAGATGAACGACGCCGCCCCTGCGCAACTGGCCCTCGCCAGCACGGCAGGGGCGGCCGTCGATTCCGACGTTCCGAGCCGCCGGCGGTTCTCCCTTCCCCTGCGCAGGGCTCCACGCCGCCGGCGGTTCTCCCTCCTGACGCGCCGTGACAAGCTCGTCCTGGCCCTCATGGTCGGCATACCTCTCGCCTTCGATCTGGTCTTCATCTGGCTCCCATGCTTCGCGACGATGGGTCTGTCGTTCACGGATTGGAAGGGCTACGGAGCGATCAACTTCGTGGGTCTCGAAGAGTACGAGAAGGTCTGGTCGTACCCGTTCTTCGAGCCGGCCCTGATCCACAACGCTATCTGGCTCGCCTGGCTGGCCTGCATCGCGACGCCGCTCGGGATACTGGTGGCCGTGATCCTGGACGGGAACCTCCGCGGCAGCCGCGTCTACCAGACGATCTTCTACCTGCCCGTCGTCCTCTCGCTGGCCGTCATCGGCTTGATCTGGCAGCTGCTGTACGCGCCGGACGTCGGCAACGGGTTCATCAACAGCTTCCTGGACGCGCTGGGGCAGATGCCCATCTCGCTTCCGCTTCCGGACATGTCCCACACGGACTGGCTGGGCGACGGCAACATCAACCTCTTTGCCTGCCTGGTCGCTGCCAGCTGGCGCCACGTCGGCTACATCTGCATCCTGTATCTGGCCGGGCTGAAGAGCGTCGATCCGCAGCTGCGGGAGGCTGCCGCGATCGACGGCGCCACCTCCCGCCAGACGTTCTTCCGGGTCGTGTTTCCCGTGATGCGGCCCATCAACGTCATCATCGTCGTGATCACGGCCATCGAGGCATTGCGCGCGTTCGACATCGTCTACATCGTCAACCGCGGCCGGAATGGCCTGGAGCTCCTCTCGGCGCTCGTCACGAACAACGCGCTGAGTGAGGCGAACCGGGTCGGCTTCGGATCGGCGATAGCCGTGGTTCTCCTTCTGATCTCGATCATTCCGATCGTCACGTTCCTGGTCTGGCAAGCGAGGGAGGATCTCGAGTGACCCGGACGCCCAGGAAGGCGGCCCGTGCTGCCGAGACTGCCGTGCCGCATCGCCGCCGGCGGCATCGCCACGTCGGGACCTACGCCTTCATCATCCTGATGGCGATCCTCTGGATCTTCCCCCTGATCTGGACCATATACGCGTCTCTGAGGACCAACCAGGACACGACCCTGCACGGCTACTTCTCGCTGCCATCAGGCCTGACGCTCGACAACTACATCGACGCGTGGAACGGAGCGGAGATACCCCGGGCCTACCTGAACACCCTGGTCATCACGATACCGTCCGTGATCGTCGCCCTGCTGGTCTCGTCGATGGTGGCCTTCGCCCTTACTCGCTTCAAGTGGCGCTTCAACATCCCGTTGCTGATGATCTTCGTCGCAGGCAACCTGCTCCCCCAGCAGGTCTTCATCATCCCCTTGTCAAAGATGTTCCTCTGGAGTGGCTTCTTCGTCCCGGCTCCGCTGAGCGACACCGGGCTCCTCTTCAACCAGCTGTTCGGCATCATCCTCATCAACGTCATCTTCCAGATGGGGTTCTGCATCTTCGTCCTGAGCAACTACATGAAGACTCTGCCCAAGGAGCTGGTCGAGGCGGCGCAGGTCGATGGCGCCGGCGTGTTCAGGATCTGGGCCGGGGTCATCATGCCGCTCTGCCGCCCGGCTCTTGCCGCAATGGCCACGCTGGAATTCACCTTCATCTACAACGACTTCTTCTGGGCGCTGTTCCTGATGAAGGACGGCGACCGGCGGCCGATAACGTCCTTCCTGCAGAACCTCAACGGCATGTACTACTCCGACTACAGCCTCCTTGCCGCTGGCGCCTTTCTGGCGGTCATCCCGACACTCATCGTGTTCTTCCTGCTCCAGCGCTACTTCGTCAGCGGCTTGACGCTGGGGTCGGTCAAGGGCTGACCCCGCGTCGGGGCGTGTCTCCGCCGAGCCCGGTCCATACTTGACGCCGCCGGACCTGCGGCCGCAGCGACACGCGGAGAGTGATCATGCCCATAGCCTTCGACGCCCAATCGAGGACGTTCCATCTGCGCAACGCGCAGGTGAGCTACCTGATGCGGGTGCTGGAGAACGGCACGCTGGGACACCTCTACTTCGGTGGCGCGCTGTCCGCCAAGGGTTCGTACGCCCACGTCTCCTCGAGGGAGTTTCTGGGCTTCGACAACCGGCTCGGCGAGCCGATCCCGCTCGAGTATCCGACCGCCGGCATCGGCGACCAGCGCGTTCCGGCCCTGGTGGTCCGTCAGCCCGATGGGGCCACCGTCCTGGACCTGCGCTACGCGAGCCACCGCACGTTCCAGGGCAAGCCGGCCATCCCCGGCCTGCCCAGCACCTACGTCCAGGCCCATGAGGAAGCCGAGACGGTCGAGATCCTGCTCACCGACACTCCGGCGAATCTCGAGGTTCGGCTCTACTACACGATCTTCGCCGATCGTCCGGTGGTGTCTCGGAGCGCTCGCATCAGGAGCGTCCACCGGGTACCACAAGCCGTGTTGTGCGCCATGAGCGCCTCCCTGGACCTGCCCGACGCCGATTGGCGGCTCGTCTCGCTGAGCGGCGCCTGGGCCCGGGAGCGGCAGATCGTGGAGCGGCAGCTCGAGCCCGGCTGCCAGTCTGTGGGCAGCCGCCACGGCGCCTCCGGCCACCAGCACAATCCGCTGCTGATCCTGCGCCGCGAAACCACGACAGAGGAGCACGGCGAGGCTTACGGCCTGAGCCTGGTGTACTCGGGGAACTTCCTGGCGGAAGCGGAAGTCGACGCCTACGGGACGAGCCGGGCGCGCCTGGGCATCAACCCCGACGGGTTCGCCTGGACGCTGGATCCCGGCCTGGAGTTCTGCACCCCCGAAGCCATCCTGGTCTACTCGGGCGAGGGTCTCGGCTCGCTCGCGGACGCCTTCCACGCCCTCTACCGCGATCGGCTCGCGCGCGGGGTATGGCGCGATGCCCCGCGGCCGGTCGTGATCAACAACTGGGAGGCGACCTACTACGACTTCGACGAGCAGAAGCTGCTGGCGATCGCGTCCTCAGCGGCCGAGCTGGGGATCGAGCTGTTCGTGCTCGACGACGGCTGGTTTGGCCAGCGAGACAGCGACAACTCCTCTCTGGGCGACTGGACCGCGAATTTGGCCAAGCTTCCGGGTGGGATCGAAGGGTTGGCCCGCCAGATCGAAGCCCTGGGGCTCCGCTTCGGCATCTGGATCGAGCCGGAGATGGTCAGTCAGCGGAGCCGCCTCTTCGCCGAGCACGCCGACTGGGCCGTGGGGGTGCCGGCGCGGCCCCGTACCCAGGGTCGCAACCAGCTGGTGCTCGACATGTCCCGCAGCGACGTTGTCCAGTACCTCTTCGGCACGTTGTCCGATCTGCTGGGGCGCGCGCCCATCTCGTACGTCAAGTGGGACATGAACCGCACCATCACCGAGCCGTACGGCGGGACCCTCCCGCCTGACCGCCAGGGCGAGTTCTTCCACCGGTACATGCTCGGCCTGTACGAGCTGTACGACCGCCTGACCCGAGCCTTCCCGCAGGTTCTGTTCGAGTCCTGCGCCGGTGGCGGCGGCCGGTTCGACCCGGGCATGCTCGCGTTCGCGCCTCAGACCTGGACGAGCGACCAGACCGATGCCGTCGAGCGGCTGAAGATCCAGTGGGGCACCTCGCTGGCCTATCCGGTCAGCTCCATGGCGGCCCACGTTTCGGCCGTGCCGAATCACCAGGTCGGCCGGATCACGCCGCTTTCGACACGGGCGGCGACCGCCTTCTTCGGAGTTCTCGGCTATGAGCTGGACCCGACGGCATTGACGCCGGACGAGCGAGCTCAAGTCGCCGAGCAGGTCGCCTACTACAAAGAACGCCGCGAGCTGTTCCAGCGCGGCCGCTTCGTGCGCCTCCGCAGCCCCTTCGAGGGCGACGGCAACGAGACCGCCTGGATGGCGGTCTCACCGGACAGGCGTCGAGCGGTGGCCGGACACTATCGGGCTCTGAACCGTCCCAATCTCGGTCCGTCGCGCCTTCGGCTGCGCGGCCTCGACGCGGCCGCCTCGTACCGCGTGTCGACCTGGCCTGCCGGTGAGGATGCGGTCGCAGCGGCCAATGCCGGCCTTCGCGGCGGGGACGAATTGATGCGGATCGGCCTGCTCGTGAGCCCCGAGGACCCGACCGAGGCGCGCCGGCTGGGCGACTTCACTGCCCGCCTCTTCGACCTCGAAGCCGTGTAGCGCGAGCGCCGATCGATGTCCTTCCGCCCCTGGGCCGAGCCCGAGCTGACCGCCTCGCAGCGCCTGCCGATGCACAGCGTGCCGCATCTCGACAGGATCGAGCTGGACGGCCGATGGCGCTTCCAGCTGTTGCCGGCGCCCGAGGCCGAGCCGGCGGCCGAATGGGCGGACGCCGACGTACCCGGCTGCTGGACGATGCAGGGCTTCGACGATCGCCCGCACTACACCAACGTTCAGATGCCTTTCGCCGGCGACCCGCCGGAGCCGCCGGCGGACAACCCGACCGGCGTGTACGAGCGCGACTTCGAGGTGGCCGCCGCCTGGCTCTCCGGTCGCCGCGCCGTGCTCCACGTCGGGGCCGCGGAGAGCGTGCTCATTGCGGAGGTCAACGGCCGAGAGGTCGGGATCGGCAAGGACTCGCACCTGGCCTCGGAGTTCGACGTGACGGCCTGCCTGAAGCCTGGCACCAACACGGTGCGCTTGCGTGTCGTGAAGTGGTCCGACGCCAGCTTCATCGAGGATCAGGACCAGTGGTGGCACGGCGGCATCACGCGCTCGGTCTTCCTCTACGCCACGGCGCGGGTCCACTTCGCCGACGTGCGCGCGGACGCGGGCCTGGCCGACGATCTGCGCACCGGAACGCTGGCCCTGACGGCCGAGGTGGTCTTCGACGGCCTTCCGCCCGAGGCGGGCTGGACCGTCGAGGCGCGTCTGGGTGAAGAGGTGACACTCGAGGGGCCGGTGCCCTTCGCCGGTCTCGGGGCCGGACCGCGTGTCAACCGGGCCGACTCGGAGCCGCTGAGCCGTCATCTCTTCGAGCTGGTGGCGAAGGTGGTCTCCAAGGCGGATCTGACCGCGGAGGAGAAGACTCTCTGGGAGGCCATGGCCGGTCTCCTTCGGCCGCCCCTGGACGGCCGGGTGACCCTGAGGACCGAGATACCGGAGGTCGCGCCCTGGTCGTCCGAGCAGCCGAGCCTGTATCCGCTGACGGTCGTGTTGCGGTCGCCCGCCGGCGAAGCCGTCGAGCGGGTCGAGTTGCAGGTGGGCTTCCGGCGACTGGAGATACGCGGCCTGGACCTGCTGGTCAACGGCGCTCGGGTCCTGATCCGCGGCGTCAACCGTCACGACTTCGACCCGGCCACCGGGCGGGTGATCTCGCCCGAGTCGATGCGGGCCGACGTCGTGGCCATGAAGCAGTTCGGCTTCAATGCCGTTCGGACATCGCACTACCCCAACGACCCCCGCTTCCTGGACCTGTGCGACGAGCTTGGCCTCTACGTCTTCGACGAGGCGGACATCGAATCGCACGCCTTCATCGACCGGCTGTGTGACGACCCGCGCTACCTGGCCGCCTGGGTGGACCGCGTCTCGCGGATGGCCCGCCGCGACAAGAATCACGCCTGCGTCATCGTCTGGTCGCTGGGCAACGAGTCAGGTCACGGCGTCAACCACGACGCGGCCGCCGGTTGGTTGCGCCGCTACGACCCATCTCGGCCGCTCCACTATGAGGGAGCGATTCGCTGGGACTGGGCCGGCGAGCAGCGGGTCAGCGACCTGACCTGCCCGATGTACCCGCCGATCGCCTCGCTTGCGGCCCATGCTGCTTCAGGGAAGCAGCGCCACCCGTTGATCATGTGCGAGTACTCGCATGCCATGGGCAACAGCAACGGGACGCTGGCCGAGTACTGGGAGGCGATCGAGTCCACGCCGGGTCTGCAGGGCGGCTTCATCTGGGAGTGGTTCGACCACGGGCTCGTCCAGACGCTGGCCGATGGAACGACCCGCTGGGCCTACGGCGGCGATTTCGGCGACCGCCCGAATGACGGCAACTTCTGCCTGGACGGCCTGCTCTGGCCCGACAGAACGCCCAAGCCGGCCCTGTTTGAACATCGCCAGCTGGCCGCGCCGGTGCGCGTCACGGCCGACCCCGCGGCCGCCTGCCGAGGCGAGGTCGAGCTGCGCAACGGACAGTCCTTCGCCGGCCTGGGCTGGTTGCGCGCTGCCTGGGAGCTGCTGGCCGACGGCGAGGTCGTCCGCCGCGGCGAGCTGCAGTTGCCGGACGTTGGGCCTGGGGGACGGACGCAGGCGCGGCTGCCCGGCTGGGAGGTGCCCGCCTCGGACGCCCGCGAGCTATCGCTGCGGATCGCGTTCCGCACGGCCGAGGCCCAGGCCTGGGCCCCGAAGGGTTTCGAGGTCTGCTGGGCGCAGCTGCCGATCGATGCGGGAGAGCCGGAGTTGTCGCGGCCGTACGCACAGCCCACCGGTGGGGCCACGGTTGCGCTGGACCGCGAAGGGCTGCTCGTCCATCCACTGCTGGCGGCCGCTCCGCGGCTGTGCCTGTGGCGCGCCCCCACCGACAACGACCGGATCGTCGGCCTGGCGTCACAGTGGCGCCAGTGGGGCGTCGATCGGCTCGAGCGGAGGGTCGTCGGCGTAGCGCAGGATGGAGACGACGTGGTAGTGACGGCCCAGGAGCGAACTGCCGCCGGGATCGTCGTCGACCATGAGCGGCGAGTGCGGGCCCTCACCGGCGGCGGCTTCCTCGCCCACGAGACCGTTCGGATACCCGCCGAGCTGTCCGACCTGGCCCGCGTTGGGATCGTCATGGAGGCCGACCCTGCCCTGGAGAACCTGGAGTGGCTCGGCCGGGGGCCCGTCGAAACCTACCCCGATCGCAGGCAGGGCGGCTGGATCGCTCGCTGGCGATCCACGGTGGCGAGACAGTACGTGCCGTACGTTCGGCCACAGGAGAACGGCGGGCATTTCGACGCCCGCTGGTTCGAGCTTTCGGACGGGGAGGGGAAGGGCCTTCGCGTCGCCTGCGATCGGCCGGCGCAGTTCTCCGCGACTCACTTCCGAGCCGCGGACCTGGCGTCCGCGAGTCACGACGTCGAGCTGAAGCCCGTGGCCCAGGTGGTAGTCCACCTGGACGTCGCTCACCGTGGGCTGGGCACTGCCAGTTGCGGGCCGGACACTCTGCCCGGGTACCTGGTTGGGCCTGGGACTTACGAGTGGTCCTGGGCGATCGCGCCGCTGGCTCAGTGAGGCCCGACCAGCACGCCGGCGAGCAGGCCCAGGGCGACGGCGCCGGCGCAGAGGATGAGGAAGATGGGCCACCGGGCCAGCGCGATCAACCTGGATTGGACGGTCCTGCGCGCGGCTGCTTCTGCGTCCTGCCGCCTGTGCCGCGTCGCGAGCGTGGAGAGCAGCCACCAGCGCAGCCCGCCCACCAGGGCCGCGATGGCAACCAGGACGGCGACGTACTTCACGCCGCTAGTGTAGTAGCCGGATGCGGCGTGCCAGGCCGAAGGCGGCACCTCTCTGGCCGGGCTGGAGTATTGTGTGACAAGGCGGGCGCCGGTCATGGTGCTCGAAGCGAAACCGGCGATGGTAGCGCGGCCCTCCCAGTGGCGGCCGCAAAGGAGCAGCAACGATGTGGGGCCTGCAGCCTGCCCACCTCATCATCATCCTCGTGATCGTGCTTATCATCGTGGGGCCGGGCAAACTGCCCGACACCGGCGCCGCCATAGGCAGGGCCTTGCGCGGGTTCAAGGACGCCATGGAGGGCAACGAGCCCGATCAGGCGTCGCAGACTCCTCCCGTCGGGCAGCAGCCCGTTCAGCAGCCGCCCGCCCAGCCCGTCGTGTACCAGCAGCCTGGCCAGTACCCGCCCCAGCAGCCTGGCCAGTACCCGCCCCAGGCCTACCCGCAGGCTCAGCAGCCGGCGCCAGCGCCTCAGCAGCCGGCGCCAGCGCCCCAGCAGCCAGCGGCAGCGCCACAGCAGCCGTACCCGCCCCAGCAGCCGTACCCGCCCCAGCAGCCGGCGCCAGCGCCCCAGCAGCCGGCGCCAGCGCCCCAGCAGCCGGCGCCGATGGCCCCGGCCGATCAGCCGGGTGGGCCGCAGGAGCCTCCTCGCCAGGGCTGACGTCGCGCCCTGGACCTTCGCCGGGCCGATCCTCGCTCCCCTCGAGGTCAGGCCGCGGGGTCGAACAGGAAGTCGCTCACCAGGTTGACGATGAAGCGGACGAGCGCCAGCACGGCTTCCGCGGTCGCGGAGCTCGGGTCGTCGCCGCCGGGCAGGGGCGTCGCCCCGGGCAGAGTCGTCGCCCCGGGCAGGGCCGTCGCCCCGACCGCGTAGTAGGCGCTGGCCTGGTGTCGGAAGTAGCCCCCGTCGTCGTCGGCGCTGTATGAGGACAGGCTGTTGCCGTTGATCGGCGCCGGATTCGTCAGGCCGTCGCCCATGTCATCGGCGGCCGAAGTCGTGCCGTCGGCGCCGCCGCCGTAGAGCAGCGCGATCACGCCCGCGTCCATCGTCGCCTGGAGGTTGGCCGCGTTGCCGTCCCCCAGCCACCACTCGACGTGGTTGTCCTGGTAGTGGCCCCAGCTGTTGTCTACCGCCCGCATCTTCGTGTTGCCCAGGGGGATCTGCCACAGCACCATGCGCAGGCCCGAGGCGCGGACGAAGCGCCCGATCCAGCGGTTCCAGCGGGCGTAGTCCGTGGCGTCCCACCAGCTGTGGCCGCCGTCGCCGTTGATGATCCGGTCGAAGTCCGCGTCGCGGTCGGCCGGGTCGCCGAAGGAGAGGTCGAAGTCGGCGCCGAGCGAAGCCTCGAAGGCGGCCGAACGGTCGGCCAGGGCGTCGATCTCGCTCAGCGGCGTGTCCTGCCAGATGGGGTCGGTCATCGTGCCCCAGGCGCTCATGTGGTAGCCGAGCAGGACGTTGGGGGCGTACTTGTCGCGGAGGCGGACGAAGGCCTGGGCGAAGCCGGCGGCGTTGTCGGGCAGGCCGGCCACGTCCGGGTCGCCACTGCCGGCCACGGCCGCCGGGATCGTGGCCGCTTTGTCGCCGCGTGAAGCCTGCTGGACGTAGCCCCACAGGTCCGGCTCGACGTTGACGACGATCGTCTGCGTGTAGGCCCCCAGGTGCTGGAAGAGCAGCCGGACGTCGGCCCAGTAGGCCTTCATCGTCGACGCGTTGCTGAGGTTCGACAGATCGGCCTCCGGCTCGCTCATCGTGCCGGCGTAGAAGGCGTCGACTCCGGGCTTGGACTGCAGCATCTGGTAGTAGGGGAAGACGGGGGTCATCCCGACGGCGATCGACTCGTCCACGTAGTAATCGGCAAACTTCGCGCCGCTGTTCCAGGTGGCCCAGCCGGTGCCGGTGTTCACCCCGCCGCACAGGTACTGGTAGCGGAACTCGAGGGGCACGCCAGCCTGCAGCTCGGCCGCGCCGCCCGGGTAGTCGGTCAGGCCCAGCTCCAGGTCGGGCGAGGGCCAGTTCTCGGGGAGCGGCGGCAGGGGAGCGGCCGCCATCGCCGGCGTCGCGGACGCCGTTGCCGGGAACGCCAGAGCGAGGATCGCGGCCAGCGTAACGAGCTTCGGGCGCGCCGGCCGGCGCCCGGTAGTGGCGTTCATGGGTGCAGGGTAGCCGCCCTGGCGCCCGCGTGGCTGCCCCATTGGGGGCAAGCTGGCGGAGTATCATCGGCCCGTCGTCTCGCGAAGGCGCGCGCCGCGGAGACTGGTGAACCGGGATTCGGGCGCGGCGCGTCGCCAGAGAAATGGGAGGATCCATGAACCTCAGGTGGCTGAAGCTCAACCCGCCCAAGAAGATCACCTTCGTCGTTGCCTTCCTGGTGGCCGTCCTGGCCGTGGTGCTCTGGGTCGTCGCCAAGGTCGTCACGGACGCGCCCGACATCGCCGTTGAGGGCGCCCCGATTGCCGCCATCGTGGCCTGGCTCCTCCTGGCCGCCGGCAACACCCTCAAGGGCTTCTAGCCCCGTCCACACACGGCGGCGGCCCACGGCCGCCGCGGGAACCGGCCACCGAGCGCATCACCCGATGGCCGGTTCTTCTTTGTCTCTGGTGGGTGCGCGCGGCTCCGTGGGCAAGGGTCAGGCGAGGCCCAGCGTCGGCTGTGCGACCAGCTGGTCCCATGCTCCAGGTCGGTGGACAAGCTCGGGTCCACGCAGCTGGAGAGACCGGACGCGATCTGTTGGCCGCCCCGACCTCCTGGACCCGCTCACAAGCGGCTTTCTGCTCAAGCTGAGACACCAGGTCCGGTTGTCGCCTCGACCTCCCAAGCCGCTACACTCCCGGAGCGATGAGCAGCCAGATCCGGCGGCGTCCCAGCGGGGCCGCCAAGCCACTGACCTTCCGCACCTTCCTCGCCCTGTCGGCGGGCAAGGCCGTGGCCCGCGTCGCTCGGCTGGCGGGGCGTGGAGGCGGCACGTCGATCACCGGCATGGTCGCCCGGAAGGTGGACCCGCACATTCTGCGCAAGATCGTGCTGGATCGGGGCGAGCCCGTGGTGGCCATCACCGGCAGCAACGGCAAGACCACCACCGCCCGCTTCACCGCCGCCCTGCTGCGCGGTGAGGGAGTGACGGTCAGCCACAACTCGGCCGGGGCGAATCTCGTCCAGGGCGTCACCAGCCTGGCCGTTCGGAGCGCCGACCTGCGGGGCCGCCTGCCGGGCGGGGTCCTGGTCGCGGAGATCGACGAGGGAGCGCTGCCCAAAGTCGTCCCGGAGCTGTCGCCCATGGCGCTGCTCGTCACCGACCTATTCCGCGACCAGCTGGACCGCTTCGGCGAGATCTACGCCGTGGCCGACGCGATCGAATCGGTGGCTGCCGGGCTGCCGGCCGAATCGGCCCTGATCGTCAACGCCGACGACCCGATGGTCGCCACCCTGGCCGCCAAACGCGAGGGACGGCGTTTGAACTTCGGCCTGGCGCTCGATCGCTCGACCGACAGGATCACCCGTGCCGCCGACACGATCCGCTGCCCGCGCTGCCGGGCGGACCTGGCCTACGAGCAGATCTACCTCTCGCACATGGGCGACTGGCACTGTCCCGCCTGCAAGCTCCGCCGGCCCAAGCTGGACGTGGCCGTCACCTCGCTCGAGGTCATGGGCCTCGATCGGACCCGCTTCACGGTCAAGACGCCGTCGGGCAAGCTGACGATCGAGATCCCCCAATCGGGCACCCACATCGCCTACAACGCCGCCGCCGCCGTCGCCATCGTGCTCGGGCTGGGCCTGCCGCTCGAGCATGCCGCCGCTTCGCTGAAATCGGTCGGCCCGGCCTTCGGCCGCCTGGAGAAGATCGAGGCCGACGACCGGACGATCATCCTGGCCTTCGCCAAGAACCCGACCTCCTACAACACGACTCTGCGCGCCCTGGCGACCGAGGACGAGCCGCGCCAGCTACTGATCGCCGCTTCGAACACTCTCATCGACGGCGAGGACTTCGGCTGGCTGTGGGACGTGGACTTCGAGTCGATGGCGCCCCGCGTCGAGCGGGCGATCGTGTCCGGCACTCGGGCGGACGAGCTGGCCAACCGGCTCAAGTACGCCGGGCTCTCGCCGCGCAAGATGGTCGTGGTGGAGGACCGCGGGCCCGCCCTGAACGCGGCCCTGCACGGGCTGCCGGTGGGCGGGCGGCTGGTCGTCCTGTCCAGCTACACGCCGATGCTCGAGGTCCGCGACGAGATGAGGAAGCGAGGCTGGACGGGGAGGTTCTGGGACGCATGACCGAGCCCAAGGCGCCCCGGCGCAAGACCGCCGCCCCGAAGCGGGCCGCCCCGAAGCCGGCTCCCGCCAAACCGGCTCCGAAGCCGGCCGTCGCCCCGGCCAAATCACCCCCGCCTGCCGCCGCCAGGGTCGCCCCCCGCCGGCGCCGCCCCGAGACCCACGACCACCGACCGCTGCGCATCGCCCACCTCTACCCGTCGCTGCTGAACGTGGCCGGGGACGGCGGCAACCTGATTGCCGTCTCGCGCCGGGCGGAGTGGCGGGGCATCCCCGTCGAGGTGACGGCCGTCGAGAAGGGCGAGACGCCGGACTACGGCCGCTTCGACATCGTTCTCTTCCACGGCGGCCAGGACGTCGAGATGGAGGTTGTGGCCGCGGACTTCATTCGCCACGGGCCGTCGCTGCGCCGGGCCGCGGAGGACGGCGTCCTGGTATTCGCCGTCTGCGCCGGGCTGCAGCTGCTGGGCCGTCGCTACGTTTCCAACGCCGGCGAGGTCATGGAAGGCATCGGCATCCTGGACCTGGAGACGCGTGGCGGGCCGCAGCGCTTCATGCAGCATGCCGCCTGCGAGGTGACGATCGACGGGGTAGCCGAGACGGTCGTGGGCTTCGAGAACCACTCCGGCCTGACGGAGCTGGGACCCGGCTGTGAGCCTTTCGGGCGGGTGCTGGCGGGCGCCGGGAACAACGGCCGCGACGGGACCGAGGGCGCGCGCTGGCAGAACGTCTTTGCGACGTACCTCCACGGACCGTGCCTGCCCAAGAACCCCTGGCTGACGGATCGCCTCATCGAGATCGCCGTCTCTCGCGTGGAGGGCGAGCCCTTCACCCTGGCCCCGCTGGACGACGAGATGGAAGACCGCGCCCACAGCGTGGCCCTGGCCAAGGCCATGGCCAACAAGGGACGCCGCACGGCCCTGGAGGCCGCGCACCTGGTCCGCGGCCGGAAGAAGAGCTAGACGGGCCGGCCGGCCATGCCGGGTCTACAGCTCCTGGTTGCGGAAGACGAGCCAGGTGACGCCGAAGACCGCCGGTACCAGCAGGACGTTGAAGACGATGGGCCCCAGTATCCAGCCCGGGTCGCTGCCCAGGACCAGGTCGAAAGCCACGTTGCCCAGCGAGATCGGCATGTAGGGCCCGATGACGGGCAGCGAGCCGGCGATGCTCAGCACCAGCAGGGCCACCAGGCCGATGCCGGCGGCGGCTGTGGCGGACCGAGTCAGGGTGCTGCCGAGCAGCGTGATCGAGGCGAAGCCGACCAGCATCCACCACAAGAGCAGGGCCATCTCCACGTAGCCGACGATGTCGAAGGCTTGCGGGTACAGGACCAGCATGTACCCGTAGGCCAGGCCGCAGCCGAGGATCACCGCGATGGCCAGGTTGACCGCGATGGCCGCCAGCTTCGAACCCAGGAAGGCCGCCCGAGAGGCGGGTTTGGTGAGGATCATGCCGGCCGTGCCGCGGTCCTTCTCCCAGGCCACGCTGCCCATGGCCAGCAGCAGCGCGCAGACGATGCCGAACTGGGTCAGGTTCTTGAGGATCTGCGTCGCGGCGCCGCTCAGGGAGGGCGGCGGGACCGTGATCGTCATCTCGCCGCCCTGCGATCCCAGGGCGTTGATCAGCTCCGACATGTAGCGATCCGTGAGCGGCCCCAGGGTGCCGAACAGGATGAAGACGGCCGCCACGGCTACCAGCCGCCCGGTCCGAAGCTGCTCGCGCAGCTCCTTGATCAGGAGCGTTCCGAAGCCCATCATCGCCGCGCCCTCCCATCCAGACCCGTCGCCGGGATGTGGACGGCAGGCGCGATCGGCGGGCCGCTCTCGGCCACCAGGCGCAGAAAGACGTCCTCCAGGCTGGGCCTCTCCCGCTCGAAGCGAGCCAGGCCGACGCCGCTCTTGACGACCAGCGGCAGGATGGCCGGGCCGGCGACCCCGGGGTCTTTGGCGAAGACGCGGACGGTGTCGGAGGTGGTCTGGACCTCCTGCGCCCAGCGCTGGCGGCGCATCAGGCCGGCCAGCTTCTCGACCGCACCGGGCTGCTGGGGCTCCGGCTCGAGCTCGAAGATGGGCTGGGCGTAGCGGTCCAGCAGCTCGTCGATCGGGCCTTCGACGACCAGATGGCCCAGGTTGAGGATGGCCACTCTGTCGCAGACGCGCTCCACGTCGTTGAGGATGTGGGTGCTCATGAAGACCGTGGCCGTGCCGCGCAGCCGGGAGATGATCGCCAGCACGTCGCGCCGGCCCTCGGGGTCGAGCGAGCTGACGGGCTCGTCGAGGAACAGCACCCGGGGCTGGTTGATGAGCGCCTGGCCGATGCCGAGCCGCTGGCGCATGCCACCCGAGTAGCCGCCGATGCGGCGGTGGCCGGCCTGGCGCAGGCCCACGATCTCCAGCACGTCGTCCACTCGCCTGCGACGCTCGGCGCCATGCAGGCCGTGGAGGCGGGCCACCATGTCCAGCAGCTCGCGGCCCTTCATCCAGGCGTAGAAGCGGGGGTCCTGGTCCAGGTAGCCGATGTTGCGGGCAAGCTGGCCGTCGGTCCGCCCGATCGGCACGCCGGCGACGGTGCCTGTGCCGGCGGTGGCGCCGGCCAGACCGGTGAGCAGCCGCAGGGTCGTGGTCTTGCCGGCCCCATTCGGCCCCAGGAAGCCGAAGATGCTGCCCGATGGCACCGTCAGGTCCAGCTTGTCCAGGGCGACCACGCCGCCTCGGTAGCGCTTGGTCAGGCCGCTCGTGGTGACGGCCGCTTCGGTCGTGGACTCCAGGCGGGGCCAGCTGGCCAGGATGGCCGCGGTGGACGAGCCGGGAGCGGGCGCTCCGGTCGCCGTGGCCTCCAGGGCAACCCCTCGCGACTCGTCACGGCCCAGGAAGAGGTAGATCAGCGGGCCGACCACGTTGACGAAGAGGATGATGAGGGCCCACATGACCTTGCTGTCGCCGCGCACACGCCGATCCTCCTGGAAGAGGTCGTACAGGGCGTAGCCCAGCAACCCGAACTGGAGCAGGAGCAGGGGCAGGACCACCAGAGCCAGCGTCGTCGCGTCCATGCGCCAAGTGTGGCACGTGGCCCGGTCGCTCCGCTACGCCCCCGGCACCGTGCCGCGGCGGCTCGGTCCAGACGCGGGGGCCTCAGGAGCCGTAGGTTCGGGCGATCTCCGCGTCGTCAGGCACCGGCACGTCCGGCCGGACGGCGGCGACCCAGTCCCGCAGGGCCCGGACGCTGGTCTCGAAGGCGATCTCCGGCCAGGGGATCTCGTCCGGGGCAAAGGGCCGGGTCTCCAGGGATTCGGTGGTGGCGCGCGGCTCGCCGGCGACGATCCGGGCCGCGAAGGCCACGACCACGACGGCCGCGGGCAGCCTGGAGTAGAGACCTACGATCGCGCCCGGCTCCACCGTCAGGCCGGTCTCCTCCAGGGTCTCGCGGACGGCCGCCTCGTGGACCGTCTCGTCGATCTCCAGGAAGCCGCCGGGCTGGGCCCATTTGCCGCGGCCGGGCGCGAGGGCGCGACGGATCAGCACTACCTCGCCCCGCTCGGTGACCGGAAGCGTCGTGACCACCAGCCGCGGGTTGGCGTAGCTGACCTGGCCGCAGTCGGGGCAGACCAGCCGCTCCCGCTCCTCACCGGCAACGGGCCCAAAGGTCAGCTTGCCGCCACAGCGGGTGCAGTGGCGGAGGATCGGCTCCAGCCACTCGGGGATCCCGTCGGGGCCGAATCCGGGGCGGCTCATCGGCGCTCGCCCGGCCGCCGGCCGGAAGCCCGCCCGGCCGTCACGTCCGCCACGCCGAGGCCCGCCTCACCCGCGCAGGCCGGCGTTCGACTCGTCCTCCTCGATCGAACGCTTCTGCGCTTCGCGATAGGCCCGCAGGCGGGCCGCCAGCCCCTCGTCCGAGAGGGCCAGTATCTGGGCCGCGAGCAGGGCGGCGTTCTCCGCGCCGCCGATCGCGACCGTCGCCACCGGCACGCCCCTGGGCATCTGGACCATGGACAGCAGGGAGTCCAGGCCGCCGCCGACCTGGGTGGGGATCGGGACGCCGATCACGGGCAGGGTCGTCCGGGCCGCCACCACTCCGGCCAGGTGAGCGGCTCCCCCTGCCCCGGCGATGAAGACGCGGACACCCTCGCCCTCCGAGGCGGTGATGAACCGCTCCAGGAGGTCGGGCGAACGATGGGCGGAGATGGCGTGCAGTTCGCACGGGACCTCCAGCTTGCCGAGCAGTTCGACGGCTTTCTCCATGACCGGGAAGTCGGAGCGGCTGCCGCAGACGATCCCCACGGCGGCGGTGCGCGACTCGGGCATTGGCTCCTCCTTGGGCTGCTCTCGCTGAGGCGATTATGGCGCGCCGAAGCGAGACCACGCGAAGATGCTTGACGGCCGGCGCCTCTTTCGACACCCTCGCGGCATGGAAGACGAGGTTCAACCGCCGCGCACTGTAGCCGGGCAGGCCGCTCTCTCGGGCATGCGGCCCTACGTCAAGCGCGCCCTGGCCCAGACCATCCGCCGCATCGAGGACGAGGCGGCGCGGCCCTACGCGGAGGCGCTGCGGGACGCGGACGAGGTCCTGGCCGAGGTCGCCGCCGGAGAGGGCGACCTGGCCGACCGCGCCCGGGCGGCGCGCGGCAGAGCAGCACCGCTGCTGGGGGAGGCCGGGGAAGACGAGTGAGCCTCGTCCTGGTCCTGATGGGAGTGGCCGGTTCGGGCAAGACCGCGGTCATGCGCGAGCTGGCTCGCGAGCTGGGCTGGCCGACCGCCGAAGGCGACGACTACCACCCCGCCGAGAACGTGGCCCGGATGGCGGCCGGCGTGCCGCTGACCGACGAAGATCGGCGGCCGTGGCTGCTCGAGCTGGCGGCCTGGGTCGGCCGGAGAGAGGCCGCGGGCGAGGACGCCCTGGTCACCTGCTCGGCGCTGCGCCGCTCCTACCGCGATTTGTTGCGGGAGGGGCACCCTTCCTTGAGCTTCGCCCATCTGCGCGCCTCGCCCTACGTGCTGCGAGAGCGCATGGCGTCCCGGGCGGGCCACTACATGCCGGTCTCGCTCCTGGACAGCCAGCTGGCCACGCTCGAACCGCTGGAGGCGGACGAGCCCGGGTTCACGGTCGACGCGGACCGGCCCCTGGACGAGGTCGTGCGGCAGATCCTGAGCCGGCTGCGCCGCGACGCCCGCTGAGACAGCCCGCCGGGCGCCACCCTGGCAGCGGCGGCAGCGCCGCTAGGGCTGGTAGATCTCGACCGAATCGAGGGCCATGTCCAGGTCACGGCCGCCGAAGACCGCCACGTCGCCGCTCTTGAGCAGCGCCTGGGCCTGGCCGCCGCGAGCCGTGGCCAGGGAGCCCGTGCCGCTGAACGTGCCGTCGGTGGGGTCCCAGACCTCGGCCACGGCAACGCCCTGGCCCTCGTCGGAGCCGCCGATGACGACCACCAGGCCGCTGGCCACGGCAGCCGCCGTGTGGCCTACGTGGGGCACGGTCATGTCGCCGGTCGAGGCAAAGGTGCCCGTCGTGGGGTCGTACAGCTCGGCGGAAGTCAGTGGCGCAGCGGCTTGATCGAGGCCGCCCGCGACCAGCACCCTGCCGCCCACGACGGTCGTGGCGGTGTGGCCCGAGCGCGCCGTCGACATCGAGTCGGTGGCCTCGAACCGGCCCAGGACCGGGTCGTAGACCTCGGCCGAATCGAGCACGGTCGCCCCGTCGGTGCCGCCCGTGACGAGGATCCGATCGCCTGGCAACACGGCCGCGGCGGCGTCCCAGCGTGCCGACTTCATGGCGCCCGTGGGGCGGAAGGCCCCGCCCTCGTAGATCTCAGCTGAGGCGATCGCCGACCCGTCGCTGTCTATGCCGCCCACCATCAGGATCCTGTCGCCGGTGGCCACGGCCAGGTGGCCGGCCCGCGGCGTGGCCATCTCCGGGCCCGGACTGAAGGTGCCGCCGTCGGGGTCGTATATCTCACTCGAGCCGAGGGCGTTCAGCTCGGCGTCCTCTCCCCCGGCGATCAGGACGCGGCCGTCGCTCAGCAGAGTGGCGGTGTGCCCCCATCGCCCCACCGCCAGCGAGCCGGTGGGGGACGAGGTGCCGGCCGTGGGGTTGTACAGCTCGGCCGTGTCCAGGGTCTCGCCGTTGTCGTCCTGCCCGCCCACGACCAGGACCCGTCCGTCGTCCAGAAGCGTGGCGGTGAAGGAGGAGCGAGCGGTGGTCATGTTGCCGCCCGGCTTGAACTTGCCGATGGCCGGCTCGATCGGCGTGGCCGTGGGAGGCCCGCTGGGCCCGACCGAGGCGGTGTCGACGGGGGTGGGCGAAGGGATGAAGAGGGCCGGCGTGGCAGCCGCGCCGCCGCATCCGGCGACGAGCACCAGCACGACCGCTCCGCCAGCGAGACGCTTCGTCATGCCCACGACGAACCACCTTTCGTTGTCGATCTCCCGGCGCCTCAGCCGGGGCGTCCGCCAAGTCTAGCCAGTCTGGCCGTCGGGGGCGTGTCGAAGCATCTGCGAGTCGCCTCCGGCCCGGCGCATGGACTACGATCCGGGCGTGAGCAAGCCATCCTCCAGCGCTTCGAAGGCCCGGCGCGTTCCCCTGCTGGTCGACTGCGACACAGGCATAGATGACAGCCTGGCCCTGCTGTACGCCTGCGCCTCGGCCGAGTGCGAGCTGGTGGCCGTGACCTGCACGGCCGGCAACGTCGACGCCAGGCAGGTGGCCGTCAACACCCGGGCGGTGCTGGAGCTGGCCGGCCGCCCGGAGGTGGAGGTGTCGCTGGGTCGCGAGACGCCGCTGGCCAGGCCGCTCGTCACCACGCCCGAGACCCACGGCCCGCGCGGCATAGGCTACGCGGAGCTGCCGGCCCCGACGGCCCCTCTGTCGCCGCGCTTCGGTCCCGATCTCATCGTCGAGGAAGCTCGAAGCCGCCCCGGCGAGCTGACGCTGGTGACGCTGGCGCCGCTGACCAACCTGGCCCTGGCTGTACTGCGCGAGCCGGAGCTGCCGCGGCTGCTGCGCCGAGTCGTGATCATGGGCGGGGCCTATCGATCGTCCGGCAACACCGCGCCCACCACCGAGTGGAACGTCAGTGTCGATCCCGAGTCGGCCGCGGTCGTCTTCGGGGCCTTCGGGCCGGAGCGCCCGGCCGGGCCCGATCGGGCGGCCTACGACAGCGCGCTCGGGCCGGGAGGGGGAGGCGCCGCCGAAGGGGAGGGCTCCACCCGCCCGCTTGCCCTGGGCCTGGACGTGACCGAGCGAGCGAAGTTCATGCCCGAGCATATGGCGCGCCTGGCCGAGCTGGCCGGGTGCGCCCCGGATGGGTCGCGGACCGGCGGCCGGCCCAACCCGGTGGTCCGCTACCTGGCCGACGCCCTGCGCTTCTACATGGAGTTCCACAGCCGCTACGACCGCTTCTACGGGGCTTTCATCCACGATGCCCTGGCGCTGGCCGCGGCCCTGGACCCGGAGCTCATCACGACTGAGGCGGTCGCGGTGGAGGTGGAGCTGGGCGGGCGCTTCACCAGCGGCGAGACCGTCGCCGACTGGCGGCGCAGGTGGGGCAAGGCCCCGAACCTGGACGTGGCCGTGGACGCGGACGCGGCTCGCTTCTTCGACCGCTTCATCGAGCGAGTCGCGGCCCTGGCGGCCTCCCGCTAAGCTTCTCCCGCGCGGCACCCGATACATCAGACCTGGCCGCGCTCCGTATGAGGAGAGCAGGAGAGATGGACAGGCTTCGGCGCTGGGTGAGCCGCCCGGCGAAGGCGGTCGCAGGCAACCTGCGGCGCTGGGTCGCCGCCCAGTTCACAACCCGGGTGATCGTGACGATGCCCTTCGCCATCGCCCTGAACATCGCCCTGGGCTTCACGACCCAGAAGGTGCTGAACCTGCCGATCTACCTCGACTCGATAGGCACGATCCTGGTCGGCGTGCTCGCCGGGCCGCTGGCCGGTGCCGCGACCGGCATCCTGTCCAACCTCATCTGGCAGTACGCGCCCGGCATCGGCGCCGAATCGAACATCGGCCCGTTCGCCGTGACGGCCGGCGTCATCGGCTTCATGGCCGGCATCTGGGGTTACCTGGGCATCTTCCGGCCACGACCCGCCGGCGGCATCAAGCTGGCCCTGCAGACCGGCGTGGCGATCGCCGTGATCGCGCTCCTGGCCTGGCGGATGTACACCATCCCGACCTACGGAGAAGGCTGGACGGGCTACGAGGACTGGGTCTACCTGGCCATCGTGGTCATCGGCGCCATCGTCGCAACGACGGTCGGCCTCTTCGTCTATCTGCGCCGGGACGCCGCGGGGGCGTGGGTGGCCGTGGCGGGCGCCGTGACCGGCTTCGTGGCGGCCATCGTTTCGGCCCCGATCGCCGCCTACGTCTACGGCGGCGTGACCGGATCGGGCACGGACGTGATCGTGGCCGCCCTGCGCCAGGGTGGGGCGGACGTCTACAACGCCTCGCTCGGGCAGGGGCTGTTCAGCGATCCGATAGACAAGACCATCACCAGCTTCGTGGTCCTGATCATCCTGTCCGGGCTGTCGTCGCGGTTGCTGATCCGCTTCCCGCTCGGCCACAAGCTGGCCTTCCCCGGCGCCGAGAGGGACGAGGCAAGCGGACCGGAGGCGAGCTGACACGGCTGCCCCCGGCACCCTCCCCCAGGAGGCCGCGACGACGATCGCTCCGGCGCTGCCCGACTACGTCCTTCGCGTACCGAGCGGCGCCTACCGCAGCCTGAACCCGGTCACCAAGCTCTCTCTGGCGGGCGTCGGGGCCATCGCCGCCTTCGGCATTCGTGGCTGGAGCGGCCCGCTCGCCGTGCTGGCCCTGGTCCTCGTCAGCGCCCTGGCCGCCCGCGTCGTGCGGCGCCTGGTGCCCTTCGCCCTGGCTGCCCTTCCGCTGGTCTTCTCGATCCTGGCGATCAACACCTTCCTCTACCCGGGCGCGCACGACACGATCGCCACCTGGGGCCCCCTGGCGCCCACCTGGACCGGGGCCTCGGCGGCTCTTCTGGCCACCCTGCGGGTGATCGCCTTCGGGCTCTCGGCGGCGCTCTTCGCCCTGACCACGCCGGTCGACGACCTGCTGGTGGAGCTGGAGCGGCGGGGCCTGGGGCGGCGGGCGGCCTTCGTCGTCGGGGCGGCCATGACCGCGGTGCCGCGCACGCTGGCTCGAGCCCGTGACGTGGCCGAAGCCCAGCGGGCCCGGGGCCTGGACACCGAGGGCGGGCCTGTGCGACGGGCCCGCGGCCTGGTGCCGCTGGCCGGGCCGGTGGTCCTGGGCTCGCTGGCCGAGGTGGAGGAGCGGACGATGGCCCTGGAGGCGCGAGCCTTCACCGCGCCCGGACGGCGGACGCTGCTGCGGCGGCTACCCGATTCGGGCCGGCAGCGGGCCTTCAGATGGGCCGCGCTCCTGGCCACGGCCGGAGCCACTGCCGCCTCTCTGGCGGGCGTCGTGAGGCTGCCGTGAGCGGCGCCGGGCTGACCCTGGAGCGGGTCACGTACTCCTATCCCGGGACGCGGTCGGCTGCCCTGCGGAACGTCAGCCTGAGCCTGCGGCCCGGTCGGGCGCTGGGCGTCGTGGGGGCCAACGAATCGGGCAAGACGACGCTCTGCCTGGTGGCCGGGGGGCTCGCTCCGGCGGTGACCGGGGGGCGGCTCGAAGGCTCGGTCCGGGTCGACGGCATCGAAATCGCCGATCTGCCGCCCCACA
Source organism: Chloroflexota bacterium (assembly GCA_034430475.1). Classification (GTDB taxonomy): domain Bacteria; phylum Chloroflexota; class Limnocylindria; order Limnocylindrales; family CSP1-4; genus Fen-1039. The sequence goes on along the minus strand of DAOUEA010000118.1, from coordinate 27,308 downwards.
GCCTGGCCCAGCGCTGCGGCGTCCTGCTCGCCAACCCGGCCACGGCGCTGTCCGGGACGGCGGCCACGGTATTCGAGGAGGTGGCCTTCGGCCCGGCGAACCTGGGGCTGGCCGCCGGCGAGATCGTGGATCGGGTGCGCTGGGCGCTGGCCGTGGCCGGCCTCGAGTCGCTCGCCTCGCGCGATCCGGCCGGGCTGTCCGGAGGCCAAACGCAGCTGGTTGCCCTGGCCTCGGTGCTGGCCCTGCGGCCGCGCTACCTGATCCTCGACGAGCCCACGAGCGAGCTCGACCCGGCCGGGACGGAGCTGGTCGCCGGGGCGCTCTCCAACGTCGCCGCCGAGACGGGCGCCGGCATCCTGATCGTCGAGCACAAGCTCGACGTCCTGGCTCGCCTGGCGCACCGGATGCTGACCCTCGAAGACGGTGCCGTCGCCCTGGAAGGTGGGACGGCGAAGCTGCTGCGCGATCCGCGGCTCGAGGCCCTTGGGGTTCGGGTGGGCGCGTCCTCCGAGCGTCCTCCGGCCGCCTCTCGGGTGGGCGGAGGCAGGCCGCTCGAGCGGGCGTCCCGCGTGCTTTCGACCGAAGCTGTCGTCCCCGCCATCGAGATGGCGGACGTCAGGTTCGACTATCCGGGCGGCGTTCGGGCCCTCGACGGGGTCAGCCTGCGGATCGAGCCTGGCGAGGCCCTCGCCGTTGTGGGCCCCAACGGCTCGGGCAAGACGACCCTGGTGCGGCACCTCAACGGGCTGCTCCGGCCGTCGTCCGGGCGGGTTCTGATGGACGGTCGGGACGTGCGCCGGGTCCACGTCGCCGAACTGGCCAGGCGCGTCGGGCTGGCCTTCCAGGATCCGGATCGACAGCTGTTCGCCGGTCGCGTTCGGGCGGAGGTGGCGTTCGGGCCACGCAATCTCGGTCTGCGTGGCGCCGAGCTGGAGGAACGGGTGGCGGAGGCGCTGGACCTGGTCGGTCTGGGAACGGAGGCCGGCGCCCACCCCTACGACCTGGGCCGCTCGCGCCGCAAGCTGCTGGCCCTGGCTTCCATCTTGGCGCTGAGGGCCCCCGTCCTCGCCCTCGACGAGCCCACGACGGGCCAGGACGCCCGCGGCGTGGACCGGGTGGAGGGCGTGGTGGCCCGGGCCGCGGCCGAGGGCCGGACGGTCGTCGCTGTCAGCCACGACATGGCTTTCGTGCGCCGCTGCTTCCCCAGGGCGATCGTGATGGGCGAAGGCCGGATCGTCGCCGACGGACCGCCGGATCGGGTGCTGGCGGGCCGTCGGTAAGCGGCCGATGATCGGGCCCTCCTACCTTGGGCCCATGGACGATCTGCGTCTCGGCCGGGTGATACGCGCCGTCCGTCGCCGCCGCGGGCTGCGCCAGCTCGACGTGGCGCGTCTGGCCAACGTTGGGCAGACGACGGTCTCCCTTGTCGAGCGAGGGCACCTCGCGACTCTAGGGCTTCGTACTGTGCGGAGGGTGTGCTCCACGCTCGAGGTTCGCCTGGAGCTCGAACCCTCCTGGCGCGGCGGCCAGCTCGCACGGCTGCTGGACTCGCGTCATGCCTCGATCGTGGAGGAAGTGGTCGCCGCTCTGGGATCGCGCGGTTGGGAGGCGGTGGTCGAGTACACCTTCGCCGTGTACGGGGAGCGCGGTTCGGTCGACGTTCTGGCCTGGCATTCACGGTGCCGCGCCCTCTTGCTGGTCGAGGTCAAGACGGAGATCGCCGATCTCCAGGGACTGCTGTCGGTGCTGGATCGCAAGGCGCGACTCGTTCCAAGACTCGTGGCGGCAGAGCGCGGGTGGCGCGCCACCACCCTGGGTGTAGTCCTCGTCCTCGGAGAGGGTGGCAGCACGCGGGGCGCGCTGGCCCGGCACAGGGCCACATTCGCCGCCTCGCTGCCCGGCCGCACGATCGAAGTCCGTCGCTGGATCCAGGAACCCGCGCCGGGCGGACTGCGCGGGGTATGGATTCTGCGAGGCAGCAGTGGGCGTGCTGCTAATCAGACGAGAGGTGGCCCGGATCGGGTCCGAATGCCTCGTGGGCGGGCTCCGGCGCCTACCGAGGCCCTCGAGAGGCAGGATCGCCCCGTCCTGCGGTCACGCTGAGGGCTTCCTGGCCCGGGAGGCGCGTCGCTCTCCGCATGCCAGCACCCCCACTGCTGAGCTGTGCAATCGCGGCGTTCCGCCACCACGACCGAGGCTGCGCTCTGGCCACCGCGCCCGGACCGGCCGGGGCGCCTATCGGCTACCCTTCGGCCATGCGCGTGCTGGTTCTGAACCCCGGGTCGAGCTCACTCAAGTCGAGCGTCATCGACACCGCCGGCCATTCGCTCGACCCGCTGGCGACCGTGAACCTGGATTGGGGCACCGACGCCACCGAGGGTGCCGATCCCGCGGACGATATCCGGGCCCTGCTGGCCCGCTACGAGGAGGCGGGCATCCCGGCCGCGACCCTGGGCGCGGTCGGTTACCGCGTCGTCCATGGCGGCGAGAAGTTCCGTGAGCCGGTGCTCGTGACCCCGGCCGTGGTGGAGACCGTCGACGGGCTGCGGCCCCTGGCCCCGCTGCACAACGGCGTGGCCGTGGCCACGATGCGGGCCGCCCTGCGCGCCATCCCGGACCTGCCCCACGTGGCCGTCTTCGACACGGCCTTCCACTCCACGCTGGCGGAGGATGCGTACCGCTATGCCGTTCCGGAGCGCTGGTACGCGGAGTGGGGCGTGCGCCGCTACGGCTTCCACGGCATCTCCGTGGCCTGGTCGGCCGAGCGCGCGGCCCAGCTCCTGGCCCGCCCCGCGGACGATCTTGGCCTCCTCGTCGCCCACCTCGGCAGCGGCTGCTCGGTGACCGCCGTGGATGGCGGCCGGTCGGTCGCCACCTCGATGGGCCTGACGCCGCTGGAAGGCCTGGTGATGGGCACCCGCAGCGGCTCGATCGACCCGGGCATCCTGTTCTACCTTCGCCGCGAGGGCTTCCTGACCGAGGACGAGCTGGCCGATCAGCTGGACCACGACTCGGGCCTGGTCGGTCTGTCCGGGCGGACGTCGGACGTGCGCGAGCTGCTGGCCGCCGAGGCCGAGGGCGATGCCCGGTCGGCCCTGGCCCTGGCGGTCTTCGTCAGCCGGGCAGCCGAATGCATCGCCGCCGCCGCCACCTCGCTGCACCACCTGGACGCGCTGGTCTTCACGGCCGGGATCGGCGAGAACTCGGCCCCGATCAGGGCTCGGATCACGGCTCGCCTGGGACCCCTGGGCCTGGCGTCGATCCCCGAGGCGGCTGTGGGCGAAGACGCCGTCCTGTCCGAGCCGGGCGCCGTGCCCGCCGTGCTGCGCATCGAGGCCCGCGAGGACCTGGTCGTCGCCCGGGCCGCGGCCAGCCTGGTCGAGGGCGCCGGATAGCGACCGGCGGGCGCCCGGGCCTCGGGCGCCGGCCTACTCCTCCGCCGTGCCCTGAGCCGGGGCGGCTTCAGCCTGGGGCCCCTCGTCCTCGTCGGTCAGGGCGTGGGTCAGGGTGTCGAGCGAGAGCAGGGCGCACTTGAGCCGGGCCGGGCTTATCTCCACCCCGATCAGCTCCAGCACGTCCTCCGGGGTCAGCTTCTCGATCTCCTCGACGGTCTTGCCCTTGATCTCGTCCGTCAACAGTGACGCGCTGGCCTGGCTGATGGCGCAGCCCCTTCCGGTGAAGGCGACCTCCTGCACCACTCCGTCGGAGATCCCGAGCATCATCGTGATGCGGTCCCCGCACAGCGGATTGGAGCCCTCGTAGGAGGCCGTCGGCGAGTCCAGCACACCGAAGTTGTGGGGGTGCCGGTAGTGCTCCAGGATGTAGTCGCGGTAGAGGTCGTCCATCGCCCCGAGGATACGCTTGTGGGACCGCTGCCGCTCAGCCGCCGAAGACGCGGATGACTTCGCGCAACCCTGCCGCCAGGGTGTCGATCTCTTCGGGCAGGTTGTAGGCGCCGAAGCTGGCCCGGGCCGAGGCGGCCAGGTCCAGGCTCTCGTGGAGCGGCATGGCGCAGTGATGGCCCGCCCGGACGCAGATGCCCAGGCTGTCCAGGATCTGGGCCACGTCGTGAGGGTGGATGCCCGGCAGGTTGAACGAGACGACGCCGCCTCGCTGCTCCGCGGCCGGGCCGTAGAGCTCGATCCCGGGCACCTCGCGCGCCAGGACCTCCAGGGCGTGGCGCACCAGCTCCAGCTCGTGAGCTCGCACCGCCTCCATTCCCAGGTCCATCAGGTAGTCGGCCGCCGCCCCGAACCCGATCGCGGCCGCGATGTCCGGCGTGCCCGCCTCGAACTTGTGCGGTACGTCGTTCCACTCGGCCCGGCGCAAATGGACCTCGCGGATCATGTCGCCGCCGGTGAGGAAGGGCGGCATGGCCTCCAGCAGATCGCGCCGCGCCCAGAGCGCGCCGGAACCCGTGGGGCCCAGCATCTTGTGACCGGAGAAGACGTAGAAGTCGGCCCCGATCGCCTGGACGTCCACCGGCAGGTGCGGCACTGCCTGGGCGCCGTCTACGAGGACCGTGGCGCCCGCGGCGTGGGCCATCTCGGTCAGCTCCCGGACCGGGTTGATCGTGCCCAGCACGTTGGAGCAGTGGGTGAAGGCCACCAGCCTGGGCCCCAGGTGCAGCAGGGCCTCGTACACCTCCAGGCGCAGCGTCCCGTCCTCGGCGAAGGGGACGAACTCGAGATCGCCGTCCTTCTCCTGGACCAGGATCTGCCACGGCACCAGGTTGGAGTGGTGCTCCATCTCGGTCAGGACGATCGAATCGCTGCGGCCGACGTTGCGCCGGCCCCACGAGCCGGCGACGAGGTTGATGGCCTCGGTGGCGTTGCGGACGAAGACGATCTCGCTCGCGCTGGGGGCGTTGATGAAACGGGCCACCTTTGCCCGCGCCGCCTCGTAGGCCTCCGTGGCGCGCTCCGAGATCTGGTAGATCCCGCGATGGATGTTGGCGCCGTACTCGCGGTAGTAGTCGTCCATGGCTGAGATGACGGCCTGCGGCTTGAGGCTCGTCGCGGCTGAGTCCAGGTAGACCAGCGGCCTGCCGTTGCCGGTGCTGGACAGGATCGGGAAATCGGCCCGCACGCGGTACGGGTCGAGGGTGGCCGCGGCTGGGGCTGCCGCGGCCCGAGTGGCCGCAGTTGGGGCAGCCTTGGCGGCGGTCATCTCGCGCCGGCCCTGGCCGGCTCGGCGGCCGGTTCTTCGGGCGCCTCGTCGCCGCAGCTGTCCTCCAGGCCGGCTGCCGTCAGGATCGGGGCGTAGCCCTCCTTCTCCAGCTGCTGGGCCAGCTCGCTGCCGCCGCTGGTGATGATCCGGCCGGCTGCCAGAACGTGGATCTCGTCCGGCTTGATGTAGTCCAGCAGGCGCTGGTAGTGGGTGATGACCAGCACGCCCATGTTCGGGTTGAGCATGGCGTTGATGCTTTCGGCCACGATGCGCAGGGCGTCGATGTCCAGGCCCGAGTCGGTCTCGTCGAGGATCGCCATCTCCGGCTCCAGGACCGCCATCTGCAGCATCTCGAGGCGCTTCTTCTCGCCGCCGGAGAAACCCTCGTTGACGTAGCGCGCGGCCACGGCCTCGTCCATCTTGAGCAGGGCCATCTTGGCCTTGACCAGCTTGCGGAACTCGCCCATCGGGATCCCGCCGCGGGCGGTATCGGTGGGGTCGATCTTCGGGTCCGGGTCCAGGCCGAGCCGGTGGGCGTTGATGGCCGAGCGCAGGAAGCTGGCCACCGAAAGCCCGGGGATGGCCGTCGGGTACTGGAAGGCCAGGAAGAGGCCCAGGCGGGCGCGCTTGTCGGCCGACAGCTCGAGCAGGTTCCGGCCCTTCCACAGCACTTCGCCCTGCTTGACCAGGTAGGCCGGGTGACCCATCAGGGCGTAGGCCAGGGTCGTCTTGCCCGAGCCGTTGGGGCCCATGATGGCGTGGACCTTGCCCTGGCTGACGGTCAGGTCGATGCCCCGCAGGATCTCGTGGTCGGGGCTGGCCGCCGGGGCGACGTGCAGGTCGCGGATGACCAGGTCGTTCTTGCTCACGATCGTCTTGGCGCTCCTTGGGCGGCTGAGGCGGGGGCGGCCGAAGCGGGCGGTGCGGCCGAGCTTGCGGCTGAGGCGGGGGCGGCTGGGGCTGGCGAGGCGGCGGCCGAAGCGGGGGCGGCCGAAGGCGGCGCCGAGGCCGGATCGACGACCGGGACCAGGTCGGCCAGGGTCATCGAATCGAGGGCTCCGACGATGGCGTCGCGGACCCGCGTCCACAGGGAGTTGACCGTGCAGTGCCCGCTGCGCGTGCAGGCCGCGTGGCCGGGCTCCTCGGTGGCGCAGATCATGGGCGCGATCGGGCCCTCCAGGGCGCGCAGCACCTCGCCCATCTGGATCATCTCGGGCGGTCGGGCCAGTTCGTAGCCGCCGTGGGCCCCGCGTGTGCTACGCACCAGGTCCGCGTCGCGCAGGCTCATCACCAGCTGCTCCAGGTACGCTCGCGGCAGCTCCTCCTGCTCGGCGATCTCGCTCAAGCTGGCCGGACCGGTGCCGTGCCGGGCCGCGAGCTGGGCCATCAGGCGCACGCCGTACTCACCCTTCGTGGAGAAGGAGACGGCTCCGGTGCTGTGATAGGTGCGAGCCGACAAGCGTGTGACTCCTGAGACGGTGGGGCCGCATGGGACGCGGCTAATTCCGACCCAAACCGTCGGAAATGAGTATAGGTGGGCCACCGAGGAGCGTCAACGTCACAGGCGCCGGCGCGTGCGGATACGGCTGGCATGTCGCACGCGCTTGTCGCTATGCTGCCGCAATGAGCCAGGACGACCGGATCTCCAGGCGCGAGTTCCTGAAGCTGAGCGCCGCGGTGGCGGGTGGGGCGGTCCTGGCCGGCTGCGTGCCCGATCTCCTCAAGCCGGCGCTGACTCCGTCGCCCACGCGTACCCCGGTGCCCATTCCCCGCGCCAGCGTGGGCATCGCCCGGGCCGATTCCTACGACCCGCAGCTCGTGCTGCGTCAGCTGCAGACCCTCTTCGACGGTCTGGGCGGATTGGCGGACGTGGTCAGGCCGGGGGACAAGGTGGCCGTCAAGGTCAACCTGACGGGCGGAGTCAAGGGCAACATGCCGCCGCCCGGAACCACGCCCACGGAGAGCTGGGTCACCCACCCGGTCGTGGCCCGCGCCATCGGCGAGCTGCTGCGCGACTCGGGCGCCAGCAAGATCTACTTCGTGGAGGCCGTCTGGGAGTGGGCCTCTTTCCAGGACTGGGGCTACGTGGACATGGCCAAGGGCCTGGGGGCAACGCTCATCGATCTCAACGGCACCGATCCCTACAACGACTACGCCTCGCTTCCAGTCGGTAAGGACTGGTTCGTCTACGACGAATTCAAGCTGAACCACCTGCTCGAAGAAGTCGACGTGCTGGTCTCGCTGGCCAAGATGAAGTGCCACTACCTGTGCGGCGTGACCCAGTCCATGAAGAACCTGATCGGCCTGGCCCCGTACAAGTTCTACGAACGAAAGGCCGGCGACGGCTATCGCACCGGGTTCCACGGGGCCGAAACGGAGACCTGGACCCGATTGCCCAGGGTGGTGCTCGACCTGAACCGGGCGCGCCCGGTCAACCTGTCGCTGATCGACGGCATCAAGACCGTCGACGGCAGCGAGGGGCCCTGGAATCGAGACCTCCACGCGGTGAGCCCCGGGCTGCTCTTCGGCGGCAAGAACCCAGTCTCCACCGACGCGGTCGCGGTGGCGGCGATGGGCTTCGATCCCACCGCCGACTATCCCAACCCGCCATTCATTCGGGCCGAGAACCACCTCAACATCGCCTCTCGGCTCGGCCTGGGGTCGAACCAGCTGAGCGACATCGACGTCCTGGGAGCCGGGCTGGACGACGTCAAGACGAAGTTCCGGGGACCCGGCGAGCCATCGCTCCTCCCCCCCGCGGCGGCCGCCGCCTGGGCCTCCCGCCGGCTACCGCATCGCCTGGCCTCGATCTGAGGTCGCGGCCCCCCACCGCTCACGTTCTGGGGGCAGGTGGACCCGACGCGCTAGGTGCGTTGACTCGTTGATTCCGAGCGCACGCCGGAGTACCGTGCCACTCCCGTATCGGGCGGGAGTGCTGGCCCGCCCACATCGGACGTCAACGGTGAGCTGCTGGGCTACGCCGTGTGTGTAGCTGCGCCCACCCTGTCGCGACTGGAGGGTCGTAATGAGACGTCGTCTGTTCGTATCTCTGGCTGCCGCGTGTTTGCTCGCCGGAACCGCGTTCCCGGGCACAGTCGCGGCCGAGGATCCGGCCGCTCGAAGCTTCGGCCGGGTGGAGATAGGGAAGGTAGATCCGAGGCTGCTGCCAGCCCTGGTCGATCCGGCCCGCACCGTCAATGTCATGATCGAGCTGGCCGACGATCCGGTCGCCAGCCGGGTCGGCGACGCGGAGGAGGCCGGCACCGCCGTAACGCCCGCCAACCGCGACATCTGGCGGCACCAGATCCAGACCTCCCAGAAGCCGGTTGCCGACGCCGTCCGAAAGTCGGGCGGGCGGATCATCAGCCAGATGCAGGATGCCTACAACGGCATCCACGCTCACGTGAAGGCGGGCGATCTGTCCGCGCTGGCGGCCCTGCCGGGCGTGAGCAGCATCCAGGTCGTACCCATCTACACGCCCAGCCTGTCTCAGACCGTGCCCTACGTCGGGGCGCCGGCGGCCTGGACCGCAACCGGCTACACCGGCGAGGGCGTGAAGATCGCCGTCATCGACACGGGCATCGACTTCTACCACGCGGACTTCGGCGGCTCCGGCGATCCGGCCGACTACACTTACGGCCTGGCCCACGACACGACGGTGCCGGCCACCAATGCCGACGGGACGACTGTCGCTTTCCCGAGCGCCAAGGTGCCTGTGGGCTGGGACTTCGTCGGCGACGCCTACGACGCCAGCGCGCCGGCCGGGTCGCCGGCCACGATCCCGCAACCGGACCCCAATCCCCTCGACTGCAATGGCCACGGCACGCACACTTCCAGCACCGCGGCGGGCCTGGGCGTGCTGTCGGACGGCTCCACCTACACCGGGCCCTATGACGCCTCGATCTACGCCACGAACGACTTCCGGGTCGGCCCCGGCGTCGCGCCCCAGGCGAGTCTTCACATCTACCGCGTCTTCGGCTGCGAAGGCACAACCGACGTCGTGACGGAGGCCATCGACCGCGCCGTGGCCGAAGGCGCGGACGTCATCAGCATGTCGCTCGGCTCGCCTTTCGGCTCGGCCCGCACCCCGGACGCCGTGGCGGCCAACAACGCCGCCCGGGCCGGCGTCCTGGTCGTCGCCTCTTCGGGCAACGAAGGCCCGGGCGCCTACATGACCGGCACCCCGGCCTCCAGCACTCGCACCATCTCGGTCGCGGCGATAGACACTCACGAGTCGTTCCCCGGCGCGACGATCGAACTGGCCTCAGGAAGCATCCCGGCCATCAACGCCAATGATGGGCCGCTGCCGCGCACCGGCCGGCTCAACGTCCTGATGGACGCCGGGGGGATCGCTCTCGGCTGCGACGCCTCGGAGTACGCGGGGGTCGCGCCGGGAGACATCGTGGTGACCATGCGCGGCGTATGCGCTCGCGTGGACCGGGCCAAGCTGGGCCAGGCCGCCGGCGCTGCCGCCGTGATCATGATCAACAACACCTCGGGTTTGCCGCCCTTCGAGGGCCCGATCCCGGGCGTGAGCATCGCCTTCCTGGGCGTCCAGGCGTCCGAGGCGCCGGCCCTGGCGGCGGCCGACGGAGCCACCGTGAGTGTGGCCTCGTCCGGGCCCCTGACCAACCCCGGCTACAAGGCCCTGGCCGACTTCAGCTCCTGGGGCCCGCGCTCCAGCGACAGCGCCGTCAAGCCCGAGGTCGCGGCCCCGGGCGTGAGCGTCGTCGCCGCGGGCATGGGCACCGGTGACGACGTGCTCGTCTACTCCGGCACCTCCATGGCCGCTCCCCACGTGGCCGGCGTGGCGGCGCTGGTCATCGACGCCCACCCGTGGTGGACCGTCAACGAGGTGAAGGGTGCGATCCTGAGCACGGCCGACACTTCGGCGGGCATCGCCGGCTATGAGCCGATGGGTGCCGGCTCCGGCCTCGTCCAGGCTCAGCGGGCGACCTCGACGGCCGCCATCGCGCTGACGTGGGACAGGCTGGACACGCTCTCGTTCGCCTACGTGCCCATCAGCCGCTCCTACTCGGCCAGCAGGAGCTTCACCATCGAGAACAAGGGCTCGAAACCGATCGCCTACCGACTGTCGGCGGGTTTCATCGGCAGCTCGGCGGGCGCCAGGGTGTCGGTCTCGCCCTCCAGGGTCACGGTCCCGGCCCACGGCTCACGGAACGTGACGGCCCGGCTTTCGCTCTCGGCCTCGGCCGTGAAGGCCCTCCCCTTCGCCGACACCTTCGCCGGCATGGGCCCCGGCTCGGTCATGGCCATCTCCGGGGTCGTGACCGCCAGTCCGGTCAGGCCCGGGAGCGGCGTCTACCCGCTCCACGTGCCCTTCATGGTCGTGCCCAGAGGCCTGTCCAACGTCAGGACCGGGCGGCTGGCGCGGTACACCGTGACCGACGGCGTGGCCGAGTCCAGCGTCAGGGTCTCCAACTCGGGGGTCCATGACGGCACGGCCGACGTCTACGCCTGGGGCCTGTACAGCAAGGACACCCCCACCGGCCTGGCCAGCATTCGGGCCGTGGGAGTTCAAAGCCAGCCCGGGTCGGTGTGCGATCCAAGCATCCCCGATGCCGATCGCTGCCTGATATTCGCCATCAACGGCTGGCACCGCTGGTCGAACGCCTCGTCCCTCGAGTTCGACATCGCCATCGATACCGATGCCGACGGCACACCGGACTACTTCGTCGTAGCCCTCGATCTCGGGGCCGTGCTCGCCGGCGAGTTCAACGGCACCCTCGCCTCGTTCACCTTCACCGCAAGCGGCGATCTGGTCGACGCTTTCTACGCCGACGCGCCGATGAACGGCTCGGTGATCGAGCTGCCGGCGCTGGCCAGCGACATGAGCATCGCCGACACGTCCCCCGCGTTCACCTACTCCGTCACGGGCTTCGACCTGGTGACCGGAGACGTGCACGCCCTCGCGGGTGAGGCTGCCTTCGACGCCTTCACCCCGGCCGTCTCGAACGGGCAGTTCGTCTTCCTGGCGTCCGGCTCGTCGGCCACGCTGCCGCTCAGCGTCGACCTTGCCGCCCAGCAGAGCGCTCCCGCGCTGGGCTGGATGATCGTCAGCCTGGACGACGCCAACGGCTCGGCCCAGGCGGCGCTTCTCTCCGTGGGCAAGCTACCAACGCCCTAGCGTCTTCGCCCCCTATCCACAAAGCGGCCCGCCCGATCTCCCGGGCGGGCCGCCGTTCATTCCCTGAAGGCGAGCCCCCTACTTCTCGAGATCGCGCTCCTCGAAGTGAGTGAAGGTGACCTCAGGGCCATTCTCCACTGCGGTCACCAGCAGGGCGCCCGTCCAGTAGCTCGGTGGCAGCGAGGCGCGGGTCTTGGTCGCGTCGTAGACCTTCTCGCCGTCGACGAACATGACCAGCCGGGTGGTGTTGTCATCGATGTCGGCGCAGACCGCGACGATCGTCACCGGGGTGGCGCCGGCCGGAGTGACCCCCTCGCCCGAGTCCACGTAGTCGGGGTAGGTCGACTCCTCCATGTCGCCCTCGCGGCTCTGGATGTACCACTCGCCGGAGGTCAGCACGAAGAACTCGTAGGTCAGCATGTTCGCCGTCCGGCCTCGGTAGCAGGCCACGCCGAAGCCGGTGTCGGGCCGGCTCTTGGCCAGCGTCGCCGTTGTGGAGACGCTGAACTGCTTGCGCGAGTAGAACTTGGGGGGATCGGCCCACAGGTCGGTGCTGCTGCGCCCGGTAATTACGAAGCCCTCATGGCCGTAGACAAACGAAGAGCCGTCGTCAAGGGAGCCTTCGGACCAGCCGTTGGTCTTGTTGGTGAAGTCGTCGGAGTAGACCACGGTGCCGGCATCCGGCGCCAGCGACGACGTCGCCGTGAGCTCATCCTTGGGCAACAGGACGGCCACCCCGACCAGTGCGGCAATGACCACGGCGGCCACGCCCAGGAAGAGGAAGAGCTTGCCGCGGTCCGTGCCGGATGGGGCGGCCTGGTAGGGGACGCCCTGCCACTGGCCCGGCTGCTGGGGCGGCCACTGGCCCGGCTGCTGGGGCGGCCACTGGCCCGGCTGCTGGGGCGGCCACTGGCCCGGCTGCTGAGGTTGCTGCGGAGCGGTCGGGGTCCAGCCTGAAGGCCCGAACTCCCAGCCGGTGGGCGCGGGGGGAGGCGGGGGCGGCGGTGCGCCCGCCGCAGGCTCCTGGCCGCCTGTCTTGGAGTTGCTGCCGGGGTTGTTCTGCCAGTCTGTCATCGAGCCGCCTCCCGTCCCCCTGCCTGCGAGATGCCAATCATACGCAAGCCCCTGAGGCTGGGAACGCCCGCGGGGCGCCCCGACGGCGCCTAGAAGTCGCCCGCGGCGGCCAGCTCCTCGCCGATCTCGAGGCTGGCCGAGGCCAGCAGTTCCATGTCCTCGGGGCGGGTCCGGAAGTTGACGATGCAGGCTCGCAGCGCGGTCGAGCCGTCCGGCAGCGGGGCGTTCGAGATGATCGCTATCCCGCGCTCTTCGAGCTCGTGTATGACGGCCAATTGGAGGCGGTCGAGGCGCTCTTTCTGGCCGGCCAGGCTGGCCGGCTCGACGCGCCAGTTGACGATCGAAAGGTCGCGCGGCGCGGCCAGGACCAGGCCCGGCGTAGCCTCGACCAGCGCCTCGAGGTAGGCGGCCAGGCGGATGTTCCGCTCCAGCATCCTGGCGTAGCCCTCGCGGCCGTAGGCCCGAAGCGCCAGCCAGACCTTCAGGGCGCGGAAGGGGCGGGTGTTTTCCATCGAGCGCTCGGCCAGGTCGACCCGGCCCGGCTCGTCGACGTACTGCAGGTAGCGGGCCTTGAAGCCGTACGAGGCTTGCAGCGCGCCCGGCTTCCTGATCAGGGTCGCCGCGGCTCCGATGGGCGCGTAGAGCCACTTGTGCGGGTCGCAGGCTATCGAGTCGGCATCGGCCATGGCCCGCAGGCGCGGCGGGGCCGAAGGAGCCAGGACGCCGAAGGCGCCGTAGGCGCCGTCGACGTGGAACCACAGCCCGCGGTCGCGGGCTATCGCCAGCAGCTCGGGGATGGGGTCCACTGTGCCGGCGATGACCGTGCCGGCGGCGCCGATTATGGCGATCGGCCGGGCGCCGGCCCGCACGTCCTCGTCCATCATCTGGACGAGGGAGTCCAGGCGCATCTGGCGGTTGTCGTCGGTGGGCACGTCGCGAACGGCGTCGCGGCCCATGCCCAGCACTTCGACGGCCTGGTGGTGGCAGTAGTGGGCCTGGTTGCTGGTGTAGATGCGCAGCGGCACGCCCTTGCCGTCGGGCCCGGCCATGCCGTAGCGGCGCACGTCCCAGCCCGCCATTTGATCGCGGATCACGACGTGGGCCAGGATGTTGGCCATCTGGCCCCCGGAGGAGAAGATGCCCTCGGCTTCGTCCGGGAAGCCCAGCATCTCCTTGATCCAGTCAATCGTCTCCAGCTCGACCATGGTCGCCGCCGGGGCCGCCCGCCAGAGAGAGGGGTTCTGGTTCAGCGCCGAGGCGGCCAGGTCGCCCAGGACGCCGATCGGGACGGCAGACGAGGTGATGTAGGCGAACCAGCGCGGATGGCCGTGATAGCCCGAGAGCGGCAGCAGGTCCGCCTCCAGGCCGTCTATCAGAGCGTCGACGCCCTGGCCCTGGGCCGGCAGGCCGCTCCGGATCCGCTCCCCGATCTCCTCGACCGACGCATGCGGCGTCGGACGGCGCCCCTCCCAGTCCGTCATTGCGGCCACGGTCAGGTCCAGGAACCGGCCGCCGATGTGGCGCCAGGCGCTCTCGTCCCAGTCGAAGTCGATCTCCGGCAGGTCAGGCCGCGGGACTTGCTGCCCGGGCGAGGCGTCGGCCGGCTTGCCGGCGCCGCGATCGGTCGCGATATCCCCCAAGGGGCTCCTCCGTCAAGTAATGGGGGGCCTAGCGTACGACAACATGAGGCCGCCCGGCCAATCAGCCGGCCAGGACGGTTGCCGGAACCGCCGATTCGAGACCAGCGAACCTGTAGACAAGGCGCCGGGACTCCGCTACCCTCCGGCCGACGGGCCAATAGGCCCCGGAACCCGCGGCTCTAACGATCGCTCCTCTCAACGGTTTCTCGGCGAGACAGACGTGTCGCTGAGGCCGCACGAGCAAGGAGCGTTCCTTTGTACACCACGGACAAGACTCTGGTCTGCCAGGATTGCAGCCAGGAGTTCGTCTTCAGCGCCAGTGAGCAGGCCTTCTTCGCCGAGCGCCAGTTCACCGAGCCGCGCCGCTGCCCCGCCTGCCGTGCGGCCCGCAAGGCTGCCCGCGGCGAGTTCGGCGGCGGGGGCTACAACTCCGGTCCGCGCGAGATGTTCACGGCAGTCTGCTCCAACTGCGGCGGCGAGGCTCAGGTCCCGTTCCGCCCCAGCGGCGCCAAGCCGGTCTACTGCAGCGCCTGCTTCTCCGCTCGCCGCGGATAGGCCCCCAGCCAACACGTGTTGAGCCCGGCGATCCGCCGGGCTCTTCCGATTCAGAGGGGTTTCAGGTGGCGCCGGGGACGGCCGAGTAGATCGAGCCGATCGAGATCAGGGGGTTGATCCAGTCGGCGTTGGTCAGCATGGCAATGGTGATGCCCGATTCGGGGAAGCAGGCCACGGCCGACCAGAAGCCGTCCAGGTGGCCGCGATGGCCCCACGCGATCCGGCCCGCTATGGGCAGCTGCTGGAACGACATGCCGTAGTTGAACGACGGCTTGTAGGGCTTGCTGGCCGAGACATCGGTCATCGAGGTCATCGAAGCGGGGTCCAGGATGCCGCCCCCATAGAGGGCGGCCGCCCAACGGGCCACGTCGGAGGCGGTCGCCACCATTCCCCCGCCTGCGCCGACGGCCGAGGCTTCGGACGTGTAGGGGATGAGTTCGTAGCTGCCGCTCAGATCGCGCGGAGCGGACGCCGGGCCCGCGTAGCCGTGGGCCTTCGGCCCCGAGACATCCTCCTGCCATTGGAGGAAGGTGCCGTCCAGCCCCAACGGATCGAGCAGCTCGGCGTGCACCAGCTCGGCCAGGGGCCGGCCGGCGGCCACTTCCAGGGCCCGGCCCAGGACGATGTAGTTGGTGCTGGAGTAGTGGTAGCCGCGGCCCGGGGCGAAGTAGGGCTTGCCGACCAGGGCCAGCGTCTCCTCGGGCGTCCAGCGGGCCGAGTGATCGGCGTCGATCGGCTTGAAGACGGCAGCCTCGAAGATGTCGCGCAGGCCGCTGGTGTGATTGAGCAGCATGCGGATCGTTATCTTCGAGCCGTTGGGATAGTCCGGCAGGTACTTCGAGACGGGATCGTCGAAGCCGATAGCGCCGCTTTGCTCCAGGCGCAGGGCCGTCGCGCCGGTGAAGGTCTTGGTGATGCTGCCGATGCTGAAGAGCGTGTCGGCCGTCACCTCCTGCCCGCTCGAGAGGACCGCCGTGCCCGACTGGCCCGTCCAGACCGTCCCGTCAGGGAAGACGACCGCGACCGACAGGCCCGGGATCGCCCCTCTGCCCCTGACGCGCTCGATGGTGGCTTGCAGGGCCGCGGCCGTGACTTCGTCGAGGGCTATGGGTGCGACGACAGGAGCGGGCAGCTGCCAGGTGGGAACGGGGACGATCGAGGGTATGGGCTGGGGCGTGGGGCTGGGGGAAAGGGTCGGCGCCGGGGCAAGTGAGGGGCTGGGCGTGGGCGCGGGACTCGATCCGCAGGCACCGGCGAACAGCATGACGGCGACGGCGGCGAGGACGCGGTGGGTTCGGTGGAGCGGTATCACGGCGCCAATGATGCACCAGGGCTCGAAACAACGACCCCGGCCTCGCGGCCGGGGTCGTTTCGATCTCTTGCGGGCCCGGGCCGGCCCGGGCAATCGTCAGTTGCGGCCGCCGCCGAAGATCCGCAGCAGCATCAGGAAGATGTTGACGAACTCGATGTAGAGCAGCACCGCGCCGAGCACGGAGGCCTTCTCCTTCGAGCCGGTCATGGCCTCCAACTCGCCGTTGACGATGCGCTGGGTCGTCCAGGCCGCAAGGGCGGTGAATATGACCACGCCCACGATCGACAGCAGCAGCGACATCGTGGAGCTGTGGAACACCAGGGCGTTCATCAGGAAGGCGAAGAAGATGCCCCAGGCGCCCATGAACAGGAAGCTGCCCATGCCGGCCAGGGAGCGGCGGGTGACCACGCCGTAGAGCGCCGCCCCGCCGAAGGCCGCCGAAGCCGACACGAAGGCCTGGGCCACGACGACGGGGCTGTCGTTGGCGACGGCGTACCACCATACCCAGACGCCGACGGTCAGGCCCATCAGAGCCGCGAAGACGAAGAAGAGGAAGAGGGCCAGGGTAGCGTTGAGGCGGCGGATGCCCCATTGCAGGCCCAGGCCGAGGCCCATCTGGGCGATGAACAGCGGGAACCGCATGTCCACGATGGACATGACCAGGTTCGAGTCGTTCTCGACGACCCAGGCGATCACGGCGCTGAGCAGCACCGCCAGGAACATCCAGGTGAAAGCGTCGATCAAGTAGCGGTTGGAGACCTGGGCGACGCGGCGAACGCCCATCTGCTCAGGCGAGTACTCGTACACTGGAATCCTCCGTGAGGGCGACAGATACGACAGACATCGAGTCTCGGGAGATTCTAGGACTGTCCGGCCGTCGTGTGGGGCTAGTCGCCCCCGGCCCGGGATGGCGTCGCGGAGCGGGACTCGGCCTGCTCGGCCGCCCGGGCCAGGACCCACAGCAGATCGGCCAGGCGATTCAAGTAGGGGATCAGCTGGTCGTCGGGCACCGGCCGGGCCCGGCGGACGGTCACGGCCCGTCGTTCGGCGCGCCGGACGACGGTCCGGGCCATTTCCAACGCGGCCGAGAGGCGTGTCTCGCCGGGGACGACAAACTCGCGAGGCAGGGGGACGTGCTTCTCCATCTGCCCCAGCAGATCGTCCAGCCCGGACACCATGGCCGCGGTCACTTGCGTCTCGCCCGGCTGCCCACGATCGGCTGCCTCGGGGGCGGTCGCCAGCTCGGCCCCGACGACGAACAGCTCCCGCTGGAGGCGCAGGATGATCTGCGGCAGACCGTCGATGATGCGCGGCAGGTCGCCCCTGCGATCGGCCGTCTGGAGCCCGGCGCGAGCCAGCCCCAGGGCCGCGATGGCCTCGTCGATCGTGCCGGCCGCCTCTGTTCGAACGTCGTCCTTGGAGACGCGCGTGCCTCCGAACAGCAGGCCGGTCTTGCCGTCGTCCCCTCGGCCTGTCGCTACCGCCGACTTGCGGGATCGGGGCGCTACCACATCAGACCGGCTTCGCGCGGATCCCAGCGCTCGGCCAGCACGGTGACCTTGACCGGCTGATCCAGCACCGATTCGGCCGCGTCCTTGATCTGCTGGACCATCGAGCCGGCGTAGGGGCAGAAAGGAGTGGTCAGGACCATCTTGACCTCGGACGAGTCCTTGCCGATGACGATCTGGCGGATCAGCGCCAGGTCCACCACGTCCAGCCCCAGTTCGGGGTCGATCACGGAGCGCAGGGCGTCCAGGACGGCCAGCTCGGTCGCCCGGCGGCCGACGTCGAACTCGGGATCCTCTGTCGGGGGCGCGGCCTCTCCGGCCGGCTGCGCGGCCTCTCCGGCCGGCTGCGCGGCCTCTCCGGCCGGCTGCGCGGCCTCTCCGGCCGGCTGCGCGGCCTCTCCGGCCGGCTGCGCGGCCTCTCCGGCCGCGGGCGCTGCCCGTTCGGCGGACGCGGTGGGCTCAGCGGCCGTCTCGGCAGGCACAACGGTCTCGGCCGCGGTCTCGGCGGACGTGGCGTCCTGGGCTGCCTCGGCGGCTGCGGTCGTCTTGCTCATGGCCCGATATCCTACCAGCTATATCGGAATAGTCGAGCGGGCCGGTTATCCAATCCCATGGCGTGATGCGGCTCCGCCTCGGTCCGCGTCGTGGGCAGGGCGATGCCCCCTACCGCTTCGGCTTCGCCCCTCGTCCTGGTCTGGCGGCCGGCTTGCCCGCCACCACGATGCCTGGGATGCGGAGGCTCTCGGGCAGCAGCTCGGCCTGCTCGGGCGTGAGGCCCGGCCCGGCCAGCGAGCCGTCCGGCTTGAAGAACTCGGCGTAGCGGTCCCTGTGCTCGGCGGCGTAGCGGTAGGCATGGGCCAGCCCGGCGATGCGCAGCTCGGGGTGGTCGGTCAGCAGCCGCGTGGCATCGTGGCCGGCGCGTCGCAGCTCCAGGACCTGGCGCACCGTCAGGCGTGTGCCGTAGCAGAAGGGCTCGGCCCGCAGGACCAGCGGATCGGTCTTGACCCATTTGATCGTCATGGCCGCTCGCTCAGACGCCCCGGTACAGCCAGCGCAGGAGTGCGTTGCGCTTGTGGCTGTCGCCGCCCACCCGGCCGTTCTTGCGCAGGACCTCCACGGCGGCGTCGAGCGCCCGATCGGCCAGCTCCAGCTCGTCGGGCCCCAGGCGCGGCAAGGCGATCTCACGGATGCCCTCGGCCACGGCCGCCAGGTCTGCCTGGGCCACTCCCCGGCGACGGAGGATGGGGCTCATCCACTCGGCGAACTCGGACAGCCAGCGCGTGTCGCCGCTGGCCAGGCACATGGCCAGCCGCTCGGTGAGCATCTCGGCGTCGTGCAGCAGATCCCCCAGGCCACGATCTGTGAAGCGGCCACGCAGCTCGGGGTCGCGGGCGCCGGCCGCTTCGACCGCTTCCGCGGCGATGGCCGCCTTGTCGCGGCGCAGAGCTTCGGTCGCGGCGCGGAAACCGGCGGCCATGTCAGAGGGGGCAAGGCCCAGACTGGGGTGGCGGGTGGGCTGGCGGCGAGCGGTGCGCTTGCTGGTCACGCCCAGAGTCTAACGGCAGCAGGCCCGGACTTCATCCAACGGCCTCAGCCGCGGTGGGCGCTTTCGCGCGACACCCGGTCGATCCAGCTTTCGCGAACCTGGCGCAGGGCCGTCGTCCGCGGTCCGGGCTCGCCGCCGCCTACCTGCCGGCCGTCCAGGGCGACGATCGGCAGGATCCCGGCGATGCTGGAGCAGACGGCCATCTCGTCGGCGGCCCAGACATCGTCCAGGCGCAGGTCGCGCTCGGTCATCGTCAGCCCCGCCTCGCTGCCGTGCTCCATCAGCCAGGCTCTCGTCGTGCCGGCCAGGATGGCCGTCCCCAGTCGGGGCGTGGCGCAGGTATCGCCCTTGACGAGAAGCAGGTTGGCCGTCGTCGCCTCCGTCAGCCGGCCGTCGGTGGTGACGAACAGGGCGTCGTCCGCGCCGGCGCGGAAGGCTTCGAGCCGAGCGTAGACCAGCTCGGCCCTGGAGGTCGTCTTGATCGATGCCATGGGCGATTCCGGGTCGCGATGGACGGAACTGGTGACGAACTGCTCGCCCTCGCGCAGGAGGCGGTCCGAAGGAGGCGAGAAGGGCCAGACCTGGATGGCCACCGTCGGGCGTGGCTCGTCGCTGGGCCTGACGTTGCGGGCGGGGTCGAATCCCCGGCTGACGGTGATTCGCACGGCCGCGTCGCCGGGCGGGTCGGGCTCGCGACCGTCCAGGCGCTCGGCCGCCAGCAGCTCGGCCAGGCCGCCGGCCACGACGTCGTCGCCGAATGGCAGCTCGAAAGCCAGGGAGGCCAGGCTGGAGTGAAGGCGGGCCAGGTGCCCTGCCAGCTCGATGGCGACGCCTCTCCTGGCCCGCAGGGCCTCGAAGACCCCGTCGCCGATCTGGAAGCCACGGTCGTAGACGGAGATGTGGGCCGCGTCCGCGGGGACGAGCCGCCCGTCGAGCCAGATGCGGAACGCGGCGGGGGAGGTCATGGCGGCCATGATAGGGGTGGCCGCCCCCCGCTGCGCGAAGAGAAGCGGCCCCGTGGGGAGGACGCGGGGCCGCGGAGTTACCCGGCGAGCTTGATGGACCTGGTGCTAGGCGCTGGCGGTCCCCGGCGCCTCGCCGCCGCCGCCCAGTAGTTCCTCCGGCTCACCCTCGATGGTGATCCGGGGGATCCAGCGCAGGAAGCCCGGCATCCACCAGTTCCACTCGCCCAGAAGCTTCATCAGCGAAGGCAGGAGCAGGCTTCGGACCACAGTCGCGTCCACGAGGACCGCCACCGCCAGGCCGACGCCCAGCTCCTGGATGATCGCCAGCTGGATGGTGAAGAAGGCGCCGAAGACGCAGACCATGATCGCCGCGGCGCTGGTGACGGTGCCGGCGGTGACCGTGATCCCCTTCACCACCGCGTCGGTCGAGGCAAGACCGCGATCGCGGGCCTCCTTGACGCGGGTCAGGATGAAGACGTGGTAGTCCATCGACAGGCCGAACAGGATCGTGAAGATCATGGCCGGCGCCCAGGCTTCGACGACGTTGGGCCTGATGCCCGTAATGTCGCTGAACCACCCTTCCTGGAACAGCAGGACCAGCACGCCGAAGGCGGCGCCGGCGGAGAGCAGGTTCAGGATGATGGCCTTGAGGGGGATGACGATGGAGTGGAAGGCGACCAGCAGGAGCAGGAAGCTCATGCCCAGGACGAACACGATCACCAGCGGCATCTGGCCGCCGTACCAGTTCGCGTAGTCCATGGTGAAAGCCGCCTCGCCGGTGACGTAGACGTTCGTCGTGGACAGGCCTGAGAAGTAGCTCGGGACCACGCTCGAGCGGAACTCGCGGGCCAGATCCCAGTTGGACAGGTCGTTGGCCGTGCCCGGGATGGGGAACTGGACGTCGGCGACGGTTCCGTCGCCCGAGTAGGCGATCTCGGTCGCGGCGCCGTTGACGCCCTCGAACTTGCCGGCCCGCAGGTCGGCGGCGAACTCCTCGATGGCGGCCGCGGTCTGCGGCGCCGTGGCGTCGGTGACGATGACTTCGATGGTCAGGTCGCGGCCCATGGGCCACTTCTGGGTCAGCAGCTCCCAGGCCCGGACGCCCTCGACGCTGTGGGGCAGTGTCGAGACGTCGCTGGTCGTGGAGCCGAGCTGGAGCTTGGAGACCGGGGCGGCGACGGCGAAGAGCAGCAGGCCGGCAGCCGCGGCGGCGATGACCGCCCTGTTGGTGGCGGCCCGGACGATCGTGCCCCAGATGCCGCGGCCCTCGCCGTGGTCGCGGGCGAAGACCGGGATGCCGAACCGCACGACCCAGCGGTCGAGGATGGCCAGCGTGGCGGGCAGGAAGGTCAGGCTGCCGATGATGGAGATCAGGACGACCGCGATCGAGCCGATGGCGATCGACTTGAAGACCTCGTCGTCGATGAGGAGCAGGCCGCCGAGCGAGATCATGACCGCCAGGCCGCTGAAGAAGACCGCCCGGCCGGCGGTGGAGCTGGCGACCTCGATGGCCCCGGACTTGCTGCGGCCCTGGCCTTCCTGGGCCCGGAGATCGGCGCGCATGGCCGACCAGCCTCGGGCGGTCAGCCTGGTGAGGATGCCGAACAGGGTGACGCTGCCGCGGCCGCGCTCCGTCCGGAAGCGGGAGATGATGAAGAGCGAGTAGTCAACGGCGACCGCCAGCCCGATCAGAACCACGATTTGGCTCACGTACTGGCTGACCGGCGAGACCGCCTGGCTGTAGATGCCCACCAGGCCCATGGCGCCGGTTATGGCCGTCATCGCCAGGACGAGCGGCACGAAGGCGGCCACGAGGGACCGTGAGGCGATCAGAAGGATAAGGAAGGTGACCAGCAGCGTGGGCAGCAGCAGGCTGTCCAGGCTGTCGTTGACGTAGTTGCCGAACTCCTCGTTGATCAGCCGGTTGTTGAAGGCGTAGATCGTCAGGTTCGGATAGGCCGTCTTGAGCTCGGCCGCCAGGGGCTTGATGGCCGCCGCCTTGTCGGTCGCCTCGGCGTCGTCGCCGGAGATCTTGGCGGTGATGATGGCCGTCGAGCCGTCGGCCGAGAGGACGCCGGGCGCCTGGTCGGGCGCGGCTGCCGCCAGCGCGTAGGGGTTGACGACCGCCGGCAGCGGGCTGCCCGGATCGGCGTAGAAGACCGGGACCGTCCGGCCGTCAACCGTCGCCGTCAGCTGGCTGAGGCGCTGGGTCATGTCGGCGACCGCGGCCTTGTCGGCGTCGCCGAGCTGGCCGTCCGGGTTCGAGACGATGAGGTAGAACGACTCGGTGTCGATCCTGGACTGCGTCCGGTCGTCGGCATCGTCGAAGGCCTGCCAGCCGGCGTCGGCTTCGCCGATCGAGACGCTGTTGTCCATCAGCGACTGCGAGCGCTGGCCGCCCATTGCGGAGGCGCCGAACATGAGGCCCGCGATCAGGACGAACCAGGCGGCGAAGACGGGGAAGCGGTGGCGGGCGCTCCAGACCGCGACTCTGACCGTCCAGGGTTCGCTGGCCAGGACCGGCGCGGCGGTTTCGCGCTCGATTGCCATTGGGTAGTAACTCCTCCGGTTGAAGCGGCGCCGTCCTCGCGGGCGGCGCCGCACACGGGTGTCGTCTGGCTAGGCGGAGGCGGCAACGGCCGGTACGGCCATCACGGGGGCGCCGTTGGTGACGCCGTCGCCGTAGCCGTGGTCGCGGATGTGGCCGTCGCGCATGCGGATGACGCGGTCGCAGGCGGATCCGACTTCGGCATCGTGGGTCACGAGCACAACCGTCTGGCCGTGCTCGCGGTTGAAGCTGCGCAGCAGGGCCAGGATCTCGGCGCTGTGCTCGGAGTCCAGGTTGCCCGTCGGCTCGTCGGCCAGGGTGATCTCGGGCTTGTTGACCAGGGCCCGGGCGATGGCCACGCGCTGCTGCTCGCCGCCCGACAGCTCGGCCGGCCTGTGTGCGGCGCGGCCACCGAGGCCGACCAGCTCCAGGGCGTCCAGGGCCGCGACTCGGGCCTGCTTGCCCTTTGTACCGGCGTAGTCGCAGGCCAGCATCACGTTCTCCATGGCCGTCAGCGTGGGCACCAGGTTGAAGTCCTGGAAGACGAAGCCCATGCGGCGGGCACGGATCCGGGTGCGCTGATTGTCGGAGATGGTAGAGACGCTGTCACCGGCCAGGTAGAGCTCCGGAGCCGGGCAGGGGTCGCTGGGGTCGGGGCATTTGTAGTCCGGGCCGTGGAGCAGGCCAAGGATGTGCATCAGCGTGCTCTTGCCGGATCCGGAGGGGCCCATGATCGCGACCATCTCGCCGGCCTCGATCGAGATGTCGACGCTCTTGAGCGCCTCCACCTTGTTGCCGCGGCCCAGGTGATAGGTCTTGCGGAGGTTGCGTCCTTCGAGGATTGCCATCGTTCTGTCTCCCTGGCGGGCCGCCTCGCGACGACCGGCGATACGTTCGGTGGGTTGGGTGGCGATCACTGCTGCCCCGATCACTCGTACCGGAGGGCGGCGACGGGATCCATGCGGGAGGCGCCCCAGGCCGGGACGAAGCCGGCGATGGCGCCCAGGCCCGTGGCGAAGGCGACCGCGGTGACGGCCGTGCCCAGGGTCAGGTCGAAGAGCACATTCCCGGATGAGCGGCCCAGGTCGTTGAAGACCGTGGTCATGACCGCGCCGATCGCCAGGCCGATCGCCCCGGCGATGAGGCCGATGGCCGCCGACTCCATGACGATCTCGCGCCGGATGCGCCAGCGGGACGCGCCGATGGCGCGCTTGATGCCGATCTCGCGGGTTCGCTCGGCCACCGACATGGCCATGGTGTTGATCGTGGACAGGCCGCCGACCAGCAGGCTCAGCATGGCGATGCCGGTCAGGACGAGGCTGAAGATGGCGCTGAAGGTGCCCAGCATCTCGTCGAAGTCCTTGCCGATCATGACCGTGAAGCTGTCGCCCAGGGCTGCCTCAAGGTTGGCCTTGAGGTCCTCGGGCGTGACGCCGGGCTCGTGGTAGACGGTGATGCCGGTGGCGATGTCCGTGGCGTCAACCTTGTCCTGGAGCATGGGCGGCAGCGTCTTGACGAAGAGCTGCTGGGCCGCGTCGAGCGGGACCATCGCCTCCTTGTCGGGGGCGGTGAGGGTCGGGGCCAGGATGCCGATGACGGCGAACTCAGTCTTGCGCAGGACGACCGTGTCGCCCACGCTGGCGTCGAGGCGGCGGGCCAGGTCGCAGCCCAGGACTGCGACGTTGCCGTGGTCGTCGGCTGTCAGCATGCGGCCCTGCGCGACGTTGATCTCGAAGGTCTCGAGACCCTTGTCGCCATCGGGCACGAAGCCGCTGATCATCTCCGGCACGCCCATCGTGGCCGCCTCGTCGTCGTTGAGCATCATCTCGATGCTCGGCGTGGCCGCGGCGACGCCCTCGACGTTGCGGATCTGCTCGAGATCCGCGGAGAGGGAGAGCGGCTGGAAGCTGCCCGTGTACATGTTGCCGACGGACACGACCGCCTTGTCGGCGTAGTACTGGCTCCCGCCGTCGATCAGGGCGTTCATCTTGTTGGCCATCGAGCCGAAGACGACCAGGGCCATGATGCCGATTGCGATGCCGCTGATCGTCAGGGTCGAGCGGAGCTTCCGCCGCCCCAGGTCTCGGATGAGTCGCATTGGTCTCCTGCCTTGCTTTCACTTCGAGTCGCCGTAGGGGCGCCTTCTTGTCTGGTGTGAAAGCTACGGGCAGGGGCCTGCCGGGCCGTCGTCCCAGGTATCGAAACCGCGGTCGTTCAGCCGGGTGAACGTGGCCTCATCCCCAGGTAGGACGGCGTGATACCGAAGGTGTATGGGGGGCGAGTGGCGCCGCCGCGGCGCGTTTGCCCACCCGATGGGTACGTCAGAGGCGCGGGTGCCCCTGAAGCGCTGATGTGCCCACCTGGTGGGTATCCCGGCGCCTGCGCCTCAGGTTTGCCCACCCGATGGGTACGTCAGAGGCGCGGGTGGCCCTGAAGCGCTGATGTGCCCACCTGGTGGGTACAGAGTGGGCCGGGTGCCCGAGCGGGCTCAGACCAGGCCGCTCTCGTAGGCGAGGATGACCGCCTGGACGCGGTCGCGCAGGTCCAGCTTGGCCAGAACGCGCGAGACGTGAGTCTTGATAGTCGTCTCCGAAACGACCAGCTTCTCGGCGATCTCGGCGTTTGAGAGGCCGCGGGCCACGAGCTTCAACACCTCCAGCTCGCGCTCGGTCAACTCGGACAGGGCGGGGATGGCGGCGTCGGTGGCCGGCGGCAGGCGTGTGGCCACTCGGTCCAGGAGGCGGCGGGTGATCGACGGCGCCAGGAGGGCGTCGCCGGCGGCCACGATCTTGATTGCCTCCACCAGGTCCTCGGGCGGCGAATCCTTGAGCAGGAAGCCGCTGGCGCCGGCGCGCAGGGCCTCGACGACGTACTCGTCCAGGCCGAAGGTGGTCAGGATCAGGACCTTGATCGGATCCTCCACGCCCGGGCCCGCCAGGGCGCGAGTGGCCTGGATGCCGTCCATACCCGGCATGCGGATGTCCATCAGGACCACGTCCGGCTTCAGCTTGCGGGCGGCCTCCACTCCCGAGGCCCCGTCGCCTGCCTCGCCCACGATCGCCAGCTCCGGCTCGGCCGAAAGGATCATGCGGAAGCCGGTCCGCAGCAGCGGCTGATCGTCGACCAGCAGGACACGGATCGTCATTGCCCAATCTTCTTCGATTTGGGGGCGGAAGGCTTGCCGGCTGGGCGGCTCCTGCCGGGGGCCGGCTTGGAGTGAGGCGGGACGACGCGGCCGATGATCGGCGGCATGACCCGCGGCTCCACCAGCGGCTCTGGCTCGACAACGCGGCTGGGCGCCGTCTGGGTGCCGTGCTCCAACCTGTCTCGCAGCGCCGCTGCGGCTGCCGCTGAGAGGGCGGCGTCCTCGTGGCGGCGGATCGGCGTTCGGACCTCGAGAGGATCGAGCGGGAAGGTGGCGTGGACCCGGTAGCCGCCGGGAAAGACCGGTCCGGCTTCCAGGGTGCCGCCGTAGAGGGTCACCCGCTCGCGCATGCCTATCAGACCCTGACCGGCGCCGTCCTCCTCTTCGCCCGCCAGCAACGGCGCCGCCGCTCCCCGGCCATCGTCGACGATGTCCAGGATGAGGGCCTCGGGCTCGTAGCAGACCAGCACCCTGGCGTTGGCCTTGCCGGCGTGCTTGACGGTGTTGGTGAGCGCCTCCTGGACGATGCGGTAGGCGGCCAGGTCGAGTGCCCCCGGCAGCTCCCGGGGGGCGCCCTCGACGCAGAGCTCGACCGGCAGGCCCGCCTCTCGAACCTGCGCCGCCAGGCGCTCCAGCTCGGTCAGGCCGGGCTGCGGGCCCACGCCCGCTTCGTCCGTGCGAAGCACCTCCAGCATGCGGCGCATCTCGGACAGGGCGGTCCGTCCCGCCGATTCGACTGCCTCCAGGGCGTCTTCGGCGGCGGCCGGGTTCTTCTCCAGGACGCGGCGCGCGCCCGAGGCCTGGACCACCATCACGCTGACGTGGTGGGCCACAACGTCGTGCAGCTCACGGGCGATGCGGGCCCGTTCCTGGCTCACCGCCAGCGCCGCTCGTTCCTCGCGCTCGCGCTCCAGGTCTACGGCGCGCTGCTCGAGCTGGCGGGTGTAGGCCCGCCGGACCCGCAGGTTGTCGCCGATCAGCCAGGCCAGGCCGAAGGACAGGTAGGTGGCCGTCATGTCGGCCCGCTGGTCCACGTTTGTGGCGAAGGCCGCGTATGAGACGAAGCTGATGAGGATGCCGATGGCGGTGATGACAGCAGCCACGACTGCGCGGCGGCGGGGTTCGTGGGCGGCCACGGTGTAGAAGGCGATGAACACGCCCAGGTAGCCGTTGGACAGCGGGTACCCCAGGGCGCTGTAGATGATGATTGCCAGGCCGGTCGTGATCAGGATCCGCATCGGGTCCCGGCGCCGCCAGGCGATCGGCACGGTCTGGAGGGCGAGCAGGATGCCGCCGACCGCGTCTACTTCCTGCCGGACGTCGTAGACGCTGCCGAAGGCGATCGTGGTCACGACCGCGGCCATCACGATGTCGGCGTAGTCCTGGTTCCAGCGCAGACCGGCGAAGCGTCGCGCGGGAGCCGCCGTGGTGGGTTTCATGAACGCAAGGTAGCCTGCGACGCGCGGCGGCGCATCAATCCCGCGCAGGATTTGCAGGTGCTTCTTGCGGGGGAGGGGGGATCGGCGGCCCGCGACCCCCAGGCCGCCCGCCGGAGCCCCTCTAGCCCGTCCGCAGGGCCCTCGTCGCGTCGCGGACGCGAGCGTCGTGCTCGTGGATCACGTCCACCAGAGAGTCGACGCTGTGCTCCCGGCCGTAGCAGGCGGCATGCATCAGCCAGGTGAACTCCTCGGTCATGTC
>DAOUEA010000117.1:0-19940 GCA_034430475.1 Chloroflexota bacterium | reverse complement strand
GGTTTCCTGACCGACTACTTCCGGTGCTACCCCGTGGCCGCCACGGCCATCGGCAACCACGATCACGACGGCGAGTGGCCGGACCTGACCCGGGCCGGCCGCGAGGCCCGGCTGGAGCTGATCGCCGACTGGGAGATCCGGCTGCGGGCGATCCCGGAGGTAGGCCTCTCACCCGACGAGCGGATCGACCGCGAGCATCTCCTGGCCGAGCTGGCCGCGCTGCATTTCGACGAGGCGGAGCTGCGGGAGTGGGCCTGGGATCCGCTGAGCTACGTCTACCTGATGGGCGGCGGCATCTTCCCTCTGCTGGCCCGGGACTTCGCCCCGCTGGCGGTCCGCCTGACGTCGGTCGCGGCGCGGCTGGAGCGGATGCACACGATCATCGACGCTGCGAAGGACGGCCTGGGCCGGCTGAACGCCCAGCCCGTCTCCGCCCTCCACCTGGAGATGGCCATCCGGCAGCTGCCGGGCGTCAGCTCCCTGGCCCGGGATGCCCTGAGCCAGGCCCGCGAGGCTGCCCCGGACGACCAGGCGGTGGCCGCGCTGCTGCCGCGGCTGGAGAAGGCAGTGGAGCTGGCCGAAGCGGGGGTGACCGCCTATGGCCGCTGGCTGAAGAGCGACATGGCTCCCCGGTCTCACGGTGAGGGCCGCCTGGGGCGCGACCTCTTCGCCAGGAAGCTCCGCCACACCTTCCGCAGCGGCCTGACCGACGAAGAGATCCTGGCCCAGGCTCGCCACGAGTACGACGTGGTCCGAGCGGAGATGATCCGGCTCGCCCGCAGGCTGTGGAAGGTCTGGGTGCCCGGCGAGCCCATCCCCACCGCCGCGCGAGTGGGATCGCAGGAGGCGGCCGACCAGAAGGTCGTGGCCATGGTCACGGCCGCCATCGGCCGCGACCACCATTCCCCCGGGGACCTCGTCGAGTTCTGCCGCGAGTCGTACCGCGACATCGTCGCCTTCTGCCGGCGCAAGAAGCTGATCGCCGTTCCGGACGAGCCCCTCGAGATCGACTGGACGCCGCCCTTCCTGCGCGAGTACGCCAGCGCCATGCTCGATTCGCCGGGGCCGCTGGACAAGGGGCAGAAGGCGTTCTTCTTCATGACGCCCCCACCCGACGACTGGAAGCCCCAACAGGTGGAGTCGTACCTGGCCGAGGAGAACGACCGCCAGCTGATCCTGACCACGATCCACGAGGGGATGCCGGGCCACTACCTTCAGCTGGTCTACTCCAACCGTTGCCCGTCGCTCGTTCGGGCGGTCTTCGGCAGCGGCGTGTTCATCGAGGGCTGGGCCGTCTACATCACCCAGGTCATGATGGACTCCGGGTACCGGGCCAGCGATCAGGCGCTGCGGCTGATCCACTGGAAGTTCTACCTGCGGGCCATCATCAACGCCCTGTTGGACGTGGGCATCCATGCCGGCTCCATGACCGAGGCCGAGGCCATGGAGCTGATGGTCAGGGGCGGTTTCCAGGAGGAGGCGGAGGCCCGCAGGAAGTGGGATCGGGCGCGGCTGACCGCGACCCAGCTGTCGACCTACTTCGTCGGCTCGATGGAGATGTGGAAGCTGGAGCGCGAGCGGCGGGAGCGACTGGCTGAGGCGTCGAGCGATCCGCGCGGGGCCGGAGCCGTCCCGGAGCCGCGGGTCGTGGGCGGCCTGGGTCGCACCCCGGGCTTCTCCTACAAGGAGCACCTGGAGTCGCTGATAGCTCACGGCTCGCCGCCCATCCCTCTGGTGCGGCGGATCCTGCTGGGCGATCAGCCGGGCGCGGCGGCGGCTTCCTCCAGGGCATCGAGGCGGTAGCTGCAGGCGTCGGCCGCTCGGGCCAGCGTGGCGGCGAGGGTCCTGGCCGAGGCCAGGCGCGGCGAGATCCCGGTCCGAGCGCCCGGCCGGAGCGCCTCCTGAACGGGTAGCCACCACACCAGCCGGCGGAAGGCGTCCCGGTCGAAGTAGGCCACGCCCTGCCATACGTTGAAGCCGATAGCGGCCCGGACCACGTCGTCCTCGGTCAGCGCTCGGGCGATGGCGGGCGCTCGCCGGGCGGACGGCAGCTTCGCCACTGACGAGGGGAGCGGCAGGCGGTGCAGGGCGGCCGCCAGGGCCGCGCCGCCGGCGGGGGCCAGGGCTTCGGCGATGACCGGGCAGAGCAGCATCTCGCCTGCGTCGCCGGAGCAGGCTGCCCCTTCCACGACCAGCCCCGCCAGGAGCGTTTGCCAGGTCTCGGGGTTGTCGAACTCGGGGCCCAGGGCGCTGCGCGCCGCCTTGGACAGGCGCAGCGCCGCCTCGACGCGCGCCTCGAACGTGGCCGCGGCCTCGTCCACGTCGGCCGCGGAGCCGCTCATCTCGGCCACGGCCCGCAGCACGGCGGCCACTCCGGCCCTGGCCTCGGCCAGCGGCGCCTTTGCGACCGTCCCGCGGCTCGCCCCCGTCTCGGCCACTCGCCCAAGCGCGCCCGCCTCGATGAGCCCGCCCAGCGCCACCCGGAGCGGCTCCAGCTGCATCTCGCGCAGGGCCTCCACGACGCTCGGCACGCCTCGGCCGCCCAGCTTCTCCGCCAGGCGGCGCAGCTGCCCGGATGGGCCGTCGTGCAGCTCGTGGATGTCCAGGAAGACCTGGCAGCCGTAGGCGTGCAACTCCACGTACAGGCCGTCTTGGGCCAGGTCCGAGGAGCGTCGGATGTACTCCAGGCCGGACCGCTGCTCGCGCAGAAGAGCGTACCAGTCGCCCTCGCTGTGCAGGCCCAGCCCTTCGGCCAGGGTGCGCTGGACCAGCTTGCGCCCGCCCGAGCCGTCGGCCACGGAGTACGCGGCCGAGGTCTTGATCCAGCCTCGAGCCTCGGCGTACTTGTTGTGGTAGACGATCAGGGCCCGTTCATGGCCGCGCCCGTTGGAGTAGGCGAAGATGTCCTCGTTGACCCAGCCGCCCTGGTCGAAGACGTCGTAGAGCAGGAAGTCGGTTGCCTCGGCGAACAGGTAGCGGCGGTGGAAGAGCGGGAACAGCTCCCGTTCGTGGCGCTCTACCAGCCACTGATCGGGCTGCTCGTCGCGGTAGGCGCGGCGGTACTCCATGCCGTACTTCTCGGCGAAGCCCTCGATCTGGCCGTGCCCCATCATCGGCAGGCCGGGCATCGTGGCCAGCAGGGTGGCCACGCCGAAGTACTTGTCGCCCTTGCCGAACTGGTCGACCGCGGTGCGCTCGTCGGGGTTGTTCATGAAGTTGACAAAGCGCTTCAGGACCTCCGGGTCGAACTCCATGGTGTCCTTGACAACCTGTCGGTAGCTGGCGTTCTCCTCGTCGCGGAGCATGTTCATGAACGCGCTGTTGTAGACGCGGTGCATGCCCAGGGTTCGGACGAAGTAGCCCTCCAGCAGCCAGAAGGCCTCGGCCAGGAGCAGCGTGTCGGGCACCTCTGCCGCTACCCGGTCCACAACCTCGCGCCAGAATTCGTTGGGCATGCGCTCGTCGAACACGGCCCGGGTGATGGCCCGCTCGGCACGCGACGGGATCGCCCCGCCCTGGCCCGGCTCCGGGTACCACAGCCGCTGGATGTGGCGCCGAGCGAGGGTCATGGCCGCGTCGAAGCGGATGATCGGAAACTGGCGGGCCACGTGGAGGATCGTCTGGATGACCGCCTCACGGACCTCGGGCTTGAGGAAGTCCAGCTGGGCCGTGTCGTTCCAGGGCATGCTCGTGCCGTCGTTGCCGTGGTAGATGTAGCGGGCGTCGCCGGTGTGCTTGTCGGTGCGCTTGAAGACCACTGCGGCGTCGGTCGAGTTCCAGTAGTGGTCTTCGATCTGGACGGCCACCCGATCGTCGTCGCACAAATCGCCGCCCTCGAAGGAGTAGACGGGGTATGGAGGCTCCGGCAGCTGCATGAACCAGTCGGGGTGCTCGATCACCCAGCGCGAATCGATGCCCATGTGGTTGGGCACCATGTCGCTGGAGAGGCGGATGCCCCGGGCCCAGCAGCGGTCGCGCAGGTTGTTGAACGCCGCCTCGCCGCCCAGATCCTCGGCCACCGTGTAGTCCATCAGGGAGTAGGCCGAAGCGGCGGCCTCGGGGTTGCCGCGCCACTGCTTGATGCGCTGGCTGGCCCGGCTGCGCTCCCACAGGCCGATCAGCCACAGGCCGGTGAAGCCCCGGCGGGCCAGCGTGTCCAGCTCCTCGTCCGGGATCTCGTCCAGGCGGCGAATCCAGCGCCCGTACTGCTTGGACAGTTGATCGAGCCAGACGAAGGTCGTCTTGGCCATCAGCACCACCCGTGGCATCCAGTCGCTGTCGGCGCTGAAACGCTCGTACTCGTTCTCCAGGCCGCCCAGCCCGGGGCCGTGGGCGACGGGCTGGGCGCCGGCCGGGTGCATTCGCATCCAAAGCGCGACCTCTTCTTCGTGCAGCACGTCGAGGGTCACGATCAGGCGGTCGAGGAAGGGGGTCAGGATCAGCCCCCACCGGGAGCGCATGTAGCGCAGCTGGCCGGCCAGCGAGTTCGGCTTGACCAGGGCCGGGGCGCGCAGGAAGTCCAGCAACGTCAGCTCTTGAGGCCCGAACGGGGGCTGCTGGGCAAAGAAGGCCTGCAGGCCGTCCGTGACCTTGTCGTAGGCGGTCTCCCGAGACAGGCCGGTGTCGTCGAACAGGTCGTCGAAGGGGCCGAAGGCCGGGTTCAGGTTGGCCAGCCAGAGAAGGAGCAGCTCCTCCAGCGCGATCTGGCGGTTGGCGACGCCCTCGCTGGTGTCGGCCAGGTAGTCGGCCGGGTCTCGACCGTCGCGAGCCACGGCCAGCGGGGGGAACTGGTCGACGAACTGCAGCAGCGTTTCGTCGAGCCTGCCGGCTCCCAGGTCTGCCTCCAGCGCCAGCAGGGCATCGGCCATGACCCGGTGATTGACCGTGCGGCGGTAGATCTCGATGGCGTGGTGCAGGATCTCGTCGATCAGCCCCATCGCGTTCAGCTCGGCGGCGTGGACGACGCGCTCCGGATAGCGCTCGCGGTCGCAGCGCTCGTTCATCAGCCGGGCCAGGGCGCGAGCCGCCGGGAAGTCCGGGATGATGACGTTGCCGGTGGTCTGGAAGAGAGCGCTGTCGAAGCCGTACCGGCCCCGCGCCGCCTTCGAGACGTGGAATTCGAATGCCACCGCTAACCAGCTCCGAGCGTTGGCGCCGACGCTCTACCCGATCCGCCGGGGCCTGCGCCCGAGTCTAGCAGGCCCTCGCCCCGCCTCTCATCACATCAGGTAGCGGACCCACAGGTAGCCGGTCGAGATCAGGAGCGATTCGAGGACTACCACCGAGCCGTACTTGGCGAAGTCGAAGAAGCGGATTGGGTAGCCGGCCCGCTTGGCCAGGTTGGCAACCACGACGTTGGCCGAGGCGCCGACGATCGTCAGGTTGCCGCCCAGGCAGGCGCCCAGGGCCAGCGACCACCACAGCGGCTCGGCCGGAAGACCGGACCGGGCCAGTTCGTCCACGACGGGGATGGCGGTGGCGGTGTAGGGGATGTTGTCGACGACGGCCGAAGCCACGGCCGAGAACCACAGCACCGAGACCGAAGCCAGCGTGGCGTCGCCGCCCGTGGCATCAGCCAGCGAACGGGCGACGCTGCCGACGATGCCGGTGTGGACGATGGACTCGACCAGCACGAAAAGGCCCACGAAGAAGAACAGGGTGGACCACTCGACCTCAGTCAGGGCCTCGTGCGGGTCCACCCGGCCGGCCAGCATGAGTACCGTGGCGCCAAGCAACGCGATCGTGGCCACCTCCACGCCGAGGGTGGTGTGGAAGAGAAAGGCCAGGATCGTGCCGCCGAGGACAATCATGCTCACGACCAGCAGCCGCCGATCGCGGATGGCGCGCCTGGCGCTGAGCGACATGACCACTGCCCGCTGCTCACTGTCGACGGTCATGTCGCCGCCGAAGAAGAGGCGCAGGGTGACGATGAAGACGACCAGGATCAACAGCACCACCGGGCCCAGGTTGAAGAGGAAAGCGCCGAAGTCCAGGCCGGCATGCGAGCCGATGAGGATGTTCGGCGGGTCGCCGATGAGGGTCGCCGTGCCGCCCACGTTGGATGCCAGGATCTGGCTGATCAGGAACGGGTACGGCGAGACGTGCAGCATCTGGGCGATCGAGAGCGTCACCGGCGCCAGCAGGACGACCGTGGTGACGTTGTCCAGGAAGGCCGAGAGAAGAGCCGTGATCAGGGCCAGGATGACCAGCAGGCGAAAGGGCTGTCCCCGGGAGAGCTTGACCGCCCTGATGGCGACCAGCTCGAAGAAGCCGGTCCTGGCCAGCACGCCGGCCATGATCATCATCCCGGCCAGCAGGAAGATGACGTTCAGATCGATCGCGGCAAACGCCTCGTTCTGGTCCAGGACTCCCAGCGCCACAGCGCCCAGGCCGCCGGCCAGGGCGATCAGCGTCCGATCGAAGCGTTCGGTCGCGATCAGCCCGTAGGCGACGACGAAGATGGCGCCGGCGATCCAGGGGTCCATCGCTCTCCTAAGGGGTCGGCTGGTGAGCGGCTTCGAGGGCTTCGCTGTAGATCGCCCCGCCGTTGATGCGGCGGGACGGTGAGGACAGTATGGACAGGTCGGCGACCAGGCGCCGCTCCAGGCCCGCCTCCGTCGCGGACTCCATCAGTCTGGCCGCCCGGGCGGCGCACAGCAGCAGCTGCTTGGTCTCGACCCTGACTGGATCGTCCCAGAACCAGCCGTCGCTGGCGAACATCGCCAGGCGCCAGCGCTGCGCTTCCAGGATCGTGAGAAGCGCGTCCCGTTCGTCGGGCGTGGCCCCGGGGAGATGCCGCTCCCCGAACGCCTCGGCCGTCTCCGCCCCGAAGACGACGTCCACGTACTCGTCCCTGGCCTGCCACAGCGCCGCCGGCTTCATGAAGCGTCGCACCCGCTCCTGGGCCAGGATGTCGATGCCTGCCGCCAGCCGTTCCAGGGCGGCCCGCAACGGCCCCTTCCAGCGGCCGTCGGCGGCATCGGGACACTCCGCGGTCCAGCGGGCGACGCCGTGGTGGCAGCTCCAGGAGGTCCGTTCCACGATCCTGGCTGCGGGCAAGGTCGGCGGCGGCGTGGCGCAGATGACGCGCCCGATCGTTGTCACGTCGAAGGGGCGGGCCGGCGTGTCCGGGCCCGGGTTCACCAGCCGCGCCAGGAACAGGTCGCGGAACTTCTGGTGGTGGCCGTACAGCTCGCCGTCGGTCGCGATCAGGGCCAGGTACGGCGTGCCGTCGGCGCGGCCGGGGCCGGTAAGGCGGGGAGCGACCTTGTCGCGGGCGAAGGCGTCGGCGTCGATGGTGGCGCCGCCGTCAAACGAGACGGCACTCGAGAGAGCGGCGTCGTAGAAGACCACGGCCAGGGAGCGGCCATTCCCCAGGTCCACCCGGTAGGGGCGGCGGGTGTCCAGGCGCGAGCTGGCGGCCTGCCAGGGTGCCAGGATCGTGTAGCGGATGCCCTCGTCGGCCAGGATGCGCAGCGTCGGCAGGTCGACTGCCGTCTCGGGCAGCCACATCCCGGTCGCCCGTCGCCCGAAGCGCAGCTCGAAGTCGCGCAGGCCCCAGCGGATCTCGGTCCGCCGGTCGGCCATGGAGGCCAGCGGCAGAATGGTGTGGTTGTAGGCCTGGGCGATGCCGTTGCCGCAGGCGGCGTCCGGGTCGGCCGGGATGCCCGCGGCGTCACGATCGGCGGCCAGGAAGCCCTTGTAAGTAGCTGGGTCGTGCTCGGCCAGCCAGATCGCCAGCGTGGGCCCCAGGTCGAACGAGATGCGTCCCAGGTTGCCCTGCTTGACGTTGGGCTTGTAGCACTCGGCGTCGATGCGGGTATTCCAGTCCCGGAACGGCGCGGCGCCGGCCTGGGGCGCGATCTCACCGCTGAACGGGTCCCGTCGCTCCGGCTGGTAGAAATGGCCGTGGACGGCCAGCAATGATCGGTTCACCTGCCCGATGGTACCGGACAAAGGCCTGCGGGCGGGAGCAGTCTGCCGGCCGACGCTTGCGGGAGGCCGGCGACATCCCTCGATCGCTACTCCGCCAGGGTGACCCGGAGCATCCTCACCAGCGCTTCGCGCTCGGCCTCGATGCCCTCGCTCAGGCGGGCGGCGAGCACAACCGGGCGCCAGGCCGCGACGGCACCAGGGTCGACCGCGCGGAGCCGCCGGTAGCTGCGCAGGTACGAGCGCGCGAACAGACGCCGCACCGCCGTCACGGCAGATCTCTCGAGAATGCCGGTCTCGCCGGGGATGCGGGCCTCCGTCAGCAGGTAGAGCGTTCGGGCTACGTCCGCCGCCGGATCGCCGCGCGTGACCGTCAGCCAGTCAATGGCCAGCGGGCCCGTGGAGGTCATCAGGACGTTGCCCGGGTGCATGTCGCCGTGGCAGATAGCGTCTCCGTCGGGCAGCGCCGCCAGTCGTGTCCGGGCGGCGGCTTTCATCTCGGCCGGGAGGGCTTCGCCGGCGCGCTCCATCTTCTGCTCGAGGTGACCGCGCAGGTCGGGCAGGCCGGCTCCGGAGGCGTTGTGCATCGAGGCCTGCAGCCCGGCGAACTGGCCGGCCAGGCGTCCGGCGAGCCAGGGTCGCCTGGCCAGGGTATCCATCATCGACCGCCCCTCGACTCGATCATAGACCAGCCCGAAGCGCCCCTCGACCCGTACTGTCTCGTAGAGCCGGGGAACGGCCAGGCGGGCGGCCATCGCGATCGCCATCGCCGCCGCTTCAGCGCGGCCGATCCTCTCGGGCATGCCGGGCCTCAGCAGCTTCAAGATCCTTCCGTCTCCCCAGGCGAAGACCTCGGCCGTTCGGCCAGCGGCGATCGGCTGTGCCAGGGCCACGCGCTCCTCCTCCCTAGCGGGATTCCTCGGAGGATCGGTCGACCGATTGCACGGCCCGGAAGCGGATGGCCCGCGTCGTGCTCTCGCCCGGGGTGAGCGAGACCGGCCAGCGGGCCAGGAGCGAACTGCCCTGGTAGACACGCTCGAAGCCAGCCTCGGAGTTCGAGACCGTCTCGACCGGGTACCAGGTCAGGCGGGCGGCAGGTTCGACCGTCAAGCCCACCTTCACCCCCTCGTGGTCGTTTCCGAAGGCCAGCCTGGTCGCGGACTCCAGGTCTCCCGCGCTGTCGTGAGAGTCGTGCGTCCCGTCGGGCAGCTCGTAGAAGGCTGCCGGATTGTGGCCCCCGCCGAGCATGTTGAAGTTCCATTCGACGGCCAGCTCGAAGGCGAGTTCCGTCTGGCCCGTGTTCTCGAGGCCAACCACCAACTCCAGCGTGGGCACACGGCGGCTACCGCCGAAGGCGAACATCTTCTCGACGGTCAGCGATCGAGTGTGCGTGTCGGCCCGGACGGACCTGCCCCGTCGCACCGCGCCGCTGGATCGCACCGCGCCCAGCCGTCGAAGGGTGGCGCTGCGGTCTGTCAGGTCCGCGACCTCGAAGGGTTCCTCGGCAAAGTCGCCCAGGTCCTCCCAGTCGCCCGCTGCCAGCTGCTCCCCGGTGGGGGCGCCGTTCGATGCCAGGAGGTGGATCAGGCCGCTGCGGCGCTCGAAGCGATCATAGTGCAGCAGCTCCACCAGCCCCGGCTCCTTGACGCTGACAATCTCGTGGATCGTCTTGGGTGCGCCGCCGGGTTCGCCCTCGGCTGCGCCCTCTTCGGCGCTTTCCGATTGGGGCCGGCCGGGCGACCGCCCCGCCGCAGCCTGCTCGTGGTCGATCAGCTGGGCGTGGTAGGCCTCCAGCCGCCGCCGCATGACCGACACCAGGGCCATGCGGCTGGCCCGCAGGTCCCAGGACGAGACGTTCGCCCCTTCGGCCGGTTCGACAACCAGCGTCTGAGAGGGAGTGGTGACGAGGATCTCGTTGAGGGCGTCGAGGTCTGTGTCCACCAGGCGCGCCCCGTAGGGCTGCCCCCCGGCCGCGGCCTCGGCGGTGTCGGCCAGGTCCTCGGCCGCGATCAGGTGCGACAGCGTGGCCATCCTCATGTGCGGGATGTATATCCCACCGAAGAGCCCGTGCCAGTAGCAGTCGTTCGACTGGCCCTGGTAGAGGTGATCCAGGGCCCGTGCCCGCGTGGCCCCGGAGGCGGCCCCCGCGCCCGGGATCCCTGCCGCGGCGTCGGCCATGGCCGCGACCTTGTCCGAGGCTCGCAGCATCTGCTTGTGGAGGTCGTTGATCTCGCGGTAGCGGGCCGCGAAGTTGCGCCAGAAGCCGCCGCGCAGGTAGCGGGCCGCGGGATCGCCCTGGTCCCGCGCCTCGGACAGCAGGCGGACGAAGACCGGCGCCTCATCGGGCGGCAGGACCCACTCCGTCATCTCCGTGTACGAGCTGTCTGGGACGTAGACCCGGGTCGTGGGCGGATGACTCTCCAGCCACTCCGAGGGGGTCAGCATCGTCAGCCAGTCCGCGCCCTCGACCGCCTCGAACAGCCGCTCCACCCAGCGGTCGTTGGTCCAGCAGTACTCGTAGGTGCCCGGCCACGAGCCGAACTTCTCGCCGTCGTCGCCCATGAAGCCCAGGAAACGCCCATCCGGCGTGACCCGCTTGCGCAGGTAGGCCATCAGGTCGTTCACCGGCTTGAACGGGATCAGATAGCGCAGGCCCATCTCGGTCCCGAAGACCGTCAGCCTCCGCCCCCGATCGTCGGTCGTGAAAGCCGTCCACATCTCGTCTTCGGGGATTGAGGCGGCGCGCAGGTGGTTGTCGTCGACTATCGTCCAGGCGTAGCCCGCCGCCGCCAGGTCGTTGGGCAGAGACGGCTCCCAGACCCGTTCGGCCAGCCATGCCCCGGCCGGGCGCCGTCCGAACAGGGCTTCCAGCTCGTCGGCCATCCGGACCAGCTGGCCGTGACGGTCGCGGTCGGGCAGGGTGACCAGGATCGGCTCGTAGTAGGCCCCGCCCACGACCTCGATCTGGCCCCGGTCGGCCAGGGCGCGCACCCGCTCCAGGGCCTCGGGCCGGTTGGCCGCCAGCCACTCGATCAGGGGGCCCGTGTAGTGCAGCCCCAGGCGGATGGCGGGATGGCGCTCCAGGGCATCGATCATCGGCTCGTAGGCGTGCTTGTAGACGTCCTCGATGACCCAGCCGAAGTTGCCGACTGGCTGGTGGTTGTGGATGACGAGCGCCAGTGAGACGCGACCGGACACGCTCAAGACTGACCGGCCTCTGCGGGCTTCGCGTCTGCGTCGCCCGCGCCGCCCGTGGCGGCCGTGGCCGCCTGGCCGCCTGCGGCGGCCTTCTTGACCCCGGCAGCGGGCAGGTACATCTCCTCGACGTACTCGTGCATCATCCGCAGCGTGGAGAACTGCCAGAGGGTGCTGGCCATGGAGCGGCGCATCTGGGCCACCCAATCGGCCGGGGCTCCGGCTTCGTCGCGCGCGTAGTAGAGCGGCACTACGACCTCCTCGAGCAGCCGGTAGAGGTCGTGCGCGTCGGACGCGTCCTGGGCCCCTTCGTCCGGGTTGGTTTCGCGCCCGCCGATGGCCCAGCCGTTGTCGCCCGTGTAGCCCTCGTCCCACCAGCCGTCCAGAACGGAGAGGTTGACGACGCCGTTGACGGCGGCCTTCATGCCGCTGGTCCCGGAAGCTTCGAGGGGCCGGCGGGGGTTGTTGAGCCAGACGTCGACGCCCTCGACCATGAAGCGGGCCACT
Organism: Chloroflexota bacterium; assembly: GCA_034430475.1. Classification (GTDB taxonomy): domain Bacteria; phylum Chloroflexota; class Limnocylindria; order Limnocylindrales; family CSP1-4; genus Fen-1039. The sequence goes on along the minus strand of DAOUEA010000117.1, from coordinate 8,306 downwards.
CGCAGGTCGTAGTCCTCCAGGATGAAGACCCGGCCGCGGAGCTGCGGCATGCGGGACCGGGCGAAGATCTCCTGGATCACCTGCTGGCCCGGGCGGTCGGCCGGGTGGGCCTTGCCGGCCAGGACGATCTGGACGGGCCGATCGTTGTCCCACAGCAGACGCGACAGGCGGTCCATGTCGGAGAAGATCAGGGCCGCCCGCTTGTACGTGGCGAAGCGCCGGGCGAAGCCGATGGTCAGCGCGCCCACGTCCAGGACCGATTCCAGCTCTTCCAGCACCGCCGGCGCCTCGCCGTGGCGGGCGAACTGGTGGCGCAGCCGGTTGCGGGCGAAGATCATCAGCTCCAGCTTCTGGCGCTGATGGGCCTCCCACATCTCGGCGACGGGGATCCTGGCCAGCTTCTTCCAGAACTGGCCGGCCCCGTCCGCGGCGTCGAACTCTCCGAGGCGCGCGTCGAGGTAGTGCTCGAGCAGGCTGCCCACGGGCTGGCCGACCCAGGTCGGGACGTGGACGCCGTTGGTCAGCGGCATGATCGTCTTGCCGCCCAGGCCCTGCCAGGTGTTGTTGGCCGTGACTGCGTGCAGCTTGCTGACCCCATTGGCGGCGCTGGACAGGCGCAGCGAGAGAGCCGTCATGTCCAGCTGGTGAGAATCGCCGTCCACGCCGCGGGCCAGCTCCAGGACCCTGTCGACGGGGATTCCGCCGCTGCCCGGCTTGCCGTCGCCGTCGCACAGCGGCCCCGCCACGCGCCGCACCAGGTCGGCGTCGAAGCGCTCGTTGCCGGCCGCGACGGGGGTGTGGATGGTGAAGACGGAGTTCGACCGAACGCGAGCCAGGGCATCCTCGAGAGCCGTTCCCTCGGCGACGAGGGTTCGGGCGCGCTCCACCAGCAGGAAAGCGGAGTGGCCCTCGTTGAGGTGCCACACGGCCGGTTCGATGCCCAGCGCCCTGATGGCCCGCACGCCGCCGGCGCCCAGCACCAGCTCCTGGTGGAGCCGCATCTCGCGGCCGCGGACGTACAGGATGTGGCTGATCGGCCTATCCGACTCGTCGTTCTCGGGGATATCGGTGTCGAGCAGCAGAACCGGCACCCGGCCCACCTGGACGCTCCAGACCGCGACCGTGAGCTGCCGCCCCGGCAGCTCGAGGTGAATGGTCAGCGGATTGCCGTCGAGGCCGACGACGTGCCGGATCGGCAGGCGGGTCAGGTCGAAGTCGGGGTAGGCGTGCTGCTGATGGCCGTCGGCGTCGATCGTCTGGCGGAAGTAGCCGCGCTTGTACAGCAGGCCCACGCCGAGGAAGGGCAGGGCCATGTCGCTGGCCGACTTGACGTGATCGCCCGCCAGGACGCCCAGGCCGCCGGAGTAGATGCCCAGGCTCTCGTGGAAGCCGTACTCGGCACAGAAGTAGGCGATCGGGCCCTTGACCGAGGCGCCGTAGTGGCTGTCGAACCAGTGCTTGCCCTCGCCGGCCATGTAGGCCTCGAACTCGGCCAGGACCGCCGTGCACTCGGCCATGAAGGCGGGGTCGTCCAGCAGGGCCGGCCAGGCGACGGGCTGGGCCAGGACCTCGATGGGGTTGCGGTAGCGCGACCAGGCCAGGCCGTCGATGCGCGAGAAGAGCGACCGGGCTCGAGGGTTCCAGCTCCACCACAGGTTGTAGGCCAGCAGCCGCAGGCCCTCCAGCTGAGGAGGCAGCCGGAAGGATGCGCCCGGTAGAGTGGGAACGGGGACGGGGTCCATCTGGCGGCATTCTAGCCCACGTCCGGGCCATCCTCGCCGGCTGTCTCATACCTCAAGGGGTGGGCAGGGGGTGCCTTCGTTGCCTGAGCCGACTACCATGGCCGGGACACGCCTAGTGCGCGCGGTTGCGCCGGCCGGCGGCAAACCAACATAGAGGAGCCAAGACCGGATGCGCGTCGTTTTCATCAGCGCCGAGTGCGAGCCCTGGGCCAAGACCGGTGGACTCGGCGACGTGGTGGACTCCCTGGCGCGTGCCATCTCCTCGCTGGGGGCGCGGCCACCAGACCCCGACCGCATCGTCGCCCCCCAGGTCTGGGTCGGCACCGGCGCTGTCATGGGGCCGCCGCCCGAAGGGCTGGAAGGCCTGATCGACAAGCCGGTCGAGGTCTTCCTGCCGCGTTACCGGGACACCGAGGTACCGAAGGGTGCCACCTCGTCTCCGCTGCGGGTGCCCGATCCCACCGCGCCCGACGGGGCGACCATGGTCAACCTGGTCGAGTTCGAGGCGGACGGCTACCGGGTTCGCCTGATCGACCACCCGCCGGCCTTCGATCGAGAGGGCTACTACGGCGACGACGACGGCGACTACCCGGACAACGGCTGGCGATTCGGCCTGCTCTGCCGGGGGGCGATGGAAGCCCTGCTGGCCGACGATCGACCTCTCGACCTGATCCACCTGCACGACTGGCAGTCCACGCCGGTCGCCCTCATGCGCGACCAGATGTACGCTGCCTACTCGAAGATCCACGGCGCGGCGATCATGCTGACCGTCCACAACCTGGCCTACCAGGGCTGGCTGTCGCGCGACCAGATGGCCGGCTTCGCCACGGCGAACGAGATCTCGCACCTTGTGAGCCGCCACGCTGACGGCATCCTGCTGTTGCGCGAGGCGATCAAGCGCGCCGAGCTGGTCAACACAGTCAGCCCGGCCTACGCGGCCGAGGTCCTGACGCCCGAAGCCGGGATGGGCATGGAGAAGGTGCTGGCGGGCCTCGGGCACCGCTTCGGCGGCATCCTCAACGGCCTGGACGTGAAGGTCTGGAACCCGGCCACCGATTCGGAGCTGGCGGCGCCCTACTCGAGGGGCCGCATGAACGGCAAGGCCGAATGCCGGCGGAAGCTGCTGGCGGAGATAAACCTCGACCCCGAGGACGACGGGGCGGTCATCGGCATGATCGGCCGGCTCGACCCCCAGAAGGGCTTCGACCTGCTGGCCGCGGCTGCCCCCGACCTGCTCGTGGAAGGGGCGAGGATAGTGGCCCTGGGGACCGGCGACCCGCGGGTCATGGCCGAGCTGAGGAAACTGGCCTCGCAGCGCCAGGACCGGGTGGCCGTGGTCGAGCGGTTCGATCGCGCCCTGGCCAGGCGGATCTACGCCGGGGCGGACCTGTTCCTGATGCCGTCGCGGTTCGAGCCGTGCGGCCAGGGCCAGATGATCGCCATGCGCTACGGCACGCCGCCGATCGTCAGCCGCACGGGAGGCCTGGCGGACACCGTTGTCGACGCCGACGCCTTCCCGGATGAGGGGACGGGCTACGTCTTCGACGAGCCGACGGTGCCCTCTCTCCTGGACGCCTGCCGGCGGGCGATGTCCCACTTCCTGGCCGGGGGTTATCACTGGCAGGAGATCCAGGAACGGGGCATGGCCATCGACTGGTCGTGGGAGTCTGGCCCGGCCGAGCAGTACGCCGCTTCATACCAGCGGGCCGTCTCGCTACGCAAGGAGCACTCGTGAGCGAGCCGGACGAGCCACCCGGACTGCTGGTCCTCGGCGCGGGCGCGGCGGGGTTGACCGCCGCCCTGACGGCCGCCGAGCAGGGGGCCCGCGTCCTGATGCTGACCCGGGGCCACGCTCCCGACTCGGCGAGCTGGCACGCTCAGGGCGGCATCGCCGGGGCCATAGGCGACGACGACACCGCGACCCTGCACGCCGTGGACACGGAGCGGGCCGGCCGCGACCTGTGCCGGCCCAGCGCGGTCATGGTCCTGGTGCGAGAGGGGCCGGAGCGGGTCCGCGAGCTTATCGCCCTGGGTGTCCCCTTCGACCCGGAGCTGAGCCTGGAAGGCGGGCACTCCCGGCGCCGCGTGTCGAGCGTCGAGGGCGCGGCGACGGGCTGGGCCGTGACGTCGCTCCTGGGACGGCGGGCAGCCGCGACGAAGGGGATCGAGGTCCGCGAAGCCACCAACGTCCTGGGGCTGTGGACGGAGAGCGGACGGTGCCTGGGCGCCATCACCCCGGACGGCCCGATCGCGGCCCGGGCCACGGTGCTGGCCATGGGCGGCGCCGCGGCCCTGTGGGCCCGCAGCTCCAACCCCGAGGGACAGGTGGGCGACGCCATCGCCGTCGCCTACGCCGCCGGCGCGGCCGTGGCGGACCTGGAGTTCATGCAGTTCCATCCCACAGTCCTGGTCGGTTCGCGTTTGCTGCTGACCGAGGCCCTGCGAGGGGATGGGGCGCTGCTGCTCAACGCGAATGGCGAGCGCTTCGTCGATGAGCTGGCGCCCCGCGACGAGGTGGCGCGGGCGATCGTGGCCCAGGGCGAGGCCTGGCTGGACCTGCGCGAGATAGATCGCGGGCGCTTCCCGGGCCTCATGGCCGAGATCGTGAAGGCGGGCTACGACCCGGAGCACAAGCCGGTGCCCATCTCGCCGGCCGCCCACTACACCATCGGCGGCGTGGTCACGGACCTGGACGGCCGGACCGACCTGGCCGGGCTGTACGCCGCCGGCGAGAGCGCCAACGTCGGCATCCACGGCGCCAATCGCCTGGCCTCCAACTCGCTGCTCGAATGCCTGGTCTTCGGCCGTCGGGCGGCCCTGGCCGCGCTGGGCGAGCCCGCCCTGCCGAAGAGCCTGCCGAAGCCGCCGCCGACGCCCCCGGCCCGCGTCGTGACCCAGGAGCTGCGCCAGCAGGTCTGGGACCAGGCCGGCGTGGTGCGCGATCCGGATCAGCTGGCGCTGCTGGCCTCCAGCCCCGACCCGGTTGCCGCGCTCGTGGCACGATTTGCCCTGGCCCGCCGCGAGAGCCGCGGCGTGCACTATCGCATCGACGCCCCGGCCACCGACCTGGAGTTCGAAGGTCACTTCGTCCTCCGTCCGGGCCGCGATCTCGTCCTGGAGCAGTGGATTTGACAGCCGCCAAGCAGACCGCCAAGCAGACCGCCAAGCAGCCCTCCCGGCCCGCCAAGCAGCCCTCCCAGCCCGCCGACCGGCCCGTGCCCCCGGACCCGGACGTGATCTCGCGCGTCATCGAGATCGCCCTGGACGAGGACCTCTCCCACGGCGATCCCACCAGCGAGGGCCTCTTCGGCCCGGACGAAACGTGCCGGGCGGTGCTCGTCCAGAAGGAGCCCGGAGTGCTGTGCGGCCTGGCCGTGTTCGCCGCCGTCTTCGCGGCCCTTGACGAGCGGGTCGTCATGACCACGATCTTCGCCGACGGCCAGGCGGTCGACACCGTCCCTGTCGAGATAGCCCACCTCAGCGGTCCCAGGCGGGCTGTGCTGGCCGGCGAGCGGACCGCGCTCAATCTGCTCGCCCGCATGTCCGGCATCGCGACCGACGCTGCCCAGTGCGTGGCCCAGGTCGCCGGAACGGGCGCGGTCATCCTCGACACCCGCAAGACGACGCCCGGCCTGCGCGACCTGGAGAAGTACGCCGTCCGCTGCGGCGGCGCCTCCAACCACCGCTACAACCTGGGTCAGCAGCTCATGGTCAAGGACAGCCACCTGCGGCTGGCGGGCGGCGTGAAGGCGGCCGTGGCCAGGCTCCACGAGACTCGTCCGCGGCTGCTCCTGGAGGTCGAGGCCGAGACCCTCGACCAGGTGCGCGAGGCGCTCGAGGCGGGCGTGAACCGGGTCCTGCTGGACAACATGACGACCGCGGAGATGCACCAGGCGGTCCGGATGTGCCACGAAGCGGCGAAGGGGGCCGTGGAGACGGAGGCTTCGGGGGGCATGACGCTCGAACGGCTGCGGGAGGTTGCCGAAACCGGAGTGGACTACATCTCGATGGGTGTGCTGACGCATTCGGCCGAGGCCCTGGACTTCTCGCTGGAGGCGATGCCGTGACCGGCGCGGCCGAGCGTTCGGCTGCCGCCCTGGCGGTCGAGATCCCGCCCGCGACGGACCCCGCCGCAATCCCCGCGCTCCAGGCCGAGATCCGCGAGCTGGCCGAGAAGCGCGGGGCGGTCATCCTGGCCCACTCCTACGAGCGCGGCGAGGTCCAGGACGTGGCGGACCACGTCGGCGACTCGCTGCTGCTCTCCCGCGCCGCCGCCGCGGCGCCCCAGCCGCTGATCGTGTTCTGCGGAGTGGCCTTCATGGCCGAGACGGCGAAGATCCTCTCGCCCCAGAAGCGCGTCCTGCACCCCGACCCCGCCGCCGGCTGCTCGCTGGCCGATTCGATCACGGTCGATCAGCTGCGGGCCTGGAAGGCTGAGCACCCGGACGCAGTCGTCGTCTCGTACGTCAACACGACCGCGGCGGTGAAGGCGGAGAGCGACTACTGCTGCACGTCGAGCAACGCCCGCTCGGTGATCGCGGCCATACCGCCCGACCGGCAGATCCTCTTCCTGCCCGACATGTTCCTCGGCCTGTGGCTCGAGCGAGTCAGCGGGCGGCGGCTCGAGATCTGGCCGGGCGAGTGCCACGTTCACGCCGGCATCCGCCTCGAAGACGTCGAGCGGCTGCGGGCCGCCGAGCCCGGCGCGGACCTGCTGGTCCATCCCGAGTGCAGCTGCACCAGCCAGGTGATCGAGGCCGCCGGGGACGACGCCCACATTCTCTCGACCGAAGGCATGGTCTCCTACGCCGAGGGCTCGAACGCGGACAGCTTCCTGGTGGCGACCGAGGTCGGCATCCTGCACCGGCTGGCCCTGAAGGCGCCCGGCAAGCGCTTCGTGCCGGTCAATCGCGAAGCGGTCTGCCAGTACATGAAGCTGATCACCCTGGAGAAGCTGCGCGACTCGCTGACCCTGGATCAGTTCGAGGTGACCGTCCCGGAGGACGTGGCCGACCGCGCCCGGCTGGCCCTGGAGCGGATGATCGCCATCGGCTAGCTGGGGCGGCCCAGCTCCAGCTGCACCGCCTCCAGCTCCTCGGCCTGGGCCAGGCGGGCGAACAGGTTGCCGGTCTCCTTGTAGTGGGTCACCAGGCGCTCGTATTCGGTCGAGACCCAGGCGTAGTCCGGATGGCGAGCCTCCCATTCGCGGCGGAAGACGACGCCCGCGATTCGGACCTGCATCAGCGACTTGAGGCAGTTGAAGCAGGGCTGGAGCGTGGTGTAGAGCAGGGCGCCGTCCAGCGCCATGCCGAAACGGGCCGCGGTCAGCATCGCGTTCTGCTCGGCGTGGACGCAGAGGCAGATGTCGTACAGCTTGCCCGCGATGCTGGCCCCATCCTCCTCCAGGCGCAGCGCGCAGCGCCGGCAGCCCTTCTCGGCTTCGGTGCAGTTGGGGTAGCCGGCGGGCGTGCCGTTGTAGCCGCTGCCCAGGACGCGATTGTCCTTGACGATCACCGCCCCTACGTGCGAGCCCAGGCACTTCGCCCCGGATTCCACCACCATCGCCAGGCGCATGTAGAAGTCGTGGCGCTGCCAGCCCGGGTCCGACAGCTCGATCACATCAGCCGCCATCGCGCTCCTCGCTCTCGTCGCCGCTCCGAGGGTGGCCGGGGCGCCATCCTTCGGCGCAGGTCCGAAGGTACACCAGACGCTGCCCGACGTTCGGACAGATGAACGATTGCCACGCTCGACGGCGGCCATAGAATGGGTCCGCGAGGACGCGTTCACGCCGGGGGCCAGACCGTGATCGTTCACCTGGTGGAGTTCCGCATTGAGCCCGGCTTCGAGGCCGAGGTGGTGGCCTCGCTCCATCATTCGGCGCGGGTCGGCAAGCGGCCGGCCGGAGTCCTTGCTCACTCGGTCGCCCGCAGGCTGGGCCACGGCCATCGCCGCTACATCTTCGCCTGCGCCTGGCAGGATTTCGAGGGCTGGCGCAGCACTCTCGACGGGGAGGATTCGCCGGCCTGCCTGTCGCTGGTCGGCCATCGTCTCGACGACCGCCGCGACTCTGTCGTGGACGTGGTGGCCTCGGCCGGTCCGAGTTGGGAGGAGGGGCGCGTCCTGCGCGTCTACCGGGCCGCCGTTCGGGCGGACGACCTGCCGGAGTGGGAGGCGCGGGCACGCGGCCCCGTGGCCTGGCTGGCGGAGCGGCCGGGGCTGGTATCGATCCTGGTGGGCCCCAGCTGGCCCCGCCCCGAGGCCGATAGCGAGCGGACCGTCTACGCCATCTCCGCCTGGCGGGAGTGGAGCGACGTGCTCAGCAACACCGGCGGGCGGATCGGCAGGGCGCTGTCACGGACCGAGCTGGCCGGCCTGGAGAGACCCCTCGGCGTCCAGCACTACGAGCTGCTGTCGCCGCCCCTGGAGTAGGGGACCGGTCGGGCCGATCGCCCGGCGGAGTTCGGCCGCCGTCAGCTCACTCGGACTTCTCGCCGCCGCAGGTCGCCTCGTCAGGCAGCAGGGGCCTGACCATGACCGAGTACTCGAGCCCCCCGTGGGTCCAGA
>DAOUEA010000116.1:0-7568 GCA_034430475.1 Chloroflexota bacterium | reverse complement strand
CGGCTGTGCCGCTGGCGGTGATCGTGGTGGTCGCGGCCACGGTCCTGGCCACGCGCCGGTTGATGCGCCTCGAGATCTCGGGCGAGACCGACTAGGGGCCGTGTCCTTCCGGCGCGATCCGGGTCGCTGGCTGGCCGTCCTGGCCTGGGCGGGCTTCATCTTCGTTCTGTCGGCCCAGCCCGACCTGCGCGTCTCGCCTCTGGGGGATCTGGAGCTGGTCGTTCGAAAGGCCGGCCACCTGCTGGCCTTTGGCCTGCTGGCCGTTCTGGTGCTGTGGGCCCTGGCGGGTGCCGGCGTCCAGCGAGCCTGGCAGTGGAGCCTTGGACTGACCGTCCTCTACGCCGTCTCCGACGAGATCCACCAGGGGTTCACCGCCGGGCGCCATCCCGCGGCCGCGGACGTGGCGATAGACGCTGCCGGCGCCGTGGCACTGCTGGCGGCCGCGGTCCTGTTGCCCCGGCTGCTGCGCTCGAGGCGGCAGCCGTAGGGCGCGCTAGTCGTCGGCGACGGGCAGAGCCAGGATATTGAAGCCGCCGTCGACGTAGATCACTTCGCCTGTGGTCTGGCGCGACAGCGGGCTGGCCAGGTACACGGCGGTGCCGGCCACGTCCTCGATGGTGATGTGAGACCGCAGCGGCGCCACGTCCTTGAAGCCGCCGTACATCAGCCGGAAGCCGGCGATGCCGTGGGCGGAGAGGGTTCGAACCGGGCCGGCGCTGATGGCGTTGATGCGGATGCCGTCCGGGCCCAGGTCGGCGGCCAGGTAGCGAGTCGTGGACTCGAGGGCGGACTTGGCCACGCCCATGACGTTGTAGCGGGGCACGACCTTCTGGGCGCCGTGGTAGGTGAGGGTCATCACCGCCGAGCCGGGCTTCATCAGCGGCCGGGCGCAGCGGACCATGGCGATCAGCGAGTAGACGCTGATGTCCATGGCGGTGTGGAAGCCGTCGCGGCTGGTGTCGGCGAAGTGACCGGCCAGGTCCTCCTTTTCGGCGAAGGCGACGGCATGGACCAGGATGTCCAGGTCGCCCTCCCTGGCCTTCCAGCGGTCGAAGACGCGGGCGATCTCGGAGTCGTCGCGGACGTCGGCGCCCTCGACGAAGGTGGAGCCGAGTGACGCGGCCAGGGGCCGGACCTTGCGCTTGATCAGCTGCGGCATGGAGCTGAAGCCGACGCAGGCCCCCTGGTCGTGGAGCGCCTTCGCGATCCCCCAGGCGATCGAATGGTCGTTGGCCACGCCGAAGACGAGGGCCTTCTTGCCGGCCAGGAGGCCAGTTCGCTCACACGGCTCGGGGCGCGCTAGGCGGCCACCACGGGGCCTGGTCGGCCGGGCGGCTACGGCGGGCCTGGCGGCGGCCTCCGTCCTGGATCCGGCCGCGGGCTTCTGCGCCGCTCGGGTCAGCTTCATCAGATGGTCGTCCTCCCTGAGGCCACGTATGCGGGTCGCCTCAGACTGTCCCAACCCCGCACCACGCCGGCCGTTACGCGGGTCGCGTCGCGCGCGACCCTACCCGGCCGGGGGAGGATAACTCATAGCGTTGCAGTACACAATCGCAGGGCCACGCCGGGGGACGCCTGGCCCCGACGTTCAGCGGCGGCCTGGTCGGCCGGCAAGGCCGCGCCCGCCGTTACACGGGTCGCGTGGGCTGGAGGGCGGCCGTTTGCGTCAGATTCACACCCCAGGAGCGGTACCCGCTATCTGGAGCCGTAGCAGCCACTCGAGGCACGGGATCGGCGGTTGAAGTACCTCTCCGGTGCCCGGCCTGGCGGTCCGGAGCGTGCTCAGCGTGGCATCGGCGATCGCGATCGCGCATAGCGCTCCCCCCATGTGAACCTGATCGAAACGGGTTCGGAACCGCGCCAGACGCTCCCCCCATATGAATCTGAGCGACACGGGTCGACGCGCTCGCCAAAGAGAACGGCCGCCGGCCCGGAGGCCGGCGGCCGCTGAGAGGGCGCGGAACAGGTTATCCCAGCAGGACCGGGGCGGCCTCCAGCGGGGCCGGGTTGGCGCCGATGACCATCTCGGCGGCGGCCCGCATCCGCGGGGCGGCGGCGGCGATGTACGTCCGGGCGACGGGCTTCTTGCCTTCGGCCACGGCCGTGTCGCGCAGCACGAGCCACGAGCTGGTCAGCCAGATCGCCATCTCGACCAGGTCGCAGGCGTAGTAGTCGACCTTGTCACGGTCCTCCTGGGCCTTCATGGAGTCGGTGGCCTTGCGGAAGAGCGCGGTCAGCTCGACGAGATCGGCCTTCAGCGGAGCCATGTCGGCCGGGTACTCGGCAGCCGCCCATTCGTCCATCAGCGGATCGAGCGTTCTGTTGAGCAGCTTGCCGATGGCCGCGACTACCTGCAGCTGGCTCGTGCCTTCGTAGATGTTCGTGATCCGAACGTCCCGGTAGAGCCGCTCGACGTTGAACTCACGCATGTAGCCGACGCCGCCGTGGACCTGCATCGACTGGTAGCAGACCCGGTTGCCCATCTCGGTGGCGCAGTACTTCCACATCGGGGTGAGGCACTCGGCCAGGGCCTGGGCCTGCTTATGGCGAGCGCGCAGCTCGGCGCTCACCTCGGCCCCTTCGGCCGAGATCGCCTTCTCGTGGACCTTCCACGTATCGACCCACCCGGCGGTCTCGTAGAGGAGGGCACGGGCGGCCTCGATGTCGGTGCGCATCGACAGCAGGAGGCGCTGGACCGCCGGCAGGGCCCGAATGGGCTTGCCGAACTGGATGCGCTCCTTCGAATAGCGGTCGGCTTCCCGATAGGCGGCCTCGGCGATGCCGAGCGCCTGCGAACCGACCGCCAGGCGGGCGCCGTTCATGAGGTTCATGGCGTAGCGCATGAGACCGAAGCGGCGCTTGCCGATGAGGATGGCGGGCGTGTTGCAGTACTGGATCTCGCAGGTGGGGGAGGCGTGGATCCCCATCTTGTTCTCGATGCGGCGGATCTTGACCGTCTCGTCGCGCTCGACAAGGAACATCGACAGGCCTCGGGCGTCCGACGTGCCTTCCTCGCTGCGGGCCAGGACGACGGAGATGTCCGCCAGGCCGTTGGTGATGAAGCGCTTCACGCCGTTGAGGTGCCACTGGCCGGTGGCCTCGTCCAGCGTCGCGCGCGTGGCCACCGCGCCCAGGTCCGACCCGGCATCCGCCTCGGTCAGGACCATCGCCCCGGAGACCTCGCCGCGCGAGAAGCGGGGCAGGACGCGAGCCTTCGTCGCCTCGTCCGCGTACTCCTCGATCATGGCCGAGATCTCCTGCAGGCCGAAGATCGTCATCAGGCCGCTCTCGGCGCGGGACAGGATCTCGACCATTGAGGAGTAGACGGTCTCCGGCAGGTTGAGCCCGCCAAAACGCCGCTCCAGGATGGAGCCGAACAGATCGCCCTGGCGGAGGGCCTTGATGGCCTCCTGGGTCGGCTCGGCGTAGGAGACCTCGCCGTCCTTGAAGTGGGCGCCTTCCTCGTCCGCCTCGGTGGCGCGAGGGGCGACGACGTTGGCGCAGATGTCGCCGATGACCTCGAGGACGATGCGGCAGTTGTCTTTGGCGTCCTCGTAGTTGCGCGGTGCGCCCGGGTATTCGGCCGCCTCGGTGTAGCCTTGCTCCTTGAACTCGAAGACCTCGCGCAGGTCGGCCTGGTCGAGGCGGAAGGCGATGTCGGGGTTGTCCAGGAAGAAGTTGTCGCTCATGCCTCGTCCGCCTGTTCCATGGAGCGCTCGCGCAGGGTCTTGATGATCATCGGCAGGACCTCGGTCAGGTCGCCGACGATCTTGTAGTGGGCGATCTGGAACATCGGCGCGTTGGGGTCCGTGTTGATGGCGATGATCTTGCTCGACTGGTCCATGCCGGCCCGGTGCTGGATGGCACCCGAGATGCCGGCCGCGATGTAGAGCCTGGGCCGGACCGTCGTGCCCGTCTGGCCGACCTGGTGGGCCCGATCGACGAAGCCGGCGTCCACGGCCGCGCGCGAAGCGCCGACCTCGCCGCCCAGCAGGTTGGCCAGGTCGCGCAGCAGGGCGAACTCGTCGGACGCGCCGACGCCGGCGCCACCGGAGACGATGACCGGCGCCTCCTTGAGCTTGACCGTGGAGTGGCGCATCTGGCGGCTCAGGACTTCCAGGGCGAAGTCGCCGGGCTCGAACTCGAGGGCCAGCTCCTCTACCACGCCCCGGCGGTTCCGGCGGGCTGCCGGCATGCGCATCACGCCCTCCCGGACGGTGGCCATCTGTGGCCTGGTGTTCGGGTTGACGATGGTGGCGATGAGGTTGCCGCCGAAGGCCGGCCGAATCTGGAAGAGCAGGTTGGGGTAGGTCTTGTTCTCCTTCTTGACCGTGTACTCGCCGACCTGCAAGTCCGTGCAATCCGCCGTCAGGCCGCAGCGCAGGGCGCTGGCGACGCGTGGGGCGAAGTCGCGGCCGTTGGGCGAACCGCCGATGAGGAAGATCTCCGGTTGGCGCTTCTTCGCCTCGGCGATCGCCACGCGGGAATAGGGCAGGGTGCGGTACACGGCCAGCTGGGGATCATCAGCCAGCAGGACGCGGTCGACGCCGCGAGCTATGACCCGTTTCGCCAGCTTGCCGACGTTCTGGCCCATGAGAAGGCCCACGACTTCATAGCCGAGCGGATCGGCCAGCTCGCGAGCCTTGCCCGTCAGCTCCAGGCTGACGTCGGCGATCTTGCCGTCGGTCTGCTCGATGAAGACCCAGATTGCTTTCGTACTCATCTCGCGCCCTACCCGACGATGTACTCGTGGACCAGTTCCGCGATCATGGCCGCGATTCCGTCGGCAGTCGGCGAAACCTCCTTGCTTTCGGTGCTCCCGAGGACCACAAAGTTGATCTTGTGGACCTGGGTGGGGGAGCCGGCCAACCCGACCTGCTCCTCCTTGGCGCCGATCTCCTCGGCCGTCCAGACGGCGATCCGCAGATCGCGCGCGGCCAGGTAGGCGTCCAGCTCCTCGTCGCTCTTGAACTCGGGCCACTGCTGGCGCAGGGAGGCATACTCGCCCGGGGCGGCGGCCAGCTTCTGGGCCAGGCGGCGTCGCGCCGACTCGGGCCGCGGCGTGTTGGCCGACCCTACCACCGTCAGCAGGACGGGCAGCGAGCAGCGCACGATCTCCGACCCGTGGTCCAGGGCCCGCTCGGCGACGATGTGCTCGGAGTCGATCTCGACGATCGTCTCGGCGTAGGTGATCTGCGGGATGCCGAGCTTCTCGGCCAGCTGGGGGCCCACCTGGGCGGTGTCGCCATCGATCGCCTGGCGGCCGCACAACACGATGTCGAAAGGCCCGGCCTTCTGGACGGCGCACTGCAGGGTGTAGGAGGTGGCCAGCGTATCGGCGCCGGCGAACTTGCGGTCGGTCAGCAGGATCACCCGGTCGGCGCCCCGGAAGAGGGCCTCGCGCAGGACGCCCGCGGCCTTGGGCGGGCCCATGGTGATCACGGTCACGGTGCCCCCGCACCGCTCCTTGATCTGGAGGGCCATCTCCAGCGCGTTCAGGTCCTCGGGGTTGAAGATGGCCGGCAGCGCGTTGCGGTTCATGGTGCCGGCGTCGGTCATCACGTCGCCCGTGATGTTGTGCGTGTCCGGCACCTGCTTGACCAGCACTACCGAATCGAGAGGTTTCTGGTCGGTCATTCCTGTCCTGTTCTCCGGGGCCGCCCGGGTCGAGCCGGACGGGTGTACGCGGAAGGGTTCCCGGGTTGTGCTGCGTCCCGGGAGACGCATGTCGCGACGAGGGGTCCCTCCTCCGCGGCCCGCACAGGATAGCCGACTGAGGGGTCGGCTCGTTGGCTGCGCGGCGTATGTGCGACCATCCCCAACATGGCGACCGAATCGGACCTCTCCGAACTGCGCGCCCGGCTCGGCGGGGTGCGCGCTTTGCTGCTGGACCTGGACGGGGTGGTGGTGCTGAAGGGCCAGCTGCTTCCGGGGGCGGCCGAAGCCCTGGCCCGCCTGGACGCGGCCGGCATTCCCTTTGTCATCGGCACCAACATGTCGCTCCTGAGCCGGGTGGAGTTGGCCGGACACCTGGCCCGCGGCGGCGCGTCGGTGTCGCCGGACCGGATCATCAGCGCGGCGTCGGCGGCCGCGTCCCACGTGCGGCGCCGCTTCGGCGACGAGCCCGTGTACGTGCTGGTGGCGCCGGCGGCCCTGTCCGAGTTCGAGGGGCTGCGGCTGCTGTCCCACGAGGAGGCGGCGGCGCCGGGGGCGAAGGCGGCGGCCGTGGTAGTGGGCGACGCCGCCCGCGACTTCACCCCGGCCAACATGCAGAGCGCTTTCCGGCTGCTCCGGGGCGGGGCCCGCTTCATCGCCATGCACAAGAACCGCTGGTGGCTGACGCCCGCCGGAGAGGTGCTCGACGCCGGGGCCTACGTCGTGGGCCTCGAGTACGCCGCGGAGAGGCGGGCTCTGGTCACGGGCAAGCCGGCCCGGGCCTTCTTCGCCGAAGGGCTGCGGCGGCTGGAGGAGCTGGCAGGCCACTCTCTGGCGGGCGGCGAGGTGGCGATGGTCGGCGACGACCTGCTCAACGACGTTCGCGGCGCCCAGCGGACCGGCCTGCGTGGCGTCCTGGTCAAGACCGGCAAGCACGGCGAGGCGGACGTGGCCCGGCTCTCGTCCGGGCGTAGCGCCGTCGTGCCGGACGCCGTGGCGCCGTCCCTCGCCGAGGTCGCCGAGGCCCTCGTTCTGCCTCGCGGCCGCCGACCCTCCTAGGGAGCGCCGGCCACCAGGGGCCCGCGACCGAAGAGAGCTCGAGTGGGGGTCAGGTTGAGGTATCCAATGGCGCCTGTGTGGACCACGAGGCCGAGGATGCTTCTGGCCTCGAATTCCCAGATGATGCCCGCGGCGACGGTGATGGCCAGCACTCCGACACTCAGCGCGATGGCCGCCGGCCAGGCGTCCTTGCGCATCGACCATAGACGCCAGGCGACGGCCGCGCCGCCTCCCGCAATGGCCAGATAGCCCACGGCCATGCCCAAGTCCACGGCGGCCCAGTCCATCTCGTCGAACCGGGCGCGCCAGCCGAACCAGTACCAGAAGTCGGCGGCCACGCTCAGGCAGATGAGCGCGGTCACGACCTCGACGACCACCAGCACGACGACGCCGAACGGACGAGTGGCGGCCGCCCGGTAGCCTGGCGCGCCGGGGCTCGCGGCACCGGGTTGAGGCGTAGCCGGGTGGGCCGCGCTGCCGGGCTTGGGCGGAGCAGTCGGGGCGCCGGGCTGGACGCCGCCGATCGCCGGGTCCGCGTCATCGGCCGCGGTTATCGGTGGCTGGCCGAGCTGGGCGAGGAGCTTGTTCACCGCGTCGCGGCAGATCGTTCTCGGCAGCACGCCCACGATGCCACCCGGCGCGATGGACTTGTACTCGGGGATCAGGAACAGGGCGCCGATGCGGGCCGATAGTCGGGCGTGGATGAAGCCCTCGACGCGAACGTTCTTGCCGGACTGCCGGACGACGCACATCATCTGGCCGGTCAGCAGCCCCGATCCACGGACGTAGTGACGGCTCCCGTCCTGTTCCACCTCGTCGAGCGCGAAGCCGTTGGCGCTGGCCCACGCATCTGC
>DAOUEA010000115.1:0-6127 GCA_034430475.1 Chloroflexota bacterium | reverse complement strand
CCGCCCTGCACGGACGACATCGCGGCCAGCAGCAGGTTGCCGATCGGATGGCCGCCCAGACTGTCCGAATCGTCGCCCGGGAAGCGGTACTGGAGCAGCTTCCCCATCAGGGGCTCGGCGTCCGCCAGGGCCACTATGCAGTTGCGGATGTCGCCCACGGCAGGGATGGCCAGCGACTCCCGCAGCCGGCCAGAGGAACCGCCGTCGTCGGCCACGGTCACCACGGCCGTGATGTTGCTGCTGTGCTCCTTCAGGCCCCTCAGCAGCGCCGAAAGCCCGGTCCCGCCGCCCAGGGCCACGATCCGCGGGCCACGGGCCAGGAAGCGCCTCTGGAAGATGACGTCGGGCAGCGACCGCTCGCCCTCGGCTGGGACGAACGGCGTGACCAGGGTGTGGACGATCTTCCAGGCGCCGAAGGCGAACAGGGCCACGCCTGCCGTGCCCACGATCAGTGCCCGCACGCCGTACGGCAGGAACTGCAGCGTCAGGGCGGAGACCACGGTCTGGCCGGGCCCGCTGATCTCGACGTCGCGATAGACCTGGCGCAGCCACAGGGCCCCGGCCAGGGCCAGGCCCAGCTCACCGGCGAAGACCAGCAGCAGCCAGCGCTTGACCCCCACGCCGGGCCGCAGCCAGCGCCGCAAGCGTGTTGCCGTTCCGCGCACGTTGGCGACTCTCATTCGCGCTCCAGCTCGCGGTGGAATACCGCCACCGGGCCGTCGCCGCGCTCTTCCAGCCAGCCTCGCAACTCCTCGGCGATGACGATGGACCGGTGGTAGCCGCCGGTGCAGCCGATGGCGACCGTCAGGCGCGTCTTGCCCTCGGCTCTGTAGCCTGGGATCGTCAGCTCGAGCAGCCCGGTCATGAACTCGAAGAAGCGCCCGGCGATCGGCTGGCTCATGACGTAGTCGCGCACAGCCGGGGTGAGCCCCGACAGGTGTCGCAGCTCGTCGACGTAGTACGGGTTCTCCATGAAGCGAACGTCGAACACCAGATCGGCCTCGAGCGGAACGCCGTACTTGAAGCCGAAGCTGATGACCTGGTACACGAGCCGGCCGTCGAGCGATGTCTCGCTCAGGTTGGAGAAGAGCCGCTCCTTGAGCTGGCGCAGCGACAGATCCGACGTGTCGAGCACGATGTCCGCCTCGGCCTTGACCGGCTCGAGCACGCGGCGCTCCTCGGCGATCGACTCCAATATGCCTCGCCGGCCGGCCAGCGGGTGGCGGTGGCGCGTCTCGGAGAAACGCCGAATCAGGACGTCGTCGCGAGCCTCTAGGAATACCAGCCGGGGCCGGATGCCGCGACCCTCGAGGGCGCCCCGCATGGCGCCCAGGGCCACCGCCGCGTCCCCCGAGCGCACGTCCAGCACAACCGCCACCTTGTCGAACCGGCCCTGGTCGCTCCACAGCAAGTCCGCCAGCGCCGGCAGCAGTTCACCCGGCAGGTTGTCCATGGACCGATAGCCGAGATCCTCGAAGAGCTTCGTCGCAGCCGTCTTGCCGGCCCCGGACAGCCCGCTCAGGATCACCACCTGCTGGCTGTCGACTTCATGCTGCGACGACGGAAGGGCGGGCTCCGGCCGCTTGGGCCTGCTGCTCATGAGCGAAGTCTATAGCGCCTCGCCCCGACCGCGATCAGGGCCCGATCCGAAGACGCGCCGCCCACTCGGCCGCTGCCTCCGCCAGGGCCGTCTCTGCCGCTGCGGCCCCTTCGGCGCCGGCCGCGGCGCCGGCTATGCCGCGTGAGACGTTGACCAGCAGCCCGCCCCCCGGCTGGGCCCCCGCAGGCGGCTGCGTAGCCGGGCCGTGGTGGATCACCGACTCGATCTCGCCGCCCTGAGCGCCGATGCCCGGCACCAGCATGGCCAGCTGGGGCGCGATCCCTCGTGTGCGCTCCAGCTCGAGCGGAGCGGTAGCGCCGACGACGAGCCCTACCGTCCCGCCTGGCCCCCAGCCGCAGGCACGTCGGGCGACCCGGGCGTACAGCGGCTCCGACGGCGCATCCTCGGCACCGCCGGCCACCTCGAGGCCCTGCAGCTCGGCCGCGCCCGGATTCGAAGTCCGGCACAGGACGTAGGCGAAGCGATCCGCCCTGCCGATCAGGGGCTCGAGAGCTTCCCCGCCCACGTAGGGGTTCACCGTGACGGCGTCGCAGCCCAGCATGTCGAACAGGGCCGACGCCTGACGGGCCGCGGTCGTGCCGATGTCCCCTCTCTTGGCGTCGCCCACCACCAGGACGCCTGCCGGGACGCGAGCTCGGAGCCGCTCCAGGGCAGCCATACCCTCCGACCCGAAGGCCTCGAAGAACGCCAGGTTCGGCTTCACGGCGGCCACGCGAGGGGCGCAGACTTCGATCAGGATCTCGCAGAAGCGCTCTATCCCCACCAGGTCGCGGGAGAACCCGGCCGGAAGTGCATCCGGCGTGGGGTCGATGCCGGCGCACAGGACCGACGCGGTGGCCTTCGTGCGGGTGCCAAGCCGCTCAAGGTAGGTGCTCATGTCTTCCGGTCACTCCGTCGCAGACGGCTGGGGGGACGGTTCGGACGGCCCGGCTCCGGGTATGTACCAGGCCGCCCGCGAGCCGCCGTCCAGCCCGCTGTAGTCCGTCAAATCGGCCTCCAGGCGGAAGGCCATCGACTCACCCGATCCTTCGACTTGGACCATCCGCAGGTCCACGTCGCTGCCGCGCAAGCGCATGTAGATGAGGGCGTCGCCCGCCGGCGACCAGACCGGCCCCCACGAAACCCCGTCCATGGTCACCCGGCTGATCTCCTCTCCGCTGCTCGCGTCCAGCACCACGACGTCCAGATCGTCATGATCCACCCTCGCCGCGGCCAGGTACTTTCCGTCGGGGGACCAGGCCGGATCGCGATAGCCGGCTGCCACCCGGCGAGCTGCCTTCGTCTTGAGGTCGTAGACCCAGATGCTGGGCGAGCCGTACTTGCCGCTGCGGTTCTCCATCACGTAGGCGATGAGACCCCCATCGGGAGAGTAGGCCGGCTCGGACAGACCGAAGGGCCACTTCTCGGGCACCATCAGCGCCGACCCGAGCTTGTGGGTGGAGGGTGTGACCAGGTGGAGCACGTTGTCGGAGCCGCCGGGCCAGGTGGGCCCGTCCGAGATGACGACCAGGGTCAAGCCATCGGGCGACACGGAGGGTTGCCTGATCCAGTAAAAGGTTCGCAGCGACCCGCTCCGGATGAGGCCGGACAGGATCTCCTCCCTGCCGGTGCCGTCGGGATGGATTCGACACAGCACCGGGTAGGTCAGCTTGTACTCCACGATCTCGTTGCCGTTGTTGGGGTTGTACCAGCGCCCGGTACCGATCCGGGTCTCGATGTAGTAGATCCAGACCCCGTCGGGCGACCAGGTCGGCCCGGAGACCGAAGACCCGTCCTGCGACGCGGTGATCCGCCTGGCCACGGTCCCCGACTGGACCCACAGCCCGTCGTCCCTGACATAGACCAGAGTGCCCGGAACGCTCGTCCTGGCCTGAACCTCGAGGGGCGACACGTACGGCGTCGGGCCGCTGGCGATGGCCGTCGCGGTCGGAGCGGTCGGCGAGGCAGTCGGCCCGCCGGCCAGGGCGGGCGTCCAGGTGCGGTAGATCAGGACCGTGGCCACGATGACCAGAATCAGCCCTGCAGCGGCAAGCACCGGCCCCAGCGGCGGCTTCGTTCGGGGAGCTCTCACGCCCGCGCTCCTACCTCTCGCAGGGCGGGCTGGGATCCCTCGGCTGCCACGTCGAGCACCTCCAGCTGAATGGACTCGTACCCGCCGAAGCGACGGCTCGATGCCCTCGCCACAACGTCTACGCGATCGCCTTCCTTGAGCAACCTGGCCAGCTCCGGCCGGCGAAACGCTATTGCGTCGAGCACGTCGCGCTGACGCCCCAGGACCAGCTGAGTATGCCCTCCGGCGGCGCTCTTTGCCCGAACGAGCCGGAATCCGGTCAGGCCCAGGGTCGGCACGGGGTTGCCGGGCCCGAAGGGAGCGAGCGCGCCCAGCTCCCGGACCAGCTCGTAGTCGACCGCGCCGGCCGGCAGCACGAGGTCCAGCTCGAGGTCGCGGCGCCCCTTGGGCTGCGGGGCGGCCTGCGCCAGCCCAGCGAACCGCGCCTCGAACTCCTGCCACCGGCTGGCCTCGATGTCGAAGCCGGCCGCTGCCGAATGCCCGCCATGACGGACCAGCAGGTCGTCACAGGCGATCAGCGCCTCGGCCAGGTTCCAGCCCTCGGGGCTGCGGCAGGAGCCACGCAACAGACTCTCCTCGCCGGTGGCAGGCGAGGCGACGACGGTTGGACGGCCCGTCTCATCCGTCAGGCGCCCGGCAACCAGGCCGATGATGCCCACCGGCCACTCCCCCCGCACCAGCAGGGCCGCGGGGAGCTTCGCCGGCGACGGGGCAGCCGGTGCATCTCCGCCGGCCTCCGGGCCCTCCTCCCCCGCGGCAGGCTGACTCAGACCGAGCGCCTGGCGGGCCTCGGCCAGCGCCGCCCGCGCCACATCGCGGCGCTCGGAGTTGGCCGCCTCTATCTCGTCCGCCAGGCGAGCGGCCTCCTCGCGGTCCTGGGCGAGCAGCAGCCGGGCCGCCCTCGCCGCCTCCCCCACACGGCCGGCGGCATTGAGGCGTGGGGCCAAGCTGAAGCCGATCGAATCGAGGTCCAGGCGGTCCGGGGCCAGACCGGCCCGTTGCACCAGAGCGGCCAGGCCCGGACGCTGCCCGGCGCGCAGGGTCTCCAGCCCGAGCCGGGCAATGGCCCGGTTCTCGCCGAGGATGGGGGCCACGTCGCCCACGGTGCCGATGATGGCCAGGTCGGTCAGGTCCACCGCGGCCACTCCGGCCGTGGCCTCTGCCTCGCCGCTCAGCAGAGCCTGGGCCACTTTCCAGGCCACTCCGGCCCCCGTCAGGCGCCGCTCGGGATAGCGACTGTCGGACCGCTGCGGGTTGACCACCGCCACCGCCGCGGACGGCCAGGCGGAGGCATGATGGTGGTCCGTTACGAGAACCTCGATCCCCCGGCCGGCCGCCTCCTCTATCTCGGCCGCGCTGCTGGTGCCGCAATCGGCGGTCACGATCAGCGTCCGGCCCTCGGCCGCCACCAGCTCGATCGCGCGCCGCGACAGGCCGTGGCCATCGCCCAGGCGTTCAGGCACATATGGAGCAGCATCCAGGCCCAGCCGCCGCAGGGCGATCGTCAGGATGGCCATGCCCGCCAGGCCGTCGGCGTCGAAGTCGCCGTAGACGAGCACGCGCTCGCCCCTCCGCCGAGCCTCCGCCACCCGGCGCAGCGCGGCCTCGGCGTCCGGCAGGGCAAGCGGGTCGTGCAGCGCCTCCGTGGCTGGCGCCAGGAAGCTGCGCACCTCTCCTGGGTCGTCCACGCCCCGGGCCGCAAGCAGGCCCACCAGCCGCTCCGAGATGCCCGCCTCGGCCCCCAGGGCCAGGCAGGCCGGCTCCACGTCCACGGTGCGTGGAGGCAGCCAGCGATACAGGGGCTCTATCACGCCCTCAGCATGCCACGGCCGGCTCATCGGCCGCGTGTCTGCGGATCAACCGCGGCGTCGCCGCAGGCCGTTTCCGCTAGCGTCGCCGCGAGGCGCGCGCCAGGGCCAGCTCCCGCGCTCGGCGCCGATCCTCCCACAGCTGCCAGATCACGAGCAGCGGGCTGGCGTTGAAGATCGACGAGTACGTCCCCGACACGATACCGATCAGCAGCGCCAGCACGAAGTACTGGATTGACGCGCCGGCGAACAGCAGCAGCGCCGTAAGAGTCAGCACCACGGTGAAGCTGGTGTTGATCGACCGCCCGAACGTCTGCAGGATCGAGTGGTTGACGATCTGGTCGAACGGCTCGCCGGCATGGCGCGTCTTGTTCTCCCGGATGCGGTCGAAGACGACGATCGTGTCGTGCACGCTGAAGCCGATGACGGTCAGCATCGCCGTCACGAACAGCGAGTCGATCTGGACCCGGAAGAGCGTGCCCAGGATGGCGAAGATGCCGACGACAACGATCACGTCGTGGATCAGCGCCGCCAGGGCCGTGGCGCCGAACTTGATGCTGCGGAAGCGGATGCCGATCCAGATCAGGATGCCGATCGAGCCGGCGAAGATCAGCAAGATCGTCTGCT
>DAOUEA010000114.1:0-5508 GCA_034430475.1 Chloroflexota bacterium | reverse complement strand
CGGGTCTCGCCGGGACGCTCGCGGAACATGGCCCGCAGCTCCTCCATGGCTCCGACGATGCGGTCCATGTCGGCGGCGCTCGCGAAGCGGACGTGGAGCACGCCCCGGGCCGGAGCCTCCAGCGGGACGGTGGGCGCGGCTGTGGCCCGGGCGACCGCGGCTTGCGCCTCCTCGGGCAGCGCAGGCTCGTCCTCGTCCCAGGACAACCCCGCCAGGTCCTCCGGGGCGGGCTCGCCGGTCGGCGGCTGGGCCGGCATCTGGTCCGCGGCGCGGGCAGTGGCCGGCTGCGCGGCGGCGGCTACATTCGGCCGCGCGGGTGGGGCGGCGGCCCGGGAACCGGCCAGGCAAGGCTCCACTCCCCCGCCGCGCAGTGGCGAGACGCGCGTCCGCGGCTCGGCCGGCTCGACGGTCTCCGGGACAGGCGCCGGCCTGCCGTTGCCGTTCCCGCCGCCGGGGCGCCGCCCCCAGCGGCCCCTGCCGCGCCCCTTCTCCGCCGCGGCCAGCTCCTGGGCCACGGCCTGCGGCCCCCTGGACACCGCTTCGTCCAGGTTCCAGACCGTGTCCACGGCCAGCGACACCTCGTCGCCGCGATGGTTGACCCGGCCGGCCACGACCAGCGTCGCGCCTTCGGTGAAGCGCTCGCCGATCACCGTGTAGAGCCTGGGGAAGACGACCACCTCGAAGACCCCCTGCAGGTCTTCCATCGTGACGATGGCCATCGTCTCCCGGGCCCGGGTGACGGCCGTCCGGGACGAGCTCACGATCCCGGCCATCAGCACGTTCTGGCCCTCCAGGGCTTCGTCGCGCAGATCGCTGGAGCGGGTCGGGTTGAACTGCGAGATCTGGTCGGCCACCGCGTCCAGCGGGTGCTCGGACAGGTAGAGCCCCAGGAGCGTCTTCTCCCAGGCCAGACGTTCGGCCGGCAGGGCTTCGGCCACCTCGGGCAGCGGGCGATCCAGTGCCTCCGGCGTGTCGCCCAGATCGAACAGCGAGGCCTGGCCCGTGAGACGGTCGTGCTGGGCAGCCTGCCCCGCGGCCAGAGCGCCGTCCAGGGCCGCCAGCAGCTGGGCCGGATGGCCGAAGCAGCCCAATGCGCCGACCTTGATGAGCGACTCCAGAACGCGCTTGTTGCCCAGTCGCAGGTCGATCCGCGAGCAGAAGTCGGTCAGCGACCGGAAAGGCCCCTCCTCGCGAGCGGCGATGATCGACTGGATCGCCCCTTCGCCGACGTTCTTGACCGCCAGCAGGCCGAAGCGAATGGCATCTTCTTCGACGGTGAACTCGACGAAGGAACGGTGGACGTCAGGGGGCCGGACTTCGATCCCCAGGCGCCGGCATTCGGCGATCGCGGCGGCGACCTTCTCCTCGTTGTCCCGGAAGGCCGTCAGGACGCTGGTCATGTACTCGACGGTGTAGTTGGCCTTCAGGTAGGCGGTCTGGTAGGCGATCAGGCCGTAGCAGGTGGCGTGGGCCTTGTTGAAGCCGTAGCGCTCGAACGGCTGGAAGGCGGCGAAGACGGCGTCGATGACCTCCGGCCTGACGCCGCGCTCGGCCGCCTGACGCACGAATTTCTCGCGCATCTCGGCCATCAGGCTGGCCTTCTTCTTGCGGATGGCCCAGCCGAGCGTATCCGCCTCCGAGCCGCTGAAGCCAGCCAGGGCCGCGGAGGCCGACATGATGTCTTCCTGGTAGACAAAGACGCCGTAGGTTCGCTTGAGGTGCGGCTCGAGCAGCGGATGGAGGTAGGTCACCGGCTCGCGGCCGTGCTTGCGGGCAATGTAGCGCGGGATGTTGTCCATTGGGCCCGGGCGATACAGCGCCACCATGGCCGCCAGGTCGAAGACCGTGGTGGGCTGCAGCTCGCGGATGTAGCGTCGCATGCCCGCCGACTCGAGCTGGAAAACGCCGGTCGTCTCGCCTGAGGCGAGCAACTCGAACGTCTTGCGATCGTCGAGCGGGATCTTCTCCAGGTCGATCTCGATCCCCCGATTGGCCCGGATCAGGTCCACCGCCTGGCGCAGGATGGTCAGGTTGGAGAGACCCAGGAAGTCGAACTTCAGGAGACCCAGCGCCTCCACGCCGTGCATCTCGTACTGGGTCATCACCGCGTCGGAGTTGGTCGCCTTCTGCAGCGGCATCAGCTCGGTCAGCGGCTCGCGGCTGATCACCACGCCGGCGGCGTGAGTAGAGGCGTTGCGAGCCACTCCCTCCAGGTGCCGGGCGAAATCGATCACCCGGGCCACCGACGGCTCGGTGTCGTACATCGTCTTGAGCTGGGGGTTCATCTCCAGCGCCTCGTCCAGCTTGATGCCGAGCTGGTTCGGCACCGCCTTGGCGATGCGGTCGCCCTCGCCGTAGGTCATGTCCAGGACGCGGGCCACGTCCCGGATCGCGGCCCGGGCCAGCATCGTGCCGAAGGTGATGATCTGGGCCACGTGGTCGGCGCCGTACTTGCGGCTGACGTAGTTGATGACTTCCTCGCGCCGGCCGTCCTCGAAATCGACGTCGATGTCCGGCATCGTCACCCGGTCCGGGTTCAGAAACCGCTCGAACGGCAGCTGGTAGTGGATGGGATCCACCGGTGTGATGCCCAGGGTGTAGGTGACCAGGCTGCCCGGCGCGGAGCCGCGGACGGTGATGGCGATGCGCTGCTCGCGGGCGAAGCGGGTGAAGTCGGCCACGATCAGGAAGTAGCCCGCGTAGCCCATCGAGCAGATGATGTCCAGCTCGTAGTCGAGGCGCGCCTGCAGCTCAGGCGTGACGGTTCCGTAGCGACGCTCGAGGCCGGACTGGCATTCCTTGCGCAGCCAGGACTCGATCGTCTCGCCCTCGGGGACCGGGAAGCTCGGGATCCGAAGCTGGCCGAACGGCAGCTTCATCTCGACCGTCTCGGCGATGGCCCGGGTGCGGCGGATGGCGTCCAGGTTGTCCGGGAAAAGGGCGGCCATCTCGGCGGCCGACTTCAGGTAGAACTCGCTTGTCTCGAAGCGCAGGCGGTTGGCGTCCTTGACCTTGGCCCCGGTGCCGACGCAGAGCAGGACGTCGTGGGCCTCGTGCTGCTCTCGGCGGACGTAGTGCAGGTCGTTGGTGACGATCGGGTCCAGGCCGATCTCGCGGCCGAGCTGCAGGAGCTTGGGGTTGAGGGCCCGTTGCTCGGGCAAGCCCTGGTCCATCAGCTCCAGGAAGAAGCGCTCGCGGCCGAAGATCTCCTTGTAGAGGCCGGCCGTCTGGCGAGCCAGGTCCCAATCGTCCACCTCCAGGGCCTTGGCGATCTCGCCGCCCAGGCAGGCCGATCCGCCGATCAACCCCTTTGAGTAGCGGGCCAGGTGCTCGTGGTCGATGCGGGGCTTGTAGTAGTAGCCGTCGATGTGGGCGTCCGTGATCAGCCGGCACAGGTTCTGGTAGCCCTCCCAGGTCTGGGCCAGCAGCAGCAGGTGGAAGGGCTGGGCGTCCGCCTTGCCTTCCTTGTCGCGCATGCCTCGCCGGGCGACGTACGTCTCGACGCCGACGATCGGCTTGATCTCGCGCGCGGCGCAGGCCTGGACGAAAGCCACCGCCCCGTACAGCGAACCGTGGTCCGTCACAGCCATGGCGTCGAAGCCGAGCTGCGACCCCCTCTCGGCCAGCTCGTCGATCCGTCCCAGCCCGTCGAGCAGGCTGAACTCGGAGTGGAGATGCAGGTGGACGAAATCGTTCGGCGCGACGGTCACGAGGGCTAATGGTAGCCGCCCGGGCGGCCGGCGGCCGGACGATCCGTGGCCGAGACGCGCCTAGCCGGCTGTCTCAGTTGGGCGCGGCTCCCAGGTGGTGCCGTCCGGCGTGTCGTGCAGCTCGATGCCGGCCTCCAGCAGCCGGTCCCGGATGGCGTCGGCGGCAGCCCAATCGCTCGCCTCGCGCGCCTTGAGCCGCTGGGCAAGCAGCGCGTCGACGAATGGGGCGACCAGCTCGCGCGGGTCCCGCGTATCCTGGCCCGCCATCTCGCCCAGGCAGACGATCGCGCCGCGCAGCGCCGAGCGGGCAGTGGCCAGCGCATCCGACTGGTCGGTGTCCCCGGCCCAGGCCTGGATCGTCTCCTCCAGGGTCAGGATGGCGCGCACCGCAGCCTGGGCGTCGCACTCCTCCAGCGAGGCATTGAAGACGCGCTCCAACTCGGCCACTTCCTCGCGCAGCGGCTGCGGGCAGGCCTGCCCGTCAGAGGCCGGCGCCGCTTCCGCCGAGGCGGGCTCCACCGCAGGCTCGGCCGGCCGCGACGGAGCCGAACCGGTGGCGGCCGCCAGCAGCTCGTCGATCGACAGCTTCGATCCGGCGGGGAATGTCGCGCTGCGGCCGTCCTTGCGAACCGTCACCACTCCCAGCCCTTCGACGGAAGCCGTCCGCGCATCCAGGTCGAAGACAAGGGCCGTGTGCCCGTCGACCCCGAGGATGAACACCCCGGGCGGAAGCTCGGCTTCAAGGACTAGCAGGCGGCGCTCGCCCAGGTAGCAGAAGCGGGTGTCGTGGTTGCCGCCCTCGGCGTTGTCGTAGTGGGGAACGACTGCCACCGGCAGCCCCAGCGGGCCCAGAAGATCCAGGCCCTCCAGCCAGCGCGGCCTCTCGCCCACCTTGTAGATCTCGTACACGGGGATCGTGAAGCGGCCCAGGGTCAGGGCCGCGGCGCTGGCCATGGTGACCGCCCCGCCCTCGGCCAGCTTGGCCGCGAGTAGCTTCGGGATCTCCGACCCGGCCCACTGCCGCAGGGCATAGGAGGGGCTGCCCGGCCCTGTGAACACCAGCGCCGCGTCGCGAACGCGAACGGTGGCCGTTTCGCGGGCCAGCGGATCGGCATCTGCGGCGCGGAACGAAGCCACTCCCATCTCGTGGCCCACGGTGTCGCGGAAGTAGGCCACAGCCCGGGCCGAGATGTCGTCGGCGTTCTCCTGGAAGCCGTACGGCGTGTCCAGCAGGACCGCCGGGGCCTTCCTGCCGCCCAGCCGCTCGAAGGTGGCGCGATGAACCTTGGCCATGGTGGGCGTCGTCTCGCCCGAACCCATGATGGTCAGGATCCGCGGCAGGCGGTTCGCTTTCACTTCCCGGCCCTCACGAAGCGCTCCCTGCGAACAGCCCGTCTCGCTCGGCCTCGAGCAGGGCCTCCGCCAGCTCGGCCGGGCGCTGGGCGTGGATGTCGTGATCGCCCTCGAACCAGCGGACGCGGACGGGCACGCCCGCGGCTGTGAGGGCCTTCTCGGCCGTCTCCGCGCCCGCCCGCTTGGCCTCGGTCCGGATCTGGTCGTGGCCGTCGACGGGCAGGATGAGCACCGGTACGCGAACAGCGGCCCAGGATTCGCTCACCCGCTGGTCCCACATCGCGCGGACGATCTCCCGATGGTGGTCCAGGCTGAGCCACGGCGCGACGGTCCCGTCTTCCCGAATCTCGAAGTTGCCCAGGGAGTCCTGGATCGCCTCGGCCGGCCAATCCGGGTGCTGAACCGCAAACCAGGCTTCGACCTTCTCCCGGGGCAGGCCGGTCGA
>DAOUEA010000113.1:0-2043 GCA_034430475.1 Chloroflexota bacterium | reverse complement strand
TTCCGCGTAGGTATTGACGTGAGCCGCTACTATTCCCCCGCCACACCAACACCCGAATCCGCCTGTCGGGTGGCTCCCTGGGCGGCGAACGCAGGGCTCGAGCCGGTCTGATCCTGGGAATCGTCGGCGCGATCGAGTTGGCGATTCTCGCAGCCCTGGTGGCGATGTATCCGTCGGCGCCCCGACGCTAGAATCGGGGCAGAACAGCGGGAGACAGGGATTGAGCAAAGGGCGCGTCGTCGACGGGGGAGCATCGGCCGGCGTCGACTCGGTGGTGGTGCTCGACTTCGGCAGCCAGTACAGCCAGCTGATCGCCCGGCGTGTCCGCGAGCTGAACGTCTACTCGGAGCTGCTGCCCTTCGACACGCCCTGGAGCGAGATCGCGGCCCGAAAGCCGAAGGCGGTGATCCTGTCCGGCGGCCCGGCCAGCGTCTACGAAGCGAGCTCGCCGCACCCCGATCCGGGGATCTGGTCCGCCGGCGTTCCGCTGCTGGGGATCTGCTACGGCCTGCACCTCATGGCCCAGGCCCTGGGCGGGGAGGTCGTCTCGTTCGCCCGCAAGGAGTTCGGCCCGGCCACCGTCTCGGTCGCCGAGGCCGGCGGGCTCTTCGAGGGCCTGAAGCCCAAGCAGTCGGTCTGGATGAGCCACGGCGATTCGATCGAACGGCTTCCCGACGGTTTCGGCTCGACCGCCCGGACCGACTCGACTCCCTACGCCGCGGTCGCGGATCCCGTCCGCCGCATGTACGGCATACAGTTCCACCCCGAGGTCGTTCACACGCCCAACGGCCGCCAGATCCTGCGCAACTTCGTGCTGGGCATCGCCGGCGCGCGTCAGAGCTGGACCCCGGCCGCCTTCATTGCCTCGACCGTGGAGGAGATCCGGCGCCGGGTCGATGAGCACAGCAAGGCCACCGGCACGGACGGCCAGGTCCTGTGCGCCCTCTCGGGGGGAGTGGATTCGGCCGTGGCGGCGACGCTGGTCCATCGCGCCCTGGGCGATCGCCTGGTCTGCGTCCACGTGGACCACGGCCTGATGCGCAAGAACGAGACGGAGCTGCTGCGCGACGCCTTCGACAAGCTGGGTGTGCGGGTGATCGTGGTCAACGCCCGCGACCGCTTCCTGGCCCGCCTCGCCGGCGTCGTGGACCCGGAGAAGAAGCGGCGCATCATCGGCAACGAGTTCATCCGCGTCTTCGAGGAGGAGGCGGCGAAGCTGGGGCAGATCGACTTCCTGACCCAGGGCACGCTCTACCCCGACGTGATCGAGTCGGCCACTTCGACCAAGGAAAAGGCGGCGGCCAAGATCAAGACCCACCACAACGTGGGCGGCCTGCCGCAGGACCTCAAGTTCCAGCTCATCGAGCCGCTGCGCTACCTCTTCAAGGACGAGGTCCGGGCGGTGGGGACGGAGCTGGGCCTGCCCGATTCGATGGTCCAGCGGCAGCCGTTCCCCGGTCCGGGCCTGGCCATCCGGATCATCGGCGAGGTCACGGCGGAGCGCCTGGACACCCTGCGCGAGGCCGACTGGATCGTCATCGACGAGATCAAGGCGGCCGGGTTGTACCGTAGCGTGTGGCAATCGTTCGCCCTGCTCACGCCCGTCCAGTCCGTCGGCGTCATGGGCGACGGCCGAACCTACGCGAACCTGGTGGCCGTTCGGGCGGTCACATCAGAGGACGGCATGACGGCCGACTGGGCCAAGCTGCCGTACGAGGTCCTGGGCCGGATCAGTGCCCGCATCGTCAACGAGGTGCGCGGCGTCAACCGGGTGGTGTACGACATCAGCTCCAAGCCCCCGGCCACGATCGAGTGGGAGTGACGGCGGAAGGAGAACCGATGGACGGCGAGCCCCAGAGCCAGCACGAAGCCGGGACTCCGGCGTCGCGGTCGTGCCCCTGGTGCTCGGCCACGGCCCCCGCGGAGGCCACCAACTGCCCCGCCTGCGGCGCCGCGCTGGCCGAACGCGACTCGGTTGGCGACCTGGTGATCCCCGGGGTCACGGACGTGGACCCGGCTCTCGCGGCAGCGAGCGGGGACGGA
>DAOUEA010000112.1:0-2912 GCA_034430475.1 Chloroflexota bacterium | reverse complement strand
GCCAGCGACCCGGATCGCGCCGGAAGGACACGGCCCCTAGTCGGTCTCGCCCGAGATCTCGAGGCGCATCAACCGGCGCGTGGCCAGGACCGTGGCCGCGACCACCACGATCACCGCCAGCGGCACAGCCGTCTCCGGCTCCAGCTCCGCGCCCCAGCTTGACGGCACCTTCGTGACGAGCTGCCCGACTCCCAGCGCGTACTGCCGGATCGACAGGTTGGCGATGCCGGGCAGCAGGCTGGACAGCGTTCCCTCCCAGATCAGCACGTAGGCGAACCCGATCATCAGCGCGCGGCGCGTGAAGAGGCTGAGGGCCACGAACACAGCCACATAGCAGATGGATCCAACGGCGGTCGCGAGGAGATAGACCTCGGCGATGCGCGTCGCCTCATCGCCCAGCCGGGTGATGGCGATCAAGGACGAAAGCGCCACCGAGCCGACGGTGAGAGCGGCGGTCGCGCCTACCGCGGCGAGGATCTTCGCGGCCACGATGGCCCAGCGAGGAACGGGCTTGGCCAACAAGTAGACGATCGTGCCGTCCTCGATCTCCGCCCCGAAGGCGGCTGTCCCAAACAGGACCGCCACAATGGGCAGGATAAGGCCCACGATCAGGCGGTCCAGGACCCCACCGGCCGCCGCGTCCACATCGCGGACGTCGGCACCGCGCATCATGAGCGCCACGAGAACCGGCACGGCGCAGAGCAGCAGAAGAAGCAGGGCCCGTCGCCGGCCGACAAGCTGACGGAACGTGACCCCCGCGATCGTCGGAACGAGGCCCAATGACTTGGTAGTGGACAGTCCTGTCATCGGCGCACCAGGTACTCGAAGACGCTTTCAAGAGACTCGTCTGCCGGCGTCACTTCGAGCAGCCTGACGCCGGCGTCCCTGCTGGCCCCGGCGATCAGCTGCCGGAAGATGGACAGGTGGGCCGTGCGGACGGCAACTGACTCGGGCCCGAGCTCCACTGCAAAGATGGCCGGATCAGCCATGAGTTTCGTGGCCAGGCGCCGATTGTCCGAGGACCGGATGTTGATCGTGTGAGGTCGATCGGTCATGAGCGTCCTGATGGCCCGATAGTCGCCCGATGCGGCCAGGCGGCCCGCCACGATGACCAGGATCTCCGAGCCGACCCGTTCGACCTCCTCGAGGATGTGCGACGAGAAGAGGATCGTCTTGCCGGCTTCCGCCATGTCGCACAGCAGGTCCATCATGACCAAGCGCTGACGGGGGTCCATGCCGTTGAACGGCTCGTCGAGCAGCAGCACCTGCGGGTCGTGGACCAGAGCACCCGCGACCTTGACCCGCTGGCGCATGCCCTTGGAGTAGGTGCCGACGGCGCGGTCCTGGGCCTCGACGAGGTCTACCTGGGCGATCGCCGCGCGGGCAGCCACGTCCGGGTCCGGCAGACCCTGCAGCCGGCCGTTGAAGCGGACGTACTCCAGGCCGGTCATGAATGGGTACACGGCCTCACGCTCCGGCACCAGCCCGATTTGCCGATAGACCGCAGGATCGAGGTGCGGCCGGCGGCCCAGCACCCTCACCTCACCCGCCGACGGCGCGAGGAAGCCGGCCAGCATGTGCAGCAGCGTGGTCTTGCCGGCGCCGTTGGGGCCCAGCAGGCCGGTCACGCCCGGCTCGAGCTTGAAGCTAATGTCGTTTACGGCAACGACATTGCCGTACCAGCGAGCGACGCCGTCCAGCTGGATGGTGGGGCCGGCTGGCGCGGATCCGGTGGGCTTCATGCGGCCAGCCTCCTGTAGCGATAGATGAGGATGCCGCAGAACACGAGGACCAGGGTCAGCGAGGACAGCAGGTAGGCGTCAGGTCCCAGGCTGGAGGAGAGGCCCGGATTCGTCGGTAGCTGGTCTCCGAAGAACCACGCCGTGGCACCGACAGCCGATCTGGCAGGGCCGAAGAGCTGGGGTTTGTCCGCCCAATCCCAACCCGCTTCCGTGCCCACGGCCCAGACGATCTCGGCGACCACCCAATAGACCATGACATACGCGAAGAGTGAAATGGCGGCGTAAGCGCGGCGCGGCGAGAAGGACGAGACCGCCAGTGAGGTCGAGGCCATGACGAGGGCCGTCCACAGGCAGGCCGGGATGGCCGGCAACGCCTTGGGCCACTCGTTCTCGATCGCCTGGAGGGCGTCCTGTTTCATCAAGATGTCGCCGACGAACAGGGCGACCATTGGCACCATGAGCACTACGAAGAGAGCGGTTGTCAGAGCGGACACCTTGGCCAGGACGTAGTCGAGGCGGTGCAGAGAGCGAGTGAAGTAGAGCGGCAGAACGCTATAGCGCTGGTCGCGGCATACGAGCTCGGGCGCCTGGGCAACGCAGAACAGCAACACCAGGATCCACAGGCCTTCGAAGTAGTTGGCATACGTGGCCAGACCGATGTCCTCACCTTGCTGTATGGCCTGCGAGATGATCGACGAGAACGCCAGCTGCAGGACGGCGAGAAGGGAGTAGAGACCGAGCAAGATGAGCGGCCAGGCCTTGGCCGACGCCGACCGGCCGAAGCCGAAGATGCTTCGAAGGCTCTCCAGGTAGAGCGAGTAGAGCGAGTAGGCACGGCCGTGCCGCTCGCCTTCGTAGTGGCGGTAGCCCAGATCGTAGATGCTGCCCGTCGGCGCGCCGGTGGCGCTGTTGGTCGTCATTGCGCCTTCCTCTTCGCCGGAGCCTTGGCCGGAACCTTGAACAAGTCCTCGAGGCGCCCGCGCTCCTGCTCGATCCGAACCAGCGACAGGGCCAGATCAGCCACGGCATCGCGAATGGCGTCGTAGACCGAATCCCCTTCGATGGCCACCAGAACCCGGCCGCCTTCCACGCGGGCCTTGACCTTGCGGCTGGTCAGCCGGGCGGCGAGCTTGTCCGCGTCCTCCTCGACCTCGACCGCCAGCACCGGCG
>DAOUEA010000111.1:0-35199 GCA_034430475.1 Chloroflexota bacterium | reverse complement strand
AGTTCCGGGATCGTCTTGCCAGGCGCCAGTGAGACGCGCATGTCATCGGTCCAACCCTCTGGAATGCTCATGGTCTCCTCGGTCGTTTCGGGCCAAGCACCCCCGCCTTGGCGAGTGTGCGCCAATGTCACCGATGGCGCGCTGGTCGCCTTTGTGGTTTGCCGCGATCGGGTCCGCCCGAGCCTGCCGCTCTCCAAGCCTCGCCTGGACTGCGAGTTCGTCAGGAGTGAGGCTCGAATTGAGGCGTTCGACCTCAGCTTCGTAGTCTCGACGGTCGAAGACGAACGGGCCGAAGCTGTCGTAGGTCCACTCCCCCGCGCGTGAACGCTCTCCCCGGTGCGGCTGCCGGAAGTCGTGCCATCTCACCGTGGCCCCGCTTACCTCGATCTTGACGAGAAGCGGCCAGCAGGCAGCCGTTCCGCAGGCGGCGCAGACGAGTAGGACGGTCCAGCCGGGCCAATCGGCCCCGCCGGACTCCTCGCCCATGAAGTACCTGGTGAACCCGGTCACGCTGTTCAGAGCCAGCGGGCCATAGTCCCCCGCAATCTCAGGATGACCCTCTCGCTCGGCGAAGGGCAACTCGACGGCCCGAACCAGTTCGACGAGATCGGTGCCGTTGATGGCGTAGGCGAGTCCCCGGAAGTTGCCCGGGTTGGCGATGCGGGCGGCTTCGGGGCGCTGGTCGTCGATGATCTCGAACCGCAGGGTGTCCATGGCGGACTGTGGACTGCGCCACAGGTAGCGGGATTGCTGACGGCCCAAGGATAAGCTCCGTCGGGAACTCGATTGGGCCGGACATCACCTCGTCCTTGGCGAGTGTGATCTCGCGGGGCGTTCCTAGCTCGCCGCCTCGGGCGCGGGTCCGTGCCACTCCTCGCGGCCGGGGCGCCGGCCGTCCGAGCCGTCGGCGGGGACCTGCACGGCGCGCGACTCCTTTGACATCGTCAGGCTTTTCTTGGCGCAGACCTCGACGCAGGCGTTGCAGGCGATGCAGTTGAGGTGCTCGATGGACCAGGTCCGCTCCTCGCGCGAGACGGTGATGGCCAGGGTGGGGCAGCGCCGGGCACAGAGCGTGCAGAAGTTGCACGTCTCGACGTCGAAGACGATCTTGCCTCGGGCGCCTTCGAAGCGCGGCCGGACCTCCGCCGGGTAGCGCCGTGTCGCCGGGCGGCTGAAGAGGTTGCGCAGCGCCCGGGGGGCCATCGGCAGGTTCAGGGGGTTGGCCATCTCAGCGCTCCGTGCAGCTGATGCAGGGGTCGATGGTCAGGATGATGTTCGGCACGTCGGCCAGGTCGCAGCCCTTGACCAGCTTGATCATGGCCGGGATGTTGGCGAAGGTGGGGGTCCTGGCGCGGAAGCGCTCCAGGAACTTGGTGCCGTTGGCCTTGACGTAGTAGAGGACCTCGCCGCGCGGCTGCTCCAATCGGGTGAAGACCTCGCCCTGGGGGTTGCCGCGAGGGCGGTTGTCGAGCGGTAGCCCTTCGCCCTTGGGCATGCGGTCGATCGCCTGGCGGATGAGATCTATCGACTGCTCGACCTCGCGAAGGCGCACCAGCACCCGGGCCAGGCAGTCGCCGGCCGTCTCGATGACCGGCTCGAAGTCGAGCCTGTCGTACAGGTGAGCACCGGACAGGCGGGTGTCCATCACGACCCCGGAGGCGCGGGCCATCGGGCCGACCGCATCCACCGCCCTGGCCTCTTCCTCTGTGAGCACACCGACCCCGCCGAGGCGGTGAGCGATCGAGGGGTCCTTGGCGAAGACCCTTGTGGCGGTCCCGAAGTCGCGGCCCAGCGTCTCCAGCCGGGCCAGGATGGCCGCCAGTTCCGAGTCGGAGATGTCGCGCTTGACGCCGCCGATGCGGTTGACGGAGTGGATGATCCGGCCGCCCGTCGTCTGCTCGAAGATGTCGAGGACCTCCTCGCGCATCCGCCAGACCTGCATGAACAGGTTCTCGAAGCCGAAGGCGTCGGCGGCCAGGCCCAGCCAGAGGAGGTGGCTCTGGATTCGCGAGATCTCGGCCCAGATGAGGCGCAGCCAGCGGGCCCGTTCGGGCACCTCGACGTCCATGATCGATTCGATCGCGGCACAGTAGCCCATGCCGTGCATGAAGCTGCAGATGCCGCAGATGCGCTCCACCACGAAGCCCATCTCCGTGTACTCGACCTTCTCGACCATCATCTCCAGGCCGCGGTGGATGTAGCCGATGGTGGGCACGGCGTCGACGACCCGCTCGTCCTCGAGGATCAGGTCCAGGACCAGGGGCTCGGGCAGGACCGGGTGCTGGGGGCCGAAGGGGATGACGGTCCGCTTCATGAGCGCGCCTCTCTTTCGAGCCGCTCCCGAACGGCGCGGTGGGAGAAGGGGATCCGCGTGGCGGTCTTGTAGAGCTGGCCCTTCAGGTCGACTTCGATGCCGGTGACGTCGATGCCGAACAGCTCGCGCAGCTCGTTCTCATACAGGAAGGCCGCCCCGAAGAAGCCCGAGACGCTGGGCACCTCCTCGCCGAGCTTGACCGTCTCGCGGATCAGCTCGAGCGTGCCGGCTGTCTCGTCCGCCCCCTCACCCGGCCGGCCGTCACGGGCGAAGCCCCAGGCCAGCTCGAAGGCGCCTTCTTCCTCACCCTCGGCCGCCATGACCGTCGTGGCGTTGATGAGAGCCAGCCGCCAGCCGGCATTGCGGTAGGCCTCGACGCGGCTGAGGAACGCGGTCCTGTCCATCAGGCTGTCTTCTCCCCTCGCTGCCGGCGCGCCAGCGCCCGCTTCCCTTCCAGGGCCTCGATGCCGCGCACCACGCCGTCGATGATGCTCTCCGGCCGGGCCGCGCAGCCGGGCACGTACACGTCCACGGGGATCACCCTGTCGATGCCGCCCTGGACGTTGTAGGCCCGGGCGAAGATGCCGCCGGAGCAGGCGCAGGCCCCCACCGCCACCACGACCTTGGGGTCGGGCATCTGGCGGTAGAGGTTCTGAATGATCTCTACGTTGCGCTCGTTGACAGACCCGGTTACCAGGAAGATGTCGGCGTGCTTGGGGTTGCCGGTGTTGATGATCCCGAACCGCTCCACGTCGTAGAGCGGCGTCAGGCAGGCCAGGACCTCGATGTCGCAGCCGTTGCAGCTGCTGGCGTCGTAGTGGAGGATCCAGGGCGAGCGC
This sequence comes from Chloroflexota bacterium, assembly GCA_034430475.1. Lineage (GTDB taxonomy): Bacteria > Chloroflexota > Limnocylindria > Limnocylindrales > CSP1-4 > Fen-1039. Next base: position 32,046 of record DAOUEA010000111.1, on the reverse strand, counting down.
CGAAGGAAGGACACGCTAGACCCCCAGCATGAAGAGGGCGAGCACGTTGCCGGCGCAGAACAGCAGCGTGACCGTCCAGGTGAAGCGCAGCAGGAGCTGCCACTTGATGCGAGAGGTCGAGTTGTCGACGAGGACCTCGGCCAGGTAGCCGATGGCGAAGGCGACGAGGCCCAGGCCCACGTTCCAGTTGAAGAACAGGACGGTGAAGGCGGCCAGGAGGGCGGTCTCGTACCAGTGGGCGATCTCGACGTAGGCCAGGAGCCGGCCGGACATGTCGGTCGTCAGGCCCTTGACCAGTTCCTGGTGGGGGTGGTGCGAGGTCGAGATGTCGAAGGGCGACTTGCGGAGCTTGACGACGGCCACCAGCAGGAAGGTGAGCAGGACGCCCGGGATCTCCAGGGCGACCAGCTTGGGGGAGGCCAGCACCCCGCCGTAGGTGCTGGCGTCGGTGACCTTGCAGATGGCGGCCATCATCAGGATGAAGAACGGCTCCACGGCCAGCAGCACGATCAGTTCGCGCTCTGCGCCGGTGAAGCTGTAGGGCGAGCTGGCCGAGCCGGCGGCCAGGACAAGGAGCAGGGCCGCCAGGGCGAAGACGAACGTGGTCAGGATCAGGTCCGTGCCGCCCAGCAGCATCGCCCCCGTGACCGCCATCATCGTCACGTGGCCCAGCAGCAGCGGCTCCTGGACGGGGTTGATCTGGCGCGAGGTCTTGCTGAAGAGCTTGCCGGCGTCGTAGAAGGGCTGGAGAAGTGGCGGCCCGACCCGGCTCTGCATGCGCGCCGTGACGATGCGGTCGGCGCCGGCGACCAGCCCACCGAAGACCGGGGCCAGGGCCAGGAACAGAAGGCCGAAGAAGATGGGGTGCATCAGAGACCCATCGCTCCGGCGGCCAGCATCGCCACCAGCACCAGGCCGCACGTAGCGGTGCCGGCGCGGAAGGCCAGGGCGCCGTTCACGACGCCGTTCATGTAGTAGTTGCGCAGGGTCACGCGGCGGATCCCGCCCAGGGCTGCGCCCATGACGTGGGCGGGGGTCGCCGAGCGGCCGCTGGCGTAGAAGTCGGCGTGGTCGTAGGCCGGATGGCGCCACGACCAGTAGGCCACGGCCGGCAGAAACATGACCGCCCCCAGCATGAACAGCACCATTGCCGGGGCCATGTGGAGGAAGTCGCGCGGCTCGGCGGAGAAGGAGCCGAGCGCCCACGGCCCGATGACGTTGTCGGAGATGGGGCCGACGAACGCGGTCACGGCCAGCACGCCGAGCGCGAGGGGCGCCTCGGTCAGCCACTCGTAGCGCGAGACGCGGCGCTCGATGGAGCGCTCGTAGTCGGTCTGGCGCCGCGCCGAGAGGACCTTGATGAGCAGCTTGCCCCAGTAGAAGATCGTGAGCGAGCTGCCGAAGGCCATGATCACGATCAGCGCCGCGCCCGGGGCGCCGGGGACGTCGATGAAGGCCCGGATGGCGCTCCACTTGGCGATAACCACGCCGAAGGGGGCGATGAACATGCCGGCGATCCCGACCAGGGCCAGGGTGCTGACGCGGGGCATCAGGCTCAGCAGGGCGTCGAAGTTCTCCATGTTCTTGGTGTACAGCCGGTTCTCGATCGTGCCCACGACCATGAACAGCAGGCCCTTCGCGGTGGCGTGGAAGATGATCAGCATCACCCCCACCCAGGCCAGCTCGGGCGTGCCGATGCCGGCGCAGCCGACGATCAGGCCCAGGCTGCCCAGGGTGGAGTAGGCCAGCACCTTCTTGGTGTTCGATTCGGTGCCGGCCACGATCGAGACGAAGAGGAAGGTCAGCATCCCCACGAAGGCCACGCCGTAGCCGACCAGCGACCCGGCCATGGCCGGGCTGAGGCGAAGCAGCAGGAAGACCCCGGCCTTGACCATCGTCGAAGAGTGGAGGAGGGCCGAGGTGGGGGAGGGGGCGTACATGGCGCCGATGAGCCACGAGCTGAAGGGCATCTGGGCGCTCTTGGTGATTCCGGCCAGGGCCAGCAGGGCTATCGCCGGCAGCAGGGCCGCGCCTGCCGGACCGCGGGTCAGCTCGACGAGCTGCAGGCCGCCGGGCTGGTCGGCCAGCAGGGCAATGGCCGCGGCGAAGCCGATGCCGCCCACCAGGTTCATGTTGAGGGCCCGGAAGGCGTAGCCGATCGTCTCGTCGGTCCTGGTGTAGCCGATCAGCAGGAACGAGCAGAGGGTCGTGATCTCCCAGAAGACCAGCAGCAGGGGCAGGTAGTTCGAGACGACGAGGCCGAACATGCCCGACAGGAAGACGAACAGGATGGCGAAGAAGACGTTGCGGCGACCCCTGAGCATCGGGCTGGCGCGGTGGTAGGAGCGCATGTAGCCGATGGCGTTGACGCAGATCAGCGGCCCGATGATGCCGACGATGAGGACCATAACCAGCGACAGGCGGTCGAACCAGAAGAGGCGGCCCGGGTCGGCCTCGGGAAGGCGGCCGCTCAGTTCAAGGTAGAGCGAGATGGATAGCTGGGTCAGGGCCAGGACTGGGGCCAGGAAGCGACGGTAGTACAGGCCGAAGACCACGACCAGGCCGGTCAGGGCGATCTCGATGGCCGGCAACGCGGCGCCCGGCTCCAGCTCGCCCGGCAGCCCGAAGAAGGCGGAGTCGGCGCCGCCGAAGGCCGGGATCGTGGCGATGGACAGGGCGGCGACGATTACGCTGCCCGTGACGACCAGCGCGCTGCGCAGCGCGGTTCGGTCGATCAGGAAGGCGATAGCCCCCAACGCTATGGGCAGCGCGATCAGCGCCGCACAGAGGTTGGACAGGGTCACTTGTCCGCCGGCAGCAGGTGCTCGACTTCGTAGGCCAGGACGTCGTCCAGGACGGGCTTCTCGAGGTAGCGGTCGACGGGCAGCCAGCCGTCGCGGTCCTGGCGCTCCAGCTCCTCGGAGGTGAGGTGCTCATCGGCCCGGGTGAGCATGATCATCGGCAGGTCCGGGTACGTCTCGGCCAGTTCCTTGGCCAGCTCCATGCCGGTGAACTCGCCGCCCAGGATGGCCTCCAGGACGACCAGGTCGGGCGCCTTGCGCTCCATTGCCCGGGCGGCCTCGGCCGAAGTGGAAGTAAGCTCGACGGAGTGGCCCAGGGTCTCGATGGTCTCGGCGTTGGTGGCGGCTACGTCCGGATCGTCATCAACCAGGAGGATGTGCGCCATGTTTCTACTCCGCCGGATTCCGGCCTCGCTCCCGGTGGGAGCCGCTCGGGCCGGCTGCGCTCGGCAGCGCATCTATGCTTCCTGCAGCATAGGAGTGGCAGAGCCCGGTTCGGCTCCGCCGTTACGGCCCTTCATACCGGGCATTTCGGCCCTGAAAGGCCATGCCAGACTAACTATCGATGGCATTTTGACGCCACAGCCTTCAGAAGTGGGCTAAGATCGCCCCCGTGCACGAGTTCTCTATCGCCGAAGCCCTTGCCGCCCAGGTCGAGAAGCACGCCCGGCCTGGAGCACGCGTGCACAGCGTGGAAATCGTGGTCGGGCCGCTGCGGGGCATCGAGCCGGAGGCCCTGCAGATGGGCTGGCGGGCGGTGACGATGGACACCCGCATGGACGGGGCGACCCTGCTGATCGAGCAGCTGCCATGGGCGATCTCATGCCCGGCCTGCGGCCGGAACTGGACCAGCCCCGTGCCGTTCGTATCCTGTGAGTGCGGCAACGAAACTCCCGAGCCGCACGGCACGGACGAGCTGGACCTGGTGGCCATCACCATCGACGACGAGGAGGACCGACAGTGACCGAGCCCGGGCCCACCGTGCGCATCCCGATCGTGGAGCGGGTGCTGGAGGCCAACGACGAGATTGCCGCCGCGCTCCGAGCCGATTTCCAGCGCCGCGGCATCTTCGCCGTGGACATCATCGGCGCGCCAGGTTGCGGCAAGACGGCTCTGCTCGAGGCGACCCTGCGGGCGCTGGGCGACCGCCGCCGGTCGGCCGTCCTGGTGGGCGATCTCACGACCCGTCGCGACGCCGATCGCCTGGCCCGCTTGTGCGACCAGGTCGTGCAGATCTCGACAGGCCAGGGCTGCCACCTGGAGGCCGACCAGGTCCGCGACGCGCTGGCCAAGGTCGACCTGGAGCGCGTGGACGTCCTCTTCATCGAGAACGTGGGCAACCTGATCTGCCCCGTCGGCTTCGACCTGGGGCAGGCGGCAAAGGTGGGCATCTTCTCCGCGACCGAGGGCGACGACAAGCCGGGCAAGCACCCCTACCTGGTGCAGACCGCCGACCTGCTGCTGCTGAACAAGATCGACCTGCTGCCGCACCTGCCGTTCGACCGGGCGGCCTTCGAGGCGGACGTCCGGCTGCTCAACCGGGACGTGCCGTTGCTCGGCGTTTCCGCCATCACCGGCGAAGGCCTGGAGGGCTGGCTGGACTGGCTGGAAGCCGGCCGGTCCTGAGCGTCGCGCGGGGCTACCTGGCGGCGCAGGGCGCGTGTCATAATCGGCTTGGGGGACCGCTCCTGTCGTCGGAGCGCGGTGTAGATGGCCCGGCCTGAGGTCGGGCCCAGAGCGCCAGGCTGGCGCTGAGTCGGCCTGGCGGGGAGAATCCAGATGAGACACAAGATCGCCGCCGCCGCGAGCGCGGCCGTCCTAGCTCTGGGGCTGGCTCCCGGAGCGGTGCTGGGAGCACCTGCAATCGCCGGCACGCTCGACCAATCGGCCGACTTCGGCACCGGGATGTTCATGTTCGACAACGTCTCCGGCGTCAGCCAGACGGTTACTGCCGGCCAGAGCGGCTTGCTCACCTCTGTCGAGCTCTACTGCTACGGGGGTGGTGGGTTCGTGGACATCGAAGTGTCCGTCGAATCGTTCCACTCGACGGCTACCTGTCAGGACCCGGGCTGGGTGACCGTCGACCTGCTGGCAGTCGTCACAGCAGGCCAGCAGTTCACGATCTTGGTCAATTCGGGCGGAACGCCCGTGGGGCTCGGGGCTGCCGCCGCCGACTACGCGGGCGGAGAAGCCACCGACAACAGCACCGGATTGAGCCCGGTCATCCCGCCGGACACCGCCGTAGCCGACTTCGCCTTCAGGACGTACGTCTGGGTCACGTCGTCCACCACCTACTCGTGGAGTCCGACTTCCATCACAGCCGGCACGGACACGACCGTGACCCTGACCACGGAGACGGTCTTCAGCGAGCTGCCGGTCGTCGCCAACGCGTCGATATCCGGAGCCATTGTGTTGGCCGCGCTCCCCGAGTTCTACACGATGAGGCTGGACGCCCTGCCCGCCTGGTTCAGCCCCACCGGAATCACCTGCTCGGCACAGGTTGCGGCAGCTGACTGCAGCGTGGCCCAGTACCTGGCCGGCCTACACCCCGCAGGGGATGGTAGTGCCATGATCGTCACTATCGTCATCACCGGGACTGCCTCGCCCACCGCGGCGGGAGCGGGCGTGGCCAGCGGCGAGGGCTGCATACAGGGCCCCGGCGAGGCAGACCTCTGCAGCCCGGCTCAGGCCAGCCTGGCTGTCGTCGCCGCGGGGACGTCGCCGCCTCCAACCAGCACCCTGGCCGGCTCGGAAACGCGGAGCGACGCGCTGCCCTGGTGGCTGTGGGCACTGCCCGGGCTGCTGGGTCTGGCCGTCGTGGGCATCAGGCGTGAGCTCCGGCTGATCCGCGGCTAGCGCCCGCCCCCGTCGCCGACGGATGGGCCGCCTACCCATTGCGGCGGTGTGCCAGAATGCCATCGGATCGTTCCTGTCGGAGCACATGGGTGCGGGCCCGACCGGGTAGATCGGGACCTCGCCGGCAAGGGGCGTTTTGGCGGCAGCCCTCGGTTGACCAAGGAGGTCCAGATGAGACGTCCATTTGTCGGAGCAGCGGCAGCGGCCGCGCTACTGCTCGCACTCGTACCGGGAGGCGCTCGCGCCGCCGTGCCCGGGACCCAGGACCAGGTCGTCGACGTCGGCGGCAGCACGTACTCTACGAGCGCGCCCGTGAACCAGACCTTCACCGCCGGCGTGACCGGCGTGCTGACCCACGTCGAGGTGTACTGCAGCGCCGCCAGCGCCACGACTGTCTGGGTCATCTTCGATTCGTACGCGCTGCACACGGCGGACTGCGGGCCGACAGCCGGCTGGGTCGATTTCGTCCTGCCGTCGTCTTCTCTGGTCGGGGCGGGCACCCAGCACACCCTGGTCATCAACAACGGCTATGCGAGCATCGACCTCGGCGTCACGGCAGCTGACTACGCGGGCGGTGAGGCGACCGAGGGCGCCTTGCCCGGAACTCCGATAACCGGGGTCTCGGACGTCGCGTTCCGGACGTACGTAGTCCCCATCCAGACCGTGACCTACGGCTGGAGCCCGGCTGCGGTGCCCGAGGGCGTCTCGATCCCGGTCACATTGACGCTGACGGTCTCCTTCCCCGAGATAGACCTCGATCCACTCGACGCGCCCATCGTCTACCTGATCGACCTGAGTAGCATGCCGTTCTGGACCGGCAGCTTCAGCGTCAGCTGCAGCGCGCCGGTAAACCCGGCCGACTGCACCGAAGCGAACGTTTTCAACTGGCTCGAGTTCCAGGGAGACGGCAGCGCCGTGACGGTCACCATCACTGTTCAAGCCACGGCGCAGCCCAGTCCTGGGGATCCCGGCCAGTCGGCCCAAGCCGCTGCCTGCGTGTCAGGTGCCGACACCGGGGAGTTCTTCGCCCTGATGATGTGCGAGAGCGCAACCGCCTACCTGGACGTCGGCCCGGCTCCCACGCCCACGCCGCCGCCCACGACCACGACACCGGGCGGGGGCTCAGGCTCCTCCGGCGGCCAGGCCCTGGCACTGCTTGCGGCGGCCGTGGCGGGCCTGTTGGGCGCCTTCGCGGTAAGCAGGCGCGAGTCCGCGCGGTCTCACTAGTAGCCCTGGCGTGCTCGTTGCTCGCGACCCGGCGCCAGGCGAAGAGGGTCCGCGCTCGCTGATCCGGGCGCCCCGGACCCGACAAGCGATAGACCGACTACCAGCCCAGGAGTGGGGCTGACGCCTTGCGGACCGGGTCGAGGACGGCGTGGCCGTCGCCGGCCCGGTCCAGGAGGTTGGGCTGGCCCTGGATGATCAGGGTCGGCTGGAGGTCGATCTGCGCCAGCCGGCTGCCGGCGAAGGTCAGGACGGCGACGACGCCCTCCTGGCTGCGTTCGTCATGTGTCCAGTCGAAGACCAGGTTGCCGAGCGAGTAGAAGGCGAAGCGGCCGGGTGAGATCTGCTCGAGCGGCCCAACCCAGTGGGAGTGGCTGCCCAGGACCAGGTCCGCCCCGGCCTGGATCATCGCCCTGGCCGCGGCGCGTTGAGCCGGCAACACGGTGTCGGTGTACTCGAGGCCCCAGTGCGGCATGACGATGACGACGTCCGCGCCGGCGGCCCTGGCGGCCCGGATGTCATGGGCGACGTAGCTGATCGAGAACCAGGCCGACCCCGGGCGACCCGGCGCCGCCGAGTAGCTCCGCGGCTCGATCCAGCTGTAGGCCAGGACGGCCACGCGCAGGCCGCCCGCCTGGAGCCAGGCCGGTCGGCGGGCATCGGCCTGACTCGTTCCCGCGCCCGCGTGGGCGATGCCCAGCTCGTCGAGATGGCGGATCGTGTCCGTGACGCCTTGGGGCCCGCCGTTGCCGAGGTGGTTGTTGGCCAGCCCGGCCAGGTCGATGCCGGCGTTGACCAGGCCTTGCAGCAAGGCCGGGTCACCGGTGAAGACGTAGCCGCTCGAGTGGTGGCGGAAGGCGTCCGGCTCGGGCGACTCCAGGTTCACCATGCTCAGTTCGGCATCGCGGAAGATTCGGGCGACCTGGCCCTTCTCGCCGGTCCGATGCCCCGAGACCAGCGGCTCTCCCTCCCAGCCGCAGCAGTACCGCTTGTCGATCATGGCCCGGCTGCCATCCCAGGCATAGTCCGCCCCCAGACCTTTCGTCACCGACTGCGTGTAGACGGCCTTGTCCAGCATCACGTCGCCGCCGGCGGCGAGCGACCAGGTCTGGTCGGCTGAGAATGACGATGGCGGGCCCGGCTCGCTGGCCAGCAGGGGCCAGTCATCCAGGTCGTGGACTCGGTCGATGCCGAAGAGCGCGATGCCGTTCACGGCCAGCGCCCGAACGTCGGGCGTGACGTCCTCCGCCCGGACTATGCCGAGGGCGCCCGGGGTCGCCCTGACGAAGCTGCGGACGCCGGCCGGCGTCAGCGCTTCCGACTGGGGCCAGAAGCCGAAGATCGAGTGGAGGCCTTTCCGGTCTCCGAGGCTGACCGCGACGCTGCGGCCCGGGCCGGACGAGCCCGGTCCTTCGAGGGCGTCCGCCAGCGCCCGGCGGCTGATCGTGGTCTCGTCGGACCAGAAGCCGACGATGGGCACCAGCGGTACGAGGTGAGTCGCCGGCTCGGGCGTGGAGTTGGGGCTGAGGGCGAGAGCCCAGGCGGTGGCAAGCGCCGCGTCCGAGGCTGCGGAGGGTGCCGCCGAGGTTGCCGTGCCGGGCGACGATCCGCTGCCGAGTTGCCACTGCGTAGCCGGCGTCGGTGAAGCGGCCGAGGCCGCCACGGTCAGGGCGACCAGAACGGCGGCGGCGGCGAACGGGGCTGGCCGCGATGTGCGGCAGAGGCGGAGCACTGGGCAAGACTAGCCGGTTTCGGCGGGTGAAACGCTCAGCGGCAGGCGGCCCACGCCTGATCCGAGGCGTGGGTCACGCTTTGTGCTCGCTCCGAGCCGGGCTATCCTCACCGCTCCCGCGAGGCATCGCGCGACAGTGCGCGGCGCCGGCGCGGCAGATCGAAGAAGCCCCCAGGGAGAAGCAATGACTCACCGCTGGACAATCGCCGGCGCCGGGTTGATCGTCGCTTTGGCCATCGCCTCGTGCTCGTCCACGACTGAGACCGCGACGGCGACCGAGTCCGCCACACCCACGGCGTCGCCGACCGCCGAGGTCGCACTCGCGACTGAGACCGCGACGGCGACCGAGTCCGCCACACCCACGGCGTCGCCGACCGCCGCGACCACGCCCGCGCCCGCGATGGCGACCGCGACCCCAACGACCGCGCCCACCGGGCCGACGGTCATCGTCCTCGACCAGCACTGCAACAGCGGCAAGCTCATCGTCGTCGTCGGGGCCAACGCCGACTCCAGCTACCGCAAGGGCATCTCGAGCGTGGTGATGGAGCGGCAGAACGAGTACGACGCCTGGCTGGACTTCAACGCGACCTGGATGGGTCCGGAGACCGGTTCGGGCAACCAGTGGACGGCGACCATCACCCATCTCGCCGGTGACACCGTCCGCATCACGGCCACAGCGGCCAATCACTCCACGAAGACGATCACCGCGGCGATCACCGCTTCCTGCTAGCCGCCTCCCCGGCCGCCTTGCGCGGTCGGAGTTCTGAATTCGGGCCGAATGGACGTCCTCACTGCGGTCCCCTCGGACCGCCCCGCCGTGCCTCTCGACCGGGAGCCGGGGCCGCGCACGCCTGTACAATCTGCGGGACAGAGTGCGATCACGTCGCGCGGGTGCATTCCGCTGCCCGCGGCGCGACAACCCCGCATCCAAGGAGAGTGACATCCCTATGGCCGATTTCGGCTCGAAGACCCACAAGGCCGCCAAGCGCTACATCTACGCCTGGGGCGGCGGCAAGGCCGAGGGCAATGGCGGCATGAAGGACCTGCTGGGCGGCAAGGGCGCCGGCCTGGCAGAGATGACTAACGCCGGTCTTCCCACCCCTCCAGGCTTCACCATCACCACCGAAGCCTGCAACGACTACTTCTCCGCCGGCAAGAAACTGCCGGCCGGCCTCTGGGACGATGTCCTGGCCGCGGTCAAGGTCGTCGAGCAGCAGACGGGCAAGGGCCTGGGCAATCCCGCTAACCCGCTCCTGGTCTCGGTCCGCTCCGGCGCCAAGTTCTCCATGCCGGGCATGATGGACACCGTCCTCAACCTGGGCCTGAACGAGACCACCCTCCAGGGCATCATCGCCATCACCGGCAATGAGCGCTTCGGCTGGGACGCCTACCGCCGCTTCATCTCGATGTTCGGCCGGATCGTGCTCAACGTCCCGCCGCGCGTGGCCAGGGGCAGGGACGGCTCCGCGGTCGAGTACAACCGCTTCGACGAGGCCCTCGATGCCGCCAAGGCGAAGCACGGCAAGGCCGCCAAGGACACCGATCTCACGGTCGACGATCTGCGCAAGCTCGTCGCCGAGTACAAGAAGATCGTCAAGGCCGCCATCGGCCGCGAGTTCCCGGACGACCCGAACGAGCAGCTGGACCTGGCCATCAAGGCTGTCTTCGCCAGCTGGTTCGGCAAGCGGGCCAACGACTACCGCAACAGCCAGAAGATCCCGCACGACCTCGGCACCGCCGTGAACGTCGTGACGATGGTCTTCGGCAACATGGGCAACGACTCGGGCACCGGCGTGGCCTTCACCCGCAACCCCAACACGGGCGAGAAGGTCCTCTTCGGCGAGTACCTCGTCAACGCCCAGGGCGAGGACGTCGTGGCCGGCATCCGGACCCCCGCTCCGATCGCCCATCTCCAGCAGGAGATGCCCAGGGTCTACTCCGAGTTCAAGAAGATCGCCGAGAAGCTGGAGAAGCACTACAAGGACGTCCAGGACCTCGAGTTCACGATCGAGCGCGGGCGCCTGTACATGCTCCAGACTCGGTCGGCCAAGCGAACCGCCGCAGCCGCGGTGAAGATCGCGATCGACATGGTCAAGGAGAAGCTGATCACGCCGGCGGAGGCGATCGCTCGCATGGAGCCGGGCCAGGTCGATCAGCTCCTGCGCGACACCTTCGACCCGAGCGCCCGCAAGTCGGCCAGGCGCGTCGCCAAGGGCCTCAACGCCTCGCCCGGCGCGGCCGTCGGCAAGGCGGTCTTCCACGCCGACACCGCCGCCGCCTGGGCCGCCAGGGGCCAGAAGGTCATCCTCATCCGTGAGGAGACCTCCCCCGACGACTTCCACGGCATGGCCGTCGCCCAGGGCATCCTGACCGCCAAGGGCGGCGCGACCTCCCACGCCGCGGTCGTCGCCCGCCAGATCGGCAAGCCGTGCGTCGCTGGTTGCGCCGAGCTGGAGGTCAACTACGCCACCAAGAGCGCTCACGCCGGCGACGTGACGATCAAGGAAGGCGACCCGGTCAGCCTGGACGGCTCCACGGGCGAGGTCTTCGTCGGCGCGCTGCCCACGGTTCACGCCCGCTACGAGGACCAGAAGGATCTCCAGACGGTCCTGGACATGGCCGACAAGATCCGCAAGCTGCAGATCTGGACCAACTCCGACAAGCCCGAGGAAGCCGCTCAGGCTCGCTCCTACGGCGCCCAGGGCATCGGCCTGTGCCGGACCGAGCACATGTTCCGCGAGGGCCCGCGCCTCGACATCGTTCGGTCGGCCATCCTGGTCGCCAACGTCGCGACGCGCGCCAAGGCCAAGATCGCTGCCGGCGCCAAGCTCGACGCCGAGGAGAAGAAGGCCGTCGCCCAGTTCGACGCCGCCATGGCCAAGCTCGAGAAGCTCCAGCAGGGCGACTTCGAGGGCATCCTGACGGCGATGAGCGGCCTGCCGGTCGTCATCCGCCTCATCGACCCGCCGCTCCACGAGTTCCTCCCGAACCTCGAGGAGCAGCTGGTCAAGGTCACCAAGGCCGGCCCCAAGGCCAGCGCCAAGGACAAGGAGTTGCTCGCGACCATCAAGTCGATGCACGAGCAGAACCCGATGCTCGGCCTGCGCGGCTGCCGCCTGGGCCTGATGATCCCGGACTTCGTGAAGATCCAGACCCGGGCCATCCTCAACGCGGCCGTGGCCGTGAAGAAGGCCAAGAAGGACCCGCGGCCGGAGATCATGATCCCGCTCGTCGGTCACGTGAACGAGCTCATTGCGACCCAGACGCTGCTGGAGGCCGAGGCCGCCGCGGTGGTCAAGGCCGCCGGCGTCAAGATCGACTACAAGTTCGGCACCATGATCGAGATCCCGCGGGCCTGCTGGGTCGCGGACGAGATCGCCAAGTACGCCCAGTTCTTCAGCTTCGGCACCAACGACCTGACCCAGATGACGTTCGGCTACAGCCGCGACGACGCCGAGGGCGGGTTCCTGCTCAAGTACGTCGAGGACAAGATCCTGCCGTACAACCCCTTCCAGTCGCTCGACCCGGTCATCGTCCAGGAGATGGAGATGGCCGTGAAGCTCGGTCGCAGCACCCGCAAGGACCTCAAGGTCGGCATCTGCGGCGAGCACGGCGGCGACCCGCTGTCGATCGGCTACTGCCACCAGGTCGGCCTGAACTACGTGTCCTGCTCACCGTTCCGGGTCCCGGTGGCCCGCCTCGCCGCGGCCCAGGCGGCGCTGGCGAACCCGGCCGAGCGCGACAAGTAGTCACCCCTCGCAGAAGCTCGAACGCCCGGCGGGTGCCCGCCGGGCGTTCCGATTCCTCAACCGAGCGTCGCGCCGCCCGCCCCAGGCCGGTCGCGACTACTTGATGGGCCAGATGATCTCGGTGCGGTTGGCGCCCGGATCGCCTACCTCGTCGGGGTCCGTGAGGTAGACCTCGCGCGGCGGGCCGGCGCTCTCATGGCCGTGCTCCTGGACCCATTCGGCCAGGGCTCGATAGGCCGAGCCGACGTCCTCGTAGCGGCCGGCGTGCAGCGTGGTGGCGACCAGGCCACCCGCGATAGTCGTCGGGCCGACGCGGCCGGCCGCTTCCACGGCCTCGGCCATGGGCATCGCCACTTCGACGTCCAGCTCCGCTTCCTCGGCCTCGGCGCAGTGGTAGATGGCCATGGGCGGTCCGGCAAACCGCACCCCCTGGTCTCCGGCGACGGCGCAGATCTCGCCGATCGCTGCGCCGATGAACGGACCCAGCTCGGCCCAGACTACGCGGGCCCGGATCGAGGCGGCCTGCTGAGGCGCGGCCTCGCGCATGTGGATCTCGTAGCTCATGGGTGGCTCCTCGCACAGCATCGAGTCGAGGAGGGTGATGGCGTAGCGCTGCCGCTCGGTCGCTTGCCGGAGCCGGTCGCGATGGGCTTCCAGGATCTGCCTGGTCCGCTCGGGGTCGCCCGCCAGCACGGCCCGGATCTCGGGCAGCGGCATCTCCAGGAAGCGCAGCGTCCGGATCCGCTCCGCGTCGGCAGCCTGGGCGATCGAGTAGTAGCGGTAGCCCGTGTCCTGGTCCACCGCCGCGGGAGTCAGCAGGCCCAGCTCATCGTAGTGGCGCAGGGCCGGGATCGAAAGCCGGCAGACCTGCGAGAACCGACCGATTGGCAGCAGATTGCGCATCGCCCTCTCGCTTCTGGATTGGACGCCGTCAGCCTGGGCTCTCAGGTTGCCTGAGAGTCAAGGGGTCGGCCCGGCCGATTCGGGCGCCCCGCCGCCGGCCGCCCCGCCACCTGCCGCTCCACTGCCGGCCGCCCCACCGCCTGCCGGCGTCGCCCCCAGCTCGGCCGCCAGCATGGCCGCCAGCTCGCGGGCGTTGGTTGAGCCGTAGTTGGCGTAGCAGTTGTTCATCAGGAGGTGCATCTCGCGGGCCTCTTCGGCTGCCTCACGGATGCGAGTCGCCCAGTCACCCAGTTCCTCGGGTGAGTAGAGGTAGCGGAAGCGCTCCACGGTTTGGATGCCTTTGGCCTCCCAGGTCTCGGTCCGCCGGCCGTGGAAGCGGACGATGGCCAGCTCCGGGGAGGTGACCGCCGTCAACGGCGGCACGCTGCTCTTCAACCCCTGCGGCCCGTCCACCATCACGAACGGGATCCCGTTGTCGGCCAGGAAGCGCAGCGTTCTATCCAGGTTCTTGTCGTTGAACCACGTCTCGTTGCGCAGCTCGACGGCGCAGCGCACTTCGCCCAGCCGGTCTCGCGCCTCCAGGATCTGGTCGCGGCTCTCGCTCAGCGGCAGGAACCAGCGCGGGTACTGCAGCAGGACGGAGCCCAGCTGCCCGGCGGCGCGAAGCGGCTCCAGCCCGGCCAGGAAACCCTGCCACACAGCGTCGCGCACTTCGGGCGGCAGGTCCTTCGCGTACAGCCGGGGCTTGGCCGCCAGCTCGGCCGGCAGTGCCTCGCGGAGGGCCTTTGGCAGGCGCTTCGTCTCGCTCGGCTGGCCGGTCATGAGGGCATGGGCCTTGGCGTCGAAGACGAAGTCGGGCGGGGTCCGGTCCACCCAGGCCTGCGCCACCCTGGGCGATGGCAGGGCGTAGTACGTGGCGTCGATCTCGACGATGGGGAAGGTAGAGGCGTAGTAGTTCAGCCGCTCCTCGGGCGAGTCGGCGCCACGAGGGTAGAAGACGCCCGGCGCCGTCATCGTCGGGTCGGTCCAGCTGGCCGTCCCGATGCGGATCGTCGAGCCGCCCGGCGTCAGGAGCGGCAGCGAAGCCGCCCCGGCCACCGCCAGGGCGCGCTCGCCCGCAACCTCCGAGCCCGGGTCGTGCGGGCTGGACTGGTCGTCGGCTGGAAGCGGCAGTCTAGGCACGGTTGCAGCATGCCCCATTCGCCAACCGCCGTGGCGCTCGCCGCGCTCGCGCCTCAGGCCCGACGGTTCAGCAGCCGTCCAGCCTGCCGGGGCTGGCCATGCTCGCCCGCACTTCGGCCGGCACTATCCGGCGGCCCACGGCCATGACCGCTGCGCCGATACGAGTGCGCCAGCCGCATACGAGATCCGAGAGAGCGTGTCGCCTCGCGCCCTCGCCGTCCGTCCGTCGGTTGGCCGTCCGCCATTCGTCCCGCAGCTTCTCCATACGGTCACATGCGAGCACGAGCTCGTCGACCGGGTTCCAGTTCACCTGTGCTTCTCCTCCTGGGCGCCGAGCCCGGCCGGTCCACCGGCGGCTCGCGTCCTCGACCTGCTGCACGTCAACACTAGCAGGGCAACCTGACGGTTGATGTCAAGTATCGGGGGCGATGATCGGGTACGCTGCGGGCATGCGAGCGAGTCGGCTCATTTCGGTGCTCCTTCTGCTCCAGACCCGTGGGCGCCTCACCGCCAGGCAGCTGGCGGATGAGCTCGAGGTGTCGGTCCGGACCGTCTATCGCGATGTCGAAGAGCTGAGCGCGTCTGGTATCCCGATCTTCGCCGATCGGGGCGTGCACGGCGGCTTTCAGCTCGTGGAGGGCTACAGGACGAGACTCACGGGGCTCACTCCGGAGGAAGCCGAGGCGCTGTTCCTGTCCGGCTACCCCGGACCGGCCGCCCAGCTTGGGCTGGGGACCGTGCTGGCCGCGGCCCAGCTCAAGGTCCTGGCGGCTCTGCCGCCCGAGCTGCGCAGCCGCGCCAGCCGCATCAGCCAGCGCTTCCACCTCGACGCGCCGGGGTGGTTCCAGGAGCCCGAATCGGCGGGCTTCCTTCAGCCCATCGCCGAGGCGGTGTGGGGCGACCGGCGACTGCGCATGCACTACCGGCGCGGGAGCGACGACGCGACGGTCGAGCGGGTGGTGGATCCGTTGGGCGTGGTCCTCAAGGGCGGTATCTGGTACATGGTCGCCCGGGCCGAGAACGGCAATCGGACCTACCGCGTCTCGCGCATCCAGGATCTGGACATCCTGGACGACAGGTTCGAGCGCCCCGAGGACTTCGACCTGGCCGCCTACTGGGACGCTTCGGTCGCCGCCTACCAGGAGAGCCTGCCCTCGTTCCAGGCCGTGCTGCGGGTCCGAGACATGGACGCCGAACGACTGGGCGGCGTCATCGGCCTGCCCGCGGCACGCGCCGCGCTGGAAGCGGCCGGCGCGCCGGACGCCGAGGGCTGGCGGACCGTCGAGATACGGCTCGAGGACGTCTGGAGGGCGGAGCCGGCGATCCTCAGCCTGGGCTCCGACGCCGAGGTGCTGGAGCCGCTCGAGCTGCGCGAGCGGCTGGCCGCGACGGCCCGCGGCCTGGCCCAGGTCTACGGCTGAGGCGACAGCGGGAAGCCCAGGCGGGCGAGGGCCCGACGCGTCTGGGGCGCGTCCTCGAAATGGATCGTGTCGATGCCCAGCGCCTGCGCGGTTGCCACGTTGGCCGGGCTGTCGTCGATGAAGACGATCCGGCCCGGCTCCAGGCCGAAGCGTTCCAGGAAGAGCCGGAAGATCGCGGGATCGGGCTTGCCCACGCCGGCTTCCCCGGAGATGAAGACGCCGTCCAGCTCGTCCAGGAAGGGGTAGAGGGGCCGGGTCAGGGGGTACGTCTCGGCCGACCAGTTGCTGAGCGCGTAGACGGGCACTCCGGCGGCTCGCAGCTCGCGCACGATCGAAACCGTCCCCTCGATCTCGCCGCCCAGCATCTCCACCCAGCGCTCGCGGTAGGCGCGGATCAGGTCCGCCTGGTCGGGGTAGCGTTCGGCTAGCTCCTCCACGGCCTCGGCGAAGGGCCGGCCGGCGTCGAGCCTGGAGTTCCACTCGGGGGTGCAGACCTCGGCCAGGAAGCGCTCCATGTCCACCTCGTCGTCGAAGAGGCGGCGGTAGAGATGGCGCGGGTTCCAGTCGACGAGGACGGCTCCGACGTCGAAGACGACAACGCGAGACGGCCCGGGCGCTGTCATTCCGCTACGACCGCCCGCGCGGTATAGCGCCCGCCGGAGCGGCGCACGGCCAGCGGCAGCCCGAATGCCTCCGCCAGTACGTCCGAGGTGATGGTGGCCGGCGCCTTGCCCGAGGCCACCGTTCGCCCCGCCCGCAACACCAGGGCGTGGGTCGTGCCCGGCGCGATCTCCTCGACGTGGTGGGTGACCACCACGACCGCGTCCAGACCGGGATGGGCGTTGAGCTGCGCCAGGACCATCGCCAGATGCTCGCGGGCTCCCAGGTCCAGACCGGCGGCCGGTTCGTCCAGGAGCAGCAGAGCCGGGTCGGGCATGAGGGCTCGGGCGATCTGGACGCGCTGCTTCTCGCCCGAGGAGAGCAGTTCGAAGCGGTGCTCGGCAAGGTCCGCCGCGCCGACGATCGCCAGCATCTCCAGCGCCCGGGCCCGGGTGCGGCGACCGTGGCGATCCCACCAGGGGGCAATGGCGCCGGTGGCCCCCGCCAGGACGACGTCCAGGGCGGTGATCTCGAGGGGGATGCGTGCCTCCAGGGCGGCGCTCACCAGGCCGATGCGGCGTCGCAGCTCGCGCACGTCGACGCTGCCTACGGTCTGTCCCAGGACCGACACTTCGCCCCGCGACGGCCAGAGGTAGGTGGCGGCCACGGAGATGAGAGTGGTCTTGCCGCTGCCGTTGGGGCCCAGAAGGACCCAGCGCTCGCCGCGGCGGACGAGCCAGTTCACGCCGTCGAGGAGGCGCGTTCCGGAGCGAATGACGGTCACGCCCCGCAGGTCCAACACAGCGTCGCTGTCGCCGTCTCGGTGGGCCCTCGTCATCTGCCCGCCTCGCGCTCTGTCAGGGCTGCCTCGAGCCGATCGACGAGCGGTATCTGGGCCCGCTTGACCCGGCGCCGGGCCTCCGCCGGCCCGAACCACTCGACTCGATCGATCTCGGGGTAGGTTCGGACCTTGCCCGAGAAAGGTGGCCACTCGAAGGAGAAGGTGTTGCTGCGGGCTTGGGCCGGGTCCAGGTTGCCCTCGGCAGCCCAGGCGTGGACGACCTTGCCGCCGCGCTGCGTCACCGTCCCCAGGTCGATGAGCGGGCCGTCAGGGACCGGGTGCCCCGTTTCTTCCTCGAACTCGCGCCGGGCCGTGGCGGCCAGGTCCGTCTCCTCCAGACCGGGCTCGCCCTTGGGGATGGACCAGCTGCCGAGGTCCTTGCGCCCGAAGAACGGGCCGCCGGGATGGCCGAGCAGGACCTCCAGCGAACCGCCCTGGCGGCGGTAGAGGAGGATACCGGCGCTTCTGCGAGTCGTCACTCCCGAAGAGTAGGGGACCCGAGCCGGCGGCGTAGGCTCCGCGCCTGCTAGTCCGGCGGGGCTTCGTCTTTCGATTGTGTGGCCCGCCCGTCATCGGCCAGGCGCCCCACGTCGCGCAGGGTCCGACGCAGCAGGAATTCGATCTGTGCATTGAGGCTGCGCATGTCGTCGCCGGCCCAGCGCCGCAGGGCGGCGAGGACCTCCGGGTCCAGGCGCAGCAGGAAGGGGACCCGTTCGGCCATGTCAGCGCTCCGCGGCTCGCGGGCGGCCGTCGAGGCGGCTGGCATGCGCCGGCCGCCTCTCGGGTAGCGGCCCCGTCAAGCCGCTCATGGGCTCAGCCCTGGTACAAGGTGCCGGCATTGACCACCGGCTGGGTTTCGTGCTCGCTGCACAGGACGACCAGCAGGTTGCTGACCATGGCCGCCTTGCGCTCCTCGTCGAGCCGGACGATCTTCTTGTCGCTCAGCTCGGCCAGGGCCATCTCGACCATGCTCACCGCGCCTTCGACGATGCGCGTTCGGGCGGCGATGATGGCGTTGGCCTGCTGGCGGCGGAGCATGGCGCTGGCGATCTCCGGCGCGTAGGCCAGGTGGCTGATCCGGGAGTCCATGACCTCGATGCCGGCCTTGGCCAGGCGGCTCTGGATCTCGGCGCCAATCTTCTCGCCGATCTCGTGCGGGTTGCCACGCAGCGAGACCTCGCCGTCCAGGTGTGAGTCGTAGGGGTAGGAGGTCACGACGTTGCGGATCGCGGCCTCGGTCTGAACCATCAGGAACTGGTCGTAGTCGTCGACCTCGAACAGGGCCTCAGCCGTCTCGATCACCCTCCAGACCACGACTGCGGCGATCTCGATCGGGTTGCCGTCGTGGTCGTTGACCTTGAGCCGGGAGCTCTCGAAGTTGCGGACCTTGACCGAGACCTTGGTCCGCGGGTAGGCGAACGGGTTGACCCACCAGAAACCCTGCTCGCGGATGGTGCCCTTGTAGCGGCCCAGCAGCACGATGGCCCGGGCCTCGTTGGGGGCTACCGCAGTGAAGCCCATGTAGGGGATCCACACCAGGGAGGCGAGTACGACCACCACCACGAACGCCGCCCACTGCTCGATCACCGCGGTGACCACTACGGCCACTCCGAGCAGGATCGTGAATGCAATGAGCGCGAACAGAGTCGACCAGCCCGGCAGTGCAAATGCCGGCCTTTCCTTGATCATGTCTCCAAGCTCCTTTCAGGGTCTGGCGGATAGATGATATCATCCCGCTATCGCCGTGATAGCCCGATCGGCACATTTCGGATGGGCCGAGTCGCCTGACCGGCGACGCCTCGGTCCCGAGCGTTCGGGCGGGACCGGGCACAATAGAGGGCAACGGCAGCGCCCAGGTGGAGGACCGGACGACGATGGAGATCCGGAGGCTCGGCACCAGCGACCTCGAGATCACGACGGTAGGCTTCGGCGCCTGGGCGGTCGGAGGCGGCAACTGGCTGTTCGGATGGGGGCCGCAGGACGATTCCGATTCGATCAAGGCCATCGTCCATGCGGCCGACGTGGGGGTGAACTGGATCGACACGGCCAGCGTCTACGGCCACGGCCACTCCGAAGAGGTGGTCGGCCAGGCGCTCAAGAAGATCGCGCCCAGCCGGCGTCCGATGATCTTTACCAAGGGCGGCCTGGTCTGGGATCCGAACGACCACCGGGCTCCGGCCAAGCGGGTGGGCCGGCCGGACGCCCTGCGGCGCGACTGCGAGGCGTCGCTGAAGCGCTTGGACGTGGAACGGATCGATCTCTTCCAGTTCCACTGGCCGGACGAATCGGGGGTCCCGGCCGAGGAGACCTGGGGCGGGATGAGCCGCCTGGTGTCCGAGGGCAAGGTGCGGGCCATCGGCGTCTGCAACTACGACGTCCCCCGGCTGGAGCGCAGCGAGAAGGTCCGCCACGTGGACTCGCTCCAGCCGCCGCTCTCGCTCCTGGCCCGTGCTTCCGCCGCGGACGTCATCCCCTGGGCCGCCGCTCACGGCACCGGCGTCATCTGCTACAGCCCCATGGCCTCGGGCGTCCTGACCGACTCGTTCTCGGCCAAGCGCGTCCAGCAGATGGCTTTCGAGGACTGGCGCCGCACCTCGACCAACTTCACCGAGCCCGCCCTGTCGCGCAACCTGGCCCTGCGCGACGCTCTCAAGCCCATCGCCAAGCGGCACCGGACCACGGTCTCGGCCGTCGCCGTGGCCTGGGTTGTGGGCTGGCCCGGCGTCACGGCTGCAATCGTGGGCGCGCGCCGGCCCGAACAGGTCGACGGCTGGCTCCCCGGCGGCTCTCTGCAGCTGACCGAGGAAGACCAGGCCCAGATCGCGGCCGCCATCGAGATGACCGGCGCCGGCTCGGGCCCGGTAAGGCCCCCGCGCCAGCAAGCCGGCCAATGAGCCAGCAAGCCGGATAGTGAGCCAGCAAGCCGGCCAGTGACCCAGCGAGCGCCAGTCGGCCTGCCGGCCAGCGAGCGCTACGAGACCAGTTCGGCCCCGGCCTTGCGGCAGTCCTCGGCGAAGGAGGCCTGGACCTCGGGCGTTGGCTCCTTGCAGGTGGGGAAGGCCACCAGGCGCACGAGCCCGATCTCGATGCACCGGCCGATGAAATCGACCCGGGCCCGGCCCGGCCGCTCGACATCGTGGTCGGCGCAGTACAGCGACAGGCGCAGGGTGGCGGGGTCGCGGCCTATCTCCTCGCAGCGCGAGCGCGCCACGGCCATCAGCTCGGCCGCCTTCTCGGTGCCGACGTAGACCAGGTTCAGCTCGTCGGCGAAGCGGGCGGCAAGGCGCATGGTGACGTCTTTGCCGTTGCCGCCGACGATGATCGGCGGGCGCGGCTTCTGGATCCCCTTGGGGACATTGACTGCCTCTCGGACACTGGCGTACTTGCCCTCGAAAGTGGCCCGTCCCGGGGCGAGCATGCGGGTGATGATCTCCAGGTGGTCGCGCAGAGCGCCCAGCCGGTCGGCGATGGGCGGGAAGCCGTAGCCGTAGGCCAGCCACTCGTCCTCCTTCCAGCCGCCGCCGATGCCCAGTTCGAACCGGCCGTTGCTGGCCACGTCCAGCATGGCGGCCAGCTTGGCGGTGAGGCCCGGGTTGCGGAAGCCGGTGCAGATGACCATGTGGCCCAGGCGGACACGCGAGGTGACGCCGGCGATCGCCGTCAGGGTGGTGAAGGACTCGAAGGTGATCTCGTCCAGCGGATCGGGCACGGTGTGGAAGTGGTCGAAGACCCACTCCGACTCGAAGCCCAGCGCCTCGGCGTCACGCGCCAGGTCGAGGGTGCGGGCCCAGGCCGTGGCCGGGTCCCAGCCGTTGTACTCGTACTTCCAGCCCTGGGGGATGAGCAGGCCTACTTGCATCGCGGCCTCCGTAGAGTGGATTGGGACAAGGTCAGGCGGGCACCGACGCCCGCAGGAACGCGGCCGGTCCGTCCGTCGCCCGGATACGGTACTCGCCCGCCGACGCGGGCACCAGCACGGTCTCGAAGCGAGCCAGCCGGACCCGCTCGTCGCCGGCCAAAGCCTCGGCCGTGCCCTCGACGAGGGTGAAGACGTGGAAGCTGCTGCCGTCGGTCCGGAGAGACAGCGAGTCGCCGCCTTCGACCCGCCCCAGCTCCAGGATGAAGCGGGGGCACTGCAGGGCCAGGCCGAGGCCGCTCCCCGAAGGCGCGGCCGGCCGCCGCGGGGCCTCGGCCACCGCGGGCAGGGCCACCGCCACCGATTCCTCGATATGGAGGCTCCGCCCGGCCGAGAGCGGTCGCCCCCAGTCGTAGGCGCGGTAGGTGATGTCGCTCTGCTGCTGGATCTCGTACAGCAGCAGCCCGGGCCCCAGGGCGTGGAGCGTGCCGGCGGGTATCAGGACCGCCTGACCCGTTTCCAGCCCGACCTCGGCGACCACGTCGCCGGCCCTGCCCTGGCGGATGGCCGACGCCAGCTCGGTCGCGTCGACTCCGGGCCTGGCTCCCAGCAGGATGCAGGCCCCCGGCTCCGCCTCGAGCACGAACCAGGCCTCGGTCTTGCCCGACTCACCGGGCCCGGCCAGGCGGCGGGCCTGCTCGTCGTTGGGGTGGACCTGGATGGACAGCCAGTCGGCGCAGTCGAGCAGCTTGATCAACAGCGGCCAGCCAGCGGCGTCGCGGACGGCCTCGCCGGCAGCCGCGGCGCTGCCCACCAGCCCGGCCCCGAAGCGGGCGGCCAGCTCGGACAGCGTGGACCCGGCCAGCCGCCCGGCGGCCACGACGCTCTCTCCGTACGAAACCCAGGCCTCGCCCACGGGCGCCCCGCCTCGCCGGAGGCGCTGCCCGCCCCAGATGCGTTCGCGGTATTGGGGCTCGAGGGTCAGCAGCTTCTGCCCGGGAGATGCCCCGGGCTGCTTCCTGGAGGCCAGCGTCCTTCCTCCGGTGCGATCAGCCAGAGGTTACACCGCGGCCGCCGGGCGTCGTGAACAAAGGCAATCGGGGGGCCGTCTGGATGCCCGATCGGCCGGCCAGAGAAGACGGGTCGCGACCGGAACGTGAAGGAGCCTCGGATGCGGTTGAGGCGAGGCAGGTGCGGGCTGAGGGCGATTGCCCTGGCAGCTGCCGCGTTCGCTGCCGGCGGCTGCGGCCTGGATGCGGCGGCGGGATCGCCCACGCCGATCGCCTTGCCTACCAACCTGCCCGAGAGCATGTCCTTCGAGCAGACGCTGCCGCTGTTCGAGTACGACCGCTCGCAGCCCTTCGACGTCCGTGAGCTCAGCGCCTGGCCGATCGGCGCGGCCACGCTCAGGGACATCTCCTACGACGGCGCCGGCCGGCTGCGGATGCCCGCCTACCTGGTCCTGCCGCCCGGTGAAGGCCCGTTCCCGGGCATCGTCTGGCTGGGCTGGTACGGCGAGTGGACCCACGTCCGCGACGAGTTCCTCCCCGAGGCCGCGGCCATGGCCGAGCGGGGAGTGGCTTCGGTCGTGGTCTCAGGCTACTTCCCGGCCTACCAGTCCCCCCAGGACAAGGACTCCGACCGGGCCGCGGTCATCATGCAGATCCGGGAGCTGCGGCGGGCGGTCGATCTCTTGATAGCCCAGGGCGGAGTGGATCCCGCCCGGATCGCTTTCGTGGGCCACGGCACGGGGGCCATGCACGGCCTGTCGCTCGTCGCCGTCGACCGCCGCCTGACGGCGGCCGCGCTCCTCGCGCCCAGCTCCTCGATGTCCGATCTCGTATTCAGCGGCTACGGCTTGGACCCGGTCGAGGAGCCCGCCTACCGCCGGGCCATGGCCCCTTTCGAGCCGCCGGCCATGGCTCCTCATGCCGCCCCGGCGGCCCTCTTCTTCCAGTTCGCCCGTGACGACTCCTTCGTGCCCGAGTCGAGCGCACAGCAGCTGTTCGATGCCGCCTCGCAGCCCAAGCGCATCGGCTGGTACGGGGGAGGCCACGACCTGGACGAGCAAGCGCGCGTCGAGCGCGACGCCTGGATGGAGGAGCGATTGGGGTTGACGACGAATTGACCTGGGGCCGGCCCGGCGGCGTAGATCCCTCCCTGCGCCGCCCTCCCCCCAAGGCGACCAGGACCCGGCGATCGGCGCCTCCCCGCCGATCCGCCACACGGGTCCGGAGCCGGGCGGCTGGGCCGCCCGGCTCCCACTCAGGGTTCGGGGCGGCGCTGGTCCCTCTCCACCTCGCCGCCCCGAACCCCAGCCCCGGGCGGCCGGCGTCTCAGCCCACGGGGCTCGGCTTGCCGAACAGGTAGCCCTGCCCGAGAGCTACGCCCAGCCGGACCAGCTCCTCGCGCTCGCCCTCGGTCTCGATCCCCTCCGCGATCAGCTCACAGCCCGAGTTGCGGGCGAAGTGGGCCATGCCGGCGACCATGGCCTGGCGGGCGGCGTCGGTGTCGATGCTGCGGACCAGGGAGACGTCCAGCTTCACGAAGTGGGGCCGCAGCTCCAGGATGTGGCGCAGTCCCGCGTAGCCGGCGCCGGCGTCGTCCACGGCCAGGCGGGCGCGGCTGCGGATCAGCTCCAGGGCCGAGACGAGCTTCTGGTAGTCGCTCACCTCGACGTGCTCGGTGATCTCCAGGACCACCTCGCGATCCGCCCGTTCGAGCGAGGCCACGAGCGGGACGACTGCCGAGGCCAGGGCCGGCGAGATGTTCAGGCTGACCCACGTGCCCCCGGGTAGCCAGGTGGCCGCCTCCAGCTGGTCCATCACGCAGGCCATCTCCAGGCGCACGCTCATGCCCGCCATGTGCGCTTCCAGGAACCGCTTGTCGGGCCGGGTTCCGTCGGCGAAGCGGGTCAGCGCCTCGTAGCCCACGATCTCGCTGTTGCGCAGCACGACCACCGGCTGGAAGACCGGGCGGAAGGCATGGTTGTCGATGACCTGCGTCAACAGGGCCCGCACGTCGGCCACGCGCCACTCCTCGACGAGGGCCGGGCCCATCAGCGCCGACGAGACGACGCCGAACTCGGTCAGGGTGGACAGGCGGTCGTGCAGCTTCTCGGAGCGGTCGCGGCGGACGGTCCCAACGCCCACGACGCCGACCACCCGGTCGTCCCAGCGCATCGATGCGAAGGCCTCCGCCACCGCCGACCCGTCCGGCGTGGAGCCCAGCTCGTGGACGTCGACCCAGGTGCCCTCGGCGGCCTGGGAGCGGATGTGCTGGGCGCGGCGGTGTGCGATCGGCTGCCCCGGCATCTCGTCGGTCAGGCATGCGCCGCGCGTGGCCAGCGGCACCACGGCGCCGGATGGGCCGAAGGCGTAGACACAAGCCGAATCGATCGATTCGAGGCGCATCGCCTCCTGACAGATGCTCTCGGCGGTCTCCTCCAGGGTGTCCGCTTGCTCGAGCCGGGCCAGGGACAGCATCGCCTCAGCCCGCTCCTGCATCTCGCTCGCCAGGCGCCGCGAGACCCACCTCTCGCTGATGACGAGCAGCCGCCAGCGGATGATGGTCAGCAGCACCACCGCCGCCGTCCCGACAGGGGCCGGGTCGACGTCTCCGATGTGGCCGTGAGGCACCGCCGCCACGCCGACGCAGGTCAGGATCGCCGCCACCGGGAGCCAGTCGGCGAGCGAGCTGGCGATCTGACGGTAGACCGGACCCCATCCCACCTCGTCGCTCCAGGTCATCCAGGCGTAGGTGGCCACCAGGATGCCGGCGCCGAACGACAGGTCTGCCAGCGAGTCTCGCTCCAGGCCGGCCAGCATCCGGTCGGCCCAGGAGACCCAGCCGACGCCCAGGATCAGAACGGCGAGAATGCCCGCCCAGATGCCGCGGAACGATGGGGCGGCCCGCATCGCAAACGCGGCCACCGCGGCGAAGCCGCCGCTGGCGAAGAGACCGGCCGCCATCACTGGGACCAGGTAGCCGTCCGGGCCGGCCGGCGCCTCGCTGCCCGTCCGCCATAGAGTGATCAGGACGGTGGTGCCGGCCAGAAGCATGATCCCGCCGTCGAGGATGGCGGAGGCGGCGGCCCTGCGGTCGAGGCGTCTGTAGAACGCCGGCGCCAGCACCGCCATGGCGATCGAGCCGGCGAAGGCAAACAATAGGTTGGCCACCAGCCAGGTGGCCCCCCGGCCGAAGGACGGCGTCAGATCGAGGGTCGCCAGGCCCATGCCCGCCAGGGCCATGGCCATCGCCAGCGGCCGGTAGAGGAGGGCCTGGTAGCCGCTGCGATGGGCCATCAGCAGCATGACTACCGTGCCCGGGCAGGCCGAGGTCAGGACGACCAGGGTGGCGGGGGGCCAGCTCCTGTCGTGACTGACCAGGATCTCGACGGCCAGCAGCACCGCGGTGGCGACGGCGCCGGCTGCCAGCACCAGGTGGGGGCGATCGAGCCAGCCGCGCCGTGCCCCGGGGAGGGCGGGCGCCTGGAATTGGCCCTCCGGCGCGGTGGGGAAGAGGCCCTGGCCGGGCAGGGCGATGTCACTGCTCAACGGCGGACCCCTCTCGCCCGGGCGTGCCCAAGCGGCGTCAAGCACGGCTGAGCCGTGGACGTTCCCGATGTTGAGGGCGGAGCCGCGTGGCCGGCCTCACCGGCCTCGGCGGACGCGGTCCCGCCGCGCGCCTGCCTGGAAATGTGACCCTCTATCGTCACTCATCCCGCGTGCGTCGCGGGGCCGTGACTCCCCGGTCTGGAGCGGGCACAGCTACCGAAGGGTCTGAGGCCAGGATTATCCCCCCGCTCGATCGGCCGGGAAGGTGGCCCGATGGTGGTACTAAAGCCTATCCGGAAGTAGCCGCGCTTCTCATGCATCGGGGCGAGGGCTTCCGGTTCCTTCAGGCTGTCGCCGCCCCGCTGTTGACGGGCTGCCGGCCGCAGGCGAGGCTAGGGCCGTGAACGAGATCCTCGAGCCGCAACCACTGGCCGCCGCCGACCGGGCCCGCTACGCCCAGGCTATCGCCTTCGCGGAGGCAGCTCATGACGGCCAGCTTCGCAAGGGAACCGATCAGCCCTATGCCGTCCACCCGCTGGAGGTGGGGGCCCTGCTGGCCCACCACTATCCGGAGAGCCCGGACCTGATCGCCGCCGGGTTCCTCCACGACACGATCGAGGACACTCACGTTCGGCGAGAGGACCTGGCACGGCGGTTCGGGCCCGAGACGGCCCGGCTGGTCGTGGCCGTGACCAAGCGCTGGTACAGGGCCCCGTGGTCGTTGGACGTGGGCGATCTCGACGTCGTCCGCCTCAAAGCGGCCGACTGCGTCAGCAACATCCGGGCCACGGTGGTGGATCTGCGCGCCCATGGGCCCCAGGTCTGGCACCGCTTCAGGGGCGGAGAACGGACCAAACGCGACTACTACCGCAGGCTCACCCATTCCATCGGCGAGGCGATACCGGCCGAGCCGCTTGCACTGCGACTGATCGAACTACAGCGGCTGCTGGAGGCCGAACGACCGGCCGCCCGGGGTGACGCCCGGCCGGGTTGACGCCCGGTCCCCGAGGCCGACACGCCTCGATCGCTAGACGACCGGGATGATCATCACGAACTTCTTCTGGTACTCGGGGTAGTTGACCGACTGGTCCCAGACCTTGAAGTCTTCGTAGAGGATCGCGGCCGGAACCTCCGAATCGGGCGGGCGCGAGTAGCCGTCGCGGTCCTTGTTCCAGAGCTTGGACTGGCGGTTGTACCAGACGTCCTCTATGAAGAGCGAGGTGACCAGGTAGTCGTCCGTCAGGGCCGGATCGGCGGTGGCCACGAAGCCCGAGACCACCCAGGCATGCCAGCCGTACCAGACCAGCAGGCCCGCCGGGCGGTTCGTGATGCGGATCTGCTTGACCGCCAGTTCGATGGCGGCCTGGCGGGTGTCCGTCACGGCCACCTCGAAGTGCCCGTAGCCCAGCTGGGTGAGGCCCTGGGCCCACGACTCAGGCTCGGGCGTGCCCTGGCGGCTGCGCTCGATCGAGACGCCCAGGTCGTAGAGCATGCTCTGGGTCTCCTCGGAGACGTCGGCCCCCTCGTCCATGATGTTCATCATCGTCTGCATGGCCGCCGGGATGCACCACTTGTTGGTCAGCTCGCCCACGAAATCGCCTTCGCGGAAGAGGTCCATGGCGAACTGGCCTTCGGGGGTGGGGACCGGCGTCGGGGTGGCCGGCGCCAGGCTCACATAGGCCGAGGGCGCGACTCGGGGAGTGGCGCTCGGGGCAACGGTGATCGTGGGGCTGGGGGTGTCGATGGCGGCCGTGGGGCGCTCGCGCGCCCAGGGAGTGGTGTCGGGGGTGAAGATGAGCGAGACTCCCTGGCTGGCCCACACGGCGGCCGCGAGGCCGGCGAAGATGAACACCGCCACGGCCAGCGCCCCGGCCGCCTGCCTGGCGACGGGCCGGCGGGGCGGCCTGCCGGACGCGGACCGACGGGCGTAGGGGCTCGTCAGGGGCTCGCGATCGAGCGCCGCGCCGGAGGAGGAGGCGGAGACCTGGTAGGCCTGGCGGCGGGGCGAGAATGCGGGGGCCGGAGGCCGGCCGATGGCCTCCATGCGCGGCCGCAGGGCCACGGCCAGGATCACGAGCTTGGTCATCATGCCCATGCCGTAGGCCGCGGGGATGGCCAGGATGCCGGCCGTGGGCAGCAGCAACTGGGCGGTGACCACGATCGCGGCGAAGCCGGCAGCCTGGGCGGCGGTGGGCAGGATCGTGTTGCGGGTGGCGTAGATGGAGCGGGCCAGCAGCTCTGTGACCGCTTCGAGCGGGATGGAGACGCTGAAGACCGCCAGCACCATCGCCGTCCGCTCGATGTCGGTCTGGGTGAACGCGCCGCCGCCCAGGACGATCGAGATCGCGAACTGGCCCAGGAACAGGGCGCACATGGCCGCCCCGGTGGACAGGACGGCGATGGTGGCCAGGTTGGTGCCGAAGACCTTCTTGAACCTTCGCCTGTCGCCCTCGTCGGCCGCTTGCGACAGGGCCGGGAAGGCCGCCAGCGCGAACTGGGTGCCGATCAGCAGGACCAGCGGAGTCTGGAAGTTCTGGGCGTTCTCGATGCGGGTGACCGAGCCGGGCTCCAGCGTCGAGGCCAGCCGCGTGAAGTAGAGGACGGCCATCATGTCCAGCGGCTGACTGATCATCTTGGGCAGCGAGAGCCAGATGTACTGGCCCAGGCCTTTGACCCGCAGGTTCAGGCTGGGCCATGGCCGGAACGACATGTGAAGAACGCCGATGAGGCGGATCCCCAGGTGCGCCGCCGCGCCGCCGATGGCACCCACCGCGGCGCCGTAGATGCCCATCGATTCGCCCAGCAGGAGCGTCCCGACGATGATGCCGCCCGGGTACAGAGCCAGGGCGCTGCCGTACCAGACCCACTTCTGCTCGGCGATCAGGACCTCGCCCAGGACCCACGACGCGGCGAAGAGGACCTGGGTCACGCACAGCATTCGGAACAGGTCGATGCCGATGGCCCGCTGCTCGGCGTTGAAGCCCGGAGCCACGAAATCCACGGCCTCCGGGGCGAAGGCGAAGAGCAGGACCACGACCAGGGTCATGACCAGGATGGCCAGGGTCAGGACCGTGCGGGCGAACGCGCGCGCCTCCTCTAGGGCCTCGTCGCGCAGGCCGACGTAGACCGGCACGAAGCAGGCGATCAGGCCGCCCATGAGCAGGAACTCCAGGGCCAGGGCGGGAACCGTGAAGGCGGCGTTGAAGGCGTCCGTGTCGGGGCCCTGGCCGAAGGCGTGGCCGATCACCTTGGTCTTGAGCACGCCCATGGCGTAGTAGGTGGCCGTCAGGACGACCAGGACCACGGCTCCCTTGGGCAGGGCTGTCTTCACGATGGCCAGCAATCGCTGGCTGATGGCAGGCGGCGGCTCGTCCTCCCGGTCGGGTCGAGGCCTGCGCTCCGGCGTGTGGTGCCGCCGCGTCGCCCTATGCAATGAGTACCTCCGTGCAATCCGGGGCAGTGTGAGCCAGCGGCAAAAAGCGCGCAAGCGCGGCCCCCCGGAGGGTGCCCGGGGGATCGACGCGCGAGCCGGGGCCGGTGCTGCGCCCGTCCGTCGCCCGCCATCCGCAACGACTCTGATGCGGTGCTGGTTGTTGATCTCCGCCGGGAGACTGGCTCTTGGAACTTGGAGATCCCCGCTCGCAGCCGTTGCTTCCTGGTGGCGACAGACGCCGACCTTGTCATCGTCGCCCGCGTCCATCCCACTCCATACATGACCTAGTTCGACCTGTTCGGCTCGGACTTGGTCGCGAGCTGCTCCGGCGATCGACAGGGTGCCAGGTGGCTGAGCAGGCTGGGTGGACTGCTAGTTGCGCCACGAGTGATTGGCTGCTCGGGAGGCTAGGGACGGCTACTATGCGCCCAAACCCCACTAGGGAGGCGCGCCATGACTCTGCCCCGAAGAAGCGTCCGGCTGAAGGCGATCGGGCTGGCGATGCTGAGCGTCGCGTGCACTGTGCTGTGGCTCAACACGGCCAACGACCTGGCCCAGGGCTACTACCGGGCCTGGGGGCACATGGGGCAGGCGATCCTGGAGACCGGCGTCGCCCTGGCGGCGCTGCGCTGGACCGCCCTCGTCGGGAAGCTGCAGACGGCGGTCGGCGCCGTCGTCGTGATCGCGTACCCGATCCAGGGGGCGGTGCGCAACCTCCCGATGGACTCGGTCTGGATCGTGGAGCTGATCGTCGTGGTGCCGGCGCTGCTGGGCGGGATCGCGCTCTGGCTGAGCGCCTGGGTTCGTGCGCACGAGGAGGCCTGAGGCCGCTCGTTCGGCCGGCCGAAGCTGTCGGTTCGACCGCTCGGAGGCACCAGACCGGCCTGGCAGCCCGTCGCCAGCCCCTCTTGACATGTCAATACCCCCCAGGGGTATACAGGGCGGCGGAATCGGCGTAGAATGGCGCGCAACGAGGCCTGTCAAGACTTGACAGGCCGTTAGCTGTGTCAGGCGCAGGAGCGGGCGGCGCGGAGGGCTAGCGAACGTGCGGGCCGTCTCCGGCGTCTGATTCGGCAGGAGTAGAGAGTGGCCGTTGGCGTCGCCGCGGAAGTGAAGAGCAAGGTGTCGGTCCTCGACGTGGTCGGCGAGGTCGTGGTCCTCAAGAAGGCCGGCACCACCTACAAGGGGTTGTGCCCGTTCCACGGTGAGAAGACCCCCAGCTTCGTCGTGACTCCGGCCCGCGAGTCGTGGCATTGCTTCGGCTGCGGCGAGGGCGGCGACATCTTCAGCTTCATCATGAAGCGCGACGGGTTGTCCTTCCCCGAGGCCCTGAAGCGGCTGGCGGCCCGGGCGGGCGTGGAGATCGACGAGCGGACCACTCGCGAAGATGCTCGAAGGGCCCGCCTGCGCGAGGTCCTGGAGCAGGCCGTGGCCTTCTACCACGCCGTCCTGACGCAGTCGAAGGTGGGCGCGCCGGCGCTCGAGTACCTGCACGGGCGTGGCTTCACGGACGAGACGATCGAGCGCTTCCAGCTCGGCTGGGCGCCCTCCGGCTGGGACCAGATGATCAAGATGCTCCAGAGCCGCCGCCAGGTCTCGCCGGCCGACCTGGCCGAGGTGGGGCTGACGAGCCAGCGATCGGGCGGCCGGGGGGCCTACGACAAGTTCCGAAGCCGGATCATCTTCCCCATCCGTGACGCCTCCGGGGCGGCGGTCGGAATGGGCGGGCGAATCCTGCCCGGGGCCGCGGGGGCCGCGGCGGACTCGAATGCGCCCAAGTACCTCAACTCACCGGCCACGCCGCTTTTCGACAAGAGCCGCACCCTGTACCTGATCGAGCGGGCCCGCGGCGCCATGCGCAAGGAGGACCAGGCGGTCCTAGTCGAGGGCTACACCGACGCGTTGATGGCCCACCAGGCCGGCTTCGAGAACGTGGTGGCTTCGCTGGGGACCGCCCTCACGCCCGCGCAGGTGGCCCTCATCGCCCGCTACGCGCGAGAGATCGTCCTGGCCTACGACGTCGACCCGGCCGGGCAGCACGCCGGCTCCATCGGGGGCACGGAGCTGTACAAGCTGATCGGCTTGCTGGCGGCCGAGGGGACGGGCGTGGAGATCACCAACGTCCGGGTGGCCCGGCTGCCCGAAGGCAAGGACCCCGACGAGGTGATCCGCGACAACCCCGACCTGTGGCGCGAGGCGGTCCGCACCGCCCAGCCGATCGTGGAATTCCTGATCGACTACTACGCCACGGCCAACGACGTCAGGACGCCCGCGGGGCGGCGGGTGACGGTGTCGTCGATGATGCCTCTGCTGCGCGAGATCCGCGACCCGGTCCTGCGCGACGGCTACATGCAGACTCTGGGGCGGCGCACCGGGGTGGAGGAGCGGGTGCTGCTGGAAGCCCTGCGGGCGCCGACGCCGGTCAGGGACGGCCGTTCGGGCGCGGCGAGTGGGACCGGGCGCTTCACCGCCGACGCCGTGCTCTCGGCGCCGGACGCCCTGGACAGCAAGGCTGAGCTTCGATCCTTGACGCTGGAGGAGGCGCGTCTGCTGCGGCTGCTGCTGCTCGCCCCGGATCAGCAGGAACGTGTGGCCGATACGCTGCGGGCCCAGGAGGCGCGTCTGCCCAGCACCCCGGCTCGGGAGCTGCTGGCGGCGATGCTGGCCGATCGGGAGCGTGACCGCGAGGCCGGCGGCTCGGGGCGCTTCGAGCGTGGCCGTTTCCTCGACTCCCTGCCGCCGGAGCTGCACGGATTGGCCGTCGCCCTCTACGCCGAGCGCGGCCCGGACCCCGCCGAGCTGGACGAGGCGCGCGTTCGCATCGGCGTGGATCAGTGCCTGCTGGCCATGGAGGCCGACCGAATCGAAGAAGAGATCCGCTTCAACGCGGGC
>DAOUEA010000110.1:0-10271 GCA_034430475.1 Chloroflexota bacterium | reverse complement strand
GGCCCATGCAGCTCACGCCAGTGCCACTGGAAGTCCTCGCGGGTCATTCCCGGCCTGCGCCGAAGGAGATAGGTCGAGCGGATCATCGGCCCGGCAGCGCTCGCTACTTCGCTTTGCCCAGCTCCGTGATGATGGGGCGGAACGGCTCCGAATAGGCGGTGAAGCCGGCGAAGAGGCGCCAGACCTCCTCCGGCGGACGGCCGGCGGCCTGCATCGCCTCGCTCCAGGCTCTGGCGTTCACGCCGGTTCGGGCTCCGAAGCAGCCGTAGCAGCCGCGGCCGTAGCTGGGGCACAGGGCGCCGCAGCCGGCGGCGGTCATCGGGCCCATGCAGGCCTCGCCCCTGGCCACGACAAGGCAGACGATCCCCTTGCGCTTGCACTCGCGACACACGGCTTCTTCGCGAATCTGCGGTCGCCGGCCGACCAGCACGGCCGTCAGGACCTCCAGCAGCTGGCCGCCGTCGATCGGGCAGCCGCGCAGCTCGGCGTCCACCTTGACGTGCTCGGAGACCGGCGTGGTCATGGCCAGCGACTCGATCCATTCGGGGTGCTCGTAGACGGCCGCTCGGAATGCGTCGTGGTCGGCCCAGTTGCGCAGGGCCTGGATCCCGCCCGAGGTGGCGCAGGCCCCGATCGTGACCAGGAGGCGGGCCTGTTTGCGCAGGGCCTTGATCTGCTCCAGGTGCTCGGGGGCGCTGATGGAGCCCTCCACGAAGACCACGTCGTATGGACCCGGCTGGTGGCGCGAAGTCGCCTCCGGGAACTCGACGATGTCGTAGCGGCTGACGATCTCGATCAGTTGCTCCTCCAGGTTGAGCAGCGTCAGCTGGCAGCCGTCGCAGGAGGCGAACTTGGCGACGGCGACGCGCGGCCGGGCCGTCTTCTCGGTGGAGGCCATCACAAGCCCTCCCGGACGTACAGGTCGCCCAGCTCGCTGAGGCGGAAGACGGGCCCGTCCTTGCAGACGAAGAAGCGGCCGGTCTGGCAGTGCCCGCACAGGCCGATGCCGCATTCCATGTGGCGCTCCATCGAGACGCAGATGCGGTCCGGGGGAACGCCCTTGGCGATCAGCGATTGCACGGAGGCCTGCATCATCCGCTCAGGGCCCACGACGTAGGCGGTCACACGGCTGCAATCCTGGGTCATCATGTCGAAGAGAGCGGTGACCACTCCTACCCGACCCTTCCAGTCGACGCCGGCCCGATCGACCGTCACTGCCACGTCGATGGCCTTGATGGTCGTCCATCTGGCCAGGTCGTCCCGGAAGAGACGATCTTCCGGAGTTCGGGCGCCGTAGTAGAGGGTCACCGATTCGAACCTGTCGCGGCTGGCGATCAGGGCCTCCACCAGGCCTCGCAGCGGGGCCAGGCCCACGCCACCCGCGACCACGACGGCGTGCCGGCCGTAGGCGTCCTCGATCGGCCAGAAGGTGCCGAGCGGTCCGCGCAGCCCGAGCCGTGAGCCGGGGTGGAGGCTGGTCAGGGCGGTGGAGGTGGCGCCCACAGCCCGGATCGAGAGCTCGATGCTGGTCGTCCCGATGCGCGAGATGGAGATGGGCACGGTCGGGAAGCCCGGTAGGGCGACCATCACGAACTGCCCCGGCCGGGCGGCCAGGAAGGCCGGATCCAGGTCCATCAGGGTCAGGGTGGTGGTGTCCACGGTCTCTTCCTTGACCGAGGCCAGGCGAGCCAGGGAGAAGGCTCCGGGGCTGGCGGCCGCCGGCTCCACGGCGACCGGGCGTTCCACGGGCGGGACGACAGGGGCAATCGCCTCCAGTTCCTCGCGGACGTCGATAGCCACCGGGCACCAGGCGATGCAGCGCCCGCAGCCTACGCAGCCGAAGCTGCCGAACTGGTCCATCCAGGACGAGAACTTATGGGTCAGCCACTGCCGGTAGCGGTCCCGCGGGCGGCCTCGGAAGTCGCCGCCGGCCACCCGGGCGAAGTTGACGTCGAAGCAGGAGTCCCACACCCGTTCGGTGACGCTGAGGCGGCCCTCCATGTCGGACCGCTCCACCGAAGCGGTGCAGAAGCATGTTGGGCAGGCCATGGTGCAGTTGCCGCACTCCACGCAGCGGTCCGCGACCACACCCCAGTGGGGGTTCTCCAGCTGCTGCTTGAGGCGCTCGTCGACGCCCGCCATCGGCAGTGGCTCGCCGAGGCCGGCCCTTACCGCCTCGACGCTGTCGATGGCCGCCCCGGTCTCGGCGTGAGTGGGCTTGCGCGTAGGCAGCTGCGTGACGATGGCCGCACCGGATGGCGAGCCGACCTGCACCACGAACCCGTCCTCGATCTCCGTGAGCAGGATGTCGTAGCCGCCGCGAACCGCGGGCCCGGTGCCCATCGACGAGCAGAAGCAGGTGCTGGAGTAGGTGGTGCACTGGACGGCCACGACCAGGGCCGCCTTGCGTCGGGCTCGGAAGTCCTCGTCGGTGAACTGGCCGCCGAGGAAGACGCGGTCCTGGACCGCCAGGGCGGCGATCTCGCAGGCCCTGACCCCCAGGAAGGCCAGCTGGGGGACCTCCACCGGCGGCTGATCGAAGGCCACGCCACCGGCGCGGCGAGCCTCGGCGATGTTCAGCTGGGGAGGGAAGGTGAACCGCTTCCACGAAGTCGGCCCGACCGTGTAGCCGAAGAGGAGGCCGTCGCCCCGATCGGTCAGGCGGTAGCGGCCCGCCGACTGCTCGTCGCCCATGCCGGCCGGCAGCATTGCGGCCGACTCGATCTCGTCGTAGACGATGGCCCCGTCGCGGATCGTAGGGCCGATGACGGTCCGCCCGCTGGCGCGCAAAGCCCCGATGAGCGCGTCGAAGTCCGAGCGCGCCAGGAACAGCTGCCTGGCCGCGGAGGCCGGCCTGGGGATGGAGTCGGAGATCACGTAAACAGATCTAGCAACTGAAGGCGCGTGGCGCGCAGCCGGCGAGCGACTGCCTGCAGGACTCGTGGATAGAGGCCGGCCGCCAGGCCATGGTCCGACTTCAGAGCCGCCCGTAAAGTCATGCCGTCGATCACGAGGGCCTTGCTGGGCTCGGTGGCCACCACGGTGGAGTGGGCGGTGGCTTCTGGAAGGATGGCCGACCAGCCGAAGACATCTCCGGGCTCGACGCTGAGGATGGTGACAGGTCCACGCTCGGGAACCAGCGTTCTGAGGGCGAGGCGCCCCGAGAGGAGGATCCCGAACTCGATCGACTCTTCGCCCTCCTGCAGGATGACCTCCTCGGGGCGGAAGCTCATGATCGAGCCGAGACTGGCCAGCTTCTCCTGCGTCTCTGGGGCCAGCTCCGACCCGAACCAGGTGTGGTCCAGCATGGAGATAACGGAGGCATTCTCGTCCATGGCGGGAGGATGCCCCGGGCGGGCGGCGGCAGGGGAGTGCCATCAGGTCGAGGGCGGTGGGCCATTCGGCCCCGCCGGGCGGCCGGGTCGCTAGACTCTGGGCATGGAATTCAGGCAACGGCTCAGGGTCGCTGCGGCGGTTGTGGCCGTGGTCATGATCGTTGTGGGCGTGACCGCCTTCGTGATCGACTCCGGTGTCTCAGGAGCGGGACCGTCGACCGACTGGCAGAACCGGACCCCTCCCCCGGAGGGAGATTCGGTGCTCGTTCCCACGCTCAAGGGCTCGGCAAGCCTGCGGTCGGGCCCGCCTGAGACCCCGGGCGCGAAGTCGCCATCTCCCTCCCCGAAGCTGTCGCCCACGCCGCGGCCGGCCGGGTTCGCCGTCTCCGGATCGTCCATCGTCTACTACACCGGCGACGGCACGATCGTGCCGGTCCCGGCGATCAGCGGCTTGCGATCCACCCTGGTGAGCGGCAAGGTGATCTACTCCGCCCTGGCCGGCAATCCCTACAACCTCAAGATCGGCTCCTACGCCGGCGAGTTCCGGCCGAATGTGACCATGCAGCAGACGGACGGCTCCACGGCCCAGACCGGCGGGATAGCGGCCGCAGGGCCGGTCGTAAGGCGCCTGATCTCGGATAGCCTGGCGGATCTCTCTGAGTCCTCAGGGCGGTGGGTGGTGGCCCTGCCCGTGGACATCCGTTCCTCCAACGATCGGGTCGACGTGACCTTCGACAGCTTCGGCCTTCACGGCTGGTCGGACACGCCGCGCGTAGCCGTTCGCTTCGTCGGCCAGCTGCCGGTGGTCAACGCCATTCCCGACAACTCCGGCTTCCACGTCCTGGTAGAGCACCTCGGAGTTACGGCCTGGCAGGTCATCGACCCGCTGCGGCTGACGCTCTCGCAGACCGAACTCGACCCCGACCACCTCATGAATCAGCTCCTCATCTACGGCAACGGGACGGCCAGCACAGGGCGGGACGTCCTCGTCGACGAGCACGTCGACCTGGGCAGGGTGATGCTCACCGCCGCGGACGAAGTCAGCGTCTCGCTGGTGGTGCGCACCAGCCGGGCCGACCTGGGCCCGGACCGGGTGCTGCAGGTCGGCGACGTGCCGGTTTTCGTCGCCTCCTCCTGAGGTAGGGCGCCGCCGCCGCGCGAATCCATCCCCAGGATGACCCCGGCGAAGATCGAGCAGGCTAGACTCGGAATCGCACGCAAGCGCGGAGGTGGATCATGGGCGGCTGGCAACAGGGCGGCAACCGCGAAGGCGAACGCGGGGCGCTGTGGGTCGGAGTCCTGCTGATCGCGGCCGGCTGCCTGTTCCTGGCCGGCCAGCAGGTCAACATCCGCCTGGGCGACGTGGGCTGGCCGCTGTTCATCATCGTGCCGGGCCTGATCCTGTTCTTCCTGGGCCTGCTCTTCCGTGACGAGACGGGGCTGGGGATGACCATCCCCGGCGGCATCATCACCACCATCGGGCTGCTGTTCCTCTACCAGAGCACCTATGACGCCTATGCCAGCTGGGCCTATGCTTGGGCCCTCATCGCTCCCGGCTCTGTCGGAGTGAGCCTCTTTGTCTGGGGCCTGCTGCACGGCAAGCTGGACCTGGTGGACGCCGGCCTGCGAACCGCGGCGGTCGGGCTCGGGCTCTTCGTCGGCTTCGGCCTCCTGTTCGAGAACGTCATCGGCCTGGAGAACACCGGATCGACCAAGGCGATGCGCGCGGCGCTGCCCATCCTGGCCGTGATCCTGGGCGTGATCATCGTCGTGATCAACATCCTGCCCACGCCCCGGGGCCGTCAGGAGCAGGGCGAGACTCAATCCCAGACCTGGATCCAGGGCCCGCCTAACGCCTGACCGACCCGGCCGGCGGCCTAGCGCACCTCGAGAACCCGTAACTCCATCGTTCCCGCCGGCGCCTGAACGTGCACCGTCTCGCCGGCGTGTCGGCCCATGAGCGCCCGACCGATCGGCGAGGTGAAGCTGATCTTGCCGGCGGCGGCGTCGGCCTCAGCCGAGCCCACCAGGGTGAAGGTCTCCTCGCCGTGGCGGTCCGTCTCCACGACGACGGTCGAGCCCAGCGCGACCCCGCTGCCCTCGCCCGGGCCGTTGATGAGCTCGGCGTACTTGATCATCTGCTCCACCTGGAGGATTCGGCCCTCGAGGAAGGACTGCTCCTTGCGAGCCGCCTCGTAGTCGGCGTTCTCGCTCAGGTCGCCCAGTTCGCGGGCGGCCCTGATGCGGGCGATCACCTCCGGCCGGCGAAGAGTCGTCAGCTCCTCCAGCTCGACCTCCAGCGCGGCCAGGCCGTCGGCAGTGAGGTGGTGAGTTGGCGCGGCGGCCGCGCTCGGCGCGGGCGTGGCCTTTGACGAGGCGCCCCTGGGGACAGTGATCGCGGACGGCGGCCGGGGCGCGGCAGGCTTGCGGGCGGATTTCCGGGCGGGCTTCGCTTTGCCACGGGGCGGCTCGCCTTCGTCGTGGAGCGGGTCGGTCAGCCCGTGATCGCGATGCCCGCCGGAGGGGGTCTCGAGCACCGCGAAGGGGAGTGCCCCGGCGGCCTTGACGAAGCGGTCCAGCAGGGCGTCTTCCCACAGCTCCGGGTCGTCCGATGGCGACCACCAGATGCGCGCCCGCCCGATGTCGCGCAGCGTCTTGAGCCAGTAGCCGGCTGGCTGCGGGCGGCGCTCGCCGAGCGGGGTCTTGTACATGCCGGCCAGCCGCGCGCCGACGCCCTTGCGGCTCGAGCCGATGTACAGGATCGCCTGGTCCGGGAGCCAGAACGAGGCCAGGCGCGACTGCAGCTCGGCCACGCTGGGCTGCTTGCCGTCCAGGCGCAGGTCGAGGGCTCGGCCCAGCCACTCCGCGACCGCGGTGGGGTCGATCGAAACCCGAGGCTGGGGCGCCGGCAGCTCGACGATGAAGACGCCTGGTCCCGCCTGGGCGGGCGGACGGCCCCAGGACAGGGGGCCCTCGACCGAGAGGCCGGATTCCCGGAGCAGCGCGGGCCCGGCCAGCGTCTCGGTGGATCGTTCGGTCATCACCTGCGAACCCTGACCGCGGCCGGGCCGCTTGTCAAACAGGGCCGCGGATGGCGGAAGAAGGCCCCAGCGAAGTCGCCGGGGCCCTCCGTTTCTGTGGCCGAAGCTCTGCCGGCAAGCCTACTTCTTGAGAAGGCTCGGGTCCTCCGGGACGGGGATGCCGAGCAGAAGCGGCAGGCCCATCCGGTCGGTGTAGATGGGGCGGTAGCGCTCAGTGTTGTACATCGTCGCCACGTCGATCGAACGCGGGCCCTGGTTCGGGTCCGGCAGCGGAGAGTGGCTGTACTTGCCGCCGCGGATTGCGACCATGCGGCCGCTCACGCCGTTGGCGATCAGGTTCATGGCCACGTTGGCGAAAGTGATGCCGACCATCGAGTCGACCGCGTCGGGATCTCCCGAGCGCAGGTCGTAGGTCAGCTCGCTGGCGAGCGTCTCCTGGCCGGAGCGATTCGCGATCTCGGTGGCCAGGACCTCGGCGATGTTTGCCTTGTGCTTGTGACCGAAGGCATCCGCCGTGCCCCACTCCTGGAGCTGGCCGCCCTTCCACATCGCGCCTTCGGCGGCGATGACGACGGCGTACTTGCTGGGGTTGTTCTTCTTGTCCTCGACCGCCAGCTCGACCAGGTGATCGAGGTCGAACTCGTACTCCGGGATCAGGCAGCGGCAGCTGGTGACGTAGGCGGTATAGAGCGCGGTGAAGCCGGCGTCCCGGCCGAAGATGCGGAAGACGCCGATCCGTTCGTGCGAGCCGAGGGTGGTCCGCTGGCGGTTGATGGCGTCCTTGGCCCGGCTGATGGCCGTGGAGAAGCCGATGCAGTACTCCGTGCCCTGGACATCGTTGTCCATCGTCTTGGGCACGGCCACGAGCTTGACGCCTTTGTCGGCCAGAACCTGGCTGAAGCTCAGGGTGTCATCGCCGCCGATCGGGACCAGGTAGTCCAGGCTGAGCTTCTCGATGTTCTCGAGGACGACGGGGGTGAAGTCGTACAGGCCTTCCTTGACCTCGAGCTGCTTGAGGCGGTCTGGGCCGATGTGAGCCGGGGTCCTGCCGGCCTTCATCTTGCGGGCGTTGGTGCGCGAGGTGTGGAGCCAGGTGCCGCCTGTGCGGTCGATGGCGCGGGTGTTGATCCGGTCGAGTGGGACGATGTAATCCGAATCAAGCTCCGGCCCCGGCTTCATGTGGGTCAGGCTTTCCCAGCCGCGCCGCAGGCCGCAGACTTCGTAGCCGAGCTCGGTCGCGCGATAGACGACGCTCTTGATTACGGAGTTGAGTCCGGGGACGTCGCCGCCGCCGGTGAGAATTCCGATTCGGGGGGTTCGAGCCATTCGTGCCTTCCGTGGATGTTCGGGCGCAGCCGAATCGCGGCCGCGGGTTCGACAACCCGCACATCTTAAGCGACCGGCCACACTCGCCAGGGGTCCGAAGGGCACGAAGGCACGGTCGAGACGGTCACGCCGGGCCGGGCCAGGCCTCCTGCGGGACGCCCACGCGACGAGGCCCTGCGGCAGCCGCGGTGGTGCTAGGGTCAGCAACGGACCCCATCGCAGGGCCGGCCCAGGATCGCGGAGTGCGCCAAGAGATGTCTCTCTTCTTCGGCTACCACATGCCCAACTTCAGCTTCGAGGGAGTGCCCGACGCGGAGATCTTCGATCGAATCGTAGAACTGGCTCAGGCGGCCGAGGCCAACGACTTCGACATGGTCACGGTAATGGACCACTTCTACCAGATCGGCGGCGTGGGTCCCGAGGAGGCACCGATGCTCGAGGGCTACACCACCCTGGGCGCCCTGGCGACTCGAACGGACCGTGTCCTGCTGGGCACGATGGTCACCGGCGTGACCTACCGCAATCCGGCCATGGTGGCCAAGATGACCACCACTCTCGACGTCATCTCCAAGGGGCGGGCCGTGCTGGGCCTGGGAGCCGCCTGGAACGAACCCGAGCATGTCGGCTACGGCTTCGAGTTCCCGCCGATCGGCCGGCGGCTCGACAGGCTCGAGGAAGCGCTGGCTATCTGCAAGGCGATGATCACCGAAGAGCGCCCCAGCTTCGAGGGTCGCTACTACCGGATCGAGCGAGCCCTCAACAACCCGCGGCCGATCCAGCCCAACGGACCGAAGATCATGGTCGGCGGGGGAGGCGAGAAGCGAACGCTGCGCCTGGCCGCCATGTACGCCGACATCACC
Source organism: Chloroflexota bacterium (assembly GCA_034430475.1). Taxonomy (GTDB): domain Bacteria; phylum Chloroflexota; class Limnocylindria; order Limnocylindrales; family CSP1-4; genus Fen-1039. The sequence continues at coordinate 1,709 of DAOUEA010000110.1, read as the reverse complement.
AACTGGTTCGGCAGCGTCGAGGAGGCGGCGCCCAAGCTGGCCATCCTGGACCGCCACTGCCAGGACGTGGGCCGCGACCCGTCTACGATCCTGCGCACGATCTCCGTGCCGATCCTGCTGGTGGAGAATGAGCGCGACAGGAAGGCGGCCCTGGAGCGCATCCCGGCTTCGACCTTCACGCCGCTGGTTCCGGCGACGGTCGGCGAGGCGGTCGAGATCATCGGCGGCTACGCCAACGCCGGATTCGGCGGCATCATCCTCCGCAACGTGGCCCTGCGGACGCCCGAGTCGATCGCCATGGCCGGCGAGGTGATCCGCACGCTGCGCTCCTGAGAGACCCGCGGTCGATCCGGCCTGGGCTCACAGGCGATAGCGGAGGAAGAGGTCGTCGCCGGCACGACGGATCGATAGCAGGCGCCCCCATCGGCCCTGCCCGTCCGGGAGCGCCGCGCCTTCCACCAGGCCGAGGCGCTCGGAGCCGTCGTCGCGGCCCACCAGGTGCGGGGCCACCGTCAGGAACAGCTCGTCCACGAGGCCCGCCTCGAGCAGCTGGGAGAAGAGATGCGGGCCGCCCTCGCACAGGGCCAGACGCGCGCCGCTGTCGTGGAGAAGGCCGAGGATCTCCTCCGGACGGACGCGGTTGCCCCTGCCGCAGGCGGCGATCGTGACGTTGGGCGGCAGCGCGAGGCCGGACAGGCGTTGTCCCCCATCGCCCGTAGTGGCCAGGATCACCGGCACGTCAGGCGTGTTGAGGCCCGGGTGCGTCGGGTCGATCTCGCCGCGGGCGGTGAGCAGAACGGTGGTGGGCTGGGGCGTCAGGCCGAGGGCCGCTCTCCAGGCCGCGAACTCGGCCGCCAGATCCGGCTGGAGGCGGCGCGATGTCCACTCGTGGCGGCTGCCGGCCCGAACGGTGCCCGCGCCCACGACGATGGCGTCGGCCAGGCCGCGAAGCAGGGACATCATGAAGCGGTCGGCCTCGGAGTAGCCGCTGATCTCGCCGCCGCTGCCGGCCACCCCGGAGCCCAGCGAGACCACTCCGTCGAGGCTCGAGACGAAGTTGGCGACGAGGGCTGGCCGGTCCGGCCGAAGGGGTATGGATAGCCCGCCCGGGAAGCGCTGTGCCAGCGCCGGCGGCAGCGCCCCACCACGCGTCTCCGCCGGTTGGGTGTCCGGGCCCGGGTCCTCGTCCCGGCCCGCCGCCTGCCACAGCAGGTCGATCGGCAGCCCGACGTTGCGGGAGCTGCGTGACCCGGCGCTCATGCCGTGTAGGCCCCCGCCTGGCTCGCCACGAGATCGACCAGGTTGCCCAGGGCCAGGTTCACGTCCAGCACGTGGAGACCCCATTGAGGCTTGCCCAGGACCGGCAGGACGGGCCGCACGTCGGCCGCGCCGCCCGTCCTGGCGACCAGGAGATAGGTAGCGCCGCCGTCTGTCCGGCACTCGGCCGAGAAGGCGCCGGGGAAGGCCAGGTACGGCGTCTTCACGCTGGGCCAGAGCGAGATGTCGGCGCCGCCCAGCAGGCCGGCGAGGCCGCCGGCAGGGAAGTAGGCGTCGAGCGGGCCCTTGCCGCCCTCCGGGGCCGCGGGGTTGACGCACAGGACGGCGTCGTCCGGCTCATGCCCGAGGTTCAGCGGTGAATCGGCCCGCCCGAAGTAGGCGTCGGCGGGAGGGGTGGAGCTGAAGGAGGAGTAGGCCACCACGCAGCCCGT
>DAOUEA010000109.1:0-26945 GCA_034430475.1 Chloroflexota bacterium | reverse complement strand
CTATACGGGTGATCGTGCGAGGCGGGTCTGCCGCCGCCTCGCATTGGCGGGCCGTCGGCTAGCCGCTTGGCTGCGCATAGAACCAACACAGCTGAAGCGGGATGCCAGAAGCGGGGTTGTTGTCGCCCACGATGAACACCACGATGTCGCCGGCGGCGATGGGCCGTACGAACGCCGTCGACGATGTCGGCTCGACCCTGTCGATGACTACTGTGTCATCGGCGATCAGGTCATACAACTCGAGGACCGTACTCTCCCAGCCCCAGACGGCAACGAAGCGGTCTCCGGCCGAGAGGTACTGAATCTTCGACTGATAGGTGAAGCTGATCACGGCCGAGGAGTTCGTCTCCAGCGAGTACCTGGTGAGCTGGCCCCAGGCGCTGACGTTGCCCGTTACCCTCTTCCAGAAGACGAGATCCCCGGAGAGTACGGGCCTGGTCGCGTCGTCGCCGGTGTCGAGACGTCGAGGCCGCAGCGGCGCTTCGGTGAGATCAGCGTAGTAGACGCGGAACATCGCCGGGGCCCCTGGGCTCGAGTACTCGACGGTGGAGTAGACGAGCCTTTCCTGGTCGTCCGCGTCCGGGAACCAGTACTCCGTGTTGTCGGCGGGCGACTCCAGGAGGCTGCCGGTCTGCCCGGTGTTGGTGAGGTAGCTCCGGAGGGAGAACCGGGGTTGCCCGTCGACAAGATGTACCGCCGTCCATATCAGCCGATCGCTCGTCAGCGAGATCTGGGGAAGAACGATTCGGAAGGTGGGCGGGTCGGTTTCGCTGGTATCGATCAGCCTGGGCTTCTGGTCGGCTGCGTCCACATACCACAGCCTCCAGCCACCCTGTCCGCCACTGCCTGCACGGTCCCACAGCTCGACAAAGGCGTAGTGGCCGTTGTGGACGGCAAGGGGTGACAGCTGGGCCTTGCGGTCTGGGTCTTCGTACAGGAGGGTTGCGGCAGCGGCGCCCGGCGCGTACCTGTAGAGGTCTGGTGCCCCGCCGGACGTGGAGTCGCCCCTGGACCAGACGATCTCCTGGCCGTCGGTAGCGACGTCGAGCAACAGCGTGGTCTGCGACTGGGGGATCTTGTCAATGTCGAAGCCAGCAGGCACCGGGCTGCTGTCGGCCGAGGACGACGGTGCCGCCGAAGGGGAGTATCCCGACGAGGGGCTCGGGCGGGGCGCAGGCCCGCACGAAACGACGAGGGCCGCCAGAAGGACCATGAGCCCCGCCCAGACCGTCGTCCGGGCCAGGCCCGGCGTGGGCAGGACCGCGACTATCTGGACCCTCTTCATGCCCCGAATGCTACGTCGATGGGGCGCCGGGCACCCGGCTGAAGCGGCTGCGACCCCCGGCCGAGGCCGGACGGGCGGGCACTCACCTGATCCGCAGTGCTCCACGGGTCAGTCAGGCAGCAGAATGGTCGGGGCGAGAGGAGTAGCGCCGAGGCTATACGGGTGATGGTGCGGGGGTCTCGCCGGACGATGCAAGAAGCATGGCCAGGCAAGAGCCCGGAGCAGCGAGACGAGGCCGTGTGAGGTCGGCGGTCAGCGCGGGCTGAGACACACCCACCACAAGTTCCCGGTTGCGACATGGGTGAGTTCGAAGCCTGAGCAGTGGCCGGAAGCGTCTGGCGCCTCGACCTGGTAGTTGGCATCTGCGGCTCCGCAATCGGCCGCACTCCAGTCGCTCAGCTTCCCCGTCTGGTCGAGCTCCACATGGAGACACGCGCCGACTGACGGCGGTGTGGCGTTGACCTCCTGTGCCTTCTCGCGTGCCTTCTCGCCAGCCTCCGTCCACATCTGAGCGAAGAAGCCCACGAGGCCCAGCAGAACCACGCCCAGTACCAGCAGCCGGCCGATGGCGGCAATCGCTGCGCGTGTAGTCTTCCTGCTGGCGCGTGGCGGTAGGGAGGTCCAGTCGAGCGCGGCCTTGCACTTGGCGCACTTAGGAGCACCCGTGATCAGGAACTCCCCACAGAAGGGGCAGCCGAACGTTACGTTGGATTCGATTCCCGTCAGCGTGCCGGGGCCGCCGTCTGCGTTGTAGCGGGCTGTCATGAGCAGTTCCCTCTGACGGCACGTTACTCCTCCGGCTCAGCGAATGGAACCACGGCTGAGGCCTGCCAGAGTTGTTGTGATGCCGAGAGGATTGGGGCCGAGGCTATACGGGTGAAGGTCCGAGGGACAGGATCACCGTCTACCATAGAGTCATCCCCAGCCTGCAGCTCTGACCAGTAGCGGCGGACAGGCCGAGTATCCAGGGGAGAACCTCATGGCGGATGCCCGCGATCGGCTCAAGTGCCCGTTTTGCGATCAGATCTTCGGCGGGCCCGTGCCGGAAGGAACGCCTCTAGCCGGGATCGGGCGCGACTTCCGAGATCACCTGACGACGGAGCACCCGGTGCAGGAGCACGACCTCGCGACGACCCGCTGGCATGACGGCCTTCTCGTCCGATGCGAACCCGCTCCGCCTATGCGCGGGCCGCGTCTGCTCCCAAAGCGCAAGACGCCGCCTCCCGGTCATGGCCTACTGCGCCTGATCCCTCTGGACGAGCGCGAGAGCGACCAAGGGCCGTTCGCGGTCTTCTGCACCTGCGGCTTCAGGGATGTTGCGCCATCCGACAAGCGAGAGGCCTTCGCGTGCCTCCACTGGCACTGGGCGCGGTCGAATCGGCTGGCCTGCCCTTTCTGCCAGTGGACCTGGGAGTCCGACCTTCGTGAGGAGATAGAGCGCGAGATGGCGAGGCACATTGGCATGCAGCACCCGGAGCGCTTCCCTTGGGGGTATCAGGACCGATCCGAGCCCACGGACACGCCCTAGAGGTATGAGCCCGAGGTCATACAGGTGGTCGAGCGCGGCTCACACGCCAGACAGGAGTGGGCCCGAGCTTATGCGGGCGGCGGTCGCCGTCGGGTCCGCGGGTGCTTCGCGCGGACTGTCCCGCTGCCCTCTGACGTATGGGCCTCGCCTCCGGCTCGCGGGCGTCGAACCGCGACGGACGGTGGGCTGGACGGGCTGCGATGGCCGCCCCGCGGCCTCCCAGTCCTGGACTCTTCATGAGCTGTCGCCAACTGGCCCAGCCAGGCCTCATCAAGGCCGCGATCCAGGTCGCTGTCGCGCCGCGCCCGCCAGACCGCCCCCACCATCTCGTTGGAGATCAACGCCACCAGCAGCAGGCCAGTGGCGATTGCCCCCAGCACGTGGCGTACATCCACGCTGGAGTCGCGGGCGCCGTAGGTGGCAATGGCTGCTGCGAAGGCCACAAGGACAGTCTCGCTGACAGCCAGCCCGTACCACGGACGGTCGAAGTGATACTCATACAGCACGCGAGCCTGCCGCTTCCACTCCCGCAGGTCAATGCCACGGTCCCGCTGGGAGTGAGGGAGAACGGTCGCGTCCCATACGCGCTGGAGTCGGTCGTCGAGGTAGCGCTTGAACAAGTGGGCATTCCAAGACTCGACGACCTTGATGACGAGAAGCATCAATGCGAAGGCAGCAGGCCAGATGGCCAATATCGTGAGGACGAGAAAGGCACCATTACTGACCATGACCAGCAGCCAGGCATAGTCGGGTGTTCGAGGGAATAGCTCTTCTCCCAGGTCCAGCAGCAGAAGCCGTTCGTCCATCGGGACCTTGAGCCAGAGCAGTTCCAGCACCAAGGCAGCGGCTATCAGCACGCTGGTCTGAGCAAGTTCCCACTCGTCCGGGCGAAGCGCCTGCTCTAGCGAGAAGACGATGCCCAGCGCGATCGTGATTGTCGCGAACACGAGTCCGACGCCGATCGTGAGCAGCGAGTCCAGGCTCTTGTGCCGGTCCACTCGCGCTGGTGGCTTTCGGGCCATTCCTCCTCCTCTCGGTGCCCAAGGAGAGTAGCTCAGGCTGGGCTGCAGGAGATGGCCTTCACGTTCAGCGCGCACGCGGCGCGATACGGCGTGGGGGCGGTTCTGCCGGGGGAGTTGCGTTTACCCGTAGATGGTCGGGGCGAGAGGAGTAGAGCCGACGTCATACGGGTGATCATCGGCAGACCACCGGCCGTCGTTGCAGATCGGACCGGCTAGGGACCCCAGGGCAGGGGCGTGTATGTTGGCGTCGCAGGTGCCTGTCCTGTCCTTGTCTCTTCCCAGCACTTGTCCCACCACAGTGTCCATTCGAAGTTCGCTGCGCCCGGCTCGGGGGTGCCCCATGAAGTGACAGTAGGGCAGTGGTACGTCGGCCCCGCACTGTAGATGGGCACAAGGGAGGTTGACGGATGGGATGCGAAGGGGGCCAAGGTGGGCGCGCCGGGTCCTCGCGTGGCCGCGAGCAAGGCTGCACCGCCGACGATCACTGTTGCCAGTACTGCGCAAAGCGCGAGCGCCCCACGAATGGAGGCCTTTCTCGCGGAGCCGCTAGCGGGTACTGCAGGCACGACGCCAACGGGGGGCGCTGTGGACATGGCCCCGTCAAGCGTTCTGAGATCGAACCCGCAGCCTGGGCAAATCGGCAGCGAGCCGGACCTCGCGGTACCGCAGCGTGGACAGTAGCCGACCATCGATGGAGCCTCGTCTGCTTGTGCCTGGCTGAGCGCTGGCGGACCAGCCGGGTCGAGCATCGCCAAGTATGCCTGCCTGGGCCGCCCGAAAGGGGCTGCTACTTGCTGGCATGTCGCGGCCAGGCCGCCGACCCGTCTGACGCAATGCGCCCAGCCTACGGCTGGTAGAGCTCAGCGGACGTAAGCCAGTTGCCCAACATGTCCTGCCCTCCAGCAACAAGCACTCGGCCGTCCGACAGGAGGGTCGCAGTGACAGAGTGTCGCCGGGCGTTCATCGGGCCGGTTGGGCGGAATGCCCCCGTCTCAGGGTCATAGAGCTCCGCATAGCCCGCGTCGTGATATGTAACCAGTACACGTCCGTCGTGTAGCAGAGTGGCGGTGGCGACATTGATGCTGGTGCCGGCCCCGGTGGGTCCAGTAAGGCTGAATGTGCCTGTCGCTGGATCGAAGATCTCCGCTGATGCGAGGCGGCCCTCTTTGCCGTTCCAGCCCCCCACGAGGAGAACACGGCCATCGGACAGAGCGGACGCAGCGAAGGAGAAGCGTGTGACAGCCAACGATCCAGTCCGGCTGAATGCGCCCGTTGCCGGATCGTAGATCTCCGCCGACGCCGGCGCGGTGGTGGTTCGGCCGCCGACGATCAGTACCCGGCCGTCGAGAAGCCTGATGGCATCGAGCTCTGGCCGAGCGACGGTCATCGGACCGGTTCGGCTGAATTCGCCAGTTCTCGGGTCAAACAGTTCGGCAGACGCGAGAGGTCCATCCCTGCCCTGGCCACCACAAATGAGGACGCGGCCATCCAAGAGGCGGACGGCCGCTGCGTACCTGCGCGCACTGAGCATGGAACCAGTGGGGACGAAGCGGCCCGTCTGGGGATCGTAGAGCTCCGCGGTCTGGAGCGGTCCAGACGGACTCTGGCCTCCCGCGATCAGCGCCCGCCCGTCAGCAAGAAGCGTGGCCCGGGCGATTCTTCCGGTGATCAACGGGCCAGTGGCACTGAAGGCGCCAGAATGAGGGTCATAGAGTTCGGCCGAGCTGAGCACGCCGAACGGTAGGCCGACCGAAGAGCTCGGCTTCGGTGAGGGGGTAGCGGGCCCGGCTCCAGGGTCGCCAGCGCCGCCTGCGAAGAGAACACGGCCGTCCGCAAGCACCGTGCCAGCGCTTGCCCGGGCTACGACCATGGCGCCGGTCGGGCTGAAGGTTCCAGGCTCTTGGCTAGCCGGGCCCATCGCGTAGTTCCAGAGCCCAGCCAGTACCGCGATCACCCCGATGACGCCCAGGACCGGCAGCAGCGGACCGGGTCTGCGGTTGTCACTCCGTAGACAAGGGGGCCCGCCGGCCGCCCGAGATGTAGAGTCGGCCAGCTTTGACCCACAGTGGCCACAGAAGGCATTCTCGAGACCGGCCTGTGCTCCGCATCGAGGGCAGGTCAGTGAGTGCTCCACTGTCGGATCCGCCAACCTATGTCGCGCACGCGGACTTGCGTGGCGTGCCAAATGATATCTGCCGAGATGGGGCGCGTGCCGCAGCATTTGGCGCCTTGCGAACGAGTTGAGGCGCCCTGGCCCCGGGGCGATCGTGAGGTACCCTCTGCGTCGGCGCGCGCTCGACTGCTCGGCGGCCCGTCGAGCCCGGGCTTATGATCGGCTGAGGCAGGTAGCCGTGCCCACAACGTTCTCGCCGCAACGTCCATCCTGGCTGTGAAGAGGAGCAGGAGCCGCCATGGATCTACCGGATCCCGGTTCCAGCAGTGGGCCTCCCGAAGGCCTGTTCTGTGACGACAACCTGAACGTACTCCGATCGACGCCGAGCGAGACCCTAGATCTGATCTACGTCGACCCGCCGTTCGGAACCGGGCAGATGCGTCGGCTCCAATCGATTCGGACGGGAAGGGGAAGCAAGACCCGGAACGGCTTCGGGGGCAGGACCTACGACTTCGAAGTGGTCTCCTCCCACGAGTACCGTGACGACATGGCGTTGGACGAGTATCTAGGGTTTCTGTACGAGCGCCTGGTCGAGATGCACCGAGTACTCCGTCAGACCGGCTCTCTCTACCTCCATTTGGACTTCCGAAGCGTTCATCATGCCCGCCTCCTGCTGGACCAGGTTTTCGGGGCCGACCACTTCCTCAACGAAGTGATCTGGGCGTACGACTATGGCGGGCGCGCCCGGGACAAATGGCCCAGGAAGCACGACAACATCCTCTGGTATGGGAAGAGCGACCGGTGGGTCTTCAACCGCGATGAGATCGACCGGATCCCCTACATGGCCCCTGGGCTCGTCGGGCCGGAGAAGGCGGCTCTCGGCAAGCTTCCGACCGACGTCTGGTGGATGACCATCGTCCCGACCAACAGCCGCGAGCGTACCGGTTACCCAACTCAGAAACCGGTCCAGCTACTGGAACGGATCGTCGCCGCATCGAGCAACCCTGGCGACTTGGTGGCCGACTTCTTCGCCGGTACTGGCACCCTCGGGGTCGCCGCGGAGAAGTTGGGCAGAAGGTACCTTCTGGTCGACAACAATCCGGTTGCCATCGAGATAGCACGAACGCGCCTCGGGAGAGAACAGCTCGCGCTGCCACTTCGATGACGTGAAGGAGATCTGCCATGGAGGAGCGGCTTGGCATCAGCGGTGGCGGCCGCTCGGCAGAGGAGCTGTTCATGGAGGCCACCGGGGCCGTCAGAGCTCCATCGGCCACCGTCGGAGACGCCCTCCTGGAAGGCCATCCAGTCGAGATCAAGCTAGCTACGAGGAACACGCTCAATCAAGTAAGGCCGGTGAAGTACATCACCCTGGTGGCGTACTACAAGCCAGCGGGCGCCTGGTATGTCATTCCGGCGCACATTGTCGTGGCTGAGGCGAGCCGGAAGGGGCGAGGGCAGCACACCGAGAATCCCTTCGAGTCGTGCACTCTGTCGCTGGCTCGTCTCGAACGTTATCGGCTTGAGAATCAGAGCAATCTCCGGGCCAGCACCCTAGAGGCGATCGGCGACAGCGACCGCTACGGTGAGCTGCAGGCCGACATGCGGTGGGTCCTGGACAAGAGCCGTGGGCTCTCAAAGGAGAGTGTGGAACGAGTCTCGGCCACGCTGGCGCGCCTCGGCATCAATGTCGAGGCCGCGCACCGCGGAAGCCGGCGGTCTCGATGAGCCAGCGCACCAACACGGAGCCCGCCCGCGAGCAGACCCCGGCACCGTCAAGATGCCGTCTTGGTCTGGTACCGAGCGGCGGGTTTGGTGTTGGGGATGCCCGCTCAGGTCCGGGGCTGGAGTACAGTGACCGCTGAGTCCTGAATGACTGAGCGCGGGGGCCGGCATGAGCGAGAAGCGGTTAGGACCCGGCAACTCTCCACACGAGGAATCGCCCGGAATCGGGGATCCGGCAGACGCCCGCCATGGAAGGCGCGTACTGAGTCGGATGGTACTTGAGGGCGGGGCCAAGCTTGGGGACGTGCCGGCCAGCGACATAGCGCGATTCATTGATGGGGTCGTGAGGACCATTGCCAAGGCCGCCGGTCACGCGGTCGGGCGAGAGGTGCGACAGACTGGCCGTTGGCAGGGCGCCGTCGCGGCAGCCAGCGAGGTCAGGCTCGTCGCCATTCGCCCCGGGAGCATCGAGTTCGTCTTCGCGCCGGCACCGCAGGAGGTCGGGCCGCAGACGCTTGGCCTCGACGTCGAGACTCTGAGCGAGCGCGCGCTGGCGATCGCTGTCTCGGCGGCCGGCGACGATAGTGCGAGATACAGAGACGTGGCGCGATCATGGGTGAAGACGGCCGACGCACTTGGCATTGGTGCCAGGTATCAGCGGGTCCGCATCCTCTCGGACCGAAAGCAGCTTGCGGTGATCGATGGACCATCTCTTGACGTACTGAGGGAAGTGGCCGGCGGAAGGCCGCGCGAAGCGGTCGCGATGCTCCAAGGCCGTCTTTATGAGGCGAACTTCGATGCGCGGACAGCGACCCTTCGTACGCCGACCGGCGAGGTTGTGCAAGTCCAATACGGCCAGGAGCATGCAGACGACATCTATCGAGTCCTCCGAGGGCCGGCAAACCTTCGTGGGGATGTGAGCTACGACCCCGTTTCGAGCAGGGCGCTGAGGGTGCGAGTGACTCAAATCGAGTCGCCGCGCCAGATGCACCTCGGGGAGTTCTGGCAAGAGCACTCGCTGCCGGGCGTGATTCGCGAGCAGCACCTCACGCCGATCCAGGATCCGCAGACTCTCGTGATACCGGGGCTTACGGCCGATGACTGGCGCGTCCTTCGTGAAGGGTTCGAACCGTGAGCCCCGAGATTGAGAGCGACAGTCTCCTCATCGATACCAACGTGTTCTCGCGGCTCTCAGAGGGAGATCCAGCGTATGAGCCGTTCCGCGCGCTCACCGTGAACAAGTTTCTCTTCCTCTCGTTCGTCACCGTTGGGGAGGTACTGCGGGGCGCCTATTCGAGAGGCTGGGGCGAGCGGCGACTGAGCGCGTTGGAGGCTGGCCTTCGAGCCTACGGAACGCTGATGGGGGACATAGCCACGGCCCGTGCCTACGCAGACCTATGGGCCAGATTGAAGTCCGCGGGCCGGGCGATGTCGGACAACGATCTGTGGATCGCGGCGACGGCTCTCGCACAGGATCCGCCACTCCCTGTTCTGACGAACGACGCTGGGTTCGACAACGCCGCCGCGGTATCGCCATTGGTGGTGATCCGCCCGACGGCGGACTCTGCATCCGTTGGCGAGCACTCCTGAGCGGCAGGCCTCACTGACCCTCATCCGGACCACGGTCGACGCGGCCGCGCTCTCGAATGCTTTCCGAACTGGCGGGATTCCCCGGAGATGGCCAGGCCGAGTGCCACGATCGTGGCGCTGGTAGGCTTTGGCCCACCGCCGTCAAGCTGGGGGAGGAACGTGGACCCGATCCTGCTCGCACCCGCACAAGCATTCGCCGCGAGGGTGAAGGCCAACTTCGCTGCGCCCGTCCGAGCGCAGCCGGAGGACCAGCTCAAGGCGCCCATACTGGAACTGATCCAGGCATGCGGGCCTCTGTTCGGGCGGACCGTTGAAGCCAGGACGGAGGCGCACGTCGAGGGATTGGGCGCCCGGCCCCGCTAGACCGCTACGTGCGCGACCGCGACGCGGCCGCCCTGGCGGAAGCCATGGCCGCGCTGGACCGGGAAGAGGCCGCAATCCAGGCGCCGGCTGACGTGGAGGCCGTGCCCGCGGACAAGGCCGTGGAGTACCTGCGCGAGCTGCCCAGGACCTGGGCCAGAGCCAGGGGAGGGAAGGGCCGACAGCTGCTGGCGTCCGCGCTGTTCGATCGGATCGACGTGCTGGGGCTGCAGGAGATGGCCTTCACGCTGAGCGCGCACGCGGCGCGATACGGCGTGGGGGCGGTCTTGCCGGGGGAGTTGCGTTTACCCGCAAATGGTCGGGGCGAGAGGATTGGCGCCGAGGCTATACGGGTGATCGTTCGGGGCTCGGCCGCGGCCTGTTCCAATGCGGAAATTCGTCTACGGCGGGGGCTAGGACGCCGCCCCGGTCCATAGCCAACCGACAGGCCCGGGCCTTGAACGAGGGCGGGCTGTATCTCGCAGCAGGAGTACGGCGCCTGGCTTATTGACGGCGCGAGGCCCCCTTCTACGCTGGCATGCCGAGCCTGGGCGACAGCTGACAGATCCTGCGGCGCCTAGCCAGAAACAGCGGTTGGCCCGAGGCAAGGAGGGCGGCCATGAGCGGGGTGAGGCCATTCGCATCCGAGGCGACGCGCGGCGCCAGAGTGGCGCTTGGCGGGGTGATTCTCGGCACGCTCCTCGGCGTCGCCGGAGTCTCATCCCCGGTCCTCGCCTACGAGGCGTCGTGCGTCCCCGGACGCGGCCACGACAACGCGGCGAGATACGCCGTTACTAGCGGGCACGTGAGCGGGATCAATGGCCTGTCGTCAACGATCCTGGAACTGAACCCATACTACTCCGGCTCCAACAGCACGGGCACCAACTCATCGATCATGTTGCTAAGGTGGTCCCCGACACAGTGGGCGCAGCTGGGCTGGATCAAGTCGAAGTTGTACGGCGGGACGGTCACACGCAAGGTATTCCTGGAGTTCTACCTGGGCCCGTCGCAGAACTACTACCGGTTTGGGGTGGCCGTCAGATCCAAACGCAGACGTGGTACGAGATCCTGTACGAGGCTCCCTCCACCTTCAACTTCTTCGTTGCCGGATCGTACGTCGCCACGATGTCGGGGTTCACGCCGTCCGACTACCAGATGTTCAGCGAGACCCACGACCTCGCGGACCAGATGCCTGGAACATCGAGCAATGTTGAGACGTTCCGTTCATCTGCCTACTTCACGGGCGCTCAGCACGGCCAGCAGCACCTGATCTCGGGGTCCATGAGCACGGACACCAGGTACTACGGCGCCCAGAAGGTGAGTAGTGGCACGTACTACGCTTGGGACAAGTGCGGAGTCACCGGTCTTGCGTCGGCGGGCGTGACGCTGTCTGGCCGGCCCTCCACTACCATCCCGTCGGGCGTGAGTTCGATCGCGCCTGACGCGAACGCGATGCTCGCTCCCGAAGACATGCCGGTATTCGGAATCGCAACAGCCGTGGACGTGACGGAGACGCCGGACACTGCACTCCCGCAGACTTCAGTGGGTCGGGCGTTGGCGTTGGCCGCAGCCCAGCGCGAAATCGGCGTCGGTGCGGGTACCCGCGTCTACTCGGGCACGGCGTCTCGGTTTCCCGGAAATCCAGTGCAGGCGGTCTGGATTGTGACGACGCCGGGCGGCGTAGCTCCCTCTGACGGTCCCCTCGGAGGACCCGGGGTCCCGCCGGTCCGCCTAAGCGGCGTGATCGTCGACGCCGCTACGGGTGAAATCTGGAGTGGCTTCATGCGCTGAAGTGGCAGCGATCGGTCTGCGTGACACAAGACGCTGGGAGGACGGCGATGTCTCGTTTCATCAAGACGCGTGCGCGGCCCATGCTTCTGTTGTGGGGCCTGGCTCTGGCCTTGACTGGTTGCGTTGTGGGGACTGGGGTAACGCCTTCAGGGACCGCTGCCGTTGGGCTCTCCTACTCGAACCAGACGACAATTGCGATTGACCTCTTCGTCAATAGTCAGAAGCTGCAGACCATGTCGCCGGCGACTGACGGGAGTGTTGCTGTGACCAGCCTGCCCCCGCTGCCATGGACAGTCGAAGCCCGCACATCCGGTGGAAGGGTGCTTGCGACCATGACGGTGCGCGATGGTGATGTGACCCAGGGGTCGGGCTGGATGCAGGGGGACGCCATTCGGGTCGATCTTTCCTGCGGCCGCCTGGACTTGTGGGCTGGCCCGCCTATCTTGGGCCCGATGCCTGGTTCTGGCAGTCCTGGAGACTGCGAGCCCTGACTCACCCAGACAGCGCTCCAGTGAGGGCTTAGGGTCATGCTGCCTGGCTCAGCTGCGAGTGGTCGGGGCGAGAGGAATGGGGCCGACGCTGTACGGGTGATGGTGCAGGGACCTGGCGGGCCTTCAGCCGTCAAGGTCGCCTTGCGGGCCTCCTCATGGTCGGAATACCACCGCTCCGGAGAGGGCATCAGTACCGTTCTCTCCTCCGGCGACAAGGACACGGCCGTCGGCCAGCAATGTGGCGGTGTGGCCTCGCTGCGCTGTCGTGATCGAGACGGTCGGGCTGAACCTTCCCAGGAGCGGGTAGTACAGCTCCGCCATGGAGGGGCCGCCGCCTGCGATGAGGGCACGGCCGTCGGCTAGCAAGGTGACGGTGTGGCTGTCGCGGGCGGTCGCCATCGAACCTGTGGCGCTGAACTTCCCGCTCTTTGGGTCGTATAGCTCAGCTGAAGCGAGGGGGCCGTTGGCGCCCCAACCCCCCGTGATGAGCACTCGGCCATCTGTCAGCAGAGTTGCGGCGTGGACCATGCGCCCAGACGCCGCTGAGCCAGTTGGACTGAATGTGCCGCTCTCGGGGTCGTAGAGCTCGGCCGAGGCCAGGTAGCTGGCCCCGTCGTAGCCTCCCGCGATGAGCACTCGGCCGTCCGCAAGCAGCGTCGCCGTGGCGCTGACCCGGCCTGCGGTCATGGAGCCAGTCGAGCTGAACTTGCCTGTCGCTGGGTCATACAGCTCAGCGGAAGCAAGTGCGGCCAGCACGCCGGGACCCCAACCGCCGGTGATGAGGACTCGGCCGTCCTCCATCACGGTGGCGGTGTGCTGAACCCGCATGCTCGCCATCCGCCCGGTTTGGCTGAACTTCCCCGTCGCTGGGTTGTACAGCTCCGCTGAGGCAAGTTCGCCGTCCATGCCGATGCCGCCGGCCACGAGCACTCGGCCGTCATCAAGAAGGGTCGCTGTGTGGACCTCTCGAGCGGTCGCCATCGAGCCGGTGGGGCTGAACCTTCCCATTGCTGGGTTGTACAGCTCCGCTGAGGCAAGGCCGATGTCGGGGCCGATGTCGCGCCAACCTCCCGCGACGAGTACTCGGCCGTCCGCCAGCACCGTGGCAGTGTGGTACCAGCGCGTGGTCGTCATCGAGCCGGTGGGGCTCGCAGTACCGCTGGTCGGCATTGCCGTGGGCGGAGGTGGCGTCCGCGATGGAGTGGGGGCAGGACTGGGAGAAGCAGTCGCCGTGGGCGGAGGTGGCGTCCGCGATGGAGTGGGGGCAGGACTGGGAGAAGCAGTCGCCGTTGCCGAGGGAGCGGCCGCCGTCCAGGAGGGGGTCACCGCAGAAGTGGCCGTTGGAATGGGAGTCGCCGGCGTGGGCTTGGCGGTGGAGGCAGAGCCGCAAGCCGCCAGACCCAGAGCCGACATCGCCAGCGAGAGTGCGAGAGCGGCACGCGTCATCAGATGCCTTCCTTCGCGAGTGCGGTGCCGGCCAGGCCAGGGTCTGCCCGGCGAAACGATGGTTGCTCAATTGGACGGCCCGCCGCGGCAGACTGTAACTGCCCGCGGACGCGGCACTCTGCGATGAGAGGGAAGTGGTCGGGGCGAGAGGATTTGAACCTCCGACCTATCGGCCGGAGAAGGTCGTCTGCCCGGTGGCGCTAGTCGCCGCGGTGGCCGCCGGAGCGGATGCCGAACTCAGACCAGCGGCCGGTGAAGGGCAGCCAGTCGTCGATCACGTACTCCACGAGGGCCGAGGGCGGGCCTTCGCGCAACTCCTCCAGCAGGGCGTCCAGGTCGGCTCGCGGGCCTTCGGCCACGACCTGCACGCTGCCGTCCTGCTCGTTGGCCACCCAGCCGGTCAGGCCCAGGCGCATGGCTCGGGCGATCACGAAGTAGCGGTAGCCGACTCCCTGAACGCGGCCCCGCACGTTGGCCTCGAGGCGCGCCGGGTCGCCGGAGCGGGCGCCCATCTGGCTCATCCGGCGGCCGCGGGCGCGGCCTTGCGCCTGGCCGCTGGTCGCGGCCAGGACAGGGCCAGGACGTCCAGGGCCAGCTCGGGGTTGACGTTGTCCTGGAGCTGGGCCGCGATCCCCTCGACCCGCTGCAGGAAAGCGGCCACGGCGCCCGGGGCCAGAGACGCCCCGGCGGCAGCCAGCTCGTCGACGAGCTCCGGGTCATGCAGCTGGCGCCGGCCGTCCAGGCCCGCCACCGCCAGGTCGCGAGCCACCGAGGCCCAGATCGTCAGCAGGCTCGCCGCCGCGGCGCGCCTGTCGGAGGCCGTGGCTTTCGGCGCCGCCTCGTCCGGCGGCTGGGCAGCGGCCTCGTCCGGGTCCGAGGCAGGCTCGTGGCCGCTCGCGGCGGCCTTTCCGCCCCTCGCGGCGGCCTTTCGGCCGCGCGGCACCGCCCGCGTGGCACCCTCGTCCGGCGCCTGCGCGGCCCGGCGGCCCTCGGCCAGGGCCCCCACCAATGCTCCGGCCGAGGTCATCAGCGCTCGCACCGCAGCCAGCCGCTCCTGGCGGCCCTGGGCCAACATGTCCAGCAAGGCCCGTGAGACCTCGCCTCGTATGCGGGCAGCTTCGGGCGCCCGGGCGTAGGCGAGAGCCAGGCCCGGGGCACCGTCGGCCAGCCGAGCGAAGCGGGCCGCGGCCGGGGCGTCGGCGACTCCCAGCTCGCCCAGCCAGCGCTCGATCTCGCGCCCCGACACCGGGCCCAGGCGGACGCGAGCGCAGCGTGACCGGACCGTCGGCAGGAGGCATTCCTCGTCGTCGGCGCAGAGCACGATCGTCACGCCGGCCGGCGGCTCCTCGAGCAGCTTGAGCAGGGCGTTCTGGGCATCGTCGTTGAGGCGGTGGGCCTGCTCCACGATGGCCACCCGCGCCCCGCCCTCCATCGATAGCAACGCCAGCTCCGAGATCAGGTGGCGCACGGTCCCCGGCTCGGGATCTGTGGGCTTGCCGATGCGAATCTGGCCGCCCGGCCCCTCAGGGGCGAGACGGTGGACGTCCGGGTGATTGCCGCTCGCGACCTGGCGGCAGCCGCGGCAGGAGCGGCACGGCCGAGCGGCTGGAGCGGGGTCTCCGCACAGCAGACCGGCCGCCAGGTCCAGGGCCAGGGTCGTCTTGCCGCTGGAGGCAGGCCCGGTCAGCAGCACGGCGTGCGGCACGGGGCCCCGGATCATGGCCGCGATCGCGGCCAGCGCCTGGGGCTGGCCGCGTGTCGCTGCGTTCTCCATCGCCAGGGCTCCGGGAGCGAGGGCCTGGGGATCGACGGGCGCCCGGCTACTCGCCGGCCGTCTCCGTCATCTCGGCCGTCTCGGCGCCCTCAGCGACGGCCTTCTTGCGGGTCGTCCGGCGCTTGGGGGCCGGAGCCTCGGCTTCAGCGGTACCTTCGGCCTCTGCGCCTGGCACCGCCCCGGCCTTCCGGCTCTGGCGCGCCGCAAGCTGTGCCCGGAGGAGCTCCTCGAGCTCCGGCGGGACTTCGCTCCACGGCTCGGCCGACGCGCGTTCCTGGCTGCGCGGGGCCTCGCCACGCTGGCGCGGCGGCCGCTCGTCGCGACGCCGCTGCGGTTGGGCGTCGCGACGCCGCTGCGGTTGGGCGCGACGGGCCGGCTCCGTGTAGCGCGAGGACGAGCGACCGAAGCGCTCGCGCTCCACCGCCGAGGCGTAGGCGCTGCGGGCACCGCGGCCCCCGCGGCCGCTCTTGGCGCTTCGCCGCCGCTCGGCGAGCAGATACTCGGGGATCTCCGGCTCGGCGTAGTCCTCCTCGTCGGGAGGGGGCTCGGCGCCCGGCTCCGGCCGCCCCGACATTCCGATCTGCGAATCCCAGACCGAGCCGAACTGGTTGGCCCTGGCGCCCGGGGTCGGTGCAGCCTCGCCTTCCTCGTCCGTCTCCTCGGCCATCGTTTCGACGCCGCCGTGACCGCGCCGGCCCCGGCCGCGACCGCCGCGACGCCGGCGCCGGTGGCCGGCAGCGCCCTCGTCGGCGCCCGCTTCGGTCTCGGGCTCGGGGCCCGATTCCTCGCCGGGTTCGTTGGCGCCCCCGGCCGCAGCCGCGACCCGGGAGAGCTTCTCGCCCGGCAGAGCAACCGGCTGCTTGCCCCGACCGCGACCGCCACGACCGCGGCGTCCGCCGCGGCCCTCGGTCTGCTTGTCGGGGACCTCCGTCATGGACAGGTCCTCGTCATCACTGGCGACTCGGCGCCCGGAGGCGGACGAATCCCGGTCCACCTTGGCCAGTGCGGTGATGTCGTAGAAGGCGTCGGCTACGTCGATCAGATCCGAGCTGGTGTTGCCTCGGAAGCTGATGACCTCCACCCGAACCCCCATCTCCTGAACAGCTCGGATAGCCGGGGCGAAGTCGCCGTCGCCGCTGACCAGGATTGCCACGTCCAGGTTGCGAGCCGTCTTCATCATGTCGACGACCAGCTCGATGTCCAGGTTGGCCTTGACCTTGCCGTCTCCGTACTTGCGGATGTCCTTGCTCACGACCTTGTAGCCGTGGCGGGCCAGGAAGGCATGGAAGTTGCGCTGGTTCTCGTTCTCGGGATCCAGCCCTGTGTAGGCATAGGCGCGGACGAAATCGCGACTGCCGACGGCTGCCTTGAGCAGCGTCACGTAGTCGATGTCCGCGCCGGCCGCCTTCGCTGCGTAGAAGATGTTCGCAACGTCAACGAAGACGGCGACGTTCTTGCTCACTGAGTACTCCTTGGCTCTTCGGGCTGGAAGGCCCTGCCGTCCGCCCGTACGCCGTGCGCCGGCGCCCTCTGGCTGCTCGGCTGCATCGGCTGGCTAGCGGCGTGCCGGTGCTTTGCTCGGGGCTGCCGCTCGGTATACGTTGGCTGCAACTGGAGCGAAGCCGTGCCGTGTCCAGCAGGAGCGGAGGGTGGCATCTTCCGTCATCTCGACTTCGACTGCGGGGCAGCCTTTTCTTCTGGCCGAGGTCATGATCTCGGCGATCATGGGTTCGGCGACCTTGGTGGCGGGGTGGCCTCGGGCTACTACGAGCACATCCACTGTGCCTATGAACCCGCCGGCTCGCACCGACGGCCTCAAGCCCAGCACCGCACCGCCTACTATCTGACGGCCCGCCTCGGCGACCACCACACTGGCGTTCGGCATGTAGACCAGCTGGCGAAGCAGACCGACCGCGTCCAATGGGGTTGCGCCCTGAGGGGCGACTCCCGCCTCGACGCACATCGCGTAGAACCGATCGACATCGGTTATGCGGGCCGGTCTGACCAGGTACTCCACTCGAAAGCACGAACCTCGTGTCGAGATGGCCTGCGGCTCGATGGCTGCGGCGTCGCACCAGTCTCTCCGCGCGCCGCGCGCTCTCGCGTCGCTACATCCGGGCGCCGGGCCCTCCTGGGCTCGACGGCCTTGCCGGGTTCCGGGCCGGCGGCCGCACTCAATGGCCGGCTCGCCGATAGCTACTATACGCCATCCGCCGCCGAAGATGCCGTCCCGGCAAGGCGCCCGATCGGGGATCAGAGCTGCCTGCGGGACTCCCACATCTCGAAGACGCCCCTGGCGAAGATGACCAGCGCCACCGCCGCCAGCCAGTAGCCGGGGCCGCGCAAGGGCTGCACGGGCGGCGTCTGGCCGGTGTAGAAGAGCAGTCCGCCCTGGTACATGGTGAAGGTGCGCAGGCAATAGGCGCCGAAGGCCGTGACCAGCAAGATCACGAAGGTGATCGGCTGGTCGATGGCGACGGGGCCCTCGGCAGCGTAGGGCAGGGCGACCAGCAGCAGTGTGGCCAGAGCGGCCAGGAAGAGGAGGAAACCGGCCCCGTCCTCGACTCCGATGCCCGTTTGGGCCGGAAGCTCGTTCTCGCCGCCGCCCAGCAGCCACCACTGCATGAATGAGGCGACGACCAGCGTCACCGCGCCGACCGCGACGATCCAGCGCCCGTGGGCATACTTGTTCCTCATGGCTGCGACGGTTCCTCGTAGGCCTCCGGGCGCAACACGCCCACGAAGCGCAGATTGCGGTAGACCTCGCCGTAGTCGAGCCCGTAGCCGACCACGAACCTGTCCGGCACCTCGAACCCAATGTAGTCGATCGGGATCTCGACCAGGCGCCGGGCCGGCTTGTTCAGCAGGGCGCAGATCTTGATCGATCGCGGGTTCTTCCCCCGAAGGTAGCGCAGCAGGTAGTTGAGCGTCAGGCCGGTGTCGATGATGTCCTCCACCAGCAGCACGTCCCGGCCGTCGATCGGGGCGCTGAGGTCTTTGAGGATTCGCACCAGGCCCGACGATTCGGTGGCCGCCCCGCCGTAGCTGGAGACCTCCATGAGATCGATCCGCAGCGGCACGTCGATCTGGCGCATCAGATCGGCCATGAATGGTAAAGAGCCCTTGAGCACGCTGACCAGGGTCAGCTCGCCGCCCGCGTAGTCGGCCGTGATCCGCGCCCCCAGCTCGGCTACTTTGGCCCGGATCTCCTCCTCCGTGAGCAGGATCTCGGCCACGTCTTGCTTCATGTCGGGCGAGGGTTTCATCTAGGCCTCTTGTGTCAGACGCTTGGTGAGCCCGCAGCGTACGCTGCCGCAGCTCGACGCGCAGCGCGGCGGCGTGCGCTGCGTGAGCGGCGCTCGGGAACTGCACGAGACTCGAGCCCGGAGAGGTCGCCGGCCGAACCGTCGATCGTCTCTTCGACGGGCCCGGGTGCGAACTGGCCAACCGTCCCGCTCAACTCCGAGACCAGGGCCGCCCGACCGTACTTGAGCATCAGGGCTCGGAAGTCGCGAGCGTAGAAGAGCTTGATGCGGACGTGGGGGTACAGCGCCCGGAGCCGCCGCACCTTGCGGTTCTTCTTGCGGACCAGCCGTTGCTGGAGGGTGGTGATCTCCACGAAGAGGTCCATGTCGGGCAGGTAGAAGTCCGGAGCGAAGCTCTCCAGGACGTTGCCCTCGAGATCCCAGAGGATGGGGAAGACCTGCGGCTCGTACTCCCAGGCAACCTGGTAGAAATCCAGGATGCGGGCCAGCTCGGCTTCGCTGGCGTGGGCAAAACCGTAGTCGGGTTTGGGCTCGCGGGGCGCCTCGGGCTCGCTCATCGCTCCAGCAGGGTTCGCAGGTCACCCTGGTAGCCGGCCAGGAAGGAGCGCATCTCCACGACGTCGTCCTCGGAGATGGCCGCAGGCTCGGCGGTGTCCTGGGCCTCATCGCTCATCGCTCCGATGCCTGTCACGAGAGCCAGGGTCTGGGTCCGGCAGGTCGCGCACATGAGCTGCACGAAGGCGATCTCGTCCCGCTGGGCGAGCACGACGACGCCCCCGGCGCCGTACGGACGGCCGCACCGGGCGCAGCCGGCACCGAGCAGAACCATGCGCAGACGCTCTCGCGGATCCACGACCCAAGTCTACCGGAGAGGAGGGCCGAGAGCCGCTCAGCAGCCCGAAAACGGGGCCGGTCCGCACCGCCTCCCGACGCGCCGCGGGGTCCCCAACGAGCGGCCGGCCGGAGCGCGCAGGACCACCGGCAGCGGCCGGCGGCTCCCCCCGCGTTTGCCGGCCTATACTCCCCGGGGGTATGATCCGAGGTGGAGGTCTTCTTTGCCGACGCAGGACAGCCAGCCGACCAGCCAGACCCGCCCCGCCCCGCGGTCGGAGCGCCCGCCACAGGCGGCGCCCGCCGGGGCCGCGGCGGTCTCTACCCCGGCTCAGCCGCCCGCCTTCGAACGGGGCGACTACTCGGGCCTGGACGCCACCTTCCGCCACGCCTACTCCCGCGATCGCTCCAACCTGATCAGGCGCCTGCGCCGCATCGAGGGCCAGGCCCGGGGGATCGAGCGGATGCTCGAGCGAGACGAGTACTGCGTCGACATCCTCCAGCAGACCGCCGCCCTTCGAGCGGCGGTGGACGCCGTGGCGTTGCTGATCCTGGAGGACCACGTCCATGGCTGCGTGGTGACCGCGGCCAAGCAGGGCGACGCCGATCGCTACGTGGAGGAGGTCCTGGAGGTCGTGCGCCGCGCCCTGGGCAAGCCCGTCAAGCCCAAGAT
Organism: Chloroflexota bacterium; assembly: GCA_034430475.1. Classification (GTDB taxonomy): domain Bacteria; phylum Chloroflexota; class Limnocylindria; order Limnocylindrales; family CSP1-4; genus Fen-1039. The sequence continues at coordinate 7,053 of DAOUEA010000109.1, read as the reverse complement.
CCAGGCCGACCACGGCTGACGGGCTGACGCGAGCGCCTGTCCACTCATGAACGGCGTCAGGGGCCAGTTATCCACGAAAGTGGATTACCCATCCGATTCGGTGGAGAACGCCATTGACGGCGTCGCGATCGGCGACTACCGTCCGACATCCGCACCGCAGCTGCGGCCACCAGATGGGTAACCGTGTCCGCGAGGGGTCTGGGGAAACCCGACTGAGGACCGGACTGATACGGGAAGACCATCGGCCGCCGGGTGCGAGCAAAGACAACGCCGGGAGCGGCGTGACCCAGAGAGCCGGGCAGGCCCCAATGGCCCCGCCTCCGGGCCGCGAACCGCTCCCGACGTGCGTCCAGGGCCTTCTGCCGCTGCCCCCCGAGTACGGGGCCGTGCTGGAGGCGGGTCTGCCGGGGATCGCTGTCGGCGGCCCGACCGACGCGGTTCTGCCCGACGCGGCGCGCCGTGCCATCGATGACCACGTTCGGCTGCTGCTGGCCTGGAACGAGGCCATCAACCTCAGCGGTATCCGCGCGCCCGAGGCGATCGCCCGTGAGCACGTGCTGGACAGCCTCACGGCCCTGCCCCTCCTGAGGCGCGCCGGGGTGGAGGAGCTCGTGGACCTGGGAAGCGGCGCGGGCTACCCCGGTCTGCCCCTTGCCGCCGCCCTGCCGGCCCGGCGGGCGCTGCTCGTGGACTCGATCGCCAAGAAGGCCCGCTTCATCAGAACCGCCGTGCAGGCCACCGGCCTTGCCCCCCGGGTCACCGTGGCCGCGGCCCGGGCCGAGTCCCTCGCCGCCGACCCGCGCCATCGCGGCCGGTGGCAGGCCGTCGTGGCGCGAGCCGTGGCCGAGCTGGCCGAGCTGGCCGAGCTGGGGCTGCCGCTGCTGGCTCCGGGAGGGATCCTGGTGGCCTGGAAACGGCTGCCCTGCGACGAGGAGCTGGCCCGGGCGCAGCGCGCCGCCTCAGAGCTGGGCGGCCGGTTGTCGGCCTGCGGGACTGTGGCCGTACCGGGGCTCGAAGACCATGCCCTGGCCGTGATCGAGAAGGTCGCCCCGACTCCGCCGCAGTACCCGCGCGAGCCGGCAGTTCGGCGGCGCCGCCCGCTGTAGAAGACGCCCGGCCGCGGCGTAGACAGCGGCTGTAGCCTCTGGGCATGCGCATCGCCGTGATCTCGGACGTGCACTCCAACCTTCGCGCGCTCGAGGCGGTTCTGGACGACATCGGCGCTGCGGACGCCTACTGGCACCTCGGCGACGCCGTGGGCTATGGGCCCGACCCCGATGCCGTGGTGGAGCGGCTGCGCCAGCTGGGAGCCATCTCCGTCCGCGGCAATCACGACGACGCCGTGGCCGGTGGGGAGTGCATCCGCTGGTTCGTGGCCGATGCTCGAGACGCGGCCGAGTGGAGCCGGGCGCGCATCTCCGCCGCCACCCGGGCCTGGCTGGCCGCCCTGCCGCTACAGCTCGTCCAGGAGACTCCGGCCGGGTCGTTCACCCTGGTCCACGGCAGCCCGCGCGAGCCGCTGCTCGAGTACGTCTACTCGCGCGCCGTGGCCCGCGAGATCCTGCCCGAGATCAAGACCCAGCACTGCCTTGTCGGCCACACCCACATCCCTTTGCACTTCCAGACGATCGGGCAGCGAGATTCGTCCCTGGAGGAGTGGCAGGTTGACTCCAGTCACCCGGCCAGGCTTGGCGAGGGACGCGGCATCCTGAACCCCGGCGGCGTGGGGCAGCCTCGCGACGGCGACCCGCGGGCCGCGTACATGATCATCGACACAGGCCCTGGCGAAGCCGCCTGGCGGCGCGTCGACTACGACATCGAAGGGACCCAGCGGGCGATGCACGACGCCGGCCTGCCTCCCGCCCTGGCCTTCCGCTTGAGCCTCGGCCGCTAGCCCGGCCGATCGGGCGCCCGAATGCGGCGCACCCGGGGCCCCAGGAAACAGGCGGCGTGCTAGCCTTGCGCGGGTCGCGAATGGGGCAATAGAGAGGTTCAACCTGTCCATGGCAGGTCCAGGTTCGCCGCTCCGGGGTCGCAAGATCGGCGACCGGCGCGTGGTGGTCGAGCGGCCGCACTCAGCCTATTTCCGCTACGCCGGGGCCGGCGTCATGGTCGCCAAGGCGGCCGCCAGCGCTCCGCGCACCGCGCTGGGCCGGCGTATCGCCCGCATTCGGGCCCTCGTCTTCGGCAAGCCGCTGTCCAACGCCCAGGACATCGAGGAGCGATTGCCAAAGAAGAAGGCCCTGGCCATCTTCAGCTCCGACGCCATCTCGTCCTCGGCCTATGCCACGGACGAAATCCTCAAGGTGCTGATCCTGGCCGGCGTGGCGGCTCTGACATGGTCCGTCCAGATCGCCGCTGCGGTCGCCCTGATGCTGGCCATCGTGGCCTTCTCCTACCGCCAGGTCTGCCGCGCCTATCCGGGCGGCGGCGGGGCCTACGTCGTGGTCCGCAAGAAGCTCGGCCCGGGCCCGGGCATGATCGCGGCCGCTGCCCTGATGATCGACTACGTCATGACGGTGGCCGTCTCCACGGCCGCGGCCATCGCCAACCTGGGCAACGCCTTTCCGGCCGTCAACGAGTGGAGCGTAGAGCTGGCCGTGGTGTCGGTCGCGCTGGTGGCCACCGCCAACCTGCGCGGCCTTCGTGAGTCGGGCAACATCTTCGCCCTGCCCACATACCTCTTCCTGGGCAGCACTCTGCTGGCCATCGGCGTAGGGCTGCTCAATACCGTCACCGGCAGCGTCCAGGCGGTACCAAGGCCGGAGCACGCCCTGGAGTCGACCGGTGCGGCGCTGACCATCCTGCTCCTGGGCCGGGCCTTCGCCAGCGGCTCGGTCGCGCTGACCGGCGTCGAGGCCATCGCCGACGGCGTGCCGGCCTTCAAGCCGCCCGAGGCCAAGAACGCCGCCAACACGCTCGTCGCAATGGCGACCCTGCTCGGCGTTCTCTTCATCGGCCTGACCTTCGTCGGCCTGCAGTACCACGTCATGCCGACCGACGACCGCTTCGGCCCGACGGTCCTGGGCCAGATCGGCGCAGCCGTCTTCAACGACGGCAGCCCCCTCTACTTCATGTTCTTCGTCCTGCAGCTGAGCGCGGCAATGATCCTGTTCCTGGCCGCCAACACCAGCTTCAATGCCTTCCCCCGGCTGGCTTCGATCCTGGCCCAGGATGACTACATCCCGCGGCAGTTCGCCTTCCGGGGCGATCGGCTTGCTTTCTCCTGGGGCATCGTGGTCCTGGGGCTGGTGGCGGCCCTGATGCTCGTCGCCTTCCACGCCGACACCCACGCCCTGATCCCGCTCTACTCGGTCGGCGTGTTCCTGTGCTTCACCATGGTCCAGACGGCGATGGTCCTGCACTGGCGCTCCGAGCACGGCTCGGGCTGGATCTGGCGGAGCATCGTCAACGGCTTCGGAGCGCTCCTGACCGGCGTCGTCTTCGTGGTCGTCGCCGCGGAGAAGTTCGTCGACGGGGCCTGGATGGTCCTGGCCATGATGCCGATCCTGATCGCCGTGATGGCCTTCATCAGCCACCAGTACGCCTCGTCGGCCCGCCAGCTGGAGCTGCGGGTTGGGGCCGCGATCCCGCAGCCGAGCCGCCACGCGCGAGCCATCATCCCCATCCCGGGCGTGAACCGGGCAGTCGTTCAGGCGCTCAACGTGGCCCGCACCATGACCAAGGACGTCCACGCGGTCTACATCACGGACGACGCGGCCAGGGGCGAAGCAGTCCGCCAGGAGTGGTCGCAGGCCGTGCCCGACGTGCCGCTGATCGTGGTCGAATCGCCCTACCGGGCCGTCGTCGCCCCGCTGGTGGCCTACCTGGACGTCCTGGATCGCTCCTGGCCTTCGGCCGAGAGGGAGCCGATCGACTTCGTCCTGATCCCTGAGTACGTCGCCCGCAGCTGGTGGGAGCGGATGCTGTACAACCAGGCCGCCAAGCACCTGCGGGCCACGCTTCTGGGAAGACCGCGAACCGTGGTCATCAACATCCCCTACCGGCGCGACGCGACGAAGGCCCAGGCCCTTGTCGAGGAGCCGGCCGGGACCCTGGTGCCCGAGGACGCGCAGCCTCACGGGTAGACCGGCCCTGCAGCCGCGCCAGTAGGCCCGCCCGGTTGGTACCGCAAGGGCCGCCGCCATCCGCCATTCGGACCATGCGCCGCCCGAGGGCGGTGGTATCGTTGCCGGGATAGTCCGGCCCCGAACCGTTGCCGCATGGGCCGAGAACGGAGGTCAGGTGCCCGAGACGAATCACGTCGTCTTCCGGCGCGCCGTCCTGGCTCTCAACGGCGGGTCCACCGACGAGATGATCGTACGGCTGGCCTGCGACCTGGCCCGCTCCAACCAGGCGGAGATCGTGGCCGTGCATGTCGTGGAGCTGGACTGGACAATGCCACTGGACGCGGACGTGGCGGAGCGATCGGAAGAGGCGCAGTGCGTGCTCGACGAGGCCGAAGCGATCGCCGAAGAGATGAAGGTCAAGTTGGAGGCGGTGCTCGTTCAGGCCCGCGACCTGGGCGCCGCGATCGTCGACGAGGCGGCCGCCCGCGGGGCGGACCTGCTGATCCTGAGCCTGTCGTATCGGACCAGGTTCGGCGGCGAGTTCGCCATAGGCCGGGCCGTCCCCTATGCACTCAAGAACGCACCCTGTGCGGTGTGGGTTGTGCGTGAGCCAATGGGCGAGGAGATCCGATGAAGATCGTGATCGTGGGCTGCGGACGGGTAGGCTCCACGCTGGCGGAGAACATGGACGCAGCCGGGCACGACGTCATCATCCTGGACGTCAAGACCTCCGCCTTCGATCGACTGCCGGAGACCTTCAAGGGCTCGGCTATGCGTGGCGATGGGACGGACGAGCAGGTCCTGCGCCAGGCCGGGGCCGAGGGGGCGGACGTCTTCCTGTCGTTGACCGAGGGTGACAACCGAAACGTCATGGCAGCCCAGGTGGCGACCGAAACCTTCGGCATCGAGCGGGTCGTGGCCAAGATCAACGACCCGGTCCGGGCGGCGGCCTACGCCGAGCTGGGCGTGGTGACCCTGTGCCGGACGAACCTGATGGTCGACGCGGTCGGCAAGCATCTGAAGCTGGCAATGGACATCGGGCCCGGGATAGACACCCCGGCCTCGGCCGGCCACGCTCACCCTCACCCCAGGGTCTCGAGCCGGGCGAGCGCGGAGCCGGACAAGACCGAAGCCGCAGACGCGGCCGAGCGCGGCTAGGAGGTCCACGTGTTCGTCATCGTCGTAGGCGGCGGAAAGGTCGGGTACTTCCTGGCCCGCGAGCTCATCGGCTCGGGGCACGAAGTCGTGCTTATGGAGCGCGACCGCACCCGGGCAATGCAGATCACCGAAGAGATCGGGTCCATCGTCATTCCGCACGACGGCTGCGAGGGCAAGTACCTGGGCGAAGCCGGGGCGAACCGGGCGGACATAGTGGCGGCCGTGACCGGCGACGATGAGGACAACCTCGTCACCTGCCAGATGGCCAAGCACCATTTCGACGTGCCGCGCACCATCGCCCGGGTCAACAACCCCAAGAACGAGCATCTTTTCAAGCACCTGGGCGTGGACGAGATCGTCTCGCCGACGCGGATGATCCTGGGCTCCATCGAGGCCGACATCCCGGTCCAGGAGCTGCTCCACCTGGCCGCCCTGGGCGGTGGTGAGCTGGAGCTGGTGGAGGCTCAGCTGCGCGACGGCTCGCCGGCGGCGGGACGTCAGGCCGGAGCCCTGAGCCTGCCCGAAGGCTGCTCCATCTTCGCCGTCATCCGCAACGAGCGCGCCATGTCCGTCCGCTCGGACACGGAGCTGCGGGCCGGCGACAAGGTCATCGGCATCGGCCGAACGGAGTGCGACGGCGAGCTGCAGCGCATCCTGCTCGGCACGGAGCCCACCGAGCTGGCGTAGAGCCGAACGACCGCGCCGGGGCGGTCGAGCCGGCGTTCGGCGCCCGGGTCTCTACCGGCCTCGTCAGCCGCGGCGCAGGAAGAACCGGCGCTTCTTGCCCTTCTCGGGTTGCGGCGCCTCGGCTGCCGCAGGTGCGCCTCCTGAGGCCTCGCTGTAGAAGCGGCCGATGGACTGGCTGGCGCCAAGCTCGAACCGACCGGCGATCTGCTTCATCGGGAAGACAACGCGGCCGTTGAGGTCGATGGCGTAGCCTTCGCCGGGATCGCGGATCCAGCGCCCGCCGGCCTCCCTTACCAGCACCTCGCCAACGTAGGCGCCCATGGCCGGGATCATGGATTCGTAGGTCCCCTTCTCGGGAGTGGGCGCCCACCAGGCGGAGACAAGCTCGTCCAGGAGCATGACGCTGGCTGGCGAGTAGTCCAGCCAGGCGGCACCGTTGGCCTTCGCCGGCCCCACGAAGGCCTCTGCCGCCTGTTGCATCATGGCCGCGGCCTTCTTCTCCGCCTCCAGGCGTTCGGCTTCGGCTTTTTCGGCCTCCAGGCGCTCGGCTTCGGCCTTCTTCTCCTCTTCCAGGCGTTCGGCTTCGGCCTTTTCGGCGGCCAGGCGTTCAGCTTCGGCCTTTTCGGCGGCCAGGCGTTCAGCTTCGGCCTTCTCCGCTTCGGCCTTCTCGGCCTCCAGGCGCTCGGCTTCGGCCTTTTCGGCGGCCAGGCGTTCGGCTTCGGCCTTTTCGGCCTCGGCCTTCTTCTCCGCCTCCAGGCGCTCGGCTTCGGCCTTCTCGGCTTCGGCCTTCTTCTCCGCTTCCAGGCGTTCGGCTTCGGCCCTTACGGCCTCCAGCCGCTCAGCTTCGGCCTTCTCCGCTTCGGCCTTCTTCTCGGCCTCCAGGCGCTCAGCCTCCGCCTTCTTCTCCGCTTCCAGGCGTTCGGCCTCACCCTTCCGATCGGCTTCCAGCCGTTCGGCCTCGGCTTCCTCGGCGGCCTTCGCGGCGGCTTCGATCTGCTCCGGGGTGGGCCCGCTCTCCGCGGGTGCGCCCTCCGCGGCGGCCCGTTTGGCCGCTTCGCGCTCCTCGGCCGCCTTCGCGGCGGCTTCGATCTGCTCCGGGGTGGGTGTGCTCTCCTCAGACGCAGGCTCCTCTTCGGCC
>DAOUEA010000108.1:0-1982 GCA_034430475.1 Chloroflexota bacterium | reverse complement strand
TCCGGAGTCCAGTAGGGCGCTCCCCTACGGCGTCGGCGAGGCGGTCGGCGGTGGCGTCGGGGTCGGATCCACGTAGGCGTGCTGCCACGTCAGGACGTCGGTGTTGTTGCCCTCATTCGACTCCTGGATCTCGTTCTCCGGGTCTATGAAGTGGGACCAGGTCCGCAGCCGTTCGTACGGGCAGGGGTCGGCAAACCGGAAGGTGACCTCGATCTCGTACTGCTCGCCGGGCGCGAGCGCCACCGGGACGGTGCGCTTTGTCTGGAACGTGACGGCCCCGCCCTCGGTGACCGTGAACAGGATGTCGACCTGGCCGGCCGGCACGGTGACGTTGCCCGCGTTCAGCACCTCTATGTAGCCCTTGATGTCGCTCTCACACCTGGGCATCGTCTTGACCCCGAAATGGTGGTAGTACAGGTCGGGCAGCCCGGTGGGTGTGGGCTTCGGAGTGGCCTTGGGCGCCTGGGTCGGGCTCGCCGAGGGCGACGCGCTCGGGTCGGCCGAATCGCTGGCGAGCGGCGTGGCCGTCGGCGTTGGGCTGGGGCTCGGGCTCGCCGTCATGGCCGCCACGATGTCCGCGCTGGCGGAGGCGCTCGGGCTGGGTGCAGCCGGGTCGGGTCTGCCCCACACGAGCCAGCCGGCGCACAGCAGAGCGATCAACAGCGCCGCCGCCGAGACGGCCCTTCTGCGGGACAGCCGCCCGTGCTCCCACATCCGAGTCATGAGTCCTCCTCCACGCGTTGGCAAGACGCGAGCCGAATGGTAGCCCAGCGCGTGTGCGCTCTGCCGATGCCGTCCGGGCCGCAGGCCCCGCCATCCCGGCAGACCGACTCCGGCGAGCCATCGTCAGCCTTGACGAGACACGCGCCGTACCCTCGTCCTATTGCCGGTCCGGTGGCGGGCTCGGTAGAGTGCCGAACGACCCATTCACCAGGAGGCCGCGATGACCAGGTGGCGCATTGTCGGAGCCGTAGCGTTGGCGGTGGCCCTCGTCGCCCCGGTCGCGGCATGCAGTTCGAGCGATTCGGGCAGTCCGGGCAGTCCGGGCAGTTCGGGCAGTTCGGGCAGTTCGGGCAGTTCGGGCGGCGTCATCGGCATCGACAATGTCCAGGGCGCGACGATCTACATCTCGGCCTTCGGCTTTGAAGAGAAGCCTGAAGGGGCTTCAGCGGGAGCGTCGACCGGGTCGGGCTTCTTCATCGAGGCGACCGGTCTCGCGATGACGAACTACCACGTCGTCGCGGGGGCGGTGACCCTCGAGGCCTACGTCGGGGGTGACACCAGTCGCACGTATCCCGTGTCGGTCGTCGGCGCCTCCCAGTGCAACGATCTCGCCCTGGTTCAGGTGAAGCTCAACGCCGGGGAGACCGTTCCCTATCTCAACTGGCACGAGGGGGAGCCCACGGTGGGGCTTCCGATCTATGCCGCCGGCTACCCGCTAAGCGACACCGAGTTCACCCTGACGAGCGGGATCGTGTCGAAGGCGCGGGCCAACGGCGAGCAATCGTGGGCCTCCATCGACTACACCATCGAGATCGACGCCAGCATCCAGCCGGGTAACTCCGGCGGGCCGGTCGTGGACGAGCAGGGGGCGGTCGTCGGGGTGGTGTATGCGAAGGCGACTCCTGGGACCGGGCAGAACCAGTTCTTCGCCATCGCGGGCCCGCTTGCCCAGGTCGCCGCGGAGGCGCTGAAGGATGGCGACTACGAGTCTTTCGGAGTGTGGGGGGAGCCGCTGCAGGCCGATGACGGGTCCTACCTCGGCCTGTGGGTGAGCGCGGTCGAGGCGGGTTCGACGGCGGATCTCACCGGTGTCGAGCCGGGCGACATCATCACGGGGATCAACGGCCTGGCGGCCGCCGCCGACGGCACGCTATCCGCCTACTGCGACGTCATTCGCACGAGCGGATCGGATCCGATTACCCTCACGATCCTTCGGCTGTCCACCGGCGAGATCCTCGAGGGTGACCTGGGCGGCCTGG
>DAOUEA010000107.1:0-33501 GCA_034430475.1 Chloroflexota bacterium | reverse complement strand
CTGCACCGCCCACCACCTTCCCGACCGAACCCCTCGCCCCGACGGCGAGTCCTATCTATCGAGACGGCGGGCTGGCGCGGCCGCCTTGGCTCGTACGCCCGCCTGATAGACTCCTGTCTGGCGAGTCAGTCTTCCGCGTCCAGCTCTATCGGAGGCTCGGTATGGAGATCGCTCTAGTCATTCTTGGCGTGCTCGTCGTCCTGGTCGTGATCCTGGTCGTGATCTACAACGGCCTGGTCACGAAGCGGAACCGCATCGACGAAGCCAACGCCCAGATCCAGGTCCAGCTCAAGCGGCGCCACGACCTGATCCCGAACCTGGTCAACGCCGTGAAGGGCTACATGGACTTCGAGAAGGGCGTCCTGACCCAGGTCACGCAGGCCCGCGCCAATGCGGTGTCCGCCGGGGCTCAGGGCAACATCGCCCAGCAGGCCCAGGCGGAGAACGCCCTGACGGGCGCCCTGCGCTCGCTGTTCGCGGTGGTCGAGAACTACCCGCAGCTAAAGGCCAACGAGAACGTCCTCAGCCTCCAGGAGCAGCTGACCACGACGGAGAACCAGATCTCCTTCTCGCGCCAGCACTACAACGCTTCGGTCCTGGACTTCAACAACACGATCCAGACCTTCCCCAGCGTCCTCATCGCCGGCCCCCTGGGCTTTGGGAGGCGCGAGTTCTTCGAGGCCGAGCCGGAAGCGGCTGCGGTCCCGACCGTCAACCTCGGCTAACCGGGTTGGGGCCGCGCCGACGGCTGTCGGAGCGGCCCCTGCCTTCCCGGCTCCGTCCGTGAGGCGCTTCTGGTGACTACGTTCTATTCGGAGCAGGCGGCCAATCGCCGCAATTCCATCTTTCTGGTTCTGGTCGTTATCGGCGTCCTGGCGATCTTCGGCTTCCTCATCGGCTACGTCATCGGCTTCGGCAGCGGCAACGAGGTCGCCTTCGGCGTCGGGGCCACGATGATCGCTGTGGCGATCGGCACCCTCTCCGCCCTTGGTGCCTACTACAGCGGCGACAAGCTCGTGCTGGCTACGTCCAACGCCCGGGAGGTCGGACAGCAGGATGCCCCGGAGCTGTACAACGTCGTGACTGAGATGGCGATCGCGGCCAACGTGCCGATGCCCAAGGTCTACATCATCGACGAGGGCTCGCCCAATGCCTTCGCCACCGGCCGCGACCCCGAGCACTCGTCGATCGCCGTCACGACCGGGCTGCTGAACAAGCTGGACCGGGAGGAGCTGCAGGGCGTCATCGGCCATGAGATGTCGCACGTCCGCAACTACGACATCCGCTTCGCGCTAGTCGTGGGCGTGCTGGTCGGCAGCATCGCCCTGCTGGCCCAGTTCTTCCTGCACTACACGTTCTGGTTCGGCGGCGGCAGCCGGGGCAGGAAGAGCGAGGGCGGAGGTGGGTTTGCGATCGTCCTGTTCATCATCGCCATCGTGATGGCCATCCTGGCGCCCATCTTCTCCGCTATGGTCCAGATGGCCGTAAGCCGCCAGCGCGAGTACCTGGCCGACGCCTCGTCGGTTGCGCTCACGCGCAACCCCCACGGGCTGCAGCGGGCCCTGGCCAAGATCTCGGCCGATCCCGATCCGTTCGAGGCGGCCAACGGTGCGACGCAGCACCTCTTCATCGTCAACCCGCTGAAGAAGCTTGGCGGAGGGAGGAACTTGTTCTCGACCCACCCGCCGATCGTCGACCGCATCAACAGGCTCCGCCTGCTGACCGGGGATGCGCCCCTGGACCCGTCCCAGGTGCAGTCGCTGACCGGTCTGCACTAGCGATTCCGGCCCGGCGAAGGCCGCCATGGGGGCCCGCGAGCGGCTTCTGTCTCGCCCCGCTGCCTGCCTTGCAGCGTTTCGCTCAGGCGTGGTACCTTTCGTCGCGCCGACGGGCTGCCAGTCCGTCTGACCGGGCCGAGATAGCTCAGTTGGTAGAGCACGCGACTGAAAATCGCGGTGTCGCCAGTTCGATCCTGGCTCTCGGCACCATACAAACGGCTGGCGTGTTGATCGAGCGGAAGTGGCTCAGTTGGTAGAGCATCACCTTGCCAAGGTGAGGGTCGCGGGTTCGAGTCCCGTCTTCCGCTCCACTCCCTCCGGGCCGGCGGGCTTCCACCGACAGATCGAGCCTCTGCCCCTTCGTCTAGTGGTAGGACAGCGGACTTTGGATCCGTTAGGCGAGGTTCGAATCCTCGAGGGGCAGCCACCTTTCTAGCTAGAGCCGGCGCCCCACCGGCCGACATCGAGGCGACGTACCCAAGTGGTTAAGGGGGGGGTCTGCAAAACCCCTATTCGGCGGTTCGAATCCGCCCGTCGCCTCCACTTTCACGAGATGTGCCAGCGGGGGTATGCCGGGGACTCCAGGGTCAGGTCATCTTCCAGAACGTCTACTTCCAGGTCTGGACCAGGATGTTGATCGGCGACGACCAGTACCTCGGATATGGTCGGGCCTGGCGACCGTACGGAGTGTCCTTCTATCAGACGTACTGCGTCTAGTCACCCGCGGAGGGCGAACTGGTCATGATTGGGTCTTGGCTCAGGTTGCGCCTTCGTAACCCTGCCTTCCTTGCTGGCTCGGCGTTCGCGATCATCGCGATCGTTGTCCTCGTCGGCATAGGCTCCGGCAGACTCGCCGTCGATAGCGCCTCTGGACCCTCAGCCTCACTCGACAGCATTGGGCCTTGCGTGGGCTACCCCGACCAGTGCGGCGTTGATTACCGGACCCGAGCGTCTGAGGAAGGTAGCAAGGCGGGCCAAACCGCATTCATCGTTGCCGTCGATGCGGGAATGACACGGAATCGAGCCGAGCAGATTGCGCTTGAATTCGCTTCGCGACACAGCCAAGGGCCGGTAGTCGTGTACCTCATTCCAGAAACCGGAGACGACTCCATCGGTGGCTCCTTTGGAGCCATTCCAGATCCTCTTACGTCGGCCACTCTGCAAGACGTGCCCGATCCGGAGTATGACAACTGGATCCTTACCTATGCGTCTGTCCCAATGGCGCCTCCCATTGAACGCTGGGGGCCCGGCGCCGCAGGTATGGCGTGACACGAGCGACCAGATCCTGAAATGGCTGGTATTCAGCCGCCCCCCGTTCAAGCCCGGGGTCTTTCCAAACGCTATGGCTCCCGTCGAAGAGGTGGCGTGCAGGCACTTCAGGACGTGGACATCACCGTGCCGGAGGGTAGCATCACGGCGCTTGTCGGCCCCAACGGAGCCGGCAAGACAACATTCATGAAGATATGTACGGCGTTCGAGCGGCCCACCTCTGGAGTAGTGGAAGTGGTGGGCATAGACCCGTGGAAGCACAGGGGCAAGGCCCTCCGGCAGTTGGCGTACGTGCCCCAGAGGCCCGCACTCTATCGGGGGCTTACCGTTCAGGACCATTTGGCCCTGGCCCGGACTTACCGTCCGGGCTTCGACGCGGCATATGCTCAAGGACGTCTGGAGCATCTGGACATCCCGCTGCACCAGCAGGCGAGCACGTTGTCTGGCGGGCAAGCGGCCCAGCTAGGACTTGCGATTGCACTCGGGACCCGGGCGCACGTCCTGCTCCTGGACGAGCCGCTGGCCAATCTCGACCCGCTGGCTCGACGCGAGTTCATCCAGGTTCTGATCCAGGCGGTCCGTGAGCATGGATCGACAGCGATGATCTCCTCTCACATAGTCACCGATGTAGAGGAGGGATGCGATCGCCTCGCCATCATCGGTCGCGGGAGCGTGTTACTCGATACGGCTGTCGCCGAGGCTCGCGCTACCCATTTCATCGGACCGTCCGGAGCATCCCAATCCCATGCGATCGAGGTTGGCACCTACGCGGGACGCAACTCCGAGCGGATCACACTCTGGCGGATCAATGGGCAAATGCCTTCCCAGGGCATGCTCGCACAGGGCGCTGAGCCAGCCACGCTTGAGGATGTGGTTCTTGGATACCTCGTCGCAGGCCGCTCGATGGTGGCGAACACGGCGGCCGGAGTCCAGGAGTGACCAGATTCCTGCTGACTCTCAAGCAGCTGCGGTTCGAGACACGAGCCGCAGTGGCCTTGAGCGTGGGGTCCAGCCTTGCTGCGATCTTCGAGGCTTGGCGCGTCCAGACGTTGAACACGCCGGCCTCCTGCCTGCCACTGTCAGCGGGCAGCACCTCGGCTGCGTGCACCCCAGCAGTGCGGAGCTGGAACGACCTGATGGGCTCGCCAGACATGACCTTGGCTTGGCTCATGCTGACAATGGCCCCCTTCGCGGTGGGCATTCTGCTGGGCGCGCCCATCGTCGCTCGGGAGCTTGAGACTGGCACCGCTTCGCTGGCTTGGACTATGAATAGCTCTCGAGCGCGATGGTTGGCTGTACGCACGCTGAGCGTACTGGCGGTCATGGTCCCCCTCCTACTCCTCATCGGCGTCTCGGCCAACCTCTTGACCGCGGCAAAGAACCCGACCGTCGATGTCAACGCAGCTTTCGTCGACTACGCGAGCAGAGGCATCTTCCCATTGGCCTGGGGTCTGGCGGCATTCGCCGGTGCTGCGTGGCTCGGGGCTGTAGCCGGCCGAGTCATGCCTGCAGTGCTCACGGTGGCGGTGGCGAGCATCCTGTTGCAGGGCCTATGGCCCTCGGTCTGGAGCAGAGCCCTGCTGACACCCATTGCCATTCCAGCGAACCTGCATGGCGGGGAAGTGGACTTCCAGACCGACCGTTGGTCCTACGAGCGGTACTTCATGGATGGCAAGCCGTTCTCCGGCGATCCGGATGCGTGGTGGGCAGCCTACACGCCTCCACTAGACGGGCCAGCCGTGGCTACCGCGGATCCGAATGTCGTCACTCCCAATCCAGATCAAGAAGTTGGACCCGTTCCAGTTGACTACGTGATCCGCGGCAAGGATTGGTACTGGCCCGTCACCGTCCTTGAAGCGGGCACGTTGACGATCATCGGTTTGCTCCTTGCGGGAGCGACTCTCTACGTCGTCGAGCGCCGTCGTCCCTACTAGCGGTCGGAGCGCCTTCGTCGCGGTGATGAACCCAGCGCAGCCAGCCGTCCGGACCGGTAGCATCGCGCGGTAGCAATAGGAGCGAGCGGGGCCGGTTTCGAGGCCGGGAATAGAACGGGCTCCACGCCCAAATCGAACGCTCGCGGCCTCGGGCGAACGCCCCTGCTCGAACTGCAAACCCCTATTCGGCGGTTCGAATCCGCCCGTCGCCTCCACTTTCCTTCTGTACGCGTGGCCCCGTTCGAGCTTGCCTTTCGGCCGGACTGCGCCGACACTGGCTGGGCGCCGGAGGTAGTCTCGAGCGCCCCACTCGCCCCCCAGGAGATGAGCACAGATGGAAGCAGACTCGCAGGCCACGCCCATGCCCCGCATCGGCGACAAAGCCCCCTCGTTCAAGGCAGTCACCACTCAGGGAGATATCCAGTTCCCCGATCAGTACGCCGGGAGCTGGGTCATCCTGTTCAGCCATCCGGCCGACTTCACGCCGGTCTGCACGTCCGAGTTCATGACCTTCGCGACTCTCGAGAAGCAGTTCGAGGAACTCGACTGCAAGCTGGTCGGCCTCTCCGTCGACGGGCTCTACAGCCACATCGCCTGGCTGCGCACCATCAAGGAGAAGATCGAGTACAAGGGGATGAAGGACGTCGAGGTGAAGTTCCCGCTGATCGAGGACATCACCATGGACGTGGCCCGCAAGTACGGGATGATCCAGCCCGGCGAGAGCAGCACCAAGGCCGTCCGGGCCGTGTTCGTCATCGACCCGAAGGGGGTCATCCGGACCATCATCTACTACCCTCTGAGTCTGGGCCGCAACTTCGACGAGCTGCTGCGCATCGTCACGGCCCTCAAGGCCGCGGACGCCTTCTCGGTCGCGACGCCGGCCGACTGGCGCCCGGGCGACGACGTCATCGTCCCGACTGCCGGCTCGTGTGGCGTGGCCAAGGAGCGGATGGAGAGCAAGTCCGACATCAAGTGCCTCGACTGGTTCTTCTGCCTCAAGCCGATCGCCAAGGAGGAAGTCCTGGCCGGCGTCAAGAAGAAGTAGGCCCCGAATCTCGCCTTTGAGGCGCTAGGCGATCCGGCGGTCCTGGGCCGCCCGGGCTAGATGTCGCCGCTCAGGGTGTTGCAGACGCTGAGCGTGCCGCCGTCGTAGCCGGTTGTGAACCAGTGGACGCGCTGCTCGGACGAGCCGTGAGTCCAGGTCTCCGGATCCACCTGCCCCACCTGCGACTGGATGCGGTCGTCCCCCACGGCGGAAGCGGCGTCGAGGGCCTGGCTGATCTGGGCCTGGGTCAACGCGACCAGGTAGCCGGTGCTGACGGCGTTGTGGGCCCACACGCCGGCATAGCAATCGGCCTGGAGCTCGATGCGAACGGACATGCCTTCGGCCCCGGCCTGGCTCGAGCTTCGTCCCAGGTTGCCTTGCAGGTCCTGGATGTGGTGTCCGTACTCGTGGGCGATGACGTAGGCCTCGGCGAAGGGCCCGCCCTTGGCCCCGAACTCCGACTGGAGCTGCTTGAAGAAGCCCAGGTCGATGTAGACGAGCTTGTCGCCCGGGCAGTAGAAGGGACCGCTGTGGCTGTCGGCGTAGCCGCAGGCGGTATCGATGCCGCCGCTGAAGAAGACGGTCTGGGCCGGCTTGTAGGCGACCCCGGTGGCGGGCAGGGCCGAAGCCCAGTAGGCCTGAACGCTGTCCACGTAGCCGACGATCCGGCAGTCGTCGTACTTGTTGGCGTCGGCGCCGGTCTGGCAGTGGTCCAGGCCTGCGGTGCTGCCCGGCTCCAGGCTGCCCAGGTTCTCCAGCTCGCCCAGCAGCGACGACGCATCCCCTCCGCCCAGGACGGTGACCAGCAAGACCAGGATCAGGGTGACGGCTCCGCCTCCGCCGGCCGCGAGCGCGCCCGTCCTGGCACGGCTCCGGCCGCGCATGTCGGAGATCTGTGATGTGTCGAGCTCGACGTCGCGCCTGAAGGTCATCTTCCTCTCCAGCTGCCTGCAGCGGGCGCCCCGTGGGGCGCTACGGAGCGACACTACAGCGAACGCGAGCTGGGGGCGAGCGGCGGAGGCTCGGCGCGCTGGGCCGAACGCGCTAGGCTTCTCCGAGCCGGAGTGGCGGAAGTGGCAGACGCAGCGGACTTAAACTCCGCGGCCCGCGAGGGCGTCAGGGTTCGAGCCCCTGCTCCGGCACCAGCCCAGAATCGAAAGAGGCGGGCCGCCATAGGCGGGCCCGCCTCCTGCAGTGCGCTGCCTAGAAGCTCGACCCGATGTGCTGGATCAGGCCGGCCAGCTGGCTGCCAAAGAAGCCGACAGCCGCAACGCACAGTATCGCGATGATCGAAAGGATGAGTGCGTACTCCGCGAGACCTTGGCCTTCCTCGCGGGGAAGGAAGTAGGGCAAGTTCGGCCTCCTTCCACCGTGCTGTCGGACCCGGCCCGGGTTTTCGGTGATCGGAAGATCCCCGGGCCGCCGGGCCGGGCCGCAGTAGGATCTAGAGGGCGTTGCCGATGTCGGTGAGGATCTGCTGGATCTGGCCGCTCAGGAAGAGCAGCGCGGTGATCGCCAGGATGGCGATCAAGGCGAGGATCAGGGCGTACTCAGCGAGGCCCTGGCCGCGGCGTGCGAGCATGTGTCTACTCCCAAGAATGCGATGACGGCAGATGATGCCGGATGGACCCTTTCATGGTAGGGCGCCGTTTGCCGACGGCTATAGCCGAATCGGGCGATTCGTTGACGGGACGCGCCGCCAAAAGGCCCTCGAGGGTGGGTTGAGGGGCGTCCGGGGCCGTCGGGAGGCCGAATCGGCCCGTCCGGTCAGCTACCGGCGGCAGCGCCGCGCAGGGACGGCTGCTAGAATGCGGCGGTCCTTTCGGCCCCGATCGGATGGCGTTGTCATGCGTGAAGCGGGGCATTTCCCACAGGAAGGAGTAACAGGCGCATGCGCCGCTACGAGTTGATGCTCGTGCTGCGCCCGGACCTAGCCGATGAGAAGGTCCAGGCGACGCTTGAGCGAACCGCCCGCGCAATCGCCGCGGGCGGCGGCCAGATCGTCAAGCAGGCCCCGTGGGGCCGCCGCCGGCTGGCCTATCCCATCGACCACTGTCGCGAGGGGTCGTACTACGTCCTTCTGTTCGAGGCGCCGTCCACGGCGATCGTCGAGCTGGAGCGCGGCCTGCTCATCAGCGAGGAGGTTCTGCGCCACCTGGTGACACGGGTCGAGCGCCCCATCCGGGCCCCGCGCGGCCGCGACACCGAGTCCGACACCGAGTCCGACACCGAGGTCGCGCCGCCCTCCGACGAGGTGGAGGAGGACCTGGAAGTGATCGACGAATCGGAGAGTGAAGCGGCACCGGCCGCAATCGACTGAGGTCCGCCCGAGGCGGACCTGGAGGCACGCTCCATGTCGCTCAACAAGGCGATGATCATTGGCAATCTCGGTCGGGACCCGGAGATGCGGTACACGTCCGGCGGTCAGGCCGTGACCCAGTTCACGGTGGCCGTCAACCGCAACTACAAGGACTCGAGCGGGGAGTGGAAGGAAGACACCGAGTGGTTCCGGGTGGTTGCCTGGGGACCGCTCGCCGAGCGGACCGCCGAGTACCTTCGCAAGGGCCGCAAGGTCTACGTGGAGGGGCGGCTCCAGACCCGATCCTGGGAAGGCCAGGATGGGCAGAAGCGGTACACGACCGAGCTGATCGCCAACACCGTGACCGCTCTGGACCCTCGGCCCCGCGACGAGGGCGGGGAGCCGCCTGCGCCGCGCCAGGAGCCCTCGTCCGGGCCCGCGCAGGGCACCGAGGACATCAGCGCCGACGACCTGGGCGAGTTGCCCTTCTAGGGCTGCGACCTTCCGGCCACTTGCCGGGCAAGAACGAGTTGATCCGCTCCGCCGTGGCGGGGTGAACCGAAGAGGTAGGAAAGCATATGGCTGGCTCACGAGACAGGGGCAGGAAGCGCGACGACTACTACCGCGATCGTCGTCGGCGCAAGGTCTGCACCTTCTGCGCCGACAAGACGGCGACCATCGACTACAAGGAAGTGAACCGGTTGCGCCGCTACCTGTCCGAGCGCGCCAAGATCGAGCCTCGCCGCAAGACGGGCACCTGCGCCCGTCACCAGCGGCAGCTCGCTGTGGCCCTCAAGCGGGCCCGCATCGTAGCCCTTCTGCCCTACGCGCCCCAACACATCCGCCCCTAGGCGGATCGTCGGCGGCGTCCGGTGACCGATCTGCTGCTCCTGGTCGGGTGCGGCTCCGCAGCCGGCGCCCTGGGCGCCCTGCTGGGTCTGGGGGGCGGGGTCCTGATAGTCCCGCTGCTGACCCTGGGCTTCGACCTGCCGCTCCGCGAAGCGATCGGCGTGAGCCTGGTGTGCGTGATCGCCACCAGCAGCGCGTCCGCCTCCGTGTACCTGCGACGTGACATCGCCAACTTGCGGCTGGGTATGACCCTGGAGCTGTTCACCGCGGCCGCGGCCCTGGCCGGCGGCTTGATCGCCTTCGCCCTTCCGGAGCGGGTCCTGGGCATCCTGTTCGCGGGGCTGCTGGCGTACGTGGCGATCGTGATGGTCAGGGGCCGTGAGCCGGAGGCGGACCTCGATCTTCCGGAGGCCTCCGAAGCAGCCGATCCGGTGCCCGGGGCCGACCCGTCCTCCTTCATCGACAGACTGGGCGGAGAGGGCTACCGGGTCCGCAACCTGGGCTGGGGCGTAGCCGGCAGCATGGTGGCTGGGCTTCTTTCGGCCCTGCTTGGGATCGGAGGCGGAGTCGTGAAGGTTCCGTTGATGAACCAGGTCATGCGCGTCCCGCTTCGTGTCGCCACGGCCACCAGCAACCTGATGATCGGCGTGACCGCCTCCTCGGCCGGCCTCATCTACCTGGTGCGCGGAGAGATTGACCCGTACGTGGCCGCGCCAACGGCTCTGGGGGTCTTTGCCGGTGCCGGCGTGGCTTCGCGGCTGGCCCACCGAGTCGACCTCAAGTTGCTGCGGACGGCCTTCGTGGTGATCCTGGCCTTCACGGCGATCCAGATGCTCGCCAGGGCGGTCTCATGAGCATGCACAGCCTGGACCGGCGGGTTGGCCTCGCCCTGGCTGTGGCGGCGGCAGGTAGCATCTGCTTGCTGGCTGCAGGTGTAGCCATCATGGTCGCTGGAGGTGTGCAGCCTCTGACCGACCCGGTGCCCAAGCTGCACCCGGGGAGGCTGGGATCGGATCTCGCCGCCCTGCGAGCCGAAGGCTGGCTGTGGCTCGGCGTGATCGCGGTGATCCTGACCCCCGCGGTCAGAGTCGCCGCCTCGCTGATCTTGTTCGCTGCGGCGCGAGATTGGCGCCAGACGGCCATCGCCCTTGCGGTGCTGGCCGTCGTTGCGCTGAGTGTTGTCGTGGGCTACGGAGGCTGAATTGGACCTGGCATTCCTGGCCCTGTCGTTCTGCGTAATCCTGCTCGGATCCGAGCTGTTCACGAATAGCATCGAGTGGTTTGGCAAGAAGCTCAGGCTGGCCGAAGGCGCCGTCGGTTCGGTCCTGGCGGCCGTGGGCACGGCTATGCCGGAAACCATGATCCCGGTCATAGCCATCGTCTTCGGCGGCGGTGTCGCGGCCAGCCAGGTCGGCATCGGGGCCATCCTCGGCGCCCCCTTCATGCTCTCGACTCTGGCCATGTTCGTCACCGGCGCTGCCGTGCTGGCACTGCGGCACCGGCGAGCCAACCGTGAAGACATGGTCGTCAACCCGAGGGTCCTGGGCCACGACATGGGTTACTTCACCCTGGGCTATTCCATCGCCGTGGCAATGGCCCTGCTGCCGGTGGAGATGGTCGTCCCGAGGAGGCTGGCTGCCGTGGTCCTGCTCGCCATGTACGCCTGGTACGTGGTCGGTCATCTCCGTTCGGGGGCCGTGGAGGATGAGGATCGGCTGGCCCCGCTGCGCTTCCGCCGGCTCGACCGCCGCCGCCGCGCCCAGCCGGTGCCCAGGTTGCGGATCGTGACCGCGCAGGTGCTGTTCGCCCTGGCCTGCATCATCGGTGGGGCCTGGGGGTTCGTGCGCTCCGTCGAAGGTATCTCCAGCTCCTTCGGCATCGACGGCACGCTGCTGGCCCTTGTCGTGGCTCCCATCGCCACGGAGCTGCCCGAGAAGCTCAACAGCGTCATCTGGGTCAGTCAGGGCAAGGACACTCTGGCCATGGGCAACCTCACCGGGGCCATGGTCTTCCAGAGCGCCTTCCCCGTCTCGGTGGGCCTGTTGTTCGCGCCAGAGGTTTGGTCGGCCTCGGGTGCCGGGATTGCCTTCGCCTCGGCCGGGATCACATTCCTGGCGACGGCGGCGATCCTGATTCCGATGCTGGTCCGCAAGCGCCTCGATGGGCGGGCTCTGCTGGTGGGCGGCGTCTTCTACCTGGGCTACGTGAGTCTCGTCGTGGCGTCGATGGCGGGCCTTGTCTGAAGACCCTGGGGCCGGTCTGCGGACCGGCTCGCTATACTTGGCGACGCACTCGCCGTTGGCCCCAGTATCCAGGGAGCGTCGTACTCATGGCCACTACGCCTGCCCCGGCCGCTGCCGCGGCCGCTCAGCCGGATCTGCACAGGCTCATCTGCTACTTCCAGGGCCAGTACGTAGAGCTCGGCGAGGCCAAGCTGCCGCTGATGACGCATGCCTTCCTCTACGGGACGGCCGTGTTCGAAGGCATCCGAGCCTACTGGAACCCGGACGAGAAGCAGCTCTACGCCCTGCGAGTGAAAGAGCACCTCGTCAGGCTCCGCAACTCGAGCCGGATCATGCTCATGTCCGACCTGCCCTCGGTCGAGGACTTCACCGAGATCGTCAAGCAGGTCCTTCGCCGCAACAACTTCCAGGAAGACGCCTACTGCCGGCCGTCCGTCTACAAGAACACAGAGGCCATCGGTGTGAAGCTGCACGGCCTGACCCACGACTACTACGTCCTGGCAGTGCCGATGGGCGACTACATTGACACCAGCAAGGGCATCCCGACCGGGACCGTCTCCTGGCGGCGGACCAGCGACACCAGCATCCCGTCGCGCAGCAAGATCACCGGCAGCTACGTGAACCCGGCTTTCTCCAAGACCGAAGCGATGCTCAATGGCTTCGACGAGGCGATCGTGTTGACGGCCGACGGCCACGTCTCCGAAGGCTCGGCTGAGAACCTGTTCATGGTCCGGGACGGCGTGCTGATCACGCCGTCCGTCAGCGACGACATCCTGGAGGGGATCACCCGGGCCGGCATCATGGAGATCGCCGCCCACCTGGGCATCCCCGTCAAGGAGCGCCAGATCGACCGTACCGAGCTTTACATCGCCGACGAGGTCTTCTTTTGCGGTACCGGCGCCCAGGTTTCGCCGGTCGCCTCGGTCGACCATCGGCCGGTCGGCGACGGCCAGGTGGGGCCGATCACGCGCCAGGTCAGCAAGACCTATTTCGACGCGGTGCGCGGCAGGCTCGATGCTTTCCGGCATTGGGTGATCCCGATCTACACGGGTGAGTGAGCTAGTCGCGCGCGATTCCTCTGCGGGACGTCCGGCCGGCATAGCGGCCGGCGCGGCACAGGCTGAGGCGGGCAGGACCTGGGGCATCCGGCTCCTGGAGATGGTGCCGGGTGCGGTGACCTGGATGATCATAGGGAGCCTGATCCCGCTTTCGCTGCGCTACCCGTGGGTCGTCGGCATGTTCGTGCTGGCCTTCGACTGTTTCTGGCTGTACCGGGCCTGCATGCTGACCGTCAGCGTGCTCATCTCCTTCCGACGGCTGCGGCGGGTGATGGCCACCGACTGGCGGCAGCGCGCCTTTGCCCTGGCCGATCCGCAGGCTCGCCTGGCTGAGCTTCCGGGTCTGATCGAGGCGGTCTCCTGCCGCGTGTCGGAGCTGGAGCGGTCGGGCGAGAGAGTCGCGGCCGCGGGCGGTCGCCGCGAACTGCGGCGCCTCATCGACGAGCATCACAAGCTGGAGCGCCTGGTGGCCCTGGGCGAGCCGATCCCCGATCCACGGCAGATCTGGCACGTGGCCCTGATCCCCACCTACACCGAGCCCTACGAGAAGCTGTACGAGACGGTCAAGGCCCTGGCCGAGTCGGACTACCCGCCGGACCTGCGCATGGTGGCGATCATCACCCGCGAGACCGACCTCCAGGGCCGCGAGAACGTGGCCAGGCTGCACGAGGTCTTCGGCAGCCAGTTCAAGCACTTCTTCCACATCCTGGACCCGCTCGAGCCGGGGGTGGTGGTGGGCAAGTCCAGCGCCATGGCCTACGGCGGCCGGTGGCTGTACCGCGAGCTGACGGCGCTCGGCTTCGACCCGCGGAAGGTCATCGTCAGCGACCTGGACTCGGACTACCGCGTTCACCGGCAGTACTTCGGCTATCTGACCTACACCTTCCTCTCGGACAGTGGTCGGCTGCGGAGGCTGTATCAGCCCGTGCCGATGTTTCACAACAACCTCTGGCACTGCCCGCTGCCGGTGCGCTTGATTGCGGGCGGCGCGACGCACCTTCAAATGTGGCGCCACCTCACGCCCGAGCAGCTGGTCAGCTTCAGCTCGTATGCCGTCTCGCTACAGACCGTCCACGAGGTGGACTACTGGGCGACCGACGCCATCCCCGAGGACAGCCGCTTCTACTGGAAGAGCTTCTTCCGCTACAGCGGCCAGTTCCACGCCGTGCCGCTTTTCATCCCGGTGTACGGGGATGCGGTCCGGGCGAAGTCGTACCCGCGCAGCCTGGTCCAGCAGTACACCCAGATCCGGCGCTGGGCCTGGGGAGTGACGGACATCCCGTACTTCATCAGCAATGCCTTTCGCCATGCCGAGATCCCGATCCGCGAGAAGGTCACCCGCCTGGCGGTCCTGTGGTGGGAGCACATCAACTGGGCCGCCGCGCCGTTCATCATGTTCGGCGCTGGCCTGCCGCTGATGCTCAACGACACCTTCCGGCCCACCACCTTCGGCCAGCAGCTGCCCGTCTTCGCCGCGTGGATCCTTACCGGGGCCCTGATGGCGGTGATCATCCTGGTGTTCATCGAGGACGAGCTGGCGCCTCCGCGCCCCAAGGAGTGGGGCATCCCGATGAGGTTCCTGTCCTGGGTGCAGTGGCTGTTCCTGCCCGTTGTGGGCTTCTTCCTGACGAACTTGCCTGCGCTCGACGCGCAGACGCGGCTTCTGACCGGTCGCTACCTGGAGTACCGGGTCACCGAGAAGACCTAGCCAGGGTCGGCGAGGCGCAGGCCGAGGATCAGCCGGGCAAAGGGCTGAGGGCGGGTGTGTCAGTCCCTGTCACGATCACGAAGCTGGGCGCGGCTCCGGCCTCCGATACGGCCCGCACCCTGGCGTTGGGGTCGGTGGCGGGCCGGCCTGACAGGCCCAGGATCTTCAGAAGCTGCTCGAACGTGGCGGGGTACTCGTCTGCCGCGCCGTTGACCGAGAGCAGCCGTGTCGTGCCGCCTGTGGTGGACGGAGTCGAGGTGCTGGCCTGGGCGGCGAAGCCGAGCGAGGCCAGGTAGCCGGCCAGGGCGGTGTCCTGGCCCGTCTGGCCGGTGCCGTTCTCCACCAGGATCGGCGCCCCCTCGTCGATGGCGGCCTGGAAGGGATCCTGTGCGGCTTCGCCGGCAAGGGCCGCCTGGACGGCCTTGCGAATGGCGGCAACGCTGGGAAGGAAGACATAGGCCCCGCCGGCGGTGCTGGAGACGCCGTAGGTGGGGGGCGAGAAGGCATAGGTGGTGATGTCCTTGGAGTGGATCTGGCGCGCCTCGTCGATCAGGGCGCCCAGGACGTCCGGCCCCTCGGGCAGATCGGTGTGGATGGTCTGCGACAGGGCGTCCATCAGCTCCGCGACGTGGGTCGAGATGTAGCCGAAGTCAGCTTGCTGCTGCAGAGCGACCAGTAGCTGCTGCTGGCGGGCAGAGCGGTTGAAGTCGTTGTAGTAGTTGCTGGCCTTGCGACTGCGGACGTAGGCCAGGGCCTGCTCGCCGTTCATGTGCCGTATCCCGGCCGCGATGTAGATGCGCCGGTGCAGGTTGGTGCCGGGGACGCCGGGAAAGCCGTCGTCGACGACGGGGGCGGGCACGTCTATCGTGACGCCGCCCAGGGCGTCTACGACCTTCTCAAAACCGACCAGATCAACCAGCACGTAGTAGCTGATGGCCGCCTGGTCGCCGAAGAAGAGGTAGCCGATTGCCTGCTTCAGGGCGTCCGCACCGCCGCCGGGGAACAGATCGCGGTACTTGTCGGAGTACTTCCAAAGGGTGTTGAGCTTGTAGTAGTAGTTGCGACCATACAGGGCCGACAGGCGGGACTTGGGCGGCAGCGGGACGCCATAGGTGTCGCGGGGGATGCTGAACATGGCGACCCTGTGGGAGGTCGTATCGACGCTGACCACGATCATCGAGTCGGTCCGGAAGCCCCCGGCCTGATTGTCGGCGCCGACAAGCAGGATGTTGAGCCGGCCGGCCACTTGCCAGGGCACGGGCGTCGGGTTCGGCGCGAACGTCACCTGCGGCGGGAGGGTGATATCCGGGACGGGCTCGTCGGAGGAATCGGGGCTGTCGGTGGCGATGGCGACCGGGCTGTGCAGTTCCCGGGCGAAATCGTAGAGGCGCGTGTCCCAGTAGCCCACGATCGCGTGATCGGCCACCAGGACGGCGACCACGGCCGCCAGGCCGGCCAGCGAGGCCAGCCGCGAGCAGCGGGGGCCCGGGTGCAACCACGAGGCCGGCGCTGCGGGCCAGGCAGCCTGGCGGCCGGGCGCGTCGGGCTCAGCCGACGGGCCGGCCGGCAGGGGCTGCAGGCACAGGCGGTAGGCATCCAGGCAGGCGGCCAGGCGGTAGGCGAAGATGCCGGCGTTGAGGAACGCCAGCGGCCCCAGGACCGACGTCTGGCCCAGCCACAGCCCGAAGCCGATGGGCCCGTAGTGGGCCAGCAGGGCCAGCGCGGCGGCGGCCACGAGGATGGCCGGCAAGGCGAAGACGGCACCTCGGCGGCCGCGCCCGGCATAGAACTGGCCCAGGCCGGGGAAGACGAACGAAAGGAATGCCGCCGTGAAGGCGGAGCGACCGGCTGCTGCGGCGATTGCTGTTGTCACTGGTTCGCTAGGATACCGCCTACGAGCCCTGAACTCGCCGGAGCGGTCTTCCGGCGCGGCGGTGCCGCGCCTGTGACGGGTGCCGGCAGCGGGCCCGGCCGGACCCAGTCAGCCCATCTTGCCTACGAGCACCGAGGACGATGTTTCGACCAGTCAGCTCCAAGCCCGATCTCGTCGCCGGAGAGCACGAGATCCTGGACCTCTGGCGGGAGCGCCAGACCTTCGCCCGTCTGCGGGCCCAGCTGGCCGGCAAGGAGCGCTGGAGCTTCCTCGACGGACCGATCACGGCCAACAACCCCATGGGCGTCCATCACGCCTGGGGCCGGGCCTACAAGGACCTCTTCCAGAGGTTCCACGCCATGCTGGGCCATGACCAACGGTTCCAGAACGGCTTCGACTGCCAGGGGCTGTGGGTCGAGGTGAACGTGGAGCGTGACCTCGAGTTCTCGAGCAAGCGGGACATCGAGGAGTACGGCGTGGCCGAGTTCGTCAGCCTGTGCAAGCAGCGGGTCCTGACCTACGCCGCTCGCCAGACCGAGCAGTCGATCCGCCTGGGCATGTGGATGGACTGGAACGACCCTCACGAGTTGCGGCGCCTGCGAGACGAGCTGGCCGACGACCCGGGCAAGGCGGTGAGCGTCCAGGGCGTCGACGGGCCTGTCGGCGACACGGCGGAGATGCTCGTCGGGCGGCTCGGGATGCCCGAGATCGGGGGCAGCTACTTCACCTTCTCGAACGAGAACAACTACCTGATCTGGTCGTTCCTGGCCGAGTGCCACCGCCGTGGCTGGCTGTACAAGGGCCACGACAGCATGCCCTGGTGCGCCCGCTGCGGCACCGGCATCAGCCAGCACGAGATGACGGAGGGCTATTCCGACCGGGAAGACCCCGGCCTGACGATCAAGCTGCCGCTGCTCGACCGGCCGGGCGAGTCGCTCCTTGTCTGGACCACCACCCCGTGGACGCTGACCTCGAACGTGGCCGCGGCCGTCGGGCCGGAGCTGCGCTACGCCAAGGTGGCGCAGGGTGACGAGACGTACTGGCTCGGCCGCGGAACCCTCAAGCAGGCTCTGACCGGGGAGTTCAAGGTCCTGGACGAGAAGCAGGGCAGCGAGCTGGAGGGCTGGCTCTACGCCGGCCCGTTCGACGAGCTGCCGGCCGTGCAGCAGGCCTTCGCCGCCGTGCCCGGCCCGGACGGCCAGCCTTCCCAGCACCGGGTGGTGCTGTGGGACGAGGTCGGCGAGGAAGAAGGCACCGGGGTAGTCCACATCGCCCCCGGCTGCGGCGCGGAGGACTTCGCCCTGGGCAAGGAGCTGGGGCTGCCGACGATTGCCCCTCTCGACGAGAACGGTGTGGTCATCGAGGGCTTCGGGCCCTACTCGGGGCGGGACGTACGCGACGTTGCCGACCCCATCCTCGATGCGCTCAAGCGCAAGCACCGCTTCTATCGGCTGGAATCGATCACCCACCGCTACCCGCACTGCTGGCGCTGCGGCACGCCGCTCGTCTTCCGCGTCGTCGACGAGTGGTACATAAGCATGGGCCCCGTCTACGACAAGCCGCGCCAGAAGCTCACGAAGGCCGAGGTCGAGGCCAGCCTGCGCTACCAGATCATGGAGGTCATCGAGGGCATCCGCTGGATCCCGTCCTTCGGCTATGAGCGGGAGTTGGACTGGCTCCTGAACATGCACGACTGGATGATCTCCAAGAAGCGCTACTGGGGCCTGGCGCTGCCGATCTACGACTGCGAGTGCGGCACCGTGACCGTCGTCGGCAGCCGCGAAGAGCTGGCCGAGCGGGCGGTCGAAGGCTGGGACGCCTTCGAGGGCCATACACCCCACCGCCCTTACGTGGACGCCGTCAAGATCCGCTGCTCCGGCTGCGGGCAGCCGGTCAGCCGAATCGCGGACGTCGGCAATCCCTGGCTCGACGCGGGCATCGTGCCGTTCTCGACGATGCACTTCCGCGAGGACCCGGAGTTCTGGAAGAGCTGGTTCCCGGCCGATTTCGTGACTGAGAGCTTCCCGGGCCAGTTCCGCAACTGGTTCTACTCGCTGCTGGCGATGAGCACCGTCCTTCGCCGCGAGACGCCGTTCAGGACCCTGTTCGGGTACGCGCTCGTCTTCGGCGCCGACGGGCGCCAGATGCACAAGAGCTGGGGTAACGCCATCGAGTTCGACGAGGCCGCGGAGCGGATGGGCGTGGATGTCATGCGCTGGACCTTCGCCAACGCCCGGCCCGAGGAGAACATCCTGTTCGGCTGGCATGCCGGAGACGAGGCTCGTCGCCGGCTGCTGGTGCTATGGAACGTCTACTCCTTCTTCGTCACCTACGCCAGGCTGGCCGGCTGGGAGCCCTCCCAGCCCGCTCCGGCGGGGGCCGCCCGCGGCCCGCTCGACCGCTGGATCCTGTCGCGAGTGGCCGGCCTGGCCGGCGAGGTGGAAGCCGACCTGCGCGACTTCGACGCCCTTGACGCGGCACGGGCGATCGATGCCTTCATCGAGGACTTCTCCACCTGGTATCTGCGCCGCTCGCGGAAGCGCTTCGCTCGCGGCGCCGAGGCCACGGACCGGGCGGCGGCGTTCGCGACACTGCATGCGGCCCTGGTGGCACTTGCGCGCGTCGCGGCCCCGATCCTGCCGTTCCTGACCGAGGCGATGTACCAGAACCTGGTCGTCGAGGGCGGGGTCACGGGCGTGCCCGACAGCGTGCACCTCACCGCCTGGCCCACGGCCGAGCTGGCCGGTCTGCGCGACGCCGACCTCGAGAAGTCGATGGCGGTGGTCATGCGCGTCGTCGACCTGGTGCGGACTCTGCGCGGGCAGGGGGGCATCAAGGTCCGGCAGCCGCTGGCTCGGATGTGGATCGCCCTCCCGGGCGCCAAGCTGGTGGAGCAGGAAACGCTGCTCGCCCTGGCCGCCGAGGAGGTCAACGTCAAGGAGCTGGAGCTGATCGGCGATGAATCGGAACTGGTCGACCGGCGGGTCAAGCCGCTCTTGCCCAAGATCGGCAAGAAGCTGGGAGCCGCCATTCCGGCGGTCATGGCCGCCGCCCGCGACAACGCCGTCGAGTACCTGGCCGACGGCTCGGTTCGATTGGGCGGCGTGACGCTGGCCCCCGACGAGGTCGAGATCCTGGCCACGCCACGACCGGGGACAGTGGTGGCTCACGACGAGGGGTTGGTGGTCGTCATCGACACGGCCCTGACGCCGGATCTGCGAGCCGAGGGCGATGCCCGCGAGCTGCAGCGGGCCATCCAGGATGCCCGCAAGGACGCCGGCGTGGAGCTCGATGACGAGCTCGACGTTACGATCGATGCCGGCGAGGATGCCCGGCGGACGCTCGAGCCATATGTCGTCTCGGTCGAGTCTGAGACCCGGACCCGCATCTCCTTCGGCGCCGTCGACGCCCATCCGGACGCAATCGGAGCGGAGCTCGATTCGGGACCGGTCCGGATCGGCTTGATGGGCAAAGCCGCCGACCGCTAGGCTAGGCCGCACATCCACGGAGGCCCCGACACCTGAACCCTGTCGACACGCACCCCCGAGCCGCGACCACCTCGCCTGAGGCAGAGCGCGCCCGCCGTCGCGCCCTGGCCTTCTTCTTCGTGCTGGCCGGCCTGATCGTAGTCGCCGACCAGATCGCCAAGGCCTGGGTCCTGGCCAGCTTCGAACCGTACCGGGTCTACCCCGTGGCCGACGATTGGATCCGCATCCACTTCATCCACAACGCCGGGGGCCTGTTCGGAATGCTGCAGGGCTCGGCCCCGATCCTGGCCGCGGTCACGGTGGCGGTGGTGATCATCCTGGTCGTGATGGAAATCCACTGGGGCTGGCAGAGCTGGCCGATGACGCTGGCCCTGACCCTGCTGCTCGGGGGAGCCATCGGCAACTTCATCGACCGCATCCGCCTGGGCTACGTTGTCGACTTCGTCGACATCGGCATCGGAAGCTGGCGCTGGTACATCTTCAACGTTGCTGATTCGGCGGTCACCGGGTTCTTCCTGTTGCTGGTCGCGATGTGGCTGCTGCCCCCGCATTTGATCCTGCTCGGACGCAAGGAGGCCCCGAAGGGAGCGGCCCGGGCGGGGACCGAGGAGCCGGTTGGGCGATGAGCCGGCAGACGATCTCCGTGCCTCCCGGGTCCTGGGGACGCGTGGATCGGTTGGTGGCCGACGCTTCGGGCCTGTCCCGCAGCTACGTTCAGAAGCTAATCGCGGAAGGCCGCGTGACCCTGGGCGATGTGCCCGTGAAGGCGAACGACACCGCCGTTCCCGGCTCGTCTCTGGAGCTGGAGGTTCCGGAGCCGAAGCCGCTCGACCTGGCTCCCGAGCCGATCCCGTTGTCGGTGGTCTATGAGGACGCCGACATGCTCATCGTCGACAAACCGGCCGGGCTGGTGGTCCACCCCGCCGCCGGCCATGAGAGCGGGACGCTGGTGAACGCCCTGCTGGCTCGCGGAACCGAGTACGGCGGCATCGCCGGCGTGCAGCGGCCCGGTATCGTCCATCGGCTCGACCGGGAGACCAGCGGCCTGCTGATGGTCGCCAAGACGGACAAGGCTCAGGCCGGGCTGATGGCCCAGCTGAAGGCCCGGGGCGTCAAGAAGACCTACCTGGGGCTGGTCCTTGGCTCGGTGGCGGCCACGACGGGTCGTATCGAGGCGCCGATCGGGCGAGACCCGGCGCACCGGATGAGAATGGCCGTGGTCCCGAATGGGCGCGAGGCGGTGACCGGCTACCGGGTGCGGGAGCGCCTGGGCGGCTGGACCCTGCTGGAGCTGGATCTCGTAACCGGCCGAACTCACCAGATCCGCGTCCACCTGGCGGCAATCGGCCATCCGCTGGCTGGCGACTCGCTGTACGGCAACGGCACCTCGCGGCGCGGTCCGGAAGCGACCACCAGGTTGTTCCTGCACAGCTGGCGGATCGAGCTGCAGTCGCCGGCCGACGGGCACCTGATCCGGGCGGTCGCGCCTCTGCCGCCCGATCTCGGATCGGTCCTGGAGCGGCTGCGAGCCGGGCAGCATGGGCTGGCAGGAGCCGCGGTCGTGGAGGACGGACGGTGAGCGGCGCGGGGAGCGGCAAGGGACGCCCGAGCCGGCCACGGAAGCCCGGTGTGATGAACCCGATGCTGGTCATCATCTCCGGCCCATCCGGGGTGGGGAAGGACACGATCATCGCGGCCATGAAGGAGCGCGACCACCGGCGCGAGTACCACTACGTCGTGACCTGCACCACCCGCGAGCGTCGCCCGGGCGAGATCGACGGCATCAGCTACCGCTTCGTCAGCCAGAAGGAGTTCCAGGATCTGCGCGACGCCGATGAGCTTCTCGAGGCCAACGAGGTTCACGGCAACTGGTACGGGACCCCTCGCGATGGGGTCCGCCAGGCTCTCTCGAGCGGCCAGCACGCCATTCTCAAGATCGACGTCCAGGGGGCCGAGGTGGTGAAAAGCCAGGTGCCCACGGCTCTGCTGGTCTTCGTGGTGCCGCCTTCGATGGAGACGCTCGTGGAGCACCTCAAGGCGCGCCGAACGGAATCCGCCGAGCAGCTCGAGATCCGGCAACGGAATGCGGCCATCGAGCTGGCCCGCAAGGACGAATACGACTACGTCGTCGTCAATGAGGAGGGCCACGTGGACATGACCGCTGAGCGGATCGAGGAGATCATCGCCCGCGAAGAGCAGAACTCGGCACGGCGCCTGGACACGATCTAGGCTGGGCGGGGGTGGCTGCCATGGCCGACGAATTCGAACCAGACGTGGCGCCGGGGCTGCGCGCGGGCGAAGGCGCTCCGGACGAGACCGCTGCGCCCGAGACGGGTCAGGCGGCCGAGGTTGCGGTCGACGCACCGGGGGCCGCCCGCACCTACACCTACTCGCTCCCCGCCCGGTTGGGCGCGCTGGAGCCGGGTGAGGCGGTCCTGGTCGAGTTCGGGCGGCGCCAGGCTCTGGGAGTGGTCCTTGGCCTGACGCCGGGCGGCTCCGGCACAGCCGAGGCGCCGGAGCCGGCCGGCCTGAAGCCGGTCCTGGCTCGGGTCCGGGCCGACGGCCCTCTCCTGCCGCCCCTGACCCTTGCCTTCGCGCGCTGGGTGGCGGCCGAGTACCTCGCCCCGCCGGCGACGGTCGTGCGCTCGATGCTGCCGCCGGGGATCCTGGAGCGGCTGGAGCTCCTGGCGGAGCTGGCCCCGGCGGGCGGCTCCCTGGCCGGGGGCCTGGACGCGGCCGAGCGCGATCTCTTGGAGCGGCTCGAGGACGGGCCGCGCCAGGTTCGCGACCTGGAAGGCGGCGAGGGCCGGGCGGCCACCTTGCGACGGTTGCGCGCGCTGGCGGCCCGCGGAGCGGTGCGGCTGGAGTGGACGCTGACGGCAGCCACGGCGGGGCCGCGCTACGAACGCTGGCTGACTCTGACCAAAGAGGGGAGGGGAGTGGCTCTGGGAGAAGCGACCGCCGCCCGCCT
Source organism: Chloroflexota bacterium (assembly GCA_034430475.1). GTDB lineage: Bacteria > Chloroflexota > Limnocylindria > Limnocylindrales > CSP1-4 > Fen-1039. The sequence continues at coordinate 10,986 of DAOUEA010000107.1, read as the reverse complement.
GGGGCCCCGGCAACGGGCCTTGCTCGAGGAGCTGGTGGCGGCCGGCGAAGGAGGAGCGGCGGCGGCCGGGGCGGGCCAGCGCCACGGGTCTGGAACCGCCACGAGCCTGGCGCGGCGTGGCCTGGTCGCGTCGGAGATCAGGGAGCGGCCGCGTCGCCCATTGGAGAAGCGTCGAGCAGGCCGGCGAGGGACGCGCCCCGAGGGCACGGCCCTGACGGCCCCCCAGCAGGCGGCCCTGGACAGCGTCATAGCCGCGGCAGCTTCGGGCGACGCCACGCCGCTGCTGCTGGAAGGGGTGACGGGGGCGGGCAAGACCACGATCTACGCCGAGGCCATAGCCGAGACGATTGCCGCCGGCCGGCCGGCCCTGGTGCTGGTGCCGGAGATCGCCCTGGCCATGCCCCTGGTCGACAGGTTGCGGGCCGACCTCGAGGCGGAGGTCGCGATCCTGCACTCGGGTCTGGGCGAGGGTGAGCGGGCCGACGAGTGGCGGCGCATTCGGGCCGGGGGCGCGGACGTGGTGGTGGGCACGCGCATTGCCCTGACGGCGCCGCTGGCGGACGTGGGGCTGATCGTGGTCGACGAGGAGCACGACGCCGCCTACAAGAGCGACCGTACGCCGCGGCTGCAGGCACGGGACGCCGCTTTGGCCCTGGCCAGGCTGGCCGGATCGCCGGTGGTGCTGGGCAGCGCCACTCCCTCGGTGGAGAGCGTCGGGCGGGCGCGGGAAGGAGCGTACCGGCACGCGGTCCTGCCCGAGCGGCCCAGCGGCGCGCCGCCCTGCGTCGAGGTCGTGGACCTGCGGGCGGAGCTGGCGGCCGGCAACCGCGGCTTGCTGTCGGGCGCGTTGCGTCAGGCCTTGACCGAGTTGGGCCCGGGAGAGCGGGCAATCCTGGTCATCAACCGCCGCGGGACTGCATCGGTCATAGTCTGCCGCGACTGTGGCTTCGTCCAGCGCTGCCCGGAGTGCGAGCGGACGCTCGTGTACCACCAGGCGGGCGCGAGCCTGCGGTGCCACCACTGCGGCACCGCCTCGCCCCTGGCCAGCCGCTGCCCGCAGTGCCGTTCGCCCCGAATCCGCTACCTGGGGGGCGGCACGCAGCGGGTGGAGGAAGAGGTGAAGGCCACCTTCCCCAACCTGCGCGTGGGCCGCCTGGACCGCGACGTCGCCGAGCGCAAGGGGGCCGTGGAGCGGCTGCTGGACGCGTTCGCCGAGGGGCGGCTGGACGTGCTGGTGGGGACGAGCCTGGTGGCCAAGGGCCTGGACGTGCCGGAGGTTACCCTGGTGGGGGTCGTCTCGGCCGACATCGCCCTCAACCTGCCGGACGAGCGAGCCACCGAGCGCACCTACCAGCTGCTGACTCAGGCCGTCGGCCGGGCCGGTCGAGGAGAGCGCCCGGGCAGAGCCATCGTCCAGACCTACCAGCCGGAGCATCCGGCCGTCCGGGCCGTTGCCGACGGCGACGCCTCGGCCTTCTACGACGCCGAGCTGGCCGTCCGGCGCCGCTTCGGGTCACCGCCGTTCGGGCGCCTGGTCAAGCTGACGGTGGGCCTGCCGGACCGCCCGGCCGCCGAACGTGAGGCTGCCGCCATGGCCGAGCGGCTCCGAGATGCGGCGCTGGCGGCGTCGATGGCCGGCAATCGCGTTGCTGTACTGGGCCCCGCCCCGGCCTACGTCGCTCGTCGCGCCGGTCGCTGGCGGTGGAACGTGGTCCTGCGCGGCGACGACCCCCGGCAGCTGCTGGCGCCGCCTCCGGGGTCGCCGTGGTCCATCGACGTCGATCCCGACTCGCTGCTCTAGGGGCGCCGGGCGAGCTTGTCGTCCGTCATCGAAGGTCGCGGTCGCGATTCTTCGTGGCGCAGCCCGTCGGGGAGCGCCTCGTCCCGCAGGAAGGCGGCAACCATCGCCCGATGCAGGTCCGGGTTGGTGCCCGCCCAGGCGTGCCAGGTGCCCGGCGCATACCAGGCCGAAGCGCTGGGAAGCAGCCTGGCCAGGGTGGCGTTCGAGACCCTTGTCGAGCCGATGTCGTGCTGGCCGGCGACCAGCAGCGCCGGCCCCGGGAACTCAGTGTTGCGGAGGCGGGCGGCGAGAGCGTGGCGGACCGATCGCCTGAACGAGCCGCCGTCAACCAGGCGAAACTCGCCGTAGAACTCGGGCCGGCGAGCCGCCTTGATGGACAGGGCCTGGGCCACGAGCCTCATGAACGGCCTGCTGTGGATGAGCGGAGATATCAGTGCTGCCGCGACCACCAGCAGCGGCGCCAGGCGCCATGACACGGCGGAAGCTCCATCGATCAGGACGCCGTCCACGAGGTCCGGCCGCGTGTTCAGCAGCTCGAAGGCCACGGCGCCCCCCAGCGACAGGCCGACCACGTGGGCCCGGCCTTCGGGAGTGGCTTCGATGAGGGTTGCCACGTCGCGGGCGGTCTCCGCCAGCGACACCCAGGGTCGGTGGCAGGCCGTGCCGTGCCCGGGCAGGTCGGGGAGGAGGCAGTCGAAGTCGGGCAGCAGTTTGGCGTGCTCGTGCCACATCCGGGACGTCGTCCCCAGGCCGTGAAGGAAGATGACGGTCCGCCTCACCGGGCCAGTATCCGCCATCTGGGAGCCCTGGGACCGGACGGGTGGTTGCGAGCGCCGCGCCCGAAGGCCCCCGGGGGCCGCGGGAGGCGATTGGTCGATATACTCCGCGCATGAGCGTCCGACCCATCGTCCAGCTCGGCGACCCCACGCTGCGCATGAAGGGCAAGCCCGTCGAAGGCTTCGGCAAGTACCTGCACGAGCTTCTCGACGACCTAACCGAAACCATGCGCGCTGCTCCCGGGGTCGGCCTGGCCGCGCCCCAGATCGGCGAGGCGCTGAACGTCTGCGTGGTGGAGGTCGAGGATCGGCTCCACGAGCTGGTGAACCCCAGGATCGTCCGCGCCGACGGCGAGATCCGCGACCTGGAGGGCTGCCTCTCGATTCCGGGCTACGTGGCCTACATCACGCGCCAGGACAAGGTCTGGGTGGTGGCCCAGAATCGGCAGGGCCGCAAGATCAAGCTCTCGGGCATGGGCCTGCTGAGCCGGGCGTTCCAGCACGAGATCGACCACCTGGACGGCAAGCTGTACATCGACTACCTGGACTCGATGGACGAGCTGATCTCGGTCGAGCCGGGCGAGGAGGAGAGCGACTCGCCGACGCTCGCAGGGGCGGCGCTGGGGTGAGCGCCGCGGCGGCCGATTCGTCGTCCGTCGTTCGCACCGTCTTCTTCGGCAGCGGCTCGTTCGCCGTGCCGGCGCTCGAGGCGCTGGTCGCGCTGGCCGGGATCCGCCTGGTGGGCGTAGTCTCGGCGCCCGATCGACCCGTCGGCCGCAAGGGCATCCTGACGCCTACTCCGGTCGCCGCCAGGGCGCGCGAGCTGGGGCTGGAGCTCGTGCAGCCGGTTCGGGTTCGGCGGCCCGAGGGGATCGAGGCCGTGCGTGCCCTCGGCCCCGACCTGGCCGTCCTGGCCGACTACGGCCAGCTGATCCCGCCCCAGCTGCTCGACCTGCCGCAGCGGGGTTTCCTGAACCTTCATCCCTCGGCGCTGCCGCGTCATCGCGGTGCGTCGCCCATACCGGCCACCATCCTCGCCGGCGACGAGTCGGCTGCCGTCAGCTTGATGCTCCTTGCCGAGGAGATGGACGCGGGGCCGATCGTGGCCGTCGAGCCGCTGGAGGTTCGGCCCGACGACACGGCGGTGACGCTCGAAGAGCGGGCTGCCGAGGCGGCCGCGAAGCTACTGAGGCGCGCTCTGCCCGAGTGGCTGGCCGGGCGGCTCGAGGCTCGACCCCAGCCGGCCGAGGGGGTGACCGTCACCCGGCCACTGCGCCGGGGGGACGGCTTGCTGGATGGCTCCAGCCGAGCCGCCGCTGAGCTGGAGCGCCAGGTTCGGGCCTACCAGCCCTGGCCCGGCTCGTACCTGGAGACGCCGGCCGGGCGGCTGATTGTCTGGCGGGCCCACTCGGCCCCCGGGCGGCCGGGCGAGCAAGCCGGCAGGCTCGTCTCTGCCGGGCACGACGATCTGGCCATCGCGACCCGAGACGGGTGCCTTGCTTTGGACGAGGTCCAGCTTGCCGGCGGCCGCCGCATGAGCCCGGCTGAGCTGCTGCGGGGGCGCCCGGCCCTCGGCGTGCGATAATCGGGGCCCGTGACTAGAGCCAGAGCGGCAGGTGCCGGGGCCGCCGTGCCCGTACCGGCCGCAACCGAACCCGCTTCGAGCCGAACGGCCGTCGACCCGCGCCCGGGGCTGAGCGGCCTGGCCGACGGCGTCCTGGAGGCCTGGCTGGCCGACCAGGGCCAGCCTTCCTACCGCGCGCGGCAGGTCCGCGACGCGCTGTGGGGCAGATACGCCTCCTCGGCGGCCGAGATGCAGACTTTGCCCTCGCCCATCCGTGGCACGCTGGAGGCTGCTTTCAGGGTCGACACCATAGTCGCCGACGAAGTGACACTGGCCGACGGCGGCCTGACCGAGAAGGCTCTGCACCGCCTGGCCGACGGTGCGCTCATCGAATCGGTGCTCATGCACTACCCGGCCAGGGGCGGTCGCACTCCGGGCGGCGGCCATCGCGAGCGCCACACGGTCTGCATCTCGAGTCAGGCCGGCTGCGCCGTGGGCTGCCCCTTCTGCGCCACGGGCGAGCTGGGGTTCAGTCGGGACCTCGAGACATCCGAGATCCTCGACCAGGTGCGACATGCCGCCCGCCGGCTGGCCGCCGAAAGCGGCGGGCGGCGCCTGACGAACGTCGTCTTCATGGGCATGGGCGAGCCGCTGCTCAACCTGGATCGCGTCCTGGAGGCAGTGGCCGCGCTCTCGGACCCGGATCGCTTCGGCCTGGGCGCCAGGCATGTCGTGATCTCCACGTCCGGCGTCGTTCCCGGCATCCGGCGCCTGGCCGCGCTCCTGCCTCAGCTGACCCTGGCCGTCAGCCTCCACGCCGCCAGGGACCCGCTGCGAGACGTGCTCGTCCCGCTCAACAGGCGCTGGCCGGTGGCCGAGGTCGCGGCTGCCGCCCGAGAGTACGCGCGCGTAACCGGCAGGCGCGTGAGCTACGAGTACGTGATGATCTCAGGTGTGAACGACACAGAAGCCGACGCCGATGCTCTATGCCGCCTGTTGCGGGGCGACCTGGCCCACGTCAACCTGATCCCAATGAACGCTGTGGCCCACACCCCCTGGCAGGCCAGCCCGCCGGAGCGCGTCCGGGAGTTCGCCGCGCGGCTGACGGCGGGCGGAGTGGGCGCCACGGTGCGGCGCAATCGAGGCCAGGACGCCGGGGCCGCGTGCGGCCAGCTGGCGGCAGACAGGGCAGGTGAGCCGCCCCCACCGGCGGTGGAGCGGCGGCGGGAGCTGATACTGCGTCAGAGCGAGGCGGCGCTGCGGGGCGACCGAAGCCACGAGGCGCTGCCGGATGGACTTGTATCGGTCGCAGCTGGGGAGGGTCGATGATGGCCGGGCGTCCGGCGCGCACCTCGAAGCCCGCTCGCTACAGCCCGCTGGTCTCGGCCAGCGTCCTGGACTGCGAGTTGTCGGACATGGCCCGCGAAGCCCGGCGGGCCCTGAGGGCCGGCGCCGACCGCATCCACCTGGATGTCATGGACGGCCACTTCGTGCCCAACATCTCGTTCGGCCCGAGGGTCATCAAGAGCCTGCGACGCGTCGGCAAGCAGCCGTTCGACGCCCACCTGATGATCTCCGAGCCGGGGAGATACCTGAGCGAGTTCATCGACGCCGGCTGCGACACGATCAGCATCCACGTCGAGATCGAGGAGCCGATCGAGCCGACGTTGCTGGCGATTCGCAAGGCCGGCCGGCTGGCGGGGCTGGCGATCAAGCCCGCGACGCCGCTGTCCGCCCTGGAGCCATATCGCGAGCTGATCGACATCGTCATGGTCATGACCGTCGAGCCGGGCTTCGGGGGCCAGAAGTTCATGAAGGAGGCGGCCAGCAAGATCCTGCCGGCGCACAAGATGTTCCGCGACCGGTCGCCGGACCTGGCGCCCGGTCAGGTGCACGTGGACGGGGGCGTGAACCGGTCATCGGCCGAGCTGTGCGGCATCATGGCCGCCGATGTACTGGTCGTGGGCTCTGCGCTGTGGAAGAAGGGTCGAGACGTGGCCCGCGAGATCAGGCTCATCAAGGCCCTCACCGTAGAGGGCTACTGGAACGGCGCCGGCAAGGGCAAGGGCGCCATCCCGCACCACGAGTGGGCTACGTTCGCGGTCCTGCCTCGAGTCATCGGCAAAGGGCTCACGGCGGAGATGGAGGCGGCGGGAATACCCACCATCCAGATCCGCGCCGTGAGGCCGGACGATTGGGTCGGGCCGCGACCCTACGAGCTGTTGATCCCGGCCGGGTTCGAAGATGGGGCCCGAGAGCGCTTCGGTGAGGCGCTGCAGCGGGCCGAGACGGACGCGGCCGAGGCAAGGCGTGAGGCCGCAGCCGCGATTACCCCGGCCAGGGACTAGCGAGTGAGCGAGGAAGCGACCGCGGGCGGGGCCCTGCCGGTAGCGAAACGAGCGCCGGCGGGCGAGCCCGGCGTGACCCAGGCGCCTCACCAGCACCTGACCCGGCGCAACGACCGCCTGCTGCTGGTGGCCGTGGCGGCCTACGCCGTGCTGCTTTCGTGCCTGATGATCGCCCGCGGCATCTCGGTCACGCCCGACGTCGTCGTCGTGGCCTTCGCCCTGGCGGCCCTGTTGATCGGCCGGGGCAAGCTGTTCCTCCGCGACTGGATCCCATTCCTGGCCCTGTTCTTCGCCTACGAGCTGATGCGCGGCTACGCCGACAAGTTCGGCCTGCCCGTGCACGTGAGCGATGTCGTCACGGCCGAGCGCCTCGTGTCGTTCGGCCACATCCCGACGGCGTTCTTGCAGCAGGTGCTGCACCAGGGACCGGCCACCGCCCCGGACGGCCTGGCGACGCTGTCGGTGGTCTTCTACTTCCTCCACTTCCCCTTGCCGCTGGCGGTCGGCTTCCTGCTGTGGATCCACCAGCGGCGCACCTACTACGATTTCGTCGGCGCCCTGATCCTGCTCTCGATGGCCGGCTTCGTGACCTACCTCCTGGTGCCGGTCGCGCCACCCTGGTATGCCGCGGACGCGGTCAGGTCGGATCCGTATTGCGGCGGGGCCTGCGTCGAGAGCGTTATGCACCTGCGCCAGACCGGGTACGAGGGGCTGACCAGTCTCTTCGGCATCCAGAACTACCTCTACTCCTACAACGTCTACAGCATTGGCTCGAACGAGGTGGCGGCCTTCCCCTCGCTGCACGCCGCGTACCCGTTCCTGGCGTTCCTCTTTGCCCGCCGGGCTTTCGGCCGGGTTGGCTGGCTGATGCTGGCCTACACGGCCTGCGTCTGGTTCGCCATCGTCTATCTCGGCGAGCACTGGGTCGTCGACATCATCGGTGGCGTCATCTACGCCCTGATCGCATACCTGGCCATCCTGCACGGCCCGCGCTGGGCGCGGCGGTGGATGGAGAAGGTGGCCGACGAGGAGATCGAAGCGGGCGTCGAGGCCGAAGACGCCGGGGATGAGGGTGCCCTGCGGCGCATCGGACGGCGAGTGCGCTGGGCCGTCGTCGGCCAGGGGATCGCGGTGGCGGTCCTGGGCTCAGCCCTGGCCGGGGGCATGGTCATCCAGGGCTGGCTGGGCGGATCCTCGAACCCGCTCTACCTGCTGGCCTGGCTGGGCATCCTGGGCGGCTTGTGGCGAGCCGCAGCCGGCCTGCTGAGCCGCTAGGGCAGCGACGTGCGGGCGCTCCTGCAGCGGGTGAACCGGGCCGAGGTCCGTGTCGACGGCCGGGCGGTGGCGGCAATCGGCCCCGGGCTGCTGGTCCTGCTGGGGGTGGGGCAGGATGACGACGAGTTCGTGGCATCGGGCATGGCGGCCAAGGTCGCCGGGCTGCGCATCTTCGCCGACTCTGAGGGGCTGACGAACTTGTCCATCGGGGAGGTGGCCGGGGAAGCCCTGGTCGTCAGCCAGTTCACCCTCTACGCCGACGCCAGGCACGGCCGGCGGCCCTCCTTCGTGACCGCAGCCGGCCCGGTCGTGGGCGAGCGGCTATACGAGGTCTTCTGCGAGGTGCTGCGCAGCCTGAAGGTGCCCGTCCGACAGGGCAGCTTTGGCGCCCACATGGACGTGGGACTCGTCAACGACGGCCCATTCAGCGTCTGGCTCGACAGCGACGAGCTGGGGATCGCGCCGCGCGCTGCCGGCGCCTAGCCTGGGCGGGAACGGCCCGCGCACGGGCCCGAGAATCGAAATCGGCGCCGGGGTCGACCCAGCGCCGATGGCGTCCGTGACGGGCCCGGGGCCCGGTCCTAGCGGACCGCGCGGGACATGGTGCGCTGGCAGCGGGTGCAGACCATGGCCTTCACCTGCTTGCCGTTCTGGACGATCGTCGTCCGCTGGAGATTGGGGTGGTAGCGCCGGTGAGCGCGGACCCGGTTCATCCCGGATGACTGCGGGTTGAAGCCGCCTATGGAGACCTTCCCGCAGACGGCGCAGGAGCGAGCCATGAGGTCCTCTCGGGTACTTGACAAAGAACGCGGCCCCGACCGGGGCCGAACGGGGCGGTATGATAGCACACCGTTTCCGGCTCCCAGGCTGGAGGTTGTGCTCGCATGCGTCAGCGACCGGTGACCGGGAAGTCGTTCGTCACCCGCCGAGCCATATTCGACATCGTCAGGTCGGCCGTGCAGAGCAGCTACGGTGTGACAGGCTTCAGCGACCCATCCCTCGGCCGTCGGCTGCTGCGCCTGGTAGGCCTCGATCGGCCCGGCATCAAGCTGCAGACCGAAGGCGGGCTAGCCCTGGAGCTGTACCTCAAGGTCGCCTACGGCATGCCCGTGGCCGAAGTTGCCCGCCAGGTGGATTCGGCCGTGCGCTACGAGTTGCGCCGCATGATCGGGGCCGAGGTGGCGAGCCTGACCATCCACGTCGACGGCCTGGGGTACCAGCCGACAGCGATCCAGCATGCCGAGGCAATCGAGCGCGGGCTCGAAGGCGAGGCGATAGAGCTGGCAGAACCGAACGGCGGCCCGGCCGAGGAGTCGCCTGCTCGAGACCAGGCCCGCAAGACCGCCGCCAGGGGGGAGAAGCCAGGGAAACGAACCAGGACCAGATGAGGCATCGAATCTCCCGATGACGCGCCGATCCGGTGACGGGGCAGGTCTCCTGGGGGCTCTCAGGGCTGCCGTCGACAATCTGGCCGGGCATGTGGACGAGGTGAACGCCCTCAACGTCTTCCCTGTGCCCGACGGCGACACCGGCAGCAACATGCTGGCCACGGTGCGCGCCGCCCTGGCCGAGGCTGAGACGGTGGCGGGCCAGCCGGCAAGCCGGATCGCGACCGCCGTAAGCTTCGGGGCGCTGATGGGGGCCCGCGGCAACTCGGGCGTCATCGCCTCCCAGATCTTCCATGGCATGGCGGAGGCCATGGGCGGCAAGGACCGCTTCGACGGAGCGGACCTGGCGCGCTGCCTGGCGGCCGGCACGACGACCGCCTACAAGGCCGTGGCAAAGCCCGTGGAAGGGACGATCCTGACGGTCGTCAGGGAATCGTCGGCGGCCGCCATGGCGGAATCCGAGAGTGGCGGCGACCTGGAGACCGTGCTTGAGGCAGCCGTCAAGGCCGCCGAAGAGGCGGTCGCCAGGACCCAGTTCATGCTGCCCGTGCTCACGGAGGCAGGTGTCGTGGATGCCGGGGGGCAGGGGCTGTACCGGCTGCTCCAGGGGGCGCTGCGTTACATGCAGGCGCGCGACCGATCCTTCGCCAGGGCCACGGCCGCGGCCACCGCGGCTGACGCGGCCGGCGCTCTGGCCGGACCGGCGGAGGAGTTCTACGGCTACGAGACGATGTTCTTGCTCCAGTCGCGTGACAGGCCGCTGGACGTGGACAAGTTGCGGACCGATCTGGAGGACATGGGCGATTCGGTGCTGGTTGCGGGCGACGGCCGAGCGGTCAAGGTCCACGTCCACAACGACCGCCCCGATCAGATCATCGCCCTGGGCCTCTCGCTGGGGGCCCTGACGCGGATCAGCGTCGAGAACCTGGATGCCCAGAGCGCCGACGTCCGTGACAAAAAGGAGGCCGAGCGCAGCGTCAGTCGGCTGGGAGCCCACCCGTCGCACAGCCATGCCAGGCACGGGCAGGAAGGCCGTCCGCACGTGGACCCGGAGACCTTCGGGGAGGAACTCGCGGCGCCGGCAGAAGGGGCCGGGGCCGCGCCCAGGGCGGCTGCCGAGATGGTCGCGCCGGCCGGGGGCTCGAACGGCAGCCACGGCCCAGTCGAGGCCGCGGCGGCCCTGACCGAGACCGTGCCCATGGCCGTCGTGGCGGTAGCCGCGGGAGACGGGCTGGCCAGGATCTTCGATTCCTTCGGCGTAGCGGCGGTGGTGCGCGGCGGACAGAGTGCCAACCCCTCGACGGGCGAGTTGCTGGACGCGGTGGAGAAGGTGCAGGCGGATGAGATCCTGCTCCTGCCGAACAACCCCAACGTCGTCCTGGCGGCTCGTCAGGCCGCGGAGCTGGCCAACCGGCGAGTGCGGGTCGTGCCGACCCGGAATGCCGCCGAGGGCTTCGCCGCGTTGCTGGCCCTGGATGCCGGTCGGGACGCCACTGCCAACGCCGAGTTCATGACCCTTGCAGGGCGGGCTGTGCAGACGCTGCAGGTGACCGAAGCCGTGCGCGACGCGACGGTCGGGGGCCACAAGGTGAAGCTCGGCCAGACCATCGTCCTCGATCCCGACGACGGATTGCTGGCCGTGGCGAGTGACCGGATGAAGGCCGTCCTGACGGCCCTCAAGGCCCTGGAGCCGGGCTTCGAGCTGGTGACGCTCTACTACGGTGAGGGCGTCGAGGAGGAGGAAGCGGGCCAGGTCGCGGAGAAGATCGGCAAGGCGCATCCCGGCGTGGAGACGGAGGTGATCCGCGGCGGGCAGCCTCACTACCGCTACCTC
>DAOUEA010000106.1:0-5421 GCA_034430475.1 Chloroflexota bacterium | reverse complement strand
GCCGCGCCGCCGCCGCGCGATCGGCCGGCTCCGCGCGTGCCGCCCTGTAAGCTAGCCGGACAGACCGGCCTGGGTGGAGGCCGCGCTGGCCGTCTGCCTCGCTTCGGACGAATCGGCCTGGACGAATGGGGTCTCATTGGTCATCGACGGCGGCATCAGCGTCAACTACTTTAGGCCGATGACACAGGCTGGACACCGAATGAACGGGGCGGCTACCGAATGACCCAGGAAGAACCGAAGAAGGCCGCGGAGGCGGGCTCGCAGGCGGAGGGTGCCGCACCCCCCAGCTTCGGGGCGAAAGCCAAGCCGGGCGACGTGGCCCCTGGCGAGGTCCACCACGCAAACCTGGCGATCGGGCTCGACTTCGGCGGCAGCGGCATCAAGGGCGCGGTCGTAGACGTCAACACCGGCAAGCTCGTGGGCGACCGGTTGAGGGTGCCCACTCCGCATCCGTCGGTGCCGCGCGAGGTGGTGGCGGTCATGGACGGCCTCGTCCGGCATCTGGTTGCCCCCTGGCCGGCCGAGGAGGCGGACGTCTTCCCCGTAGGCGTGGGCATCCCGGCCGCCATCCGGGGCGGCTGCACTGTGACCGCGGCCAACATCGACCCGGACTGGATAGGCTTCCCCGCCGAACGCGAGATGAGCCTGGCCATGCGACGGACCGTCGTCGCCGGCAACGACGCGGACGTGGCGGGCGTGGCCGAGATGCGCTTCGGGGCAGGGCGCGACCAGGCCGGCCTGGTGATCGTGCTGACGATCGGGACCGGGATGGGCTCGGCCCTGTTCGTGGACGGCAAGCTCGTGCCGAATACGGAGCTGGGGCACCTGGAGCTGAAGGGCAAGGACGCCGAAGAGCGCGTCTCGGAGGCCGCCCGCAGCCGATTGGATCTCTCCTGGAAGGATTGGGCGGCCGGCTTCGACGACTACCTGCACATGCTGGAGCGCTACTTCTGGCCCGACATGTTCATCCTGGGGGGCGGCGCCTCCAAGCGGGCCGACAACTACCTGTCGTTCCTGACCGTCAAGACGCCCATCGCCCTGGCGGCCTTCCGCAACAACGCCGGGATCGTAGGCGGGGCGCTCCGTGCTCACGAGCGCCGCTCGCGCGCCTCCGTCGAGGCCACGGGCGAGCCGATCGCCTAGATCCCGCGTAGCTCCTTCAGGCGCGGGGCGCTGCCGGAGACGATCAGGGTCTCGCCGGCCTGGAGGACGCGGCCGGCCCGCGGGTTGGCCTCGTACTTCCTGGAACCGGTGACGATCGCCAGGACGAAGACGCCGGTTTCCCGAAGGGCGCCGACGGTCGTTCCCGTGAGCGGCCCGCTGGGCCCCACCTCCACCTCCTCCATGCTGAAGGACAACTCGCCGTGGGAGAGGGCCGCGTCGATGAAGTCGACGACGAGGGGGCGGGTCGCCAGCTCGGCCAGGCGGTGGCCGGCCATGGTGTAGGGCGAGACGACGCGGCTGGCCCCGGCCTGGATGAGGCGCGTCTCGGCGTCGGCGGTGTTGGCCCGGGCCACGACGAAGAGCCCGGGGTTCATGGCCCGGGCGGAGAGGATGACGTAGACGTTGTGGGCGTCCGAGTCGATGGTGGTGATGAGGCCGCGGGCACGCTCGATCCCGGCGGCGCGGAGGGTCGCCTCTTCCGTGGCGTCGCCCTCCACCTCCAGGAAGCCCTCGCGGCGGGCTCTCCCGAGCGACTCCGGCAGGACGTCGATGACGACGACCTTGCGGCCGGAGTTCAGCAGCTCGCGCGCCACGGTGGCGCCCACCCGGCCGAAGCCGCACAGGATGTAGTGGTCACGCAGCTTGGAAACCGCGTTCGCCATGCGCTTCGCCTCCCTCCGTCCGCTGGTCGCCTCTTCGACAATGTACTCGGCCACGATGCCCACCGACCCGAAGATCAGGCCCACGCCGCCCATGGCCACGACCATGGTCCAGACACGGGTTGCGTCGTTGGGCGGCTGGACCTCGCGGAAGCCGACCGTGGTCAGGGTGATCACGGTCATGTAGAGGGCATCGATCAGGGTGTATCCGGGGTTGAGAGCCAAATAGCCGGCCGTGCTGATGACCACTGCCGCGGCGATGACCGCCAGCCAGATCCTGATGTGGCGGCCGGTGACGTTAGCCGGCGCGGGCAGGGCAGAGGGCTTCCGGCCGGGGCCTGTCAGGGCGCTGACCGGCGGATTGCGCTGGGCCGACGTTGCCGGATCCATGTAGCAGCGATTCTAGCGGCGACGAGGGCCCGCGGCGGGGCCAGACGCGCCGTCGCTCCCCTGCGCCCCCCAATCGGCGAGCCTCGGCGCTCACCCCAGGACCACCGGGCCAGCGGGGATGACCGGATCGGCGGTACCGGATCGCTGGCTCGACCGCTAGACTCTTGGCCTACTCAGGGAGGGAATCCTCGTGACCGACAGCAAAGACACCACCACGCCCGGGCAGCCTCGTTCGCCGCAGCGCTCGTACCGGACCCGGCCCGACGTGCCCGCCGCTCCGAAGGCCGCGCCAACGCCCGGGCAGCGCGGCGCCTCCCCGGGGATGCCTGAGGGCAAGATCGAGGACCTCACACCCGAGCCCTCCGGCGGCCCGTCGCCCTGGCAGCGCCTCGTCAAGGCGGCCATGGACCACGAGCTGCTGGCTTCGGGCGGGGCCATCATGCTGGTGCTGGTGGTCGTCGGCGGGGCTCTGTGGTTCCATCCCTTCTCCTCGTCCGAGCCTGCGGCCGGCGCAACTCCCTCCAGCTCCGCGACCGCTTCCGTCGAGCCCTCGGCCTCGGCTGGGGGCACCGAATCCCAGCCGGCGCCTGCCGGGCCGATGCGCGTGGCTGCCTCCCTCAAGGAGGCTCGGACCCACCACACCGCCACGCTGCTGAAGACCGGCAAGGTCCTGATCGCCGGCGGTTGCGACGCGGCCGGCCGCGGCCTCAAGTCGACCGAGCTCTTCGACCCGGACACCGGATCCTTCACGCCGGCGGCGTCGATGAACTACGCCCGCTGCAGGCACACTGCCACGGTCTTCTCGGACGGCAGGGTGATGATGATCGGCGGCCTTGACGAGCAGGGCCGGCCTCTCTCGTCGGCCGAGCTGTACGACCCGGCCACGAACACTTTCACCGAGACGGACTCGATGACCACCGCCCGCTTCGACCACTCGACGTTGATCGTGGCCGGCCAGGTGCTGGTGGCCGGAGGGCGTCTGGCTCCAGGTGGTGCCGCGACCATCACGGCCGAGATCTACGACGCCAAGGCCGGTAAGTTCAGCATGGCGAACCCGATGACCGTGCCTCGCGCCGGAGCCGGGTCGATCACCCTCAAGGACGGACGCGGCCTCATCGCCGGCGGAGACTCGTTCACCGGCGGCAAGTCCACCTACCTGGCCTCGGCTGAGATCTTCGATCCGAACAACAGGGTCTTCGTCGCGGTGGGCGACCTGACCACGCCTCGCTTCAACCCGGTCGTCCTGACCCACCCCAGCGGGGTGGCTATGTTCATCGGCGGGGCTTCGTCGCCGACCTCGACCGTAGCCACGATGGAGATCTTCGATCCGACCAAGGGCACGTTCACCGAGGCCGGCAACATGGCCCGGCCGCGCGAGGGCGAAGCCATTGCCTTCCTCAAGGACGGTCGCCTGCTCATCACCGGCGGCCGGACGGGGGAGGGTGTCATGACGGAGACGGCCGAGATCTGCGACCTGGCGACCCGCACCTGCAAGCCGGTGCCCAGCCTGCCCGAGCCGCGGGCCGACCACACCGCGACGCTCCTGCCCGACGGCGCGGTGATCCTGGTGGGCGGGTCGACCGTCGGCGAGGGCGGAACGGCCTGGGCTTCGGCCAGCAACCGCATCTTCCTGCCGTGGCGGCTCGAGACGCCCGGCCCGACCAGCTAGCCGCGGCGAGCCGCGAGCCGCGGCCATCCACCGCGGTGGGGGAGGTGCAGATTGGGTTGGCTTGTGCCCGGCGAGACTGCTATTGTGTCGCGCGCACGGTTGCACACCCGCCACCGCCACCACCGTGGCGCTGGGATGCGGCCGGCGTCCCTGCAGGGGCCTGGCGGAGCTTTGCGACTCGGGGGCGGTGGGGCTATGCGGCGGCGGTCGAGGTCAGGCCGTCGAGGCATCGCCGATCCACCCCAGACTGCACCTCTCTGGCGAATACCCCTATCAGAGTCGGCCGTTATGACCATCGTCCCATTGCGAGTGATGGCTCGCGGCGGAGACTTGAGAACGCACGCAACAGCGGTTGAGGTGTGCCTAGGATGACGAGCGGGCAGCCACCCCGCGAGCAGTCCGATCCGAGCGAGAAGCCGGTTCGGGACGCTGCCGCCGATAGCCCCGTGCCCGGCGAGCCGGCCGGCCGCGCCCCGTCCGGCCGGGGCAACCCTGCTCGGGCCCACGCCAGCGAGTCCGCCGCTGCCGCTTCGGCCGCGGCCGCGGCCGCCGTCGCCGCCGTCAGCGCCGCGATCGCCGCCACCGCGGCCTCCAGCGTTACCGGCCGCGGGAAGCCCGCGAAGTCGGACGTGGCCGCCATGGCCGAGCGACCGCCGAAGGCCGTCCAGCGGCCCAAGGCCGCTGCGAGCCCGAAGGCCAGGAAGCCCAAGGCCCAACCGGCCAAGGCCGATGCTGCGAAGGCCGCCCCAGCCCCGGCTCCCGAGCCCGCCAAGGCTGAGGCGGTCAAGCCGCACGTCACCCGGCGCGAGGACCTGCCCCAGCCGGTCAGCGCCACGGCCAAGCCTGCTCCCGAACCGGCCAAGGCGGAACCGGCCAAGCCCGCTCCCGAACCGGCCAAGCCCGCTCCCGAACCGGCCAAGCCCGGCGCTGCCGAGAAGCCGGTGCCGGTCATCTCCGGCATCACCCGCCGTGAAGAGATGGCGGCTGCCACCACGGCCTCGCCCGCCCCGCTGCCCCCCGGCAAGCCGCCCACTTCCGGCCAGGCGCTGCCGGTCATTCCCGGCATCACCCGCCGTGAGGAGCTCGCGGCCGCCAAGGCCGCTGCCGCCGCCAGGCTGGCCGACGAGGAGGATTCGGCCGGCAAGCCGCTGCCGGTGGAGAAGCCCGCACCGGCCGCTGCCGCCGCTGGGGAAGCCGAACTGCCGCCGCCCAAGTTCGTCAAGCGCAAGGGCGCGCCCGAGCAGGGCGACGACCTGGCCGACAAGGTCAGCCACTCGCCGGTCTTCGTCGGGCTGGCCATGGTCCTGCTGGCCGTTCGCGTCGCCTTCGCCAGGGTGGCCTCGGTCGTGGCCTGGCCCTATCGCCAGATCACCGGCGCCAACCAGCTCCACATCGAGGCTGAGCCCGATCCGCGCGGCAAGCGCAAGAAGAGAGGACTTGTCGCCTCCCTGGCCGATGGCGCGGTCATCACCCTGGTGGGGGCCATAACCCTGTGGGCGGTGATGGCGGGCGTGGTCATGCCCATCATCGCGCCCAGCC
>DAOUEA010000105.1:0-4651 GCA_034430475.1 Chloroflexota bacterium | reverse complement strand
GGAAGCGACAATCGCCCGGCCGAGAGGTTTCCCAACGGGGGATCGATGAGCCGCGATCTCACATTTGGACCGTTCTTGGGCGCGTACCCACCCGCGCGTGGTCTGACGCGCCCGCTGGACGGCGTGGCGGTGGCGGAGAAGGTGGAGCAGAAGTTCGGGATCGACGTCCCGGGCGCGCTGCAGTTCTTCTGGCTGCGCGTCGGCGCCGGCGTGTTCGGCGACGGGGAGATATACGTCTTCGGCGACGAACGGGCCTGGTTGCCCGAGCCCCAGCTGATGGAGTGGAACTCCATGGCTCCGTGGCGGGCGGTCTACCCCGAGCCGAAGCAGGGCGGGCCCTTCTACTTCGCCCAGACGGCATTCGGAGACCAGCTCGGTTACCGCTGGGAGAACGGCGTGGCTCTGCCCGAGCTGTTCCTGGCGGAGACCGTGGAATCTTTCGTCCTGGCCACGGACCTGGAGGAGCTGCTGTGCGAGCTGCTGTGCGAGCCCGGCGCCCTGGTCGACGCGGAGAAGCTGACGGCCGCCCGGACGCAACTCGGTCCGATACCGCCGGGCAAGCACTTCGTGCCCGATCCTTCGTCCAACGGCCGGCCCTCGACCACCTACCACGTCGAGCCGGCGGAGACGCACCTCAAGGGGGCGATCGACCGCTGGCGCTCCGCGAAGGGGACATAGCTGCATGAACGTCACCGAGCTCGACCCCTTCATGGCCCGTGTCATTCGCGACACGCTGGACAAGATCGCGCTGCGGGCCATGGACTGGTACGGCGTGGAGATGGAGGGCACGCAGGCCGACATCGAATGCGTGCAGCGAATGCTGGGCGACGGCCGGCTGCGCATCAGCGACGACCGCGTGCTCATGGACCTGGGCATGGTCCTGGGCGAGATCTTCTGCCGGACCCAGGGCTGGCAGTGGGTCATCGTCGAGGGCGAGAAGGGCTTCGACCCCGCTCTGCTGGTGACGGCCCCCACCGGCGATTCGGCTCTCCTCTTCCCGATGGCGATGATCCTGGAGCGGGTCAGGGCCGGCGGCGAGGTGGACGTCCAGGCGCTCTACGACGAGACGGTGGCCCAGGTCGCGACCGAAGTGGCAGCCATCGTCGAGGAAGCGCGGCTAGCCGAGGAAGCCCGCAAGGTCGAGGAGGCGCGCCTGGCCGAGGAAGCCCGCAAGGCGGAGGAAGCCAGGCTGGCCGAAGAAGCCAGACTGGCCGAAGAAGCCCGACAGGCGGAGGAAGCCCAGCAGGCCGAAGATGCCCGCAAGGAGGAGGAAGCCCGGCAGGCCGAGGAGGCTCGCAAGGCCGAGGAAGCCGGCAAGGAGGAAGAAGCGCGACTGGCGAAGGAGGCCGAGGAAGCCCGCATCGAGCAGCTGAGGCTCGTCGAGGAGGCGCGCCTGGCCGAAGAGGCCCGCATGGCCGAGGAAGCCAAGGCTGCCGCCGCGGCCGAACCAGCGCCGAAAGCCGAGGCCAAGCCGAAGCCGGAAGGCAAAGGCAAGGGCAAAGCCGAGCCCGAGCCAGCGCCGAAAGCCGAAGCCGAGCCCGAACCCGAGCCCAAGCCCGAACCAGAGCCCGAGCCCAAGCCCGAGCCCGAGCCGGAGCCCGAGCCCGAACCCGAACCAGAGCCCGAGCCCAAGCCCGAACCAGAGCCGGAGCCCAAGCCCGAACCAGAGCCGGAGCCGGAGGCCGAGCTAGAAGGAAAGGCCCCCGCGGCCGGGACCGTTGTGGCCGCCGAGTTCACCAAGAAGGCCGGCCGTTTCCGCAAGAACTACGGCCTCGGGTTGACCGCCACCGCCGGCACCGCCGCCGAGCTGGAGGAGACGATCCGCCAGGCCAGGATCCAGATGCTGCACTGGTGCCTGAGCCGTGGCTCGGGCGGCAACCAGATCCAGCTGACCTTCACCGTCCCCGAGGGCCTGGACGAGACGATTCGGTCAACCCTGAGCGAGCTGTACGGCGACGGCAGCGAGCTGGCGACGAATCTCGCCCAGCGGGAGGTCAAGGTCGTGACCCAGGGCGACGACGGCAAGCCGCGGCTCGACTACAAGCTGGGCTCCTAGCCCGAGCTACTCGGCCGCCTCCAGGCCCGCCGGCAGAGCCTCCTCCTCGATTGCGTGGCCGCGAATTGCGGCCCGCAGCTCGATCAGCTGGACAATGACCACGATCGACAGACCCAGGGCCAGCGCCGGGGCGAGTCCGAGTGGCACAAGGGTGGCCGAGAGCACGGTCAGGAACGAGGCGAAGCCGAGCAGCCCGTGGGTCAAGCCGCGCATGACGCCGACCGTGCGGTCCGCGCCTTCTTGAGCGTGGGTGAACAGGGCCATCACCGCGGCCACCGTCGGGATGGTCATCAGCATGCCGCTGATCGTGGCCCCGAAATAGGGACCGACAGTGGTGACGAAGACGACCATGCCGGCGCCCGCGATCATCCGGGCCGGGATGTCGGTCAGGGCCGTGGAGTGGCGCCTGGCGACGGCCGGGGCGTGCGGCAGCAGCCGGCGCGAGCCGATCAGGATCGTCGCCGTGGCCACAAAGGCCGCGCCCAGGCCCCAGGCGGAGACGGGCAACATCAGCGCCCAGACCGCGGCGAAGGCGACGTAGGCGGTCAGGCCGGCCAGCGGCCAGCTCACGCGGCGGCAGACCAGGGCGTAGACCAGGCAGAAGACCCCGCATCCCGCGGCGCCGCCGAGCGACGCGGCAGCCGAGGTGGCGGCGAACTGCGGGCCCTGCTCCAGGGCCAGGAAGATCAAGATCGGGCCGCCCTTGACCGGGACGGCGCTCAGCACGCCGGCCACGGCCGGGCCGTAGCGGTGGCTGATCAGCGTCACGACGCCGATCATGGATACCGGGATCGCGATCTTGAAGAACAACTCGAGCACGGGGGTCCCCTGGGGCGGCCGCGAGCGCGGTCAGTCGCGCTCGATCTCGAGGCGCAGGAAGTGGGTGGCGCAGCTGATGCAGGGGTCGTAGGCGCGGATCAGCTGCTCCAGACGGACGGTGGCCTCGGCGTGGGGAAGCGGCAGGACCTGCGGCGCGAAGGCGGTCAGGTCGGCTTCGATCATGCCCTGGTTCTGGCCGGTGGGGGCGATGATCTGGGCGGCCGCGACCTTGCCGTCCGTGTCGACGTCGTAGTGGTGCCAGCAGATGCCCCGCGGCGCCTCGGTGCCCCAGCCCGTCTCGCCGGCCTTTGGCTTCCACGGCAGGAGCGGGTTAGCCGGCTCCCGGTAGGCCTCCACGATCTCCAGGGCGGCGGCGGAGGCGTGGATCAGTTCCACTGCCCGGGCCGCGATCGACCAGTAGGGATTGCGGGCGATCTGCTCGGCCAGGCCGCTCTTCTCCAGGGCCTCGCGAGCGGCGGGATGAAGCTGGGCGGCGTTGAGGGTGACCCGCGCCGCCGGTCCGAGCATGTATGCCCGGCCGTCCTTCGCCCGGGCGTGGAGGGCGTTCGTGCCCTCGTGGTGCTCCTCGCGGAAGGCCTCCCGCCAGCCCCACAGCGGCACGTCGATCCCGTCGGAGGAGACGATGCGCCCTTCGTTGAGGCCGTATTCGGTGGGGTGCTTGACCGCGACGTAGAGCGGCTGGCGTT
Source organism: Chloroflexota bacterium (assembly GCA_034430475.1). Classification (GTDB taxonomy): domain Bacteria; phylum Chloroflexota; class Limnocylindria; order Limnocylindrales; family CSP1-4; genus Fen-1039. The sequence goes on along the minus strand of DAOUEA010000105.1, from coordinate 1,069 downwards.
CGAACTCGGGCGCCTTGAAGGTCGCCACCAGCTCCAGCGTCGCCTTCGACAGCTCGAGCGCCTCCATCAGGGGCTCGTGCAGGGCCGTGATCTCGGTCTTCCTGGGCGCCCGCGACAGGCCGCCGACGCGCATGGCAATCGGGTGGACCGCCCGACCGCCGATGAGGGTCATGATCCGGTTGCCCGTCTGCTTGAGGCGCAGGGCCTGCTCCACCACCGGCCTGTGGTCGCGGGCCATGGCAATCGCGCTCTCGTAGCCCAGGAAGTCCGGGGCGTGGAGCATGTAGACGTGCAGGGCGTGGCTCTCGATGTACTCGCCGTGGTAGACGAGCTTGCGCAGCGCCCTCACCTGCGGGTCGATCTCGACTTCGAAGAGGTTCTCGAAAGCCATGCAGGCGGCCATCTGGTAGGCGATGGGGCAGATGCCGCAGATGCGGGCCACGATGTCCACGACCTCGTTCGGGGTCCGGCCGACGACGATCTGCTCGAAGTAGCGCGGCGCCTCGAAGATGGACAGTCGGGCTTCCTTGACCTTGCCGTCCTTGAGCCGCAGGCGCAGGGTGCCTTCGCCCTCGACGCGGGAGATGCCCACGACCTCGAAGTTGTGCTCGACCGGGTGCGCTTCTGCCTTTGCCATGCCCGGAGGGTGCCGCATGCTCGGCCAGCCGGCATAGGGCCGTTTGTCGCGCCGGCCCGGGCCGAGTCGGGCCGAGGCGGCCGCCCCCCGGCTATAGTCGGCCCATGAAGCTGCCCTTCGGCCCGCCGCTCGAGCCGATGCTGGCCAAGCCTGCCGGCGAGATACCTCTTGGCGAGGGCTGGCAGTACGAGCCCAAGTGGGACGGCTTCCGGGCGCTCGTCTTCCGCGACGGCGACGAGGTCTACATGCAGAGCCGGGACGGCAAGCCCCTGGATCGCTACTTCCCGGAGCTGCCGCCGGCCCTGCGGGAGAACCTGCCGGAGCGATGCGTGCTGGACGGCGAGGTGGTCATCGTCGGCCCCAACGGCCTGGACTTCGACTCGCTGCTGCTGCGAATCCACCCCGCTGAGTCGCGGGTCAAGATGCTGGCCG
>DAOUEA010000104.1:0-34890 GCA_034430475.1 Chloroflexota bacterium | reverse complement strand
AGCGACCGAGGGACTGGATGCGCCCGCAACGAGGCCTGACGCTGCTTCTCGCCACCGCGGCCCTCGTTGGTGCCTGCAGTAGCTCGGCCACCGCAACCGCGACGGCCTCCTCTTCCGAGACGGCAACCCGGACTTCGCGGCCCGTCTCGACGACCGTCTTGCGTGAGATCCAGGTAGCGCCGGACCTTCGCCTGCGCCAGATCGGCGAGGGCGCGTACGTCGTGACGAGCACGTTCAGGTGGGAGGGAACCCCACTGGACGCCAACTCGGTGCTCGTCGAGATGGCGGACGGGACGCACGTCCTGGCGGGCACTCCCTGGACGCCCGAGGCCACTGGCCTCCTGCTCGACTGGCTGCGCGATCAGTCCGGAGGATCGCTGCCGGCCATGGTCGCCATCGACACCGGCTACCACGTCGACAACCTGGGCGGGAATGCCGCGCTGCTGCAAGCCGGCATCCCGGTCTACGGCTCGGACCTCACGGTCAGTCTCCTCGAGGAGCGAGGCGACCCCGGGCTCGTGCCGCCGGACCACGTGTTCCCGATCGACGAGGGGCTCAGCCTGACCTTCGGCGGCGAACCGGTCAGGGCGATCTATCCCGGCCCTTCGCAGGCCCCCGACAAGCTAGCCGTCTACTTCCCGGAGCGGCGGCTGCTCTTCGGCAGCTGCATGATCCTGGGCGGGGATCTGGGCAACACCGCCGACGCCGACATGGCGGCCTGGCCGGACGCGATCCGCCAGCTCCTGCCGCTGCCGGCCGACGTGGTCGTCCCGGGCCACGGCGACCGCCTGGACCCCGGCCTTGTGCAGCACACCCTGGACGTCCTGGCGCAGACGCCCTGACCCGAGGTCCCAAGGCCCGGCGGCTCAGACTGGCGCTTGACTCCCCCGTCCGCCCCCTGCCACGCTCCACGTCGTGCCCAACCTGCCCGCGCCCATCCGGCCCGCTGAGCGAGCCTTTCGTCGCGCCGTCACGGCCGTTCTCGGCTGGCCGCCCATCGCTCGCCTTCGAGCCGTCTCGAATGCCTACAACCAGGCTGGCGGCGGGCTGCTCGCCGGAGGGCTTGCCTACGGGGCGCTGTTCGCGGGGCTGACCGGCCTCTTGTTCGGGGTCGGCGTGCTGGGCTATCTCGTGCCTTCAGAGGCCGACCGCCAGAGAGTGGTGGACGGGCTGACCGGGCAGCTCGCGCCCATCGCCCCGATCGCGAAGGACGGCCTGGCCAACGTGGCGGCCCACGCCGGTACCGTCAGCGTCCTGGGCTTGCTGGCCATGGCCTGGGGCGCCAGCCAGTTCTACGTCACGCTGGACGCCGCCATCGGCCGCATCTTCGCCCAGGTGCCGGCGCGGGGCTGGTTCCACCGGCTCGGTCGCGGTCTCGTTTCGATGCTGCTGCTGGTGGGCGGCCTGCTGTCGACGATCGTCCTGGTAGCCGTCGAGAACGTCGTCACCGAGCCGATCCACGATGGTGGCTACAGCCGGCCGCTCGCCAACGTCGCCTTCCCTCTGCTGACCGCGGTCATCGTGGTCGCGGCCGTGGGAGCGGTCTACCGTTTCGTCCCGAACACCCGCGTCCCCTTCAGGGTCCTTGCTCCGCCCGCCCTGGCTGCTGGCCTGACGATCGTCGTCCTGACCCGCTTCTTCGTCTTTCTGGCGCCTCGATTGGTGGGCGCGCTGGCCGTCTTCGGCGGTTTCGCAGCCGTGTTCGCCGCGCTGGCCTGGCTGTCGCTGGCCTTCCAGATCCTGCTCCTCGGCGCCGCCTGGACGCACCTCCGCCTGGACGAATCCCGCGCAGACTGACTGCGCACCCGCCTGAGACCCCGTTGACACAGCGTGCATCGCGATATATCGTGATGCTGCGCCACACTGGCGCGACATAGCAGAAGGAAGAACAAGGTGTTCTACGAAAACGAGAGGGGCGGGCGCGGCAGACACCACGGCCGGCCCGAAGCATTCGCCGAGCGCGCCCATCGCGGCGTCCGGCACTATCGCGGGCGCGGCGAGGGTCGCAGCCAGCGCCACGGCCCCGGTCCCAGCCCCTGGATCGAGGGCCCGTGCCTGCCTCGAAGCGGCCGGGACTGGCGCCGTTTCGATCGCTACATGGGCCGCGGCCCCGTCGTTCGCCGCGGCGACGTCCGGGCGGCCATCCTGGTCCTGCTGGCGGAGCAGCCGATGCACGGCTACGAGGTCATCGGCCAGCTCGGCGAGCGCAGCGGCGGCATGTGGCGACCCAGCGCCGGATCGGTCTACCCCACCCTCCAGCAGCTCGAGGACGAGGGACTGGTCAAGGGTCAGGAGAGCGAGGGGCGCAGGGTCTACGCCCTGACCGACACAGGCAAGACCGCCGCGGCCGAAGCGGCCAAGAACCCGGCGCCATGGGACATCCCCGGCGCCCCGGAGGCGGCCGATCTGCGCGACCTGATCTTCCAGGTCGGGCTGGCGGCCTCGCAGGTCTCCCACGCCGGGACCGCCCAGTCGGTCGAAAGCGCGCGGGCGATCCTCACCAACGCCCGCCGGTCGCTCTACCGGCTCCTGGCCGAAGACGACCAGCCGGAGGCTGCTCCGGCCAAATAGCCCGGCGGCCCACCGCGGCCTCTCACGGAGGTCATGCCGGCAGATCCTCGGTTCGACCGCCACTCCGACAGGTTGTGAGAACGGCGCAAGCAGGGTATCCTAAGCACGTTGCTGTAACTTGCGGCGACGTCGTGTGGTCGATCCTTCTCGAACGGACCGTGCGTCTGCAACCCAGTTCGGGAAGAGGAGAAGGTCAAAGTGACCACCGGTACCATCAAGAAGGTCATTGCCGATCGCGGCTTTGGCTTCATCGTCGCCGAGGACGGGAAGGAATACTTCTTCCATCGCGGCGGCCTCCAGGCCCCCCTCGATTTCGATAGCCTCAAGGGCGGCGAGCGCGTCTCGTTCGAGATCGAGCAGAGCCCCAAGGGCCCGCGCGCCGTCCAGGTGACTGCGGCCTGACCCAGATCCATTCGTGGCCCGGGCGTCGAGCCCGGGCCATGTTGCCTCCAATTGCCGCCGGCTCGACCTGGGGCACAGTGTCGAGCGTCTTGGCGTACACCGTGACGGCGGGCAGCCCTGTTGCCCCCTCACACTCGCGTCGCCCGACCGCGCTGACACCAGCCGGTGCCTGAGGCCGCGCGGCGCTGCCGGCCGCCTGCGATCCCACGCGGGCGCCGAGGACCAACCACACATGACTTTGAGTGCCACCCGGCCAGGTGCCGGATGACGCCCTCAGGAGAAACCGTTTGACTTTCGACAATCTCGGCCTTTCGGCCGACCTCCTCGCCAACGTGGCGCGCGAGGGATACACCGAGCCGACGCCCGTCCAGGGCGCGGCCATTCCGCTCATCATCAACGGCCGCGACGTCCTCGCCGCGGCCCAGACCGGGACCGGCAAGACGGCCGCATTCGTCCTGCCGATCCTCGAGAGGCTCCGCCACCAGGCCAACGCCGGCCACTCGCCGGCGCGCCACCCGGTGCGGGCTCTCATCCTGACCCCCACCCGCGAACTGGCAGTCCAGGTCGCCGAGGCGGTCAAGACCTACGGCCGGGGCGTCCCGCTTCGATCGGCCGTGGTCTACGGCGGTACGCGCATAGACCCGGAGATCAAGACCCTCTGGCAGGGCGTGGAGATTCTGGTGGCCACACCCGGCCGCCTGCTCGATCACATCGGCCAGCGCAGCGTCAACCTGTCGCAGGTCGAGATCCTGGTCCTTGACGAAGCCGACAGAATGCTCGACATGGGCTTCATCCCCGACGTGCGGCGGATCGTGAGTAGCATCCCCGCCCGACGCCAGACGTTGCTCTTCTCGGCCACGTTCTCCGAGCAGGTCCGCCGTCTGGCCGGCGAGTTCCTCGCCGACGCCGAGACGGTCGAAGTGGCGGCCCGCAACAGCATCGCCGACAACCTGACCCAGGTCCTCTACCCGGTCGATCGGGAGAACAAGACCGATCTTCTGATCCACCTCATCGCCCGCGACCGGATGGACCAGGTCCTGGTCTTCACCGGCAGCAAGCGCGGCGCTGGACGGCTGGCAACTCAGCTGGAGCGGCGCGGCGTGAGCGCCACGGCAATCCACGGCGATCGAAGCCAGAGCGAGCGGACGCGCGCCCTGGCCGCCTTCAAAGGCCGCTTCGTCAAGGTCCTGGTGGCCACAGACGTGGCCTCGCGCGGCCTGGACATCGAGGATCTGCCGTACGTCGTCAACTACGAGCTGCCATATGAGCCGCAGGACTACGTCCATCGCATCGGCCGAACCGGTCGAGCCGGAGCCAGCGGCACGGCCATCTCACTGGTCTCGCCGGACGAGGTCGGTGAGCTGCGAGACGTCCAGCGACTGCTGCGCAAGGCGATCCCGTGCGCGGTAGTGGAGGAGTTCCTGCCCGATCCCGATCGCGAACCAGTGGCCACCCCGGCAAACGGCCGGGGCCAACGGCCGGGTCGGCGTTTCGCCGGCGGCCCCGCCCGCCGGTCGTCGGGACGATCCCTCGGCCGAGGCCGACCCGCCGTGGCGGCCGCCGTTCGCTAGAGGAGGCCCCGCATGCGCAAACGCAAGTTCACGTACCCGCCGCCCAAGACGGCCACCCGTAAGCCGCGCACCGCGGGCCTGCCCGGCGACCCGGGCTACGCCCGACCCACGGTAGCGGCGATAGACGTGACCGCCCTGGCCGGTCGTGACGACATCGCCGTCGGCCAGCGCGTGCGGATCGGCGGCGATGGGCTCTACTCGGGCGAGACGGCAGTGGTGGAGTCGCTGGTGGGCGGCCTGATCCCGGCAGCCATGGTCCGCACGGAGGCAGACAAGACAAGGCGCGTCCGGGCCGTGGATCTGCAGCGCCTGCCGACGACGGAGGCCGGCACCGACGAGTCGTCCACGGGCGAGTAGCGCGCGGCTCCTACCCTCTCCGGTTGCGCCGGGCCTCGGCCAGGGCCAGGCTCCGGACCGCCTCGTAGCGCGAATCGCTGAAGTCGGGCGGGTGGCGTATCCAATCCAGGATCGAATCCCGCTTGACTTCCACGTCGTCGCCGTTGGTGCGCAGCACAACCTTGCCGCTGGCCCGGTCGAAGCCGTAACTCTCTCCGAAGCCGTCCCAGCCGAACCAGACCACTCCCGTGCCGGTGCCGCCCCTCGGTCCGGCGTTGACCTCGACCAGCTTCCCGGCGGGGTACAGCTGGACCGGCCAGCCGTCGATCTCGCCCGTGCCGCCGTCGCGGACGGTCATGATCGCCTCGTAGTCCGCAGGCCAGACGACGCCCAGCGCCCTACCGGCCGTGCCCAGCGCGTCTAGATCTCCGGGCGTCGCCGGCGTCATGGTGCCGATGAACTCGACCAGCCTCGAGTCAAGGCCGTCGTCGGGCTTCCCTCGTGCCATGCGCACACGATAATCCGTGAAGCAGGGGATCTGGAGGGAATCTGTGAAGCGAGCACCGCTGTTCGTCTGTCTGGTGGCGCTTTCAGTCACCGCTTGCGGCTCGCAGGCCGCAACGTCGTCTCCTGCCGGGCCATCGCCCGCCCCGTCTTCGGCCGGCCCGACCCAGACTGTTGCCTCCACCGTCAGCCTGGCGCCAACCGCCGATCGGTCGGTCGATCGGTCGGCCGAGGTAGGCCGGCGCGCCCGAGCCCACATCGAGTCGTTGACCTCCATCGGCCCCAGGGTCGCCGGCAGCCAGGCGGAGAGCCAGGCCGCCGCCTACGTCTCGGTCGCCCTGGGCGCGCTGGGCTACCAGCCCCAGATACGCCCCTTCGTCGCCACGAGCTGGTCCCACCGCCAGATCACCTCGGCCAACGTGGTAGCGGTCAAGCCCGGTGCCTCGCCCCGCCAGATCGTCGTCGGCGCTCACTACGACTCGGTCTCGAAGGGCCTGGGCGCAGACGACAACGCCTCGGGCGTGGCGGTCATGCTGGAGGTGGCCGAGCTGCTGGCGTACGAGCTCACGCCCTACACCATCTGCTTCGTCGCCTTCGGCGCCGAGGAAGTGGGTTTCCTGGGCTCAGCCGCCTTCGTAGCCGAGATGAGCGAGGAGGAGCGCGCCGACACGCTGCTCATGGTCAACCTGGACTCGCTGGTGGCCGGCAACTTCCAGTACGTCTACGGCGAGGAGAGCTACTCGGCCGCGCGCGACTGGGTTCTGGCCTGGGCGTCGGCGCACGGCCGGGACCTGCGCACCGTCCACGACATCGCGTTCAACGGCCCCCAGGGCAATGGCTTCTCCGACTACGCGCCGTTCCTGGCCGCGGGCATCCCTTTCGTGTACTTCGAAGCCACCGACTGGACACTCGGCGATGGCGACGGCTGGACGCAGGTCGACACGGCGCTGGCCGACGGGGGCGTGATCCGACACACCGGCTACGACACGCTCGCCTGGCTGGACGCCACCTTCCCCGGGCGGGTCGACACCCGCCTCGAGCTGACGGTCGCCGCCCTCTACGCCTTCCTGACCAAGTACGAGGAGTAGGCCCGGCGGCTGTGCGGGCCTCGCGCCCGACTCGCGGCTAGGGCGTCCAGATCCCGGTCACGACGATCGCCAGCATGACGACGTCGATCACGATGCCCAGGATCAGCTGGCGATTGAAGAAGAAGGTCAGCAGAGCCAGCGAGGACAGGCCGGAGAGCAAGATCAGGAAGCCCCACATGCCGGAGGCCATGAGCGTGGCGAAGCCGGCCAGCATGAAGCCGACCGTCGCGATGGCCACCAGCGGCAGGGTCAGGGCCCGCGTCTCGGCCGCGGTCAGGCCGATCCGCCTGCCGGTCGCGGCGGCCTTGTCGGGCGGCGGCATGGCCACGAAGATGTGGACCCAGCCGTGGCACAGCAGGAAGCCGGCCAGGGCCCACCATCCCAGCGGCCAGCCGGCGCCGATCAGAAGCCAGATAGCGACGGCGATGACGGCCAGGACGACGGCGAACCATACGACCGGGCTGATGGACCTGGTGGACATCTCGAGCTCCCTCCCAATCTCGTGACGGACTACTCGGCCTGCGGTATGCGGGCAAGGTCGGCGGCACGGCCGCCCATTGCCGCCAGCAGCAGCAGGATCATCATCACGCCCAGGCTGGACCAGCAGATCGCCAGGGCGTGATCCGCGGCGCTCACGCCGGGCACGAACCCGAAGATCGCGATCTCCAGGGCGATGACGTACAGGACGGCGCTGACGGCCAGCAGCACCGGCCAGTGTCGGGCCAGGGCGCGGCTCAGGTGCCAGTGGCCCAGCCGACTCGACTGCCGGCCGATACGCAGCGAGAGAACCCAGCCCATGACCACGAGCAAGGCCTGGGCGACCCCTCCGCCGGCCAGGAAGAGCAGCGCGCCGAGCAGGCCGAAAGCCCGGCTGCCGAAGGGTCGGTCGATGAACAACAGCGCCAGCACGATCAGGGCCGCGCCGGTCGCCATGGCCAGGATGCCGCTGGCCAGGAAGTTGGGCACGATCGTCAGGGCCTCCTCGGTGCCGTGGACCCAGAAGCGGTGATCCGGCCCGATAGCCTGGACGATCAGCCCCTCCGTGGTCTTGTCGCCCTGCAGCAGCTCGAAGTAGCCGTGATCCAGGCCGGAGATGCCGGCGAAGACGCCCAGCGTCGAGGCGACAACGCGGGTCGCGCTCAGATCCCGCGGACGGTAGCCGAACACGGTTCTCCTCACGTTCGAGTGACGGCTCGCCAATGGTAGCCCTGCCGGCTCGCCGTCATGCAACGATTCACCGCCCCGTTGGCTCACCGCCCCGTCACGCCTATGGCGCTGGCCAACGCTCGAAGGTAACCTGGGGTCCTTCGAGGACGCCCAAGGGTGGTCCACCTCAATGCGAACGTGAAGGAGAGACATGCCGGGCAGGGGATTCGCAACGTCCACTCGCGGCGGCGGGCTGAGGTCGATGCTGGCCGTCGCCGCCACTGCGCTCATCGTCGCCGGTTGCACGGGCTCGGCCGCAACCCCGCAGACCATCTACGTCACCCCGCCGCCCGCTACTACTACGCCAACAGCTGAGCCGTCAGCCGCCCCCTGGCCGTCGGGCCAGGTCGTCGAATACGACGTCATCATGGGCCAGGACAAGCTGGCCAATCCGGCCGCCGACAAGGGCGCGACCGCGGGGGCCCGGATCGACGGCTTCGCCTTCGACCTGCTGGCCCGCCTCGACTCGGACGGCAACCTGTGCGTCTCGCCCACCAGCATCGCCCTGGCCCTGGCCATGGTCCGGCCCGGGGCGCAGGGCAACACGGCAGCGGAGATGGACGCCGTCCTGCGCCAGTTCGGCGCCAGCGGCCAGGAGTCGCAGATCGTCGCCCTGATGAGCCAGCTCCGGGGCCAGACGTACTACATCGACAGCCAGGGAATGCCGCTCCAGCCGGGCGCCACGCCGGACCCGGCCGAACCCGATCCGGCCCTGCTGTTGACCATCGCCAACCAGCTCTTCAGCCAGAAGAACATGCCCGTGGAGCAAACCTACCTCGATGCCCTGAGCTCCACCTATGACGCCGGCGTGGGCCAGCTCGACTTCATGAACGACCCGGAGTCGGCCCGGCTGACGATCAACAAGTGGGCCAGCGACAACACCAAGGGGCGCATCCCCAACGTTCTCCAGCCCGGCGACGTCACGCCGGACACTCGCATCGCCCTGGCCAACGCGATCTACCTCAAGGCCAACTGGCGTGACAAGTTCGATCCCAAGAACACCGCCCCGGGCGACTTCACAACCGCCGCCGGCACCAAGGTCAGCGTCCCGACGATGTCCAACGAGCTGTGGCTCGACTACGCCGCGGGCCAGGGCTATCGGGCGGTGGACGTGCCGCTCGACATGCTGTCGACGCTGTCGATGACCTTCATCGTCCCCGACGACATGGCCGCCTTCCAGTCGACCCTGACGGCCAACAGCTTCGACTCGATCCTCAGCGCGATGAAGACCTACGACGTCAGCCTGTGGCTGCCCAGGTTCTCGGTCGAATCGCGCTTCGAGCTGGCCAGCGTCCTGCAGGCGATGGGCATGAAGGACCTCTTCGACCCCAATGCCGCCGACCTGTCCGGCATCACCACCGCGGACAAGCTCTTCATCCAGCAGGTGATCCACCAGGCCAACATGGACGTGGACGAGGAGGGCGTGACCGCTGCCGCGGTGACGGTGGCACTGGGGCTGGGCGGCGCCGCCGAGCCTCCGCCCCACGTGGACTTCCGCATCGACCATCCGTTCCTGTACTTCATCCGCGATCGCCAGAGCGGCGCCATCCTCTTCATGGGCCGCGTCAACGACGCATCCACAAAGAACTAGCCCTCAGCCAAGGAGGCCCCGCTCCCGCAGGTCCGCCTGCAGGGCCGGCAGGCCATCGATGACGACCGAAGCGCCGGCGGCCGAAAGGTCGCCGGCGTTCGCTACTCCGGTGGTGACCCCGACGCCCGTCACGCCCGCCCGCACGGCGGACATCATGTCCCAGGTCGAATCGCCCACGTACCAGCAGCTCTGAGGCGCCACTCCGAGTTGAGCGGCGGCTGCCAGCAGCAAGTCCGGCTCTGGTTTGGCGTGCTCCACGTGGCTGGCGTCGGAGATCTGCGGCGGGCCGGGCAGCTGTAGCGCGGCCACCGAGACGGCGACCTGGCCGGGCTGGCTGGCTGTGGCGATGGCGAAGGGCAGGCTGCTCCCCTCCAGTGCAGTCAGCACCTCCCGTGCCCCGGGGAGTGGCTCCGGGGAGATGTTCAGCTCGTCGAACAGCGAGCCGCTGAGGCGGTCGATCTCGTCGCTCTCCGCCCAGTCCATCTCGCGGCCCGCGGCCCGCCCCATCTCACGGGCCAGCCACCGCCCGTCGGCGCCGATGTGGGCCGCGATCAGCGCCGGATCGACATCGATCCCGTGGCTCCCCAGCGCCTCTTCCCAGCCGGCGATGCGCAGGTGGACGGTGTCGACGAGCGTGCCGTCGAGGTCGAACAGGATGGCGGAGGGCGCAGGCAGCCGGCGGAGAGGGTTCGGGCTCATGCCGCAAGGGTACACAAGGCGGCGCCTGAAGCCCGGGCTGCCCCGGGCCGCTACACTCGACCACAACGCCTCGAGCAGCAAGGAGGGACGCCATGTCCGTCGCAGAGGGCTCGAACCCGGCCGTGTCGCCTGCCTGGAGCCTGGCCTACCCCGAAGCCCGAGTGGGCGTCCTGCGCATGACCGGCGTTCGCAACCCCGAGAGCGACCCCGCCCTGGATCGGCTGCTGGACGAGACGGCCGCTTCGCTCCGTGCTCGCCACGTCGGCGCCACCCGGCCCGATCTCCTGGCCCGCCCCGAACTGGCCGCCTACGCCGCCCACTACCGCCGCTTCGACAAGACCTACCACGTGCTGCTGCAGCTCGAGTCGGTGGCCTTCAAGGACAAGCCGTTGCGAAGCAGGGGCGTGCTGGTGGCAGCGATGTTCCGGGCCGAGCTGGAGACGGGCCTGCTCACGGCCGGCCACGACGGCGACCGGCTGGCGGGCGGGCTGACGGCGGACGTGGTGGTCGCCGGCGACGGCTACACGGGCATCGGCGGCCGCGAGATACAGGCCGCGCCCGGCGACATGTGCATCCGCGACGGCGGGGGCATCGTGTCGAGCGTCGTCTACGGCCCGGACGACCGAACCCGGCTGAGCGAGGAGACCGGCACGGCCGTCTTCACCACCTATGCCCCGGCCGGCATCGGTCGCGACCTGCTGACTCGCCAGATGGAGCTGATCGCCGAGGGCGTGAGGGTGGCCGCGCCGGGCTCGGCCGTGGAATCGATGGAGATCGTTCCGAGCTAGGACCGAAGCATCCGTAGCGGGAGAGGCGCGCCGCCTCCTCCACGCCCCTACTTGCGGTAGGCGACGTAGATGTCGGCCTCGATCATGGTCTCCCCGTCGTAGTAGTGGTGCACGAAGTAGACGTTGCCGTCCGCGTCGATCGACGCTTCGCCGGCCAGCGGCCCAAACATCTTGACCGGCGTCTGCCACTGCCCGTCTACGAGCTTCGAGCGCCACAGGGCGTAGTCGCGGGAGATCCAGAGTTCCGTCTCGTCCGGCGAAAGGGCCGGCCAGCCCTCGTCCCGGTCGGTGTTGACGGCGGCCACGTCCACCGGCTCGCCCCAGCTGCCGTCGGCCGACTTCGTCGACATCCATATGTCCAGGCCGCCCTTGCCGCCGGTCCGCCCGGAGTGGAAGTAGACGGTGTTGCCGTCGGCGGTGAAGTGCAGCTCGCCTACCTCGTAGGCAGCCGGGAAGTCGGCCAGCTGCCAGTCGCCCCAACGGCCGCCTGAGAGCCGGGCCGTGAACCAGTGGATGCCGTCGTAGCCCTCGCGCACCGAGCAGAACCACATGACGTCGCCGCTCACGAACTCGCAGCCGTCCCCCGACAGCTTGCCGGGATCCTGCAGCAGCACCCGCTCCGCCGGGCCCCACTCATCGCCGGTCTTGTGTGAGACCCAGATGCCGGTAACGCCGTCCAGGATCTGCTTCTCCACGGGGATCGAGACGTCCGGGGTGAAGAAGAAGTACAGAGTCTTGCCGTCGGGCAGGATGAAGGGCGAGTCCTCGGCCCCGGCGGTGTTCACGCCGGCCCCAAGCGGCACGGGCTGCTCGAACTCGTCGGATAGCGACTTCACGGGGCTGCGGTCGGTCTGAGGCGTCATCTTGACCGCCCCGCTCGGGATACTGGCCACGCGATCGGGCGGGGGCGTGGGAGTGGCCGTCGGCGAGGGCGAGGCCGGCGAAGCGGCGGAGGATGAGCAGCCCACGACGGCCAGCGCCAGGGCTGCCAGGAGAGCGGTTCGGGGCATTCGCCTACGGGCTCGAGCGGCGGAAGCTGTCATCGGGGGCCTCCCTTCACCGCCAGTCTAGCGGCGCAGGTAGGCCAGCACGGCCAGCACCCGCCGGTGGTCGTCGGCGGCGGGCAGCAGATCCAGCTTGGAGAAGATGCTCGCGATGTGCGCCTCGACGGTCTTGGGAGTGATGAAGAGGCGCTCGCAGATGGCCTGGTTGGAGCGCCCCTCGGCCATCAGCGCCAGGACCTCGCGCTCGCGATCCGTCAGCTCGTCCAACGGGCCGCGCTCGCGGCGGCGGTTCACCAGGATCGAGACCACCTCGGGGTCGATGACCGAGCCGCCGCGCGCCACCCGGCGGACGGCATCGGAGAACTCGGCCACATCCGACACGCGGTCCTTGAGAAGGTAGCCGACTCCCCCTTCGCCCTCGGTGACGAGGCGCAGGGCGAAGGCCGTCTCCACGTACTGGGACAGGACCAACACCCCGACCCGGCCCTTGTGCTCCTTGCGGATCGCGTCCGCGGCCACCAGGCCTTCGTCCGTGTGAGTGGGCGGCATCTTGATGTCCACAACGGCCACGTCCGGGTGGGTCTCGCGTACCAGGTCCAGCAGCTCCTCCGCGGTGCCGCACTGGGCCACGACCTCGAAGCCCGCTTCGGCGAGGAGCCGGGCCACTCCCTCACGCAACAGGACGGCGTCGTCGGCGATGACGGCGCGCATCGGGTCGCTCATCTCGACTCCTTCAGCGGCAGCGTGGCACGGACGGTCGTCCCTTTGCGGGCCGGGCTGCTGACCTCCAGCCGGCCGCCAGCCGCTTCCACCCGGTCCCGAAGGCCCCGCAGGCCCGAGCCGCGGGACGGGTTCGCTCCACCACGGCCGTCATCATGCACCTCCACGACCAGCTGTCCGCCGCTGGTTGCCAGCGTGACCCGGGTCGAGCTCGCCCCGGCGTGCTTGGCCGCGTTGGCGAGGCCCTCCGACACAACGAAGTAGGCTGTCGCTTCCAGGTGCGCCGGGAAACGGCCCGGGACCGCGGATTGCAGCGTCACCGGCACCGCCGAGCGCTCGGCCAGGGACCTGACGGCCGCCTCCAGGCCGGCGTCGGTCAGGATGGCGGGGTGGATGCCGCGCGCCAGTTCGCGCAGCTCGGCCAGCGCCGCCCGGACCTCGTCCGTGGCCTGGCTCAGCGCCGCTGCCAGTTCCGGGTCCGCCTCGGAGCCAAGCTGCCCGCGCGCGCGTCCCAGAGCCATCGACAGCGCGACGAGGCGCTGCTGGGCGCCGTCGTGGATGTCGCGCTCCAAGCGACGCCGCTCGGCGTCTGTCGCTTCGACGATGCGCTGCCGCGAAGCCCGCACCTCGGCCAGCTGGGCTCGGACCTGGTCCTGGAGCCGGTCGTTCTCCACGGTCAGCCGCACGGCCGTAGCCACAGAAGCGACCAGGCCCGGGTCCTCCAGCAGAGCCGAGTCGTGAAGAATGGCGGCCAGCGGCTCGCCACCGCGCTCCAGCACCGTCACGGCCCGGTTGCCCGCGGCCTCGTCCACGTCCGGGACCAGAGCGCCCGCCGCGTCCACGAACGAGTCATCTTCCGTGGACCACAGGACCACCTCGAGCGAGGGGTCGTCCAGCGCGCTGGCCAGGGCTTGCCTCAGTTCGGCCGGTTCGGGCGTCTCGCCCAGCTCCACGACCAGGTCGGCCAGGGCGGAACGGGCCATCCGGACCCGCAGCATGCCGGCCATGAAGCCCAGCGGGATGGCCGAGAAGCTCAACGTGTGCAGGAACCGGACTGCGTCGACGGCCTGCTCGCTGGGGTTGGCAGTCTCGACGATGGCCTGCACGACCGAGGCAACGACGAAGACCAGGGCTCCGGCCATCACCGGCGCGATCGACCGCCGCCCGGGCCCCCTGAGGCCGAGCCAGCGGCGCGCCAGCCAGAACCCGAAGACGAGCAGGAAGCCGATGCCGAGGGCCGCGTAGACGAGCGTGTAGACCTCGAGGGCTCCCGGGTCGATGTCCATGCGATAGGGGTTGGGCGTCCGCCAGCCGGGCACAGAGGAAGTCGGATCGGCCAGCACGATCTGCTGGGCCCGGTAGACCAGACAGACCGCCACCACCGTGGCTACGGCCCAGGGTGCCCGGCCATCGAGCCGGCCAGTAGGGAACGAGATGACGATGGCCACTCCCAGGCCTGAGGCGGCCACGAAGGAGACGGCGGAGGCGAGTGTCAGCAGCGGCGACTCCGCCCCGACGAGGAAGGCCAGCGGCCCGGCCAGGCCGGACAGGATCATCCATGTGCCGATGGGATTCTCCGGCCGCCGGGAACGGGCGATGAGACCGGCCGCGACCGATATCCAGCACGAGGCGGACAGCGCGGCCCTCACCGGCATCTGGGATGCGGTCCCGGGCGAGGTCACGTCGAACCACCAGCCGTCGACGAAGATCGGCACCGACGACAGCAAGGCGGTGGCGACGAGGATCGCCCCGAGCCCGAGCCAGCGCCGGCGTTCGGCCGTCAGAAGCGCATTCACGGCGCAATCCTCGCATCGCTGTCGAGCGCCGCGCCATGGGGCTAGCCCTGAGACGAGCGCCCCGCTTCCAGGGTCTGCCCGGACGCGCGAAGACGGGATTGCCCCGATGCCGCGGCCGTCGCTTCGCCCGATCGTGTCGGTACAACCCGCCACAAGGACACGATCGATGCGAATCCTGCGCAACCTGGCCCGCCGCAAGCTCCGAACGGGCCTGACGGTCATGGGCGTAACCATCGGCATCTGGGCCCTGGTGGTCTTCGGCTCGATGGCCAACCGCATCACCGCCATGGTCGACAACGGCGCCGCCTACTTCGACAGCGGCGTGGTGGCCGTCTGGGGCGGCGGAGGCAGCGCGCCGCAGTCGAACCCGCTCGACATCGCCGTCGGCGACCGCATCGCCCAGATCCCCGGCGTGGACGCCGTCGTCCCCAGCGTCCAGCTCAACCTGACCGAGGACCCCACGGGCATGACGATGAGCCTGCCGCCGATGATCACCGCCGAGCCGGCCGGAGCGAACCAGGATCGCAGCACGATGCACATCGAGCCGGCCGAGGGGCGGCTGCTCACGCCCGAGGACGAGGGCATGAACGTCACCGTCCTGGGCTCCGACATCGCCCTCCAGTACGGCAAGCGCGCTGGTGACACGTTCACCATGCGCGGCCAGGACTTCCTGGTCGTGGGCGTCCTGAGGCAGACGCTGACCCAGCCCGACATCGCCGCCATGGTCCCGCTTTCGACCGGGCAGCAACTGTACGTGAGCACCCTGCCGTCGCTGGTCCGGGGCGACCTGGAGCCGTCCAGCGTCGTGACCGGCTTCGCCGTCTACCCGGCGCCCGGGGCCGATCCCGAGGCCATCGCCGCGGCCATAGAGGCCCTGGACCCGGAGCTGGGCACGATGGGCCCAGACGACTTCGACCGCCTGGCCGGCTCGTACGCCGACATGCTCAACGCCGTCCTGGTGGGAATCGGCCTGATCAGCGTCGTGATCGGCGGCCTCTCGACCATCAACACCATGGCCATGTCGGTGGCCGAGCGAACCCGGGAGATCGGGATCAAGCGGGCCATCGGCGCCTCCAGGCTGCGCATCGTCCGCGAGTTCGTGACCGAGTCGGCCGTGATCGGGTTGATCGGAGGGTCGATCGGCCTGGGCCTGGGCGCGCTGGCGGTGGCGCTGGCCAACGAAGCGGGACGCTCTTCGGGAACGATCCTGTTCGAGCTGACCCCCGGGACGGCTCTCACCGCCGTCCTCTTCTCCACCCTGCTGGGCGCCCTGGCCGGGTTCGTGCCCGCGGTCCACGCCGCGCGGCTCGATCCGGTGGCCGCCCTGCGCTACGAGTGATGGTCGATCCCGAAGGAGAACCGACGATGACTGCCCCTGTCTCGACGAGCCCGGCCCTGCTGGAAGGCCGCAACCTGCGCAAGACCTACCGCCTCGGCCGCCGCAACACCGTCGAGGCCCTGCGAGGCGTGGACGTCTCGATCGGGCCGGGCGAGATGGTGGCGATCATGGGCCCCTCCGGCTCGGGCAAGAGCACGCTCATGCACATCCTGGGCCTGCTGCATTCCCCGGACCTGAACCACGGCCCGCGGCCCGAGCTCCGCTTCGACGGCCGCGACGCGACTGCCCTGTCCGAAGCCGAACGAACGCGAATCCGCGCTCGGCAGATCGGCTTCGTCTTCCAGGACTTCAACCTGGTTCCCACGCTGACCGCCCTGGAGAACGTCATGCTGGCATCGGAATACGCGGGCACGTCCGGACCGCAGGCCCGGATGGCAGCCCTGCGGGCGCTGAACCAGGTCGGGCTGATGCAGCGGGCCGGCCACCGTCCGCCCGAGCTGTCCGGCGGCGAGCAGCAGCGCGTAGCCATCGCCCGGGCCCTGGTGAACGAGCCGGCGCTGGTGCTGGCCGATGAGCCGACCGGAAACCTCGATTCGAGCCGGTCGCAGGAGGTCCTGGCTCTGCTGCGCGAGCTGAACGGCCGATCGGGCCAGACGGTCGTGCTGGTCACCCACGACCCCGAGGTAGGCGCCGCCTGCGATCGCGTCATCCGCATGCTCGACGGCCAGGTCCGTTGAGGGCCCCGCTCCCGGCGGCCGAATCCGGCATCGATCCGGTTGCCGGGGCGGCCAATCGGTGACATCCTCGCCCGCTATGCTGAGCTGGCGTCCCGCCAGCCGTCGGCCCAGCGGGGAGGAAATGCCGTCATGATCGAGGACGTCGTCGTCAGGCGAGACTATCCCGTCCGCCTCGTCGTCTTCGACGAACGAGCCTTGAGTCGATGGTGGGGCATACCGCTCGTCGGTCCGCTCGTCAGGTTCGTGCTGCTCATCCCCCACCTCCTGTGGATGATGCTCATCGCCGTCATGGGCCTGGCCTGGATGGTGGCACTGGGCTGGATCCCAATCCTCCTGACGCGGCGCGTTCCCGCCTTCCAGGCGGAGATCTCCGAGGAGCTGATCCACCGCGGCAGCCGCATGGCCGGCTATCTGCTCATGCTCCCCTGCTACCCGCCCTTCCCGATAGGCGAGCCCGGCCCGGTGGACGTGCGATTCGATCTCGAGGGCCAGACGATCGACCGCTGGTGGGGCATCCCGGTCCTTGGGCTGCTGGGCAGGCAGCTGGTGGTCCTGCCTCATGCCATCGTTCTGGCCTTCTTCGGCCTTCTGCTGGGGCTCGTCTGGCTGTTCATGTGGATCCCGATCCTGCTTCTGGGCCGGATCCCCTCCGTGGCGGTCCGCGCCTTCGGCGGATACCTCACCTACTGGGCGCGCGTGACCTCCTACGCCTTCATGCTGCCGATCCCCTACCCGCCCTACCCGTGGGAGTGACACAGAGACGGGCGGCCCCCGAAGGAGCCGCCCGGAAGAGGTCGGGCCTGATGAAGGTCCTGAACGAGGCTCGATTGCCCATCAAGAACTGGGCTCCGTCCCTGGATCAGGGCGCCCACGACCAGGCAGTCAACCTGGCCAACCTGCCGTTCGCCATCAGCCACGTGGCCCTGATGCCCGACGCCCACATGGGCTTCGGCATGCCCATCGGCGGCGTCCTGTTCGCCGACAAGGCTGTCGTGCCCTACGGCATCGGCGTCGACATCGGCTGCGGCGTGACCCTGGCCCGCACGGACTTGACCGCCGATCAGCTCAAGCGGGGCCGCCTGGACCGCGTTCTGGAGGCGATTGAGCGTTCGGTGCCAACGGGCTTCCGCTCGCACGGCCACCCGATCGATCGCAAGGCGGCCCAGGCTGAGATAGGCATGGAGCGCCCGGACTCGATCGACAGGGTCTGGCACGAGCGAGCCATCGACCAGCTGGGCACGATGGGCTCCGGAAACCACTTCCTCGAGGTCCAGCGGGACGACGAGGGCCGCGTCTACGTGATGCTGCACTCCGGCTCCCGCAGCCTGGGCAAGGCGATCTGCGACGCCTACTACAGGAAGGCCGTGGCTCTGTGCGAGAGGCGGCACGAGCTGCCGCCCGACAGACAGCTGGCCTTCCTGCCGCTGGGCTCGCCCGAGTACGAGGCCTACTGGTCGGCCATGGAGTACGCGCTGCGGTACGCCGAGGTGAACCGGACGCGGATGATGGCCGCCGCCGAGGGTGCTTTCCGAGCGCGCACACCGATCAAGGAGTGGCACCGCGTGGTGGACATCCACCACAACTACGCCGCCTGGGAGAAGCACGGGGGCCGCAACGGCATCGTCCACCGCAAGGGCGCGGTCCGCGCCCGGGCGGGCGAAACAGTGCTGATCCCGGGCTCCATGGGCACGGCCTCGTACGTCGCCGAAGGGCTGGGCAACCCCGAATCCTTCGAGACCTGCCAGCACGGCGCCGGCCGGGCCATGTCCCGTACGGCTGCCCGCAAGCAGAAGACGCCCGACGAGGTCTACAGGGAGATGAAGAAGCTGGGCGTAGAGCTGCACAGCTCCTCGCCGCGCGACGTGGCCGAGGAGGCCGCCTTCGCCTACAAGGACATCGACGCGGTGATGGAGGCCTCGGCCGACCTGATCCGCCCCATCGCCCGTTTGATGCCGCTGGGAGTCGTCAAGGGCTAGCGGTGGCTCGGCCATGAGGTCGGGTCGCTTGCCGCCTCGCTGCTTCCTCATGCCAGGGTAGGAGACCGCTTCAACCGATGGCAGGACGACCCTCGGCCCACGACCACCTAGCATTGGCCGCGAGACGCAGCCGGCGGGGGCAGCACGCCCGCGCCCAAGAGGGAAACCATGGATCCAGCGATCCGGCTCGAGAGCCTGGCCAAGTACTACGGCCGCCATCGCGGCGTCATCGACCTCGACCTGGAGGTGCAGGCCGGCGAGGTCTTCGGCTACCTGGGCCCCAACGGGGCCGGCAAGACGACAACCATCCGCATCCTGCTGGACGTGATCCGGCCCAGCGCCGGGCGGGCCTTCGTGTTCGGGCTCGAGACGACGCGCGACCCGGTGGCCATCCACCGCCGCGTCGGCTACCTGCCCGGCGAGTTCAGCCTCTACGACCGCCTGACGGGCGGCGAGACAATCGCCTACTTCGCGAACCTGCGGGGCGGGGTGGAGCCCACGTACCAGCGGGCGCTCGTCGATC
This sequence comes from Chloroflexota bacterium, assembly GCA_034430475.1. Lineage (GTDB taxonomy): Bacteria > Chloroflexota > Limnocylindria > Limnocylindrales > CSP1-4 > Fen-1039. Next base: position 16,039 of record DAOUEA010000104.1, on the reverse strand, counting down.
GCCTGGGCCTGGATCCCTCGCGTCGCTACCGCGAGTACAGCAAGGGCAACAAGCAGAAGGTGGCCCTGGTCATCGCCTTCCAGCACCGGCCCGACCTGCTCGTCCTGGACGAACCGACCTCAGGCCTGGACCCGCTCGTCCAGCAGGAGTTCTTCGGTTTGGTCGATGAGGCCCGATCCGAGGGCCGCACGGTATTCCTCTCCAGCCACATCATCGGCGAGGTCGAACGCAGCTGCGGCCGGGCGGCGATCATCCGCGACGGTCGGCTGGCGCAGGTGGACCGCGTCGAGGCCCTGCTCGATCTGTCCGTCCACCAGGTCGAGCTGCGCTTCGGCAAGCCCGTGCCCGTCTCGGCTTTCGAGAAGATCCGGGGCGTCAGCGGCGTGGCCGTCGAGGATCGCGAGGGCCGCGTCCTCCGCATGTCGGTCAGAGGGGCCATCGGGCCGGTTGCCAAGGCGGCCGCCGCCTTCGATCTGATCGACTTCTCCAGCCGCGAACCGAGCCTGGAAGAGGTCTTCCTGGCCGAATACGCCAGGGGCGCCGACGATGCGAGCTAGGCTGCCTCGCCCGGGGTCCGCTGCCGGTTCCACCCGCCGGCCGGGTGGCGAGGCCGGCCGGCCGCTGCGCGGGCCGGGGAGCATCTTCGTCAAGGGCCTGCGCGATAGCCGGCGAGCCATCCTCCTGGCAGGGTTGGGCCTCGGCCTGTCGGCCTTCTCGGTCGGCCTCTCGTCGGCCGCCAACACGCCCACCGCCGAGTTGCGGCTGCAGGCGGTCGGCTCGATGGCCAACACCCCGGCCATGTCCACCCTGTACGGCATACCGATCGGGGTCGAGCACCTGGGCGGGATGATCGCCTGGCGCGAGGATTCGTTCCTGATGATCCTGATGGGCCTGTGGTCTGTCGTCGCACTATCGGGCGCGCTGGCCGGCGAGGCCCACGCCGGTAGCCTGGAGATGCTGGCCGGGACGGCTCTCTCTCGCCGCCGGATCGCCCTTGAGAAGCTGGCCGCCCACGTCACCGGGCTCTTCACGGCAGCGACGATCATCGGCGCTCTGGCCTGGCTGGCCGGGGTCTTCTACGCCCAGCTGCCCGGTGACGAGATCTCACCCGTTGCCGCCCTGGTCCACTTCTGGGGCGCGGCCCTGGTGGCACTCGTGGCCGGCTCCGCGGCCTTCGCCGTCTCGCCCTTCCTCAGCAGGGGCGCCTCGGCGGGGGTGGGCCTGGCGGCCCTGTTCGGGGCTTTCATGGTCGGCTGCTACGCGGACCTGGTAGCGCTGTTCGGCGCGATCCGCAACCTCTCCTGGTTCACCTGGACAGCGTACAACCAGCCGCTGGCGGGAAGCTGGGACCTGGTTTCGCTGGTGCCGGTGGGGCTGCTGATCGTGGCGCTCCTGGGGGTAGGCGTGGCCGGCTTCGAACGGCGGGACATGGGGTCCGCCATCCCGCTGCCTCGTCTCGGTCTGCCCGGGCGCCGCTTCCTGCTGGGCGGACCGGCGCGCCAGTCCTTCCTGGAGACGCGGGCCCAGGCCCTCGCCTGGGGCATCGGCCTGGGCATCGGCCTGTACCTGATCGCCGCCGGCAGCTCGAGCCTGACTGATACGGTGAGCAGCGACTCGGGCGCGCAGAAGTTCGTCAAGGACGTCTTTGGAGACGCCGACTGGACTTCGCCTCGCGGACTCCTCCAGCTGGCCTGGGCCTGGTTCGGTTACCTGGTGATGGCCCTCGTCGGCACGACGCTGGTGAGCGGGCTGGCCTCGGACGAGCGGGAGCGCAGGCTGGACCTGCTGCTCTCGACGCCGGTCTCGCGGAGCCGCTGGTTCGCCGCCAGCGGGCTGGGGCTGTACGCCTCTCTGGCCCTGCTGACGCTGGTGCTGGGCATCGCCACCTCGCTGGGCACGACGTCGGCCGGCCTGAGCACCGTGGAGCCGTTCGCCGGAGTGTGGGTCGGCTTCCTCTACGGGGCCGCCCTGGTGGGCATCGCCCTGGCCGTCCTGGGGCTGGGCCTCGTCGAGTACGCCCCGCTGCTGCCGGCAGCCCTGGGGATCGGCTTCTACTTCTGGGACGTTGTCGGCAGCATCTTCAGGCTCCCGGCCGAAGTCACCTCGCTGTCGCTCACTCACCACCTGGGGCGGCCGATGGCCGGCGCCTACGATTGGCCGGGTATGACGCTGCTCCTGGCGCTGGCGCTGGGCGGGCTGGTCCTGGGCGCCTGGGGCCTGGGGCGGCGCGACCTTTCGCGCTGAGCGGCGAATCGAAAGCGCCCCACCGGACCGGCAGGGCGCTTCTGCTGCGAAGAGCAGGTTCTAGGCGGCGGCGCGGCTGAAGGTTCTCGCCCCGAGAGACACGGCTACCACCGCGAGCACGGACAGCAGCGCCACTCCAAAGACGATCTCCGAGTCGCCGTAGTTGGCGTTGAAGAGGGACCGGATGGCCGCCACGGCATGGTACAGGGGGTTGAGCTTGGACAACGTCTGAAGCCAGTCGGGCGCCAGCGACATGGGCAGCATCACCCCCGACAGCAGGAGCAGTGGCAGGGCCATGCCGTTGACCGTCGGAGCCAGCGCGTCTTCGGTCTGTAGGACCAGGGCCAGCATGTAGGACACGGGCGACATCACCAGCCCGATCAGGGCCAGCATCGCCAGCGAGACGAGGATGCCGCCCCCGTTCAGCTCCAGGCCGAAGGGAATGGCCAGCCCGATGAGGATCAGGGCCTGGGCCAGAAGCAGGGCGATGTCGCGCAGCGACCGGCCCAGCAGCATCGCCGTGCGGCTGGTCGGCGTGACGAGCATCCGCTCCACCACGCCCTCGCGCATCTCGTCGCACAGCCCGAAGCCGACGAAGGCGGCTCCGAAGAGGGCGGTCATGACCAGGATCCCCGGCACGAAGACGTTGAACGCACCGCCGGGCGGGAAGCCCGGCATCCGGGCGATGTTCGTCAGCAGCGGCCCGAAGAGGAGCAGGTACAGGACTGGCTGGATGATGCCCATGATCACCCACACCGGGTTGCGCAGGCTCAGCACGAGCGAGCGCTCGAAGATGAGCCAGGTGTCGTGAGTCGTTCGCATCTTGTTCTCCTAGGCCGCCGACTCGCGCAAAGAGCGACCCGTCTTCTTCAGGAAGACGTCGTCCAGGCTCGGTCGGTGGAGGTTCATGGTCGAGGGGGCCAGGCCGTTTCGGTCGAGCAGGCGCAGCACGTTCGGGACCGCCTCTTCGCCCCGATCGACGTACAGGCGGACCAGGCCGTCCTCCAGGCATGCCTCGCGCACGAACGGCTGGGCCTGGAGAAGCTTCACGACCTTGTCGCCCTGGCCGTTCACCCCGACGGTGACGACGTCGCCGGCGATCTGCCGCTTCAGCTCGCCGGGCGATCCCTCGGCGACGATGCGGCCGTGGTCGATGATGGCCAGGCGGTCGCACAGGGCGTCCGCCTCCTCCAGGTAGTGGGTCGTCAGGAAGACCGTCGTGCCGGATTCCCGCAGCTTGCGAATCTCGTCCCACATCCGGGCCCTGGCCTGGGGATCCAGGCCGGTTGTCGGCTCGTCGAGGAAGAGCAGCTCTGGCTGGTGAACCATGCCGATGCCGATGTTGAGCCGCCGCCGCATGCCGCCCGAGTAGGTGCCGCAGGTCCGATCGGCCGCTTCGGTGAGGTCCAGCGCGGCCAGGATCTCCTCAGCGCGCCGCGCCGACTCGGCCTTGCCCATGCCGAAGAGCCGGCCCTGGATGACGAGCTCTTCTCGGCCGGTCGACTCGCGGTAGGAGCCGCCCGACTGGGCCACGTAGCCGATGCGCCGGCGAACCTCACCCGGCTGGCGCGCGACGTCGAAGCCGGCTACGCGAGCCGTTCCGGAGGTGGGCGCCAGGAGAGTGGACAGGATCCGCAACGTGGTTGTCTTGCCCGCCCCGTTGGGGCCCAGGAAGCCGAAAATCTCGCCGGCCTCAACCCGCAGGTCCACGCCTGTCACGGCCTCGACCTCAGGCGACGGCCCCCGCCCTCTGCCCTTGTTCTTGCCCTTGAACGTCCGCCGCAGGGCGGACGTCTCGATGATGGTCGCGCTGGCTTTCATGTGCCGTCCTTCTGTCTGGCCGGAGCCTCCTCCGACCCCGCTCGCGCCACGATCGGGTCTCTGGCAGGGTGAGAGTCAAGCGGCTTCCTTCGTCGCCGGCTGACTGCTATGCTCCGAAAGGTGTTGCTGCGCGCTATGATCTCTGCGCAGCGCAGAGAGTAGCCAGAGAAGGTTCCCCGTGTCAAGCGCCAGTTCGCGAGAAGAGCTGATAGAGGCCGTCCTGCAGGCGTCCCGAAAGGGGCACGCCCAGGCGGCTCTCTTCAGCCAGGCCGTCGCCGACCGGCTGGGGCTGGCCGGCACCGACATCGAATGCCTCGACGTCCTGGGGCAAGAGGGGCGCCTGACCGTGGGCCGGCTGGCGGAGCTGGCGGGCCTGACCACGGGCTCGGCGACGCGGATGGTGGATCGCCTCGAGCAGGCCGGCTACGTGCGCCGTCTCCCCGACCCTGCCGATCGGCGCCGGGTGCTGGTCGAGCCAGTGGCCGAGAGGCTGGCCAAAGTGGGCGCCCTTCACGACTCCCTTCGGAAGACCGGACGGGAGCTGATCGCTGGCTACGACGACGCCCAGCTGGCCGCCATCGCCAGCTACCTCGAAGGCAGCGTCGAGGTGACGCGAGCCGAGGCCGCTCGCCTGCGGGAGCCTGCCGGGCCAGACGAGATCGAAGGCGGGAGCTACGCCGCCCCGGTCGGCGGAACATCGAGCGGCCGGTTGGTCTTCGTCTCGGGCGCGCCCCGCATATCGGTTCGGGGCGACGCGTCGCTGGAGGAGCTGTACCGCGCCCAGTTCAGGGGCCCGATCCCGCGGGTGCGGGTTCGGGAGGGAACCGTGACGGTGAGCTACGTGAGGACCAGCTGGCTCAACTGGCGAGGCCAGCTGGCCGGCCAGGCGGTGGACGTCTCCGGCCACTGGCGCGACGACCGGGGCGAGATCGTGCTCAATGCAACGGTGCCGTGGGCCATCGAGCTGCGGGGAGGAGCGTCCAAGCTCATCGTGGACGCGCGAACCCTGCGCCTGCAGTCCTTCGACCTGCACGGCGGGGCGAGCCACGTTCAGATGACGCTGCCCGCCCCGGAGGGGTCCGTGCGGATAGCACTGGCGGGGGGCATGAACAGGATCGAGCTGGAGCGGCCCGCCGGAGTGGCCATGGCGATCGATCTGAGCGGCGGGGTCCTCCAGGCCATCGTGGATGGGGCCGCACACCGCGCCACCGGCCACCTGGCGCTCCATACGCCCGGGGCCGGCACGGCCCGTGATCGCTACGAGGTCGAGCTCAGCGGCGGCATCAGCAAGCTCGAGGTCAAGACCCGCTGATGTGCGGAATCGGCCGGAGAGCGAGCCGCGGCCCCGCTAGAATCAGCGAAGCGCTCCGGGCCGGGCGCGTCAGTCTGCCGGCCCAGCACTTCGGGACAAGGATGACTCCTCGCCAGGATCGCGCCGCAGCAAAGCCGCTCCACTGCTCGGTGTGCAAGCATCCCCTGTCCCTCCAGCCGGCGCCCGGCCGTCGTCTCGCGGCCCTCATCGAAGACGGTCTGACGTTGTGCGGCGTCTGCGCGCCTGCGGGCAACCATCAGCCGATTCGTTTCGAGCGCTAAGCTGCCGTCCGGTCCGAAGCGTCGGGTCGGACTAGAACTCCTGGGGACACCACGGCAGCGTGGCCGTGGGGAAGAGAGCGTCCGCCGCCGCCAGACCGCCTGACCGAAGCTCCTCGATTCGCCCCGAGCGGGCCAGCGCCGAGGGGCGCCAGCCGCCGAGGAAGATCGCTCCCAGGTCATTCGCGTCCAGGGCGATCTCCGGCTCCTCGCTTGCGGGCAGCACTCGCCCCCGACCGCCTTCGACCTCGAGCGTCCACCGCCCGGCGTTCCAGGGGCAGTACTCGTCGCGCAGGTCCATCGTCAGGCGACCGCTGGCCTGGACCGCCAGGCCGTAGGTCCGCCCCTCGAGAGCCTTGCGGGCGTCCACCAGGCGGAGCCACAGGCCGTCGCCCAGGCTGGTGCCCAGCCGCCGCGGCTCGGCCACGAGCGACAGGACCGGGTGGTCGGCCGGCAGCCGCCAGACCCTCAACGTCCGAACCAGGTCGAGGTCGAGCAGGTAGCGCCAGATGGCGCGGGTGCCGGCGGGCGTCGAGCCCACGGCCTCGTCGACGGTGGCCGAGCTGCTCGTCCCGCGGACGTCCCACGAGGCCTTGGTCTTGTAAACCGCGTAGGCTTCGGCTCCCCGGTCCGTCTCGTACACGACCAGGCGTCGCGCCTCGCCGCCCTTGGCGTCCTTGTCGGCCCGGGGCAGCTGGCCGACCCACCACTCGGGTGTCCGGCCCAGGAAGCCGGCGTTCTGGAGACGAGCCGCTTCGTACACCGGCTCCACGATCTCGCGCCCCTCACCGGCCGGGATCATGCGGTAGGCGCCCTCCACGGGCCAGTCGCGGGTGTAGGCCGAGGCGCGAGTGTCGGCCTCGAGGTTCATGCAGACCGTTGCCATGCCGTAGCCGAACCGCTGGTAGATCGTCCCCTCCGAAGCCCACAGCATCGCCAACGGCTCGCCGCGGGAGCGGCAGTCGTCGATCATCAGGCGCATCATCCCGCGCAGGAGCCCCCGGCGACGGTGAGAGGGCAGGACGGTCACCCAGGTCACGCCCCCGGCGGGCAGGTCGCCGCCCGGCACACGGAGAGTCATGGTGAAGACCCCGCCGGTGCTGACGATGCGATCGCCGTCCATGGCGCAGACGAAACGCTCTGGATCCGAGACGGCCTTGACGCGCTCGATCATGTCGTCCGGGACGTCCTCGCCGAAGCCGACCTCCGCGACGCGCAGGAGATCGGCGAAGCGGTCGGGGGGGCAGACGCGGATCTCGACGCTCACTCCTCGGCGGCCTCCCCGTAGACGAACCTGACCCCATCCGGCAGATCCTCGCACAGGGTCCCTCGCGGCTCGCGAGCCGCCCGCAGGGCGATGGCGATGTCGCTCACACAGCTCATGAAGTGGAAGGTGAGCGGCAGCCAGAAGACCTCGGCCCACGGCGTCAGGCAGAGCAGGAGCCCCACGCCGGAGATCGAGACCGCCGGGGCGAGAGTCACGCCCACGTACTGGAGCCTGGAGAAGAGATGGCCCGGCGCCGTGGCGTAAAGGGCGGAGCTGAGCGCGAAACCGCCGCCCTCGCTGAGGCCGAACCGCGGCCGCGCCCCGAAGCGAGCCATGACCCAGGCGTGGACCAGCTCATGGGCGATGAACACGACCAGCGTGACGACGGCGATGGCCAGCATCACTTGCCACTTGATCTCGAAGCCGGAGGGGATCTGCCCGCGGCAGGCCGCCAGGCCGAAGATCGCGGCCGCAGCCAGGCCCATCGGGAAGGAGACGATGTTCCAGATTGCGACCGTCTCCTGGGTGGGGAGCCAATCGACCGAGGTCGCCGATCCCTGGCTGTCCCACCTCTTGCCCGCCGTCATCAGATCATCCTCCGCTGGAGCCGGTCCCGACCGCCCGCCGCGGCCGAACGCCCCAGCAGTCTACCCGACGTCTCGCGGCTCGAAGTCGAGCGCCGCGGAGTTGATGCAGTAGCGCAGGCCCGTCGGGCGCGGCCCATCTTCGAAGAGGTGCCCCATGTGGGCCCCGCAGCTCCCGCACCGGACCTCGGTCCGAACCATGCCGTGGCTGGTGTCCGTGCGGGTGGCGATCCTGGCCCCATCGGCCATGTCGAAGAAACTCGGCCAGCCGCAGCCGCTGTCGAACTTCTCGTCCGAAGCGAACAGCGGCGCGCCGCAGGCCACGCAGCGATAGGTGCCCGCCTCGTGATGGTCCCAGTAGGTGCCGGTGAAGGCCGGCTCGGTAGCCGCCTTCTGTGTCACGGCGTATTGCAGCGGCGTCAGGCGCCGCTTCAGCGCCTCGTCGTCCTTCCTGCCATCGCCTTGCCTGGCCATCGTTCTCCCACGGTATTGCCGGCACGAAGCTGCCGCGATCAGACCCTAGCACCAGCCCGCGAATACTGGTGAACGGCGGGCCTCCAGTCTCGTATCCTCAGCGCTGACGAGCGGCGGCAGGCGCCGCATCGCTCCCCAACAACAGGGAGGATCGATGGACCCGAACGCCCAAATCCCAACTCCCCCGCCAGCGGCCCCGCAGGGCTGGGCACCCCCGCCGGCCGCCCCGCAGGGCCAGTCGCCGGTCATGAAGATCGTCGTGGCGATCGCCGGCCTGGTCCTCGTCGCGGGCGTTGTGATCGCCATCGGCGTGGTGGCGAAGGCCATGCAGGGCCCGGCCTCTATCGTCTTCACCACGACCGAGCCCGGCCTGAGTGGCACCTGTGACGACATCGGGGACCTCGTCGATTCCGTCACAGCCGACACCGAGGTCTGGGTGGTCGTCAACTTCCGGGAGGTCATGGACGACAGCCAGGTTGTCGTGACGGTCAACAAGGACGGCGAGGACCTGGCAACCTGGACCTCCGACGACAACGAGGGCTTCGGCTGCCTCGTGGAAATCGAGCCCCTCTCCGGCCTCGAGCCGGGGGAATACAAGTTCACAGCCAGAGTGGGGGACAGGATAGAAGCCGAAGGCACATTGACAGTCAAGTAGCGGCGACGGCGCATGACGGATCGAGCCGCTCCGGAGCCGCCCAGGATCAGGGAGGCGACGGGCTCCGACGCAGAGACGTTGCTGGAACACCGCCTCGGCATGCTCGAGGCGGTGTTCCGTTCTCGCGACCCCGGCCCGGAGGAGGCCTCCGTGGACATGCGCGAGGCAAACCGGGCCTGGCTGGCGGCTCATCTCGGAGACGACTTCCAGGCCTGGCTGGCGGAGATCGACGGCCAGGTCGCGGGCTCGGCAGCGGTGATGTGGTTCCCTCATCCGCCGGCCCCGGTGAACCCGAGCGGTCTCGAGGCCTACATCCTCAACGTCTTCACCGACGCCCGCTTTCGCCGGCGCGGAGTCGCCCGGGCGTTGATGACCCGCATCCTGGAAGAGGCCCGCTCGCGCGGCATCAAGCGCATCTGGCTGCGAGCCAGCGAGGAGGGGCGGCCGCTCTACCTGGACATGGGCTTCCGCGAGTCGAACTACCTGCAGCTGCTTGACGAGTAGCAGCGCCGGCCCAGGGGCGTCGGATTGTCCGGGCAGGTGAGGTAGCCTGAGCCCGGCAACGCTTCGAATGAGAGGAACGATGCGCCTGCGCGACTTCGCCCTCGAGCGTTTCTTTGCCCGCTGGGAATTCGCCGCGGAGATGCTCCTGTGCGCCTCCGACGTCGAAGGTTGGGCCATGGCCGACCTGCTGGCCCTGGCGGACGAGGACGGCCGGCGGCGCTGGGACGAGCTCAGCCTTGGATACACCGAATCGAACGGCCTGCCGGCCCTGCGAGCCGAGATCGCCGGCCTGTACGACAGCATCGGGCCCGACGAAGTCCTGGTCTTCGCCGGCGCCGAGGAGTGCGTCTTCGCCCTCCACAACGTCCTGCTCGGACCGGGCGACCACGCCATCGTGGTCCGGCCCGCCTACCAGTCGCTGGCCGAGGTGGCCGCCGCAACCGGCGCCGAGGTCACGCGGGTGGAGCTGCACGAGTCGAGCGGCTGGCGCCTGGACCCCGAGGAGTTGCGGGCCGCCCTGCGGCCGAGCACCCGGCTCATCCTGGTCAACGAGCCCCACAACCCCACCGGCGGCCTGTCGAACCGCGAGACCTTCGATCGCCTGGCGGAGCTGGCGGCCGAGTCGGGCGCGCGCCTGATCGTCGATGAGGTCTACCGCTACCTGGAGTTCGACCCGGCCGACCGTCTACCTGCCGGCGCCGACGCCCTGCCGGGCGGCGTGAGCATCGGCGTCATGTCCAAGTCGTTCGCCCTGGCCGGCCTGCGCATCGGCTGGGTCGCGACTCGCGACCGCGAGCTGCTGGCCCGCCTGGCCGCATTCAAGGACTACACCACGATCTGCAGCTCCGCCCCCAGCGAGGTCCTGGCCTTGATCGCCCTCCGGGCCCGCGACCGCGTCCTGGCCCGCAACCGAGACATCGTGCTGGCCAACCTGCCGCTGCTGGACCGCTTCTTCGAGCGCTGGGCGGGAGTCTTCGAGTGGGTTCACCCGCGGGGCGGCAGCACCGCCTACCCCCGCCTCCTGGCATCCATGCCGGTGGAGGAGTTCGCCGACCGCCTGGTCCGCGAGACCGGAGTGCTGATCCTGCCGGGCACGGTCTTCGGCGACGAGGACAACCACTTCCGGATCGGCTACGGACGGACGAACCTGCCCGGGGCGTTGGAGCGGCTGGAGGCCTACGCCGATCGAACCCTGCGCTAGCCCGCGGCCGGGGCAGACTCAGCCGTCGTCCAGGGTCCACCTCGGCACAGGCGTCCCCGAGTAGGAAAGCATCTGGTTGCCGGTCAGCAGGTATGTCGCGTAGGCGACCTCGTCCTGCGTCACGTCGCCGGGATGAGCCGAGTTGCAGATCTGGTCCTTGACGCCGCCCGGATCGCCGTCCACCCAGTAGTCGTTCCAGCAGCGGACGAGCATGAGCCCGCCGTCGAAGGCATCCTTGCTCCAGCGGCCGGCGAAGAGCAGATACCAGACGCTGCCCGGGTTCATGGCCCGGTCGAGCCAGCCATTGATGTCGTAGACCAGCAGCTGCTTGCCGTCCCAACCCCAGCCGCGGAAGTACTCGAGCCACTTGTGCTGCTTGGTGAGAGCCTCGGGAATGGCCTCCTTGAGGCCGACGTCTTCCTTGTAGATCGCCTGGCGGGTGGCCACGATCCGGAACAGGTTGTAGTAGGCCTCCTCGGCCGAGTGCGTCTTCCTGGCCAGGTGGGCCACGAGGTAGTTGCCCATCGCGCCCACGAGCTTGGGATTGGCGAGAGCGGTTATGCCCAGGAAGGCCCTGGCCTTGATGGCGATCCGATTGTCCGGCTGGTCGTCGGACCAGCAAGAGGCCGCGTAGACCAGGCTGTGGCTGAAATCGACGTGGGCCGCCTCGGTCAGCCAGGCCCAGAAGCTGGGGGTGATCGCGACGAAGTAGTCGAACACGCCCTCGGCGTCCTCCCGGTGGAGGCTCACCAGGCCCAGAGTCTTGGGATTGGTGAGCGTGCCGCCGCCGAAGGTCAACAGGTCTCCGTAGCCCGCCTTCGCCAGCTCCCGCTCGAGAGTCTGGAGCCTGGCCCGCGCGTCGGGGCCGTCGTGCCCGAGGTCGACTCCGGTGGCCATCCAGCCGTGGGGAGAGCCGTGGCTGTTGATCATGACCAGCCCCGGAGCCCGCCGGGTCGTGGCACCCAGGTCCTCGATGATGGCCAGCAGTGTGGCGTCTTCGTCCATCAGCTGGGTCACTTCGTAGCCGTGGTCTTCCAGGATGTCGGCGTTCTCGTCCCAGTCGAAGCCCTTCGACGGCTGCTGGTAGCCGGTCTCCAGATCCCAATCCGGGGGCGCCCACTGGGCGAGAAAGTGGCCGTAGTAGCGGCCTGTCTCGAAGGGTGAGATGAAGAGCGCCGTCTTGTTCGCCGGATCGTCCTTGCCTGAGACGGCGGATTCGACGTTGATGTGGACCCGTGGGTCGTACATCAGCGGGCCTGGCGTGATGGGCGTGGGATCCAGGGGGTCGGCCGCCCAGTTGAAAAGCGGGACGTCGATGGTTGGGCCGTCGTCGTAGTAGATGCGGACGCCATTGGCTGTCTTCTCGACGTTCTTGATCCGCGGGACGTCCGAATCGGCCTGCGGCGGCAGGACGTCGCTCAACCCCGGTCCGGGTGCGAACCGCGCCGCCAGGATGTCCAGCGGGCTGACGGCCGCACGATCGGTCTCCAGGTCGCCGCCGGCCGCCACCCGATCGAGGGCCAGCTGGTACACCTGGTCGACCAGCTCCGCTGCCGCCATGCCTTCGTTGGCCGGGTCCGAGAGAGCGGCTCCGGCGAAAGTGAGAAGCTCGCTGACCAGTGACATCTGGCCGCGCGTCCAGGTCGAGCTGCCCGCTTCGTCGGAGAAGACCTGGAACGGCATGCTGACCGTGGCGGCGCCGGGATCGAGATCGAACGTCGCGTCGACGGCGAAATCCTCGGCTTCGAACTCGAGGGTCACGGTCCCGCCCTGGCGAGTGTAGGTCCCGTGGTGGGCCAGCTGATCCGTGGCGCTCTCGGCACTGACCAGAACGCTGCCGTGGGCCTCGAAGATCATCACCACCCTGGAGCCCTCGGTCGGCACCGTGCCCGAGGAATCCTCGACCAGGTAGTAGACGGCGTGCTCCAGGCCGGTTCTCGGCCCCAGGCTGGCCTGGCCGGCCGGCGCCCCAGCGGACGCCGAGGCGCTGACCGCGCCGGAAGCCGGCGCGCTCGGGCCGGGCGACGACGGAGAGGAGCCGCATGCGCCCGGGACGATCGCCAGCGCGGCCCCCAGCGTCAGCAGTCTTCGGAACAAGGCGCTACTCATCTCCACCTCCCCGGCCCGGCCGCATGCGCCGCGCCGTCCAAACCACCATATCGCCACACAGGCCGGCTCGCTACCATTGAGCGACTGCTGAACCCTCGGAGGGACGAGCGATGCCTTTCAAAGTGAGCGCGGGCGGCGTGTTCTTCGGCACGCGAACCGGATCGTCGCCAAACCCATTCGACGCCATCAACGGGCCGCGGCTCGCCGGACCGCAGGGCAGTCACCCGCTCCACAGCGTGAGCCCTGAGGAGCTGCTGCGACCGGGCGACGGCGCGGTCACGGGCGAGTTCAAGCTGGACGGCAAGGCGAGGGTCGGCGACGGCCTGACGGGCAAGCTCAAGCTCACGGCCAGCAAGGAGATCAAGGGCCGCAAGGCCTACCTGCGCCTGGTCGGTCTGCGCCTGGACGAGGTTCAGCGCTCGCAAGAGCACCACGATTCGGAAGGCCGCGTGACGAGCAGGGAGGACTGGGTCGAGACCAGCGGCAAGCTGTTCGTCAAGGATTCCTTCCTGGACCCCGCCATCCCGACGCAGCTCGCTCCGGGACAGGTGTTTGAAGCTCCCTTCGCCATCCCCATGCCCCGCCTCGGCCCGCCCACGGCCCACCTCGGCGAATCGATCATCGCCTGGGCCCTGGAGGTCCGCTGGGACATCGCCATGGGCTCGGACCATTTCGCCGCCATCTACCTGCCGCTGGCCCAGCATCCGGACCTGCTCAGGGCCGGCGTGGGCAAGCAGGGCGGCCAGAGCCTGATGGCCAGCGTCCCTGTAAAGGGCGGCCAGATCGACATCACCTCACCACTGCCGGCGCCTTCCGGTACTGCCATAGAGGTCACAGCGGCCTGGCCGTCTGCCCCGGATGGCCGTGGCGCGCGGATCGAGCTGCATCGCCACACCAACGCCCCCAACGGAGTGAGAGGCATCATCGCTTCGGCCGCGATGGAGGTGGCGGCGCTCCACAGCGGCAGCGCCAAGGCAAGCCTGGTGGTACCGGAGGGCTCCGCGCCCTCCTTCGACGGTGCCGGCCTGGAGGTCAGCTACGTGATCCGGGTCCTGGTGGACCGCAAGTTCCGTGGCGACGCGGCCGTCGAGCGGCCGGTGGCGATCGTCTAGATCGCCGACAGCAGCGCGCCGAAACCCACCAGGCCTACGCCGGCGACGCTCACCCAGACGGGCGTGCGGGCGCCGGTTCGGAGGCGGATCGAGACAGTGGCGTAGAGCGACGGCAGAGTCGCCGCCGCCCCGATCAGTGCCAGCGCCCAGCGCGACCAGGCCGCCCCGTCCCGGAACGGGAGGGCCAGCAGGACCGCCAGGGCGAGGCCGCTTGCCACCAGCCCTCCGCCGGCGACGCGGAGCAGGCCGAGCAGCAGTGCCCGCAGGCGAGGATCGAGCTCCTGCCACGGCATGCCGACGGCTTCACGGTGGTACGGCATGAAGCTGGACCGCACGAGGTAGACGGCGCCGAAGCCAACGGAGGTCAGGGCCACCGTCCCGTAGCAGACCAGCGCAGCGGTGTCCGCTGTGTCCATCGCTCGATCTAGCTCCGGCCGCCGGTGCACCCGGTCTGGGCGGCGACCGCGCCGGGGGCCGAGGACCGTTGGCGCTGGATGTGAGGCTCCGCGTCGGGCATCCTGTGCGCCAGCAAGGCTTGCTTGCGGCTGAGGTCCAGGCGCCCGAGCTTGCCCGGTTGCCGCGTGCGCCCGGCCAGGTGCCGGTACTGCGTGTCGACGCTGACGATGATCCGCTCGGGCGAGTCCCAGGCGGCGAACGGCTGGGCCGCGAACTCCGCGCTCAACGCGATCTCGCGCGCCGCCGCGGGGGCCGAGAGCCCGTTCTCCCGGCAGCGCCGGACGTGGGTCTCCAGGAACTCCCAGTAGGCCCGCAACTGGCGCACGCCCGGCTTGTCTGTGATCGGCCCGTGGCCCGGCACGATCACGTCCACGTCCAGCTCGAGGATCGCGTCCAGGGCTCGCAGGCAGCCGTCGATCGGACCGGACCACATGACGGGGGTCGAGCCGACGAAGACCACGTCGCCGGCGAACAGCACCTTCTCGTCCGGCAGGTAGACGATTGCGTCTCCCTCGGTATGGCCGGGACCGACCTCGATCAGCTCGACCCTGCGGCCTCCGACGTCGAGGCTCTCACGGCCGCTGAAGGTCCGCCGGGCCGGCGCCATCTTGACCGGCTTGAAGTCGTAGGGGGCGACCATGCCGCGCAGCCAGTGGCCGACGACGTCCGCGCCCAGGAGCGGAACGTGGCTCAGCATCCGCCCGAATCGCCCAAGAAGGACCAGCGAGGCGGGGCTCAGGCTGCCCATCTCGTGGCGGGCCGCCTCGGTGGCGATCGTCTCAGCATCGGGCAGCAGCTGGTTGCCCCAGAAGTGGTCTCCGTCGCCGTGAGTGTTGACCACTCGCCCGATGGGCTTGCCCCGCAGGACCGTCTCCATCGCCGCCAGCATCGTGCGCGTGTAGCCGACGTCCCACAGTGTGTCGACGAGCAGCGCCTCGCCGTCGCCGACGATCAACCCTGCATTGGACTCGCCCCACGTGCCGTTGGGCACCATCCAGGCGTACGTATCGCGACCCAGGTCGTACAGGCCTTCCCGGAACCTGGGCATCTCGCCGTAACGAGTGCATTTGGCATGCGTCGGCACGACGCAACACCGGCGTTCCATGTCGTGTTCCCCCAGCCCCGGTTCCCCCCGGGTCCCTCGGCGGCGCATCCAGACTATCGCCGCAGCAGGCAGTCTAGCAGAGCCGAGGTCGCGGCTTCGGCCATCCTGGCAGGGGCCCCGGCCCCACCCGCGCGGGCAGGGTCGGTCGCGCCGCGTAGCGCCAAGTGGGACCAGGCGTCGCGCATCGTGGGCCCCGGTCCGGCCGAGCGAGGCAACCTGCGACCATGGCTTCGACCAGCAGATGGAGGATGGCCATGCGACCCCGCCACGGGCTCAGACTCGCGATCGCAGGAGCGGCGCTCCTGGCCGTCGCGGCCTGCGGCAGCTCAGCCTCGACTGCGGCGCCCTCGGCGATGCACTCGGAAGACACCGCGGTGTCCGTCGCCGCGCCGACCGAGACGGCCAATGCCGCGGACGCCTACCCATTTCTGTCCGCCTACGAAGGGCACTTCGCCGGCTCGTGGAGCAACGAGACCTTCGCCACGACGGGCTCCATGGCCTGGGACATCTCGGCCGACGAGTTGGCCCGGACGGTGACGATCGTCGTTGAAGTTGGCGGCAACTTCTTCGGCGGCCCGGGAGCTCCGGCCGAGACGATCGTCCTCACCCACCTGGCCGACGGTGTCATCCAGGGCACCTCGCCCGCCTTCGGCGACATCTCAGGGACGCTCAGCCCCGACGGCATGCTCGACATCAGCCTGACCAGCGTCCCGGGCGGAGCCATCTCGAAGGTCGTGATCACCGGGACCCTCAGCGGCGGCAACGCCATCTCGCTCGACTACGCGGTGACGTTCGCGGCCGGGGGCGCCGAGGCTACCGGCACGGCGACGCTAGCCAGGGCCTGAGCCGGCGGGAATCCGAAAGCCGGCCGCCGGGTAGCGGCTGGTCAGCGTCTGACGGCAGCCCGATGCGCCTGC
>DAOUEA010000103.1:0-2196 GCA_034430475.1 Chloroflexota bacterium | reverse complement strand
CGAGGCCGAGCCGCACCCCCCACGGCTGTCGCCTGACGAGCCCCAAGGCCGCGGCGAAGAGAGACATGCCCAAGAGCCCGGCCGCACCAAAGAGCCCGGAATCGACAAGCACCCGCCAATCGTTGGCGGGTTTTGGGGTCTGCGAGATGGCGAAGCTCAACCAAGCGAATGTGTTGAAGCCGCCAAGGGCCATCAGCAATCCGCCAACGGTGCCTTCGGCGGCCACGAACCAGCGCAAGCCTGCGGGTGACTGAGTCATCGGCCCCGATTCTGAGCCCAGACCCGAGCCGCCATGTGGCGAATCCGCATCTCTCGACAGCCGCCTGGCGCGCGGACGCACACTGCGCCCGCGACGCGCGGACGGCTACCCGGCCTGGCTATACTCGGATCGCCCGGGCTTCCACGCCAGGCCGTCCCGCCAGCCCCCGGGTTCGACCGTTACCGGGGGATTGGAGGGCACTATGGCTTCGCAGGACGATGCGACCAGGGCCGAAGGTTCCGCGGCTCCCCCGGCTGAGGGCACAGCTTTTCGTTCACGCTTGAGGGCTGCCCTGCGAAGCCCCGACCGCCGATGGGTCGTGGCAGCCGGCCTGGGGACGGCCGCCGTGCTGACTCTGGTTCTGATGGTGGCCCTCGGCAGGGGGCCGAGCGACGTAGACCGTACGCGCGACCTGGTGACACGGCTCGCGGCGAAAGACCCGGGGACGACGGAGCTGCTCAGCGATCCGGACTACCTGGGGCCCGTGGCCTCGGTGCTGGGCCTGGCCGGGCTGCCCGGCTCGGTCAGTGTCGCAATGGAGGATTTCGAGGGCCAGACTGTCGCCGACCTGGCCGACGCCCAGGTCCAGGCGCCGGGTGCCAGTGCGGCCTACATGGCGCCCAGCGGGCCCGGCGTCGAGGCGACCTACACGCTCGTCCTGACCGGCCCGGACGGCACTCTGGGCCGGTTCAAGCAGACGATCTGGGTCAGGGTCTGGGACGACGAGGACTACCACACGCTCCTCGGGCTGGTGGGTGTTGAGGGCCGCATCTACTTCAATCTGGCCGAGTACTTCGGCACCGACGGCACCACTACCGATGCAGTTGACCTGGTGACCCGGGACCTCCGCGACGGCAACGAGTGGCTGCCGCAGGTGAAGGTGGGCGCGTCAGCGGAGGATTCGACGATCACCGTGCCCGACGACGTGACAATCGTGCCGACCCATCTGACCACCTGGTCCAAGGTCACCTCGGAGGCCGATCCCGGCATCGAGGCCACCTGGACGGTGCAGGTCTCTCTGGCCGGCAACCTCGGCACGGATGTGATCAACCAGGTCTCGCCGGCAAAGGTCGTCACGAAGGAGCCCGTGGCCGCCAAGGTCAGCGTCGGCGGGATGGAGCCGGATGACGCCGTCAGCGAGGCCCTGAAGGTGGCCGAGGCCTACAACGCAGCCATCGAAACGGGCGACGCCGCCGCCGCCAACCTGCTGATGAGGAACTCCAAGTTCGATATCAATGCCTCGGGGCTGGCCTACACGAAGGCCATGGACTGGACCTGCAGCCTCGACGAACCAAAGGCCACGGACAACGGCATGCGCGTCGTCGTGTCCTTCGGGTCCTGCAAGGTGTCTCTGGCGGCGGACGGGAGCTGGTCTATCGACGGCCTCGAGGACCGGGCGGTCGCGGCCGTTGTCGCAGGCAACGGCAAGACGGCGACCGTGTACGGCGCCAAGTACCTCCCGGGAGCTCCCTTCCCTTCCTGTACCAACAAGATCACGATCAAGCTCGTGCGGGTGACCTTCTACACGGACGGGACGGTCACGGCGACCTTCAACTTCCGCTACTCCAACCAGTCGAACTGCTCGATCGGGGACCACGTGACCAAGGCTACCGTCGGCTGGAAAGGGAACAAGGGCGTCGGCATCGACCTCTACATGAGCGGCGCGAGTGAAGCCCAGATGGAGCTTCCCGAAGGCGTAACGCCGACGTCCACCCCGATCTGGATCAAGTTCACCAGGTACCAGACGAGCAGCGGGAGCGCCCTGCCCTACAGCCTCACCTTCTCCACGAAGTAGCGGCCCGGTCGCGGGCGGCCGCAACCGGGGCGGAAGGTCGGGGATTGGTGGAGCTACAGGGACTCGAACCCTGGACCTCCTGCATGCCATGCAGGCGCTCTCCCAGCTGAGCTATAGCCCCACGCGCCCGCGAATGTTACCG
>DAOUEA010000102.1:0-1547 GCA_034430475.1 Chloroflexota bacterium | reverse complement strand
TGCGCGGTGGGGTGCTGCGCGCCGGCCCTCTGCGCGCCAGCGTCGCCGCCACTCTTCGCCGTCAAGTTGCCGCTCCTCCCTGGTCCTCCAGTTGTGCGGCGCACAGTAGCACGAGAAGGGGCCTCCGCGCGCCGCCAGAGGGCTTGGCCAGTCCATCGCCGCGTAACCGAGCGGGCTGCACGCGAGGGACGGACCATCAGCGAAGTCCTTCGCGCCCTGCTCGAAGGCTACGCGGCCGGCCGGTAGCCCTCACCAATTGTGTTATCATGTGTACATGTCGGAACGAGGACGGCCGCCCGAGCGGGTGGGTGCGCGTGAGTTGCGGCAGAACCTGTCGGCCTACCTGAGCAGGGTGGAGGCCGGCGAGACGCTGGAGGTAACCGAGCATGGCCGCCCCGTGGCGCGCCTGGGACCCGCCCCCGCCGCCGAGACGTCGGTGCTTGATCGCCTGATCGCGGAGGGCCGCGCGACGCCGGCGTCCGACCCGCACGGCCCGTGGCCACCCTTGATCCAGTTGCCGGACGATGGCGGGCCCACGCTGACCGAAGTCCTGTTGCAGATGCGCGACGAGGAGGAGTTCTGAGCGGGCCCGCGGTCTACGTCGATGCTTCCGCGATCGTCAAGCTGGTCGTGATGGAGGCTGAGAGCGTTTCGCTCCGCGCCTACCTCGACTCCGCCAGCCTGCTGACCACGAACCGAGTTGCGGTCGTGGAGGTTGCCCGGGCCGCCAGACGGCGCCTCGGGTCAACGCCCGAGATGCCGTGGCCGCAGATGGCACGCTTTGTCGTCCTGGAGATCGATGCAGCGTCGGCCGAACGGGCCGGAGCGATCGGGCCCCCGGAGCTTCGAGCCCTGGACGCTATCCACCTTGCCAGCGCCCTGGAGTTGGGCAGCGACCTGGCCGCCTTTGTAAGCTACGACGGACGACTCTCCGCGGCCGCTTCTGCCCTGGGCCTGCCGGTGGTCTCGCCGGGCGCCACCTAGCCTCCCCTACTCCTTACTCTCCTCCTTGCTCTCGCGGACGAGGGTGGCCAGCTCGGCGCGGGCCTCCGGCGGCAGGGCGCGGAGCTGGCGGGCGGGCAGCTGGGTGCGGGGCGAGATCCAGCCGGCGGGGGTGACGATCGTCCAGTCGGTGAGGCGGTCCAGCGACTGACGGGCGCGCAGGCCCTCGTGCATGCCGGCGACGTCGAAGGGCTCGTTGATTAGGGTGCAGTCGACGGTGTTCGTACCGGCCGAACCCTCGGGCCCCTTGGGGTGCACCAGAAACCACAGGTGCTCGTTCGAACCGGGCTGGCTGGTTTCGAAGCCGAGCTTGACCAGCGGGTTGACCCCCAGGTCCGCGAACTCCGCCATCAGCCGGCGGAAGACGCCCACCGTGCCGCGGGCGCGTTCGGCCATCAACTCGGTACCCGCGGTGGTGAAGGCCAGCATCGAGCCGTCGTCGAAGTCCTTCGAGAGCAACCTCGAGGGCTCCGGCTTCCCCGACCGCAGCCGGCCCTTGCCGGCGGGCTCGCAGACCACCGCCCGATTCTCGTTGTGGGCGTCGG
>DAOUEA010000101.1:0-48664 GCA_034430475.1 Chloroflexota bacterium | reverse complement strand
GACACGGGCGTGCAGGTGCTCCGCCAGCGCCTCGACGAGCCGGTCGGCGAGGGCCTTGACCATGATGGCCGAGTAGTCGTCGTGGGCGGCCTCGAACCGGGCCACCAGCTCCGCGGCGCCGATCCCGGCCGTGACGGCGAAGGCGCCCACGTAGTCCACTGCCTGGCCGGAGCGCGGCGCCACGTAGTCGGAGAGGGCCCGGTTCGGCCGGCCGGGCTTCTTCGCCATCTGCTGGCGCAGGGTTCGCAGGCGGGCGATCACCGTGGCCCGCGTCTCGTCGGCGTACAGCTCGATGTCGTCGCCCTCGGAGCAGGCCGGCCAGAAGCCCACCGCGCCGCGGGCGTCGAGCAGCGTCTCCTCGACGATTCGGGCCAGCATCTTCTCGGCGTCGGCCAGCAGCCGCCGCGCGGATTCGCCCTTCTTGGCGGATTCCAGGATCGAGGGATAGGAGCCCTTCAGCTCCCAGGCCCCGAAGAAGGGCGTCCAGTCGATCAGCTCGACGAGCGTGGACAGGCTGTCCGGCTTGAAGTCGCGCACCCCCAGGAAGCTCGGCCGGGGTGCCGGCAGGTCGAAGTCGACCGGCGTCGGATTGGCTCGGGCGGCCTCGATCGAGATGAGCGGCAGCCGCTCGGCCCGGCCCGCCCGCTCCTCGCGGATCCGCTGCTGCTCGGCCTGGGTGGCTTCGACGAAGCCGGCTTTGGAATTGCCCAGCAGCTCCCCGGCTACGCCCACCGCCCGCGATGCGTCGGCCACGTGGACCACCGGACCGGAATAGCGCGGCGCGATCTTGACCGCGGTGTGAGCGCGGGAGGTCGTCGCCCCGCCGATGAGAAGCGGAACCTCGAAGCCCTCCCGCTCCAGTTCCCCGGCAACGTGGGCCATCTCCTCCAGGGAGGGGGTGATCAGGCCGGAGAGGCCCACGGCGTCCACGGCCGCGGCGCGCGCCTCCTCCAGGATGCGCTCGGCCGGGACCATCACCCCCAGGTCCAGGATCTCGTAGTTGTTGCAGGCCAGGACGACGCCGACGATGTTCTTGCCGATGTCGTGGACGTCCCCCTTGACCGTGGCCAGCATGATCCGGCCGCGCGGCCTGGTGTCGCCCGTGGCGGCTCTCTCCGCCTCGATGAACGGCACCAGATGGGCGACCGCCTTCTTCATGACCCGGGCGCTGCGGACCACCTGGGGCAGGAACATCTTGCCCGCGCCAAAGAGATCGCCCACGGCCTCCATGCCGGCCATCAGCGGGCCTTCGATGACCTCGACCGGATGGGCGGCGGCCAGCCTCGCCTCTTCGGTGTCCTGGACGACGAAGGTGTCGATGCCCTCCACCAGGGCGTGCTTGAGCCGCTCCGCGACGGGCAGCGAGCGCCAGGCCGGATCGGCTTCCTTGCGCTCGGCCCCGCCGGCGTGCTTCGGGGCGATCTCGAGCAGCCGGTCCGTGGCGTCCGGCCGGCGGTTCAGGACCACGTCCTCGACGCGCTCGCGCAGCTCATCCGGTATCTCGCTGTACACGGTCAGGGCGCCCGGGTTGACGATGCCCATGTCCAGGCCGGCGGCCACGGCGTGGTACAGGAAGACGGCGTGGATCGCCTCACGGACCCGGTCGTTGCCGCGGAACGAGAATGAAACGTTGCTGATGCCGCCGCTGACGTGAACGCCCGGCAGCTCGGCCTTGATCCGCCGAACGGCCTCGATGAAGTCGAGGGCGTAGGTCGCGTGCTCCTCGATGCCCGTGGCTATGGCGAAGACGTTGGGGTCGAAGACGATCTCGTCGGGCGGGAAACCGGCCTCCTCGGTCAGCAACCGGTAGGCGCGCCGGCAGATCTCGAGCCTGCGTTCGACCGTGCCGGCCTGGCCCTGCTCGTCGAAGGCCATGACGATGACCGCCGCGCCGTAGCGGCGGGCCTGGCGGGCATGGGCCAGGAACTCGGCCTCGCCCTCCTTGAGGGAGATGGAGTTGACCAGCGGCTTGCCGCCGATGCTCCGCAAGGCAGCTTCGATGACCGACCACTTCGAGCTGTCGATGACGATCGGGACGCGGGCCACGGCCGGGTCGGACGCGACCAGCCGCAGGAAGCGGCTCATGGCCGCCTCCGAGTCGAGCAACGCCTCGTCCATGTTGACGTCGATCGCCTGGGCGCCGGCCTCGACCTGGCGGCGCGCCACCTCCAGCGCGCCGTCGAAATCGCCCTCGACGATGAGGCTGGCGAAGGCCCGCGAGCCGGCCACGTTGGCTCGCTCGCCGATGTTGGCGAAGAGGCTGCCCGGCGCGATGTTCAGCGGCTCCAGGCCGGCCAGCCGGAGAGCCGGGGGCGGCTCGGGGATGGGCCGCGGCGGCAGGCCCCGGACGGCCTCGGCAAAGGCGGCGATGTGGGCCGGTCCGGTCCCGCAGCAGCCGCCGACGACGTTGACGAAGCCCGATTCGGCGAAGCCGCCGATGACCCGGGCCATCGCCTCGGGCGTCTCGTCGTAGCCGCCGAACTCGTTGGGCAGCCCGGCGTTGGGGTGGGCGGCGGTGAAGGCGGGGACCAGGCCGGACAGCTCCTCGACGTGAGGCCGCAGCTGGCTGGCGCCCAGGGCGCAGTTGAGCCCGGCGATGAGCGGCTCGGCGTGCCGCACCGAGTTCCAGAAGGCCTCGACCGTGTGACCGGACAGCGTCCGGCCGCTGGCGTCGGTGATCGTCCCTGAGATCCACAACGGCAGCCGAACGCCCAGCTCGTCGAACACACCCTCGACGGCGTAGATGGCCGCCCGGGCGTTCAGAACGTCGAAGGCGGTCTCGATCATCAGCAGGTCCGAACCGCCCTGGACCAGCCCGCGGGCAGCCTCGGCGTAGGCCTCCACCAGCTCCTCGAAGGTGACGTTGCGGGCGGCTGGGTCGGCCACGTCCGGCGATATCGAGGCCGTCTTGTTGGTGGGACCGAGCGAGCCCACGACGAAGCGGGGCCGGCCCGGCTCCCCGGCTTCGGCGGCGTCGGCGGCTTCGCGGGCGATTCGGGCCGCTTCCAGGTGGATCTCCGCCGCGACGTCCGCCAGGCCGTAGTCGGCCTGGGAGATGCGGGTGGCGGTGAAGGTGTCGGTGGTGATGATGTCCGCGCCGGCGTCCAGGTAGGCGTCGTGGACGGCCCGCACGACGTCGGGCCGGGTCAGGGCCAGGACGTCGCTGTTGCCTCGCAGGTCGCAGGGGTGGCCGCGGAACCGCTCGCCGCGGAAGTCGGCTTCGGACAGCCCGAAGCGCTGGATCTGGGTGCCGGTCGCGCCGTCCAGGACCAGGATCCGCTCTGCCAGCAGGGGCCGCAGCAGAGCCAGGCGCTCCTCACGTGTTCGGGCGGGTTTGGGCTCGGCCGCGCGGGGCGGCTTCGATGGCCGGCGAGTCTTGGTGATCCTGCCTCCTATCGGCCCAAGTGTACCCGAGAAGCTGCCGGCTCCCGGCGCTGGTCCGCGTCCTGCCCGGGCACGGCAGGGCGACCCTCGAGCCTCGGCCGGGGCATCATAGGCACATGCGTAAGGTCGATTGCCTGGTCGTGGGCGGCGGGCCGGCCGGACTGGCCGCGGCCGTGAACCTGGCCCGCATGCGCCGCGACGTCCTGGTCGTGGACGACCGTGACGGTCGCTCGCTGTGGGGCCAGATCAACCGCAACTACCTGGGCTTCGCGCGAGGCGTCAGCGCGGCGCGGATGAGGCTGGCCGGCCGGAGCCAGGCGGCGGCCTACGGGGCTCGCTTCGTGGGCGGCCGCGTGGTTTCGGCCAGAAGCGACGGCGAAGGCTTCGTGCTGCGCCTGGAGCCCGCCCCGGCGGCCCCGCCGGACGAGGGTGGACGGGCGGACAACGTCCGCCGGGATCGCGACCATGGAGAGTCGCTGGGCGAAGAGGCCGTCCAGGCGCCGCTCGAGATCGAGGCCCGGACGTTGATCCTTGCCACGGGCGTCAGGGATACGTTCCCGCGCTTCCCGGGCTGGGCGGAGTGCGTGGGCGTGAGCCTGTTCTGGTGCATCAACTGCGACGGCTACGAGATGACGGGCAAGCGGGTGGCGGTCGTCGGTCACGACGAGGACGCCGCCGAGACGGCACTCGACCTGCTCGACTTCACGCCCAGAGTGGCCGTCGTCGCCGGCCGGGTCGAGGGCTTCCACCTCTCGCCGGTTCGGCTGAAGGACCTGGCCGACGAAGGGATCGCCGCCTACCCGTGCCCGGTGCGCGAGTACGACACCAGGCGGGGCCGCATACGAGCCCTCGTTCTCGACGATGAGGCTGCGACGCGCCTGGCGGTCGACGCCGTCTTCGCCTACCGGCGGCCCGTGCCGCGCAACGAGATCGCCCTGGCGCTGAGCGCGGCGGTCAACGAGCTGGGCCATATCGTCGTCGATTCGGAGCAACGGACCAGCGTGCCGGGCCTGTACGCGGCCGGGGACGTCACGAGCCCGCACGACCACCAGGTCTCGGCCGCTGTCCACGAGGGGACCCAGGCCGCGGCCGCGGCCAACTACCACCTCTACCGGCCCGTTCAGAGGGCGCGCGGCGGCCGGGGCGAGGGCTGATCTCTAGCGCACCCGGCGGGCCCGAACGAAGACGGAAGGTGCGGGCGTGATCGAGCCGAGGGGCGCCTGGAGCCGGGCCTCGACGGCGGCCAGCTCCTGGGGCAGGCGTCGAGCCAGGGCCGGAATGCGGAACAGCGAGACGGCGCGCATGGCTTCGACTCGGAGGCCGGCCCGGCGCAGCGCCCGGCGAACGTCGACCGGTGAATGGTCGAAGTGGAAGGGCTTGTACTGGGCCGACCCGGTCTCGAACGGGGACCAGCTCTGGCGGCCCAGCAGGCGGCGGGCGATGGCCTTCAGGTTGCGCTTGTTGGCGTACTCCAGGACCAGCACACCGCCGGGCCGGACGATGCGGCCCAGCTCGGACACCACCGGCGCCGGGTCGGAGAAGTGATGCATGACCCGCACGCAGACGACGGCGTCGAACGAGGCGTCCGGATAGGGCAGGGCCAGGGCGTCGCCCAGCGCCACCTCGTAGCGGGGATCGGTGGCCAGGGCCAGGCGGGCCGCCTCGACGTGGACCTCCGAGGAGTCGAGGAGGACGACCTTCTCGAAGCCGGTGTACTCGCCGGCCAACCGCCCGAAGCCGGCTCCGACCTCGATCAGCCTGTGTCCCTTCGCCGGCAGCAGGGCCCGCAGGGCAATCCGGTCGCAGGCATCCTCGTAGCGCCGGGTGGCCCAGAAGACGTCGCGATAGCCGAGGTCTTCGTAGGTCGCGAGGGGGCGCGCAGCGTCAGGCGCCACCGGGAGCCGCAGCCTTGGTCAGGAGGGGCTGGTCGCACCGACGGCCCGTCGGTGGACCGCGAACTCTTCAGCGCTGCCGGACCAGCCACAATCGCAGTGGACGACGTTGGACCGCGCGTTGTAGTCCTTGATGAGGTGGGTCTTGGCCGGCCGGGGCGGGGCCGGAGAGAGCGTCGACCGGACGGGCCGGGCCATGTTTCCTCCTCCACGTCCCGATCGGGAAAGGATTCCGGAGCGAGCGGTCGCGAACGCGATCAGCCGTCGCCGGTTCCGTGGGCTCTCGCAGCGGCAGTGTCTCGGGAGTGGTGGGATTGTAGCAGACGGCGAGCCCGGCGAACCTCCGACCGCGCGGCGAGCCGGGGCAAGGGGCGGCACCGAGAGCGCACTGTGGGCTCTCCGGGCGGCGATGGGCGACGTACACTTCGATACTGGAGGAGCAGCTCGCGTGCCCGTAGCGTTGCTGGTCGGGATACTCATAGCCAGCGTCGTCGTCAACGTCGCCCTGATCGTGCTGGTGGCCAGGGCCGATCACTTCGCGCTGCGGGGGCCGCGGGTCGTGCAGCTCCTCGCCGAGATGATGCGGTCCGATGGACCGCCTCGCGATGAAGCCCCGCCTTGTCCTCGCGCTCTGTACGTCGCCGAGCCGCAGCCGAGGCCGATCCTTTCGGCGCCACCGCCCCTGCAGGTCGTGCCTTCGCCGGGAGCAGGGCGCTCGGCTGCCGCCGGATCGCGCCCCCTGACCGAGATCCTGCCGCCGGACCTGGCCGACCTTCTCTCCAGGTCGGCCGAGATCGCTGCGCCATCGGGAAGCACGGCCCGGCCCCTGGGCGGCGCCGGCGCGCTGGTGATCGGCCGCTGGCCCCGTCTGCCCAGCACCGAGCGCTTCCAGCGCGACGTCCTGACCAGCCTGGAAGGCCCCGCCTCCTGGAGCCGGATCCTCGAAGTCGAGAATGCCCGGCTGCTGCGCTACCGCCGCCCGGTGACGATCGTGATGGCCGATATCGAAGGCCTGCCGCGCCTGGCGGATCGTATGGGCAACGAGCCTGTCCAGCGCCTGCTGCCGGTTGTCGCCGATGCCCTGGTGCGTGAGGCGCGCTCGTCCGATTGGATCGCCCGCCTGGGGGAGGGGCGCTTCGCCGCCCTGCTGCCGGAGACCGACGAGATCCAGGCGATCAACTACGTCGAGCGGGTGCGGACCGTGTGCGAGCCCTGGCTGGCCTCGGCCGCGGTGCAGCTGCGGCTGGCGATCGGCTGGTCGAGCCCGAGCGCCTCGTCGGACCTGGCGCTGGCCATCCGTCGGGCGGAGGAACGGATGAACGCCGACCGGCGGGCCCCCGGACACGGCGCAGCCGCCTCGCAGGTCCGGTCCCCGGCATTCGCGGGCGTGGCCTCACGGGCCGGCAACGGCCGCGGAGGGGGGACCGTGGCGGCGAGTGCTGTGGCGCCGGCGGAGGGCGCCGGGCAGCCGGCCTCGGCGAAGGCCGAGCCGGCCGCGAAGGGCTCATCGGCCAGGCCGACGAAAGCTCCCGGGCAGGACCGTTCGCGCGCCCGCAGCAGGAAACGAGCCGCGTCTCGGGGCGATTGAGCCGCGAATCGAGCCACATGCACCACCCGGGACAGCGTCGCCCAAGTGCAATTTCGGCTGGCGCGGCGCCGAATCGGGGTGTAGATTGCCCTTCGGACTCATCGGCCCCCGGAACCCGTCATGCGAGGCCGAAGGAGCGACGTCAAACCGGCCGCTCGTCTGGAGCGTCCCCGGCCATTGGAGAAGGAGGCTCAACTCCGGTGAACGATATCCTGGCGAAACTGTCGCAGAACGAGAAGCTGATGGGTGCCGGCGCCATCGCCACCGCGGTGGGCTGGCTCCTGGGCATGATCATTGCCTCGAACAACGCCTGCTCGGCTGCGGGTATCGATCTGGGCGGCTACAGCTCCCTGTGCCCCAGCATCAACTACTTCACCTGGGGCAGTGCCGGCACGCTGGCGCTTCTCGCCCTCGTGGCGGCGATCCTCCTCGTCGTCGTCCTGTACCTGAAGGTTTCCGGTGCCAACGTCAGCTGGCCGATGCCCGTGAGCCAGATCCTGCTTGGCTTGGGCGTGGCCACCGTCGGGCTTGCTGCGCTGACTGTGCTGATCCAGATCTCGAACGGCCTGGACGGCGCCCCGATCGGCATGTGGATCGCCGACGTCGTCCTCGTGGGCGGCGGCGCTGTTGCGGCCTACGGCGCCTACATGGAGTACTCGGCTGCTGCCAAGGCGTAGCCGCCTGTAGCGGAATCAAAGCGGCGGTCGCCGGAAGGCGACCGCCGCTTTCTCTTTGGCGAGGGGCCTGCCGTCAGGCGCCCTGGGCGTGGACCTCGCGGTAGCAGTCGGAGCAGTACACGGGGCGGTCCATCCGGGGCTTGAACGGTACCTGGGCCTGGTTGCCGCAGCGCGAGCAGATCGCGGCGAAGTACTCGCGGGGCGCACCCGGTGCGCTCGATGAGCCATAGCCGGCGTCGGCGTCGCGCATGTGGCGCCGACTGGCGCGGCAGGCAGGGCAGCGCTTCGGATCGGAGGCGAAGCCTTTCTGGGCGTAGTAGGCCTGGTCGTCGGCCGAGTGGACGAACTCGGCGCCGCAGTCCAGGCAGGTGAGGGTTCGATCGACGTAGGACACGATTGACCTCCGAGAGGCGCAAGTACCCGCGCCGGAGATCCCGGAGCAGAGCCCGGGCCCGTGGTGGGGCTCGGTCCGTGCCGCCGCCCGAAGCGGGTTCAGTCGCCTCGGAATGCGTCGAGCACCTGGCGGCTTGCCTGGGACGCACCGGCAAGGAAACGAGAATACCACGACCTGGCCGGGACTCAGCTACGTGACCCGGGTCACGAGACACTGGGCCACCCCGACCCCGGTACGCGGACCATCGGACCCCGCCATTTCGGCTCGGAACCTGGCACAATCGCCTTCGCCGAACGGGGGCTTCGGTGACGTTGCCCGGGTCGCTCTGCCTCCCAGGCCACGAGCGACCAGACTGCGGCCCGGAGAGCTGGGCCGGTGCGGCAAGGAGCCACGACCGGATGCTTCGCCTTCTCCATACCGCCGACGTTCACCTCGGCGCGAGGCACACCGACCTGGGCGAGCGCGCGGCTGAGCTGCGCGCTCGCCAGTTCACGGCCTTCCGGGTGAGTGTCGACCTGGCCATCGCGGAAGAGGTGGACCTGGTCCTCATCGCCGGCGATCTGTTCGACTCGAACACCCAGCCCCGCCGGACTGTGGAGAGGGTCGCGGCCGAGCTGGCCCGCCTGGCCAACGCCTCGATCCGGACCGTCATCATCCCCGGTACCCACGACGTCTACGACGGCGCCTCCATCTACCGTTCGTACGACCTGGCGGCCATGGCTCGAACCAGCCACGAGTGGGTCACCGTTCTCACTCCCGAGCAGTCGAACATCTGGCTGCCCTCGCTCGACGCCGTGGTGCACGGCCGGGTCTTCTCGACCAAGCGGGCCCCCAAGAGCCCCTTCGAGGGCTTCGACGCCCGGATGGACCGCCGGGCTACCTGGCGCATCGGCCTGGCCCATGGGTCACTGGCCATTCCGGGCAAGACGGACTCCGACGAGGTGGTCTTCACCGAGGAGGACATCTCCAAGACCGGCCTCGACTACCTGGCCCTGGGCCACTGGCACTCGGCCGTCGAGGGCCGCGCCGGCAACGTCACCTACGCCTACTCGGGTGCACCCGAGCCGGTGGCCATCGACCAGGACGGCGCGGGGCAAGTCTTGATCGTCTCCCTGGACGACAAGGACGGCAGCCGCCACGAGGTCAAGATCCAGGCCAAGCGAGTGGGCCAGACGCGGCACCTGCAGGTCGAGGTGGACCTGGCGGCCGTGGCCACACAGCCGGCCCTGATCGAGCAGCTGACGGCCCATGCCGACGCCAACCTGGTCCTCGACGCCCGACTGGGGGGCTTCATGCCCGACACGATGGACCTGGACCTGGAGGAGGTAGAGAGGGCGCTGGCGCCGTCGTTCCTCAAGCTTCGCCTGCGCGACGAATCGATACCGGCCGCCCTGGAAGGCCCCGTTCCCCCGCCCGACACGGTGCTGGGCGCCTTCGTCGCTAACCTTACGGCCGAGATAGAGCGCCGCGAGAAAGCCGGTGGGTCGAGCGGGGATTCGGCGCAGGAACTGGACGACCTTCGAGATGTGCTGCGTCTGGGCCGGCACCTGCTCGAGGGTCGCCAGGTGACTCTGTGACGGCCAGGCTATGAGAATCACCCGCATCCTGCTGCAGGACCTGGGCCGTCATCGCGAGCTGGACCTGGACCTGGCGCCGGGCTTCACGATCATCCGCGGACCCAACGAGGCCGGGAAGTCCACCATCCAGCGCGGCATCGAGCTGGCTCTCTTCCGCAAGGCGACCGCCACCGCGGGCGAGCTCGAGTCGCTTCGGACCTGGGGGGCCGGGGAGGAGAGCCGCTCGCTGACACGGGTCGAATTCGCCGTTGAGGAGGACGGCGACGGCGGCACGGTGAACGAGGGGGTCCTGGAGAAGGAGTTCCGGGGCGCGCGTGGTCGCGTCTCGCTGAGCTACGCCGGCCAGACGATCACGGACCCGGCCCGAGCGGACCAGCTCATGGCGGACCTGACCGGCATCCCCAGCGAGGCCTTCTTCCGCTCCACCGCCTCGATCCGGCATCAGGAGATGGAGGACCTCGACCGCGACGAGGGCGCCCTGCGAGATCGACTGCAGGGCAGCGTCGGCGGTGGCGACCGCGGCAGCTCACGAGCCAAGGCCCGCCTGGAAGATGCCATCAAGGCGTTGAGGGCGCGCGGCGACAAGAACCCCGGCCGGCTCAAGGTCGCCGAGGAGGCCGTTGCCCGGGCCGAATCCGCGCTGAAGGCCGGCGAGGCCGCCCTGGCCAAGCTCGAGAGCGACCGCCAGGCCCTGGCCGAGGCGCGGGCGGCCCGCCAGCAAGCCGAGGAGGGCTTCGGCGAGAACCGCAACGTGCTGGAGAAGGTTCGCCAGGCGGACCGCCTGAGGGCCGAGCTACAAACGGCGACCGAGCGCTGGGATCGCCTGCGCCAGGCCTCCGAGGCTCAGGTCAGGCTGCTGGCGCTGCAGGCCCAGCCGGAACGCTCCATCTCTGGGCTGCGCGACGCGCTGGACCGGATGCGCACCCTGCAGAGCCGTGTTCAGGTCCTGCAGGAGACCATGCGCGAGGAATCGGGCCCGGCCCTCGAGCCGGACGAGGAGGTGCCCAGCAACCTGCCGTGGGGCCTGGCTACGGCGGCCATCGTGATCCTGGCCGCGGCGGCCATCTCCATGGCCGTGATCACGGGGTCGGCCCCGGCGCTCTTCACCGGAATGGCGCTCGGGCTGGTGGTCGCGGTCCTCATATTCCAGATGTGGCAGCGGCGGCTGGAGACCATGGACGCCCGGCGGGCCAACGCGGCCCTCGACCGCGAGAGGGCGCTCCGGCGGCAGACGCGGGTCGGGACGGAGGAAGGGTTGCGGGTGGCCCAGTCGGGCGTGCAGAACATCCTGCGCGAGCTGGGCGCGGCAGACGTGACGTCCGCCGAGCTGCTGCTGGTGAACGAGCAGCAACGGCGCCACGAGATCGGCACCCTGGAGGTCCAGGTGGCGGCTCTGATGGCCGGCCAGAGCGGCGAGGATGTGGCTGCCCTGAGGGACCAGGCCGCGCTGGAGATGGAGCAGAAGAAGGCTGCCCTGGAGGCCCTCGGCCCGGCAGCATCAGAGGCCCGGGCGCACGAGAGGCTGGAGGCCGACACTCGCCGCCAGCAGGAGGCCGTTGAGGCGGGGCGTGACGCCGAGGCGGCGGCGCTGGCCCGGGTGGACGCCAACCCGGTGGATGCCGAGCAGATTGCGGGCGAGGCGGAGCGGCTTCGCAGCTGGCAGGAGCAGCTGGAGGCCCTGCGGCGGCGCCTCAGGGTCTACGAGGCCACTCTGGCCGCCATCGACGAGGCCGAGCTGGGAACGATGAAGCAGGCCACTCGGTTCCTTGAGCAGTACGTGGGCAAAGACATCGCCCGCGTGACCGGCGGCCGCTACCAGAAGGTCCGGATCGACGACCGGTCGCTGGAGATCGACGTCTGGGCGCCCGAGCGCGATGACTGGGTCTCCGCCTCCCGGCTGAGCAAGGGCACGATCGACCAGATCTACCTCGTGGCGCGGATGGGGCTGGTCAGGCTCGTGACGCGCGGCCGCAAGCCGCCGCTGATCCTGGACGATCCTTTCGTGACCTTCGACGATCAGAGAGCCGCCCGGGCGGCGCTGCTGCTGCGCGAGCTGTCGGCCGACTTCCAGGTGGTCTACCTGGCCTGCTCGAACCGCTACGACACGCTGGCCGACAAGGTGATCGAACTGCCCGGGCCGGTAGCCGACGTCGAGTCCTCGGGCACGGCCGGCACGGCCAGGACCGTCAGGACCCCGGGCCTGACCGCGGTGCCGGGCGAGCAGCTTCCGGACTAGACCCAGGCAGGGAGGCGGACCGATGGCGAGAGAGATACCGGAAGGACTGGCCGTCGAGAGCGTGTGGGTCGTGGAGGCGGACTACGCCCCCGACGCCGCCGAGCGCCGGCCGGCGGTCCGGGGCGAGCACCTGGCCCGAATCGGCCGGCTGATGGCCGACGGCACCATCGTCCTGGCCGGCGCCTACGCGGACATGAGCGGCTCTCTTGTCGTAGTCCGGGCCGCCAGCGAGGAGGCCGCCCTGAGCATCGTCAAGGACGACGTCTACGTCCGGGCGGGCGTCTGGACGGACTTCCGTGTCCGGGCGATGGGGTCGGTGACCCTAACCTGACGCCCGGAGCACGCCCGCCGCCTATGGGAAGGTGATCACCGCCCGGAGGTCGGGCCGCAGGCTGTCCGGCGAGAGGTTACGGAGCGAGATCTTGTAGAAGCGCGAAGCGCTGACAGGAGTTCCGTAACCGGGCGATCCGAGGTTCGTGGCGTTGTCGAACTGCTTCTCGTCGAGGGCGACGGCCGGGTTCACGGTGACGTCGGCCAGGGTGACGGAGACCTTGGCGTTGATGCTCGTCCAGGAGGCGGAGAGCCCGGCGTTGCCCGCGTTGCGGGTCTTGAAGGTCGCCGTGAAGCCGTTCAGCGCCTCGGGGATGCCGGGGCTGGTGCTGCCCTGAAGGCGCCCGTGGTTGAGCGTGACGGCGGGGTTGTTCGTGGGCCAGGAGAGGGCCAGATCGATGATGGGGGCCGTGTGGCCGACTCCCGACAGTTCGATCTCCCAGATGGAGTGTAGGGTGTCCGTGTAGGCGCCCTTGAAGTCGATCTTGCCGCCCTTGCGGCAGTCCCACTTGGAGTTGTCGACTCGGACGCAGACCCGGACCGTGGCCGAGCTGTACTTGAGAACGGTGATCCCGATCGGGCCATAGCCGTCGGTGACGAAGGTGATCGTTCGCTTGGTGGCGGACGTCTCGACGTCGGTCATGTCCAGCATCAGGTTGCTGAAGGTGACCTGCGCCATCGGCGCTTCGGGCGGGGGAGTGAGTGAACCGACCGGCCCGATCGAGGCCGAGGCCTCGCTCGAGGCCGACGGGCCGCCGGACGCGTCGGAGCCGGAGGGGACTCCGCTGGCGTAGGAGCCACCCGGGCCGGGCGTTTCTTCCGCCGGGTTGGTGGCCAGCAGGGCCCCTGCGGCGATGATCAGGATCACGCACGCCACGCCCAGAATGGCCGACAGGCTGCGCCAGCTAGAGTCGTTCACCGGTTGCATCTCCTCCACTGCCCCGGCCCTGGTGCCGGGCGTGCGCGCACCAAGATACCGCGACTCGGCCCGGATGGCGCAAATCGGGGGTCGGGAGACCCCCGCCTAGAGGACCGGCACGTCGGTTTCGGGCGGTCCCACGTAGCGTGCGTCGGGCCGGATCAGCTTGTCGGCCGAGGCCTGCTCGATGGCGTGGGCTGTCCAGCCGGCCGTTCGGGCCAGGGCGAAAGTGGGCGGGAAGAGATCCGGTTGCAGACCCACACCTTGCAGCACCGCGGCCGTGTAGTACTCGACGTTGGTCTTGATGGCATGCCCGGGCTTCATCTCGTCCAGGAGCCGCAGGACCACGTCCTCCACCTTGACCGCGGTGTCGAGCCAGTCGGCCATGCCCGCCATCCCTTCCGCCACCTTGCGCAGGGCCGCAGCCCGCGGGTCGTAGGCGCGGTAGACGCGGTGCCCGAAGCCCATGATCCTGTCGCCCCTGGCGATGGCCTCGCGGACCCACTTCTCCGCCCGCTCGGGCGAGCCGATCTGGTGCAGCTGGTCGATGACCTGTGCCGGCGCCCCGCCGTGGAGTGGGCCCTTCAGGCAGCCGATGGCACCGCAGACGGCGCTGGCGAGATCGGATCGAGTGGAGATGATCACCCGGGAGGTGAACGTCGAGGCGTTGAGGCCGTGCTCGGCGCCAATGATGAAGTAGGCGTCGAGGGCACGCTCGGCCGCCGGGTCCGGATCCGTGCCGGAGAGCTGCTGCAGGAAGCCGCCCGCCAGAGAGAGCTTCTGGTTGGGCTTGACGGGCTCCAGCCCCTGACGCAGGCGGTGGAACGCAGCCAGAGCGGAGGGCGCGAAGGAAGTCACCTCGCGAGCCTGCTCGACCGTGGGCGGCCAGCTCGGGCGGCGCCACGCCCCCCAGACAGAGACCGCGGTCCGGAGCGCGTCCATGGGGTGGGTGTGCGAGGGCAGGTCGCGCAGGGCGCGCATGACCGGCTCCGGGATGTCGGCCGGTGAGAGACGCGCGCTCTTGCGCCACTGGCCCGTCCACAGCATCTCGGCCACGCGGCCATACGTGCCGTGCTCGACGAGCTGGCCGATGGGGTAGCCGCGGTAGAGCAGTCGCCCCGCGGCGCCGTCGATGAAGCTGATCGCCGTCTCAGCGGCGATGACCCCGGCCAGGCCGGGCGAATAGGGTATGTCGGGCCCGGGCTTGGGGGCGGGCTTGCCAGCCTGCCCTGAGGACTTGCGAGTGTCGCTGTCCTTGGTCGTCATCGTGACCCTCCATGTGGCCTGACCGGCATCCCAGCATCCTACTGCCATGGGGAGTCCCAGCACACCCCCTGGACGCGAAATCCCGCCCGCGGCCCGTCCCGCGGCGGGTCACAGGCGGCTCACCGCCTGCGACGCCTGCTCCGCTGGCCGCTGTCCAGGGCATCGAGGATCAGCCGGATGACGATCGCCCCCAGCGAGGCCACGACGAGCGCCCCGACGAAGCCGCTGGCGGGGCTCATGTGCATCTCCTCGGTCGCGAACCACCCGCCCAGGATGCCGCCCAGGATGCCGACGGCGATGTTCGGCAGGCAGCCGGTGGGGCCGCCTCTGTCCACGACGGCGCCCGAGATCCAGCCGGCGAGGAAGCCGACGATGATCCATCCGACTATGTCCAGCTCCGGCATCGGCCGCATCCTCCTGCCCGTCTAGCGCCTGAGGTGCCGATGATAGAGGCCGGACGGCGGCTGGTCAGCCTTGCGGCGCGACCTCGCTGCCGGCCGGCCCCCAGGTGCTATAGCCGTCCCTTCCAGGCGGGCATGGTCTTCATGTAGGCCAGGGCCTTGTCGCGGGCCGCGTCGTGGTCCAGGCCCTCCTGGCTCATCATCCACTGTGTGAAGCGCTCCAGGCGCTCCTCGGCCGCAGGCAGAGTGCCGTCGGGCGCGCAATGGCGGCAGTAGGGGATGGACGCGTCGCTGAGGGCGTGGTCTTCGTTGCCCGCGAGGGGCATGCCGCACGACTCACAGGCGGTCTGGGTCATCTGGCTCTTCCTTTCTGATCGGCACTTGAGGGTTCGCTCGAGGGTCGGCCGCGGCGAGCAGCTCGAAGCCGCGGACGACGATCGCCCGCTCGGCCGGCGACAGGGCAGCCAGGGAACCGGTCAACAGGTCGGGAGCCAGCACCTGACCGATGCGCGAGACGACGTCTCGCCCAGCCTCGGTCAGCCAGACCAGCACCCGTCTCTCGTCTCGTTCGTCGCGGACGCGGGCCACCAGCCCCTTCGCCTCCAGCCGCTGCAGCAGTTCCGACACGGAGTTGCGCCGCAGCCCCAGATGCTCCGCCTGTTCGCCGACCGTCAACGGGCCGCTGGCCGCGAGATGCTGCAGCACCTCCAGCCCGCGACGCGTCGCCGGCAGATCACCGCCCCGGACCTTCTGGGCCCAGTGGTATCGCCTGTAGACCTCCGGGAAGAGGCGGGCGATGCGCCGGGCGGCCTGCTGGGCCGTCAGCTCGACCTGGCCGGGGGCATCCTCGACCTGGCGTGGCTCCGGGCGGTTTCTGTTCGTGACGACCATGTCGTTACGACTATTCGGCTCAGGAACGGAGAAGTCAACAGATCTGGGCGGTCCATACGACGCAACAGATCGGGCTTTCGGCCTCTCTGGCCGCCCCTCATCCGGGTGGCTATCGCACCAGGCGGTTCATTCGCCCATTGCGGCCTCCGCAGTAGCAGACTTGGGCCATGAAGAAGGTCCTTGTCGACGACCATGCCGTGTTCCGGGACGGGGTCGCATCGCTGCTTCTGGCCTGGGGACACGAGGCCCCCGATCGGGCCGGAGAGAGCGAGCAGGAGATCGAGCTCGTCGAGGCCAGCTCGCCGGCCGAGGTCCTGATGGACGTCCGGATGGCCGGCGGCACCCCCGGCGAGGCCGGCGCGCCTGAGCGCCCGGAAGAAGTGGCGATCGTCGTGCTGACCGTCAGCCAGGAGGAGGCGGACCTGTTCCGGGCCATCAAGGCCGGGGCCCAGGGCCACCCACCGCCCTCTCTGGAGACGCCGCGCCTGAGGTCCATACTCGAGGGCCACGACAGTTCCGCCATCGGCCTGCCGCCCCGCCGGTCGCGCGTCGCCGAGGAGTTCCTGATGGATCCCGCAGGCTCTGCGGACGCCCTGCAGCGGCTGACTGCCCGTGAGATCGAGGTCCTGGGCCTGGTCACGGAAGGCCTGCGGAACCGCGAGATCGCGGCGGCCTTGGGGATCAGCGAGAACACCGTCAAGTTCCATCTCAAGAACGTCTCCGAGAAGCTGCACGCGGCCAACAGGGCCGAGCTGGCGGCGCGGGCCGTTCGGACCGGCCTGGTGCCGGGGAGAGGGCGGGGAGGCTCTTCGATCGCCCGGCGTTCGCGCTCGCGGGACAGGCGCAAGTTCGACCATCCGTAGCCGGCGCGCGCTACAGTTGGCAGCCCAGCACAGCCGCCGCGGAGAAGCGCGCCCGATGATCGATGTCTACGTCTACGGCATGATCTCGCCCAGCCTGGCGCACGTCCTCCGCCAGGACTTCTCCTTCCCGAAGGCGAACGGCTATGCCGAGATAGAGCGCACGCTGCCCTCCATCGGCGGCGAGGCGGCCAACTCGGCCATAGCCCTGGCCCGCCTGGGGTTGTCGGTCAAGCTGGACGGCAACTGGCTGAACGTGGCGGCCGCCGACCGCGTCGCCGGCACACTGGCCGGCTACGGCATCGACGTCTCGCGGCTGAGCCGGACCGAGGATCTCGGCACGGATGAGGTAGTGATCGCCGACGGCGAGTCACGCACCGTCTTCGGCAACTACGCCGCCTTCCACTCCGGCCCTCGGCAGTGGAACGAGCCACAGGCCGGGGACGTTGCCGCGGCTTCGGTCGTCTGCCTGGACCCCTACTTCCGCGACCAATCGCGCCGGGCGGCCGAGCTGTGCGTCAAGCACGGCAAGCCCTATGTCACCCTGGACAGCCGCCACGAGGACTTCGTGGCCCGTCACGCGTCCATCGTGGCCGTCTCCCATGAGCTGCGCGACCAGGCCTATGCCGGGCGCGACCTGCGCCGGGTCTTCGATGACTACCTTGCGGCCTGCGATGGGTTGGTCATCTTCACCTTCGGCGGCGGCGAGCTGTGGTACGGGCGCCGGGGCGGTTCGCTGACTACCCGCCAGCCCTACCGCATCGAGCCGATCGACACTACCGGCGCCGGGGACGCCTTCCGCGGAGCCCTTGCCTACGGGCTGCTGAAGGGCTGGGCGGACGAGCAGACGATCGACTTCGCCTCGGCCGTGGCGGCCTGTGTCTGCCTGACGATGCCCCACGCCCTGGACGCCCCGAGCCTGGAGGAGGTCACGGCCTTCATGGAGCGCCAAGGCTCCGCGCGGGACAGGCGGGACTAGCCTGGCGGCTGCCCCGGGATGGCGGCGGCCGCGGCCGCATCCACGATCCACACCGAACCGGTCCGGCGCGTGCGCTGCGCCGGCCAGCGCCGCTCGTCGCGCACGTCCCCGAAGACGTGGCCCAGAGCCCCGGCCTTGCCGGCTCCCCAGGTCACGACCAGGGCGGGGGCGGCTTCCAGGAGGCGCGGGTTCACCGTCACGCGGGCCAGGTGCGGCCCGATGTGCGCCGGGGCGGGGATGCCCATTGTCCAGGCCATGTCGTCGAGGGCCGGCGAGTCGGGGAAGACGGACAGCAGGTGAGCGTCGTCGCCCACGCCGACGAGGATCAGGTCGAAGACCGGCCAGTTGTCCGCGTTCTGCGGCAGCTGGACGGCCATCTCCTCCGCGTAGCGGGCCGCGCTCCAGGCATTGTCATGGCCCACGTTCAGGGCCGCGTCGTTGGGGAAGGGATGGATGTTGGCCTCGGGCAGCGGGGCTCCGCCGCGACCCTCGGGGCCGCCGCCCAGCAGCACGCTATCGAGGGCGGTCACGTTCGACTCTGGATCGCCGCGCCGCACGAAGCGGTCGTCGCCCCACCAGACGTGGACCAGCGGCCAGGGTACGCGCTCCCGCAACGGCGACGCTGCCAGCAGGCGGTAGATGGGTATGGGCGTGCTGCCTCCGGTGGTGCAGAAGTCGGCCCGCCCTCGCCGCTCCGCTGCCGCCGCCAGGGTGGCCACGATGCGCTCGGCAGCTGCCCCGGCCGCCTCCTCCGGACCCGGCGCGACGACCAGCTCCGGCTCGCCGCGGTTGGGCTCGGGCGTGTGGGCCGTTCCCGTGCCGGCCAGCCGCTCCGTCATCTCGCGCCTGGCCGACCGGCGGCCGGGACGTCGACGGCCAGCAGGCGCCCGGCCACGGCCAGGGCCTCGGCGGCGATCCTGTCGCCCGCCCTGTCGTCGATGGCTCGCTCCAGCAACTCCACCTCTCGCAGGCGGGGAGCGGCGTAGATGCGGTGCGCCCGCTCGCGCCCGCGATCCTGCACGGTCACCTGGACCGATCGCTCGTCGGCCGCGACCACTCCGGCCAGTTCATCCCGGCCGTGCCGCGAGACGATCTCGACCCGTACTGTCGAGCCCGGGCCCAGATCGGACGACGCAGGCCGCCACTCGGCGGCCACGGCGTGCCCGCCCTGGCGCAGAACGGCCGTGCGGCAGCCGTCCGGCTCGCTGCGCATCGGCGTCACGACGCTCATCCCCAGGCGCGAGGCCAGCCAGGCCACGTGGTAGACGGGCCGAACGATGTTGGCCAGGTAGGCGGGCTGGCCCTCTACGGTGGCGAATTCCACGGTGATGGCCCGGACCGAGCGCAGGTGCGGGCGCAGGTCGGGCAGGTCGTAGACCGAGGCCAGGGCCTCTCGCCAGCGATACTGCCGCAGGAGCGCGAAATCGGCCACGGGCAGGCGCGACCTGCCGGCGACGTCGGCCAGGGCGGCCAGTCGATCGAGGCCGTCGCCGGCCCACTCGGAGCCGTCGACGATCAGCCTGTCGGCCAGGGCCAGCAGGCGGTCGGCTCGGTGGGAGTGGAACTGGGGGTCGACCGGCCACCACAGCGCGACCGGCAGGTCGTGGACGAGCAGCGGCAGGATGATCGAGGCCAGGTGGCGGCCGGTCTCACCGCGGGCGGCGACGTAGACGGTCTCGGCGCCCGTCAGCGCCGCGCCCGAGGGCGTGGGGATCGACAAAGCCTCGACCCGGGCCTCCAGGCCGGCCGGCCCGTCCGGGTCGGCGACGCCCAGGATCAGCGTCCGCGATGGGTGGCGGCCGGCCGTTGCGCCGACGATCGCCGCGCAGCGCTGGGCCGTCTCGGGCTGCCCGGCGACGACCACCAGGTTCGAGACGCTCGAGCGGGCCAGGACGTGGGACTCGGTCCTGCCCGCCCGGCGCTCACGCTCGGCCGCCCAGGCTGCCGCCAGCTGGCGCTCGATCTCGGGCACGGAGCGGGCAATAGGTGCGGCTGCTAGATCCTGCGCCACCGCCGTCCCTCGCGTGCCAGCAGCTGTTCGGCCTCCTCCGGCCCCCAGGTGCCGGCGGGGTAGTTGGGGAAACGCGGCGCGGGCATGGCCGCCCAGCCCTCGATCATCGGCGTCACGATCCCCCACGCGGCCTCGACCTCGTCGGCGCGGGTGAAGAGCGAGGCATCGCCCAGGAGCGCGTCCAGGATCAGCGTCTCGTATGCGTCCGGCGAATCGGCCACGAAGGACGTCCCGTAGTCGAAGTCCATGTTCACCGTTCGCACGTCCAGCCCCAGGCCCGGCACCTTGGCCGCGAATCGCAGGAGGATGCCTTCGTCGGGCTGGATGCGCATGGTCAGGACGTTGGGCTCCGGATCGCCGCTCGTCTCCCGGAAGAGCCGCAGCGGTACTTCCTTGAACTGGACCGCGATCTCGGTCGCCCGCTCGGGGAGCCGCTTGCCGGCCCGGAGGTAGAAGGGGACGCCGCTCCAGCGCCAGTCGTCGATGATGAACCGGCCGGCGACGTAGGTTTCGGTCTCGGACAGCGGGTCCACCTCGGGCTCTTCGCGGTAGCCGGCGACGGCCGTGCCCCGGACCCAGCCCAACCCGTACTGGCCCCGAACGATGGAGCGCCGGACCGCGTCCGGGTCGGGCGGAGCCATGGCTCGCAGCACCTCGACCTTCTGGTCGCGCAGGGCATCGGCCTCGAAGGAGGTCGGCGGCTCCATGGCCACCAGCGACAGCAGTTGCAGCAGGTGGTTCTGAAGGATGTCCCGGGCCGCCCCGGTCTCCTCGTAGAAGGAGCCACGCGTCTCCACGCCGATCGACTCGGCGACGGTGATCTGGACGTGGTCGACGTAGCTGCGGTTCCAGACGGGCTCGAAGATGCCGTTGCCGAAGCGGAAGACCAGCAGGTTTCGAACGGTCTCCTTGCCCAGGTAGTGATCGATGCGGTAGACCTGCGACTCGCGTAGGACCCGGGTCACCTCGTGGTTGAGGTGCCTGGCCGACTCGGAATCACGGCCGAACGGCTTCTCGATCACGACCCTCCGCCAGCCGCCGCTCCTGGACTCGTGGTCCATGCCTGTCTGCCCGATCTGGCGGACGATCTCGGTCACCTGGGATGGTTGGACCGCCAGGTAGAAGAGCCGGTTGCCGGCCGTGCCATGGGCGGCGTCGAGCTGGTCGAGGTGGGCGCTCAGGCGCTCGAAGCCGGGGCCGTCCCCGAAGTCGAGCTGGTGGTAGGTGATCCGCCTGGCCAGCTCCGCCCAGACCGACTCGTCAACCGGCTGGACGCGGGAGTAGCGGGCCAGCGAAGCCCGGACCTCGGCGGCGAAGGATTCGTCCGTGTAGGGGCGCCGGGCCACGGCCACCACGCTGAACTCGGCCGGGAGCAGGTTGGTCCGCCACAACTCGTAAATGGCCGGCAGGACCTTGCGATGAGCGAGGTCTCCGGTCGCTCCCAGCAGAACGAAGGCGCACGGGTCGGGCGCCCGATCGAGGCGCAGGCCGGCGCGCAGGGGGTTGGCAGACGCATCGGCGCGGCGGCGACGGTGGGCCACCAGGCGCGCCTCTCGCAGCTCGCGCGCGGTCCGGGGTGGCTCGGACGCTCCCGATGCCCGCCTGGGGCTCATGGTGCGGGGCTCGCGCTGGCCCGAGTCACGGCCCCTCATACCTCCTTGAGGGCCGCGGCCACCGCCCGTTCCAGGGCGGCCAGGCCGGCCTGTGGATCTGAACCGAGGTTGATGCGCAGGACGGGCAGGTCGTGCTCTGCCAGCGTCCTGGCATCGCCGATGGCCTGGGCGTCGATGAGCCGGCCGAAGGTGTAGCCCTTGCCCGGGATCGGGCGGTCGTCCGGGTGCTCGCGGACGAGCTGCAGGAACCAGCCGTTGGGCTTGCCGCCCTTGTGCAGCTGGCCGGTCGAGTGCAGGAAGCGCGGCCCGTAGCCGGTGGTCGTCGCTCGCCGGGTGCGGTCGCGGAAGACGGTCCGGATGCGGCGCAGGGCCTCGTCGCGTTCCGGAGTCTGGGCGACGTAGGCCTGGATCGAGACGTAGCCGTCGGCGGCGAGCCCGGGCAGCGCCGCGGCCAGGGCGGCGCTCAGGGCCTTCTCGTCCGCCACCGCGACGACCGCCTTATCGGTGGGGGCGGCCTTGCCCGATTCGAAGGCGGCCAGGACGGCCCGCGTGTTGGCCTTGGCCTCCTCGACGTTGGGCTGATCGAAGGGGTCGATCTCCAGCACGGCGCAGGCCAGGGCGGTGGCCACTTCCCAGCGCACGAACTCGGCGCCCAGGTCCAGCCTGTCGCCGACCTCGATACGGATGAGCGGATGGCCCGCCGCTGCCAGCTCGGCCAGGCGCTTGTCGACGTTCGCTCCGATGGCGGGATCCGGGCCGGCGGAGCCCTTGAAGGCGATGCGGACGAAGACGCGGTCGTCCAGGTAGGCCGAAGCGCGCCCGAGTGGCTCGCCGTCCACCGGGACCACGCCGACGCCGTGCTTGCCGGTGCTCTCGGCGATCAGCTGCTCGACCCACGGGCCGAATGGCGCCAGCTCACGGTCGAGGACGAAGGTCAGCTTGTCGCGGCCGGCCCTGGCGAAGGCGCCCATGGCCAGGCCCAGCGAGAGGCCGGGGTTCTGGGCGGGCTCGTTGTGGTCGCAGGCAATTACCATGTTCCGCGCCCGGTGCAGCAGCTCGCCCAGATTCAGGCCCAGCAGCGCCCCGGGCACCAGGCCCACGAAGGTCAGGGCCGAATAGCGCCCGCCAACGTCCGGCGGATTGAGGAAGACCTCGCGAAGCTCGTCGTGATGGGGGATTGAGCGAAGGCTCCCGTCCGGGTCGGTGACGGCGGCCATGAAGTCGCCGGGCTGGTTGGGCTTGCCGGCGTGAGCGGCCTTGAGCGCCTCGGCGACCCGCCCCCACTGGTAGGCCTGGAAGGCCAGCGATTCGGCCGTCGTGCCCGACTTGGTGGAGACGATGAACAGGGTGCGCAGCGGGTCCAGGTCGTCCAGGGCGGCGGCCACGGCCTCCGGGTCGGTCGAGTCGAGGACCCGGACCGGGATGGCGCCCTCTGTCGCGCCGAAGACGTGCGCCAGGAG
Source organism: Chloroflexota bacterium (assembly GCA_034430475.1). Lineage (GTDB taxonomy): Bacteria > Chloroflexota > Limnocylindria > Limnocylindrales > CSP1-4 > Fen-1039. The sequence goes on along the minus strand of DAOUEA010000101.1, from coordinate 26,186 downwards.
CGCCGGCGCCAGGCTGCTGCCGCCCATGCCGCCCAGTACCGCGGCCGCGAACCCTTGCTCCCGGGCCGCCTCGGCGAAGGCCCGCAGGCTGTCCACCTCGTCGGCGAAGTGGAACGGCGCCTCGAGCCAGCCCAGGCGTGTGGCGATGGCGCGCTGGGTAAGGTTGTCAGCCGACCAGACCGACGGATCGCGGCGGCCCACAGCCCGGTCGCCCCAGCTCTCGCGCACGGCCCGGCTCGCGGCCTCGGCCAGGGCAGTCTCGAGCCGCGTGTCCTTGAGCGTCAGGTCGAGAGCGTACGAACCGGAGTAGGGGGTTTGAGACATTGCAGTCGGACCTCGTGTCTTGGCTGAGCACTTCTCATGCCAAAGATACAGGGCTGCTGCGAACGATGGAGGGGTTCCTTCTGCCGTTGCGGAGGCGCCGCTGCGACTGTCCGGATCAGGCTACGGGGACTTCCTCCGGCCTCAATCCGTAGCTGCCTCCCCAGCATTTCACGCCTCCGTCTCGAAGCAAGACGCAGGTGCAGTCACCGCTCTCCGAGATGGCGATCGCATTGGAGATTCCGGCCACGGCGACCGGGCTGGGGATGTAGGTCTGGGTGGTCCCCTGGCCGAGCTGGCCGACCACGTTCCGGCCCCAGCACTTCACGCCGCCGCCGCGAAGCAGGGCGCAGGTGTGATCGTTGCCGGCCACCACTGCTTTGACGCCGGAGAGGTTGTGCACTGTCACGGGGTCGGATCTGAAGTCCCGGGTCCCATCTCCGAGCTGACCGCTGCCATTCCCGCCCCAGCAAGTCACGCCGCCGTTCTTGCGCACTGCGCACTTGTGCCACGGACCCACGGAGATCGCCGTGGCGTCGGTGATCCTGGGGACGGTCTCCGGGTTCGGGTTGTCGTCGCCATGCTCGTATCTGGCCCGTACGAGGTCCAGGCAGGTGATTGTCCCATCCGCGAGCAGCGCGCACGTGTGCACCTCTCCGCCGAGCGCGATGGCAATGGCGCCGGCAAGCGCATCGACCGGGCTAGGCCCGAGGCTGGGCATCGGCTCTCCCTCTCGAGGAACCAGTCTGCTCTCGAGGACCCAGCACTGGACGGTTCCGTCTGCCTTTGGCGCGCAGGCCTGCAAGGTGGTCGTGGCGATGGCAGTAGCGCCGGAGAGGCCTTCCACCTGGACCGGCTCATACTCGGGGTACCTCCAGCACGTTACCGTGCCGTCCGCCAGCAGAGCGCAGGCATACCAGCCCGCAGCCGAGACGGCGGTGGCACCGGACACGCCCGGGATGTCTTCCCACCGGTTGCCCTGCGGCCCCAGGCACTTCGCCGTCCCCGCTCCGAGGATCACACAGCCCCATGCCGAAATGGCCACGGGCGTGGTGGCCGGATCTCCGGGAGTCGGTGCCACAGTCGGCTCGAAGGCCGTGGGGGTCGGCAGAAGCGTTGGCTCAGGCGTCGCCAACGGCGCGCCGCTGGAAGCCTCGACTGACGGCCCGGGCGGCAGCGTCACCAGAATGATCTCCGGTGTGGGCTTCGCTCCGCCCGAGCAGGAAGCGGCCAGTGCCGCCGCCAGGAATGCCCCGCCGATCGTTCTGGCGCCGATCATGAGGACGCCGTCTCAGTGGGAGTCGGCGTCTCGGCGGGTGTCGGAACGGGGGTAGGGGTTTGGGTCGGCGTCGGGGAGGGCGTCGGACCCAGCGTAGGGCTGGGGGAGGGGCTCGGGCTGGGGGAGGGGCTCGGGCTGGGCGAAAGGCTGGGGCTGGGGGAGAGGCTCGGGCTGGGGGTTTGCGCCGGCGGGCAGGTCGTGGGCGCCTTGCTCAACCCCGAGACGCCTACCGGGCTTGGACAGCTCTGTAGCTTGCCGTTGCCCAGCTGGCCCCAGAAGTTGGAGCCCCAGCAGCGGACGTCGTTGCCCGCCAGGAGAACGCAGGCCGAGGAGTCGCCGGCGGCGATGGCCGTAGCCCCAGCGACGCCGCCCAGCGATCCGTCCGTGATCCAGCACTGCAGGCGTCCCCCGACCACGAGGGCGCAGCTGTCCTGCTTGCCCAGGGAGATGGCCGTGGCGCCGAAAACCCTCTCGACAAGGTTCGGCCGCTGGCTCCCCTCTTCGACCGCCGCTGCGTCCCAGCAGGCGACGCGGCCTCCGGCCACGATGGCGCAGATGGCGGAGTTGCCCGACGCGATTGCCCTCGCGCCGTAGACGCCGGGTATCGGGGCGGCCGTCACGGGCCATCCGCCATTCCCGCAACTCACGTCTCCGCCGGCGAGTATGGCGCAGGCCTCCGTGTCGGCTGAGATGGCCTGGGCGTCCGACAGATCCACCTCGTACGGATCGGCTACGCCGGGATTGCCTCCCCAGCAGATCACGTCGCCGTCCTGGACGAGGGCACAGACGAAATCGCTGCCCGCGGCCAGCTCGGTCGCACCCGAGACGTCCGCGACCGCTACCGGGCTCGGTCTCTTGACGGTTGTCCCGTCGCCGAGCTGGCCGGCCTGGTTGGAGCCCCAGCACCTCACCGAGCCGTCGCGGAGAAGCGCGCAGGTGTGCTCTCCGCGCGCCGCTACGGAGACGGCGTCGGTGATGCCCGTCACCGGGACCGGCACTCTGCTGCTCTCGCCCGACCCGGTCCCAAGCTGCCCCTCGCCGTTCGACCCCCAGCACATCACCCGACCGTCGATGAGGACGGCGCATGCGTGCTTGCTGCCGACGGCGATACGCCTACCTGAGGCGACGGCGAGATCGAGGGTGGCTCTGGGGCTCGGCGATTGGCTGGTCGGGCTCGGACTGGGCTGTTCAGTCTGGGTGGCACCGGGGGTGGGGGTCCATGTCGCATCGGCGCTTGCGGCGGGCCTGCTCTGGGACATGATGGTGTAGCCGGTCGCCGCGGCCAGGAGCAGGGTCATCGTCAGGGCACTCCCACCCACCGCTATGGCGACGCGCCTATCGCCGGCGGTTGAGGCTGCGGCCCGCTCCTCTTCGAGAGCGTTCGGTTCATCGGCCGGGGGTCTGCTGGAATCCAGGTTCATCGCCTCAGGTAGGGGACCCGGTTTCTGTGGGCGTCGGTCCGGGGGTCGTGGTGCGTGTCAGTGTCGGAGTTGGAGTCGGAGCAGGGGTGGGAGTGGCAACCAGGGTCTGTGTCGGGCTTGCGGTGGGGTTGGGCGCGGCGATCTGTTTGGCCCCGGAGACGCGTTTCGTTTCCGGTGGCGCGACCAACGGCTGCGTCAGGATGCCCATGCCCCACTGGCCCACGTCGTCTGAGCCCCAGCATGTCACGTCATGGTCCTGGAGCAGCGCGCAGGTGAAGTCGGAGCCCGCCGCCACGGCTATGGCCGACGGCAGGCCGGCAACGGCGACTGGACTGGACCTGTCGGTCGTGGTTCCGTCGCCAAGCTGGCCGAACTCGTTCGACCCCCAGCACCATATCGACCCATCAAAGACCGCGGCGCAGGTGTGCTTGCTGCCCGCCGAGATCGATGCCGCCCCCGCAATCCCCGGTACGGCCGTGGGCGATGTGACATCGGATTGGGTGCCCATTCCCAGCTGCCCGGCGTCGTTGGCGCCCCAGCAGAGGACGTTGCCGTCCACCAGGATCGCGCAGGCTTTGGCTCGGCCGACCGCGATTAGCTGCCCGGACGCGACGGGCACGATCACCACATAGAGCCAGGGCTCATCGTTGCCCGCGCTGGCTTCCTTGCTGAGTGTGTCCTGCTCGCGGTTGTCCGGTTTCCCCGCCATCGGTCCCTCCTCGCAGCGCAGGCTCAGGCGCCGCGCGGCCTGCCCCGGGCAGGTCGCTCCATTCTAGGTTCGGCCGCAACACGCCAGCTGCGAGCCAGACACGTCTCGCCATGTTGCTACCAGCCACCCCGGCACTTGACCTAGCCGTCGCCAAGAAGGGCGCAGGCAATCCAGTCGCCCGCGTCGATGGCTTTGACCTTCGCCACGAGCCGGATGTGACGCGCGTCGCCGCTGGACTTCGCCGGCGATCTGCGATGGAGTCCGTTCGGCAGGCGACTGGGGCCAGACGCCGTTGAGCCTCGATCGGGCTCGCCCTGTTGCTGGTCGTTCCATCCCCGAGCTGGTCCCACCAGTCGTCGCCCCAGCACTTCACGGTGCCGTTGCCGAGCAACACGCAGGTGTGAAGCCGGGACGCGGTGATTGGCGATGGGGGTAGTGGCCGGGTCCCGAGGTGTGGGCGCCGGGGTCAGCTAGATCGACTCCGGAGGGAGCCCGGTTCTTCAGCTCGGGCCGAACACCAGCGGGCCCTCGCGCGCTCAACGCCGAAGCGACTCTGCGACGTCTAGGGCTGCTGCTGCGCGGCGCGTGCCAACTCGGGGCCGTCGGCCTCGATGGCTTTGACTTTGGCCACGCGCCGGATGTGACGGGCGTCGCCGCTGAACTTCGCCGCCAGGAAGGCCTCGGCGCAGGAAGCCGCCGTCTCGATGCCGACGACCCGAGCCCCGAGCGTCAGCACGTTCATGTCGTCGTGCTCTACGCCCTGGCCGGCCGAATAGGTGTCGTGGGCGAGCCCAGCCCGGATGCCGGGGATCTTGGAGGCGGCGATGGAGGCGCCGACGCCGCTGCCGCAGATCAAGATGCCGCGGTCGGCTTTGCCGGACAGGATGGATTCGCCAAGAGTGCGGGCATAGTCGGGGTAGTCGTCCTGAGTGTTGGAGCCGTCTCCGCCCAGGTCGATCTGGACGTAGCCAAGAGGCGCCAGCCGCTTCATCAGCTCGTTCTTGAGCTCGGCTCCGGCGTGGTCGGCGGCGAAGGCGACGCGCATCTCGTCCTCCTAGTGGGCGCCGGTGATCGGAACCCGGCCTCGGAAGCCCTTCTTCACTACGCGCCGGCCGATCTCGGCCACGTGCCCGCTCGTGAAGCCGAAGGCCTCGAGGATCTGGCCGGCAGGAGCCGAGAGGCCGAAGCGGTCGATGCCGACGATCGCGCCCTCGTCGCCGGCGTAGCGCTCCCAGCCGAGGGGGCTGCCGGCTTCGATGGTCACCCGCTTGCGACAGGCTCGCGGCAGGACCGTCTCGCGGTAGGCCTCCGGCTGGGCCTCGAACAGCTCCCAGGACGGCAGGCTGACGACCCTCGTCCGGATGCCCTCGCCCTCCAGCGTCTCGGCCGCCGAGCAGGCGAGCTGCAGCTCCGACCCGGTGCCGATCAGGATCAGGTCCGGGCTGGTCGCGTCGCCGGAGCACTCGCGCAGGACGTAGCCGCCGGAGGCGACTCCGGTCCGGGCGTTCTCGGCCGTGCCGTCCAGGACGGGAAGCTTCTGGCGTGACAGGATCAAGGCCGTGGGTCCCTGGCAGACCTCGACCGCGCAGGCCCAGGCGGCCGCGGCCTCGTTCGCGTCGCCGGGCCGGATCACCGTCAGCTGGGGGATGGCCCGCAATGACGCGACCTGCTCGACGGGCTCGTGAGTGGGGCCGTCCTCGCCGACGCCGACGGAGTCGTGGGTCCAGACGCATACGACGCGCAGCTTCTGGAGCGCGGCCAGCCGCACCGCGCCGCGCATGTAGTCGCTGAAGGTCAGGAACGTGGCCGCGTAGGGGACGAAGCCGCCGTATTGGGCGATGCCGTTGGCGATCGCGCCCATGGCATGCTCGCGAACGCCGAAGCGGATGTTGCGCCCGGTCCGCTCGTCCGCGGCGAAGATGCCGCCGCCGCTCACGTCGGTCAGGTTCGATTCGGAAAGGTCCGCTGCTCCACCGAACAGCTCGGGCAGCCGGCCGGCCAGGGCGTTGATCGCCTCCTGGCCGGCCTTGCGGGTGGCCAGGCCGTCGCCGGCGGGATAGCTGGGCAGGCCCTCGTCCCAACCATCGGGCAGGCGGCAGTCCAGGCGCCGCTCCAGCTCCGCGGCTTCGGCAGGGAAAGCGGCGGCGTAGCGGGCCAGCTTTTCGCGCCACTCAGCGACCAGCTTCTCGCCGGCCGGGACGGCCTGGCGATAGAGGGCCAGCACCTCGTCCGGGACGTAGAAATGCTTGTCCGGATCCCAGCCGTAGGCCTGCTTGGCGCCGCGCACCTCGTCCTCGCCCAGCGGCGAGCCGTGGGCCTTCTGCGAGTCGTGCTTGGTAGGGGCTCCGTAGCCGATGTGGGTCCGGACGGCGATCAGGCTGGGCCGCTCATCGGCCCTGGCCGCCTGGATGGCCGCCTCGATGGCCTGCACGTCATTGCCGTCGGCCACGCGCTGGGTGTGCCAGCCGTAGGCGTCGAAACGGGCCAGGACGTCCTCGGAGAAGGCCATCGAAGTCGGCCCGTCGAGTTGGATGTGGTTGTCGTCGTAGAGGAAGACGAGCTTGCCGAGGCGCAGATGGCCGGCCAGGGAGGCCGCTTCGGAGGCGATGCCTTCCTGCAGGTCGCCATCGGAGCAGATGGCATAGACGTAGTGGTCGAACAGCTCGAAGCCCGGCCGGTCGAAGCGGGCGGCCATCGCGGCCTGGGCGACGGCCATGCCGACGGCGCTGGCGAAGCCCTGTCCCAGCGGCCCGGTGGTTGCCTCGACTCCCGCGGTGTGGCCCCGCTCGGGGTGACCGGGGGTCCGCGAGCCGAACTGGCGGAAGGACTGCAGGTCCTCCAGCGTGAGCTCGTACCCGGTCAGGTAGAGCAGCGAGTAGAGCAGCATGCTGGCGTGACCGGCGGACAGCACGAACCTGTCTCGGCCGGGCCAGGTCGGATCGCTCGGCGCATGGCGCAGGAATCGGGTCCAGAGCGTGTAGGCCATGGGAGCCATGCCCATGGGGGCGCCGGGGTGGCCGGAGTTGGCCTTCTGGACGGCGTCCATGGACAGCGTTCGGATGGTGTCGATCGCCGGTTGGTCCAGCTGCGGCTTCTGGGTTGCCATTAGACCTCTCATGCCTTCGGCGCCGCGCCTCGTCGCCCCGTGCGCCGGATATGGCTACTCGCTGATGTGGGCTGCATGGGCCGGATTCGACGAACCCGGGCAGGCTCATTCTAAGTCCGAAGGGCAGCCTGCCCCGACGGCCGGGCTGCCCTTCGATCGCCTGCCGGACGGCCCGTGAGTCATGGGCAACGTTGCTCTCCGGGAATGGGCTGCTACACTCGCTGCGAGGCGGACCGGCGGAGGACCGGTGCGGCCTAGGTGGGCCTGGCCAGCCGGCCCACGTCATGAGGAAAGGCGAGATGCGGATCTACGAAGGGAGCCCGCGCCAGAACTTCGAAGAGGTGCTGCGCTCGATAGGCGCCTTCCTCGATCAGCGCGGCATGAGGGAGATCTTGTTGCTGGAGACCCCGGACGGCTTCGTCGTCCAGGGGCTCACCATCGAGCGCTCGACGGCCGGCGCCTGGTCGGAGCATGTCGGCCAGCAGGTCAAGGAGACCTTCACCTTCCTGGACGACGACGTCGCTCGCTTCATGGAGGAAGGGCACGCCAGACGGGACAATGAGGACCGGGCGGTCACCTGGGGAGACACGGGCTACTATGAGCAGGCGTTCCGCGTCGTCGGCCGGTACGTGGACGAGCAGAAGCCGCGCGACGTCTTCTTCTTCGAGCAGGACGGATCGTTCGTCATCCGACTCCTGACCTGGACCCAGCAGGGCAGCCGGCACGTCATCGCCGAGTTCACACGCGAGGACGTCGAGCAGATGATCGCCGCGGCTCCGGCCCTTCGAGACGAGAAGCAGAAGCCCAAGGCGGGGGCTTGAGCGCCGCCAAGACAGGGAAGGCAAAGGTTAAGGTAGCGGCGTGAAGATCGTGAAGATGCTGATGGCGCTGGTGCTGGTCGTGCTGGCCGCCCTGGTTGTCATCCCACTCGTTGTCCTGGCCGGGCTCTTCATCTGGCTCAAGCTGACCGAAGAGGGAGACGAGGAGTCGCTGGAGCTTGACCAGGACGACATCTGAGGTTCGTCGGCGCAGGTCGCTGACAATCGCCCGGGCCAACGGCCCGGGCGATTGCGTGGGGCCGCTGTGAGCGTGTCGCTCGCGACGGGCCGGCAGCGGGCGCAGGGGCAGCCGTGCGGCTGATCTCCCCCTCGCCCCGGGCCTTCGTTGCTGCCGAGATCGCGGTCCTGCTGGTCATGCTGACCTGGGGCGTCAACTTCGTTGCGGTGAAGCTCGTGCTGGCGGACCTGCCGCCCATCGTCTTCGCCTTCACCCGCTTCAGCGCGGCCTTCCTAGTCATGCTGGCCGTTCTTCGCTGGCGGGAGGGGAGCGTCGGCCTGCCACGCAGGGACGTGCTGCCGTTGCTGTTGCTGGGCCTGATCGGCTTCGGCTTGTACCAGGACCTGTGGGCCAGCGCGCTGAGCATGACCACGGCCTCGAACTCGTCGCTGATCACGGCCGCTACTCCCGTCTCGACGATGCTGATCGCGGCCGCCATCGGCTCGGACACTCTCTCGCGGGCCAAGGTGATCGGAGCCGTGATCGCCTTCTGCGGGGCTGCGGCGGTCGTGCTGGCCACGCATGGTATCGGCTTCAGCGGCGCCTCGGCCGGCGATCTGATGACTTTCGGGGCCACAATCTGCTGGGCCATCTACGTGGCCTTCGGATCGCCGGTTCTGCGGCGCCATTCACCGCTGCGGACCGCCACCTGGGCCATCGGCTTCGGCTGCCTGGGGATGCTGCCTCTGGCGTTGTGGCAGGCTGCCTCGTTCGACGCCTCCCGCATTGACGGCCAGACCGTGGCCCTCTTCCTCTATTGCACGCTGCTGGCCGCGGCTGCGGCGAACGTCGTCATGTTCGAGGCGGTCAAGGTTCTGGGCCCGACTCGCGCGGTCTTCTTCCAGTTCCTGATCCCGGCATTCGCCGTAGTCGCGGCGGCCATCTTCCTGAGCGAGTCGATCGTCTTCGGGCAGGTGGCCGGCGGCGTCGTCATCGTCGCCGGCATCCTGATCTCGCGACTGGGATCCCGGCAGGCCCGCGCCGAGCCCGCGCCCTAGCAATCCCGGATCAGCCCGCGACTACTCCCAGCGGAAGAAGCGGAAGGCCAGGACCGCCGCTGCCACGGTGATGCCGGCCACTATCGCCAGCTCCGTGAAGTTGACTCCCCGCCCGATCCAGGGGTCCTGGAGAGCCACGGCTGCGTGAGTCAGGGGCAGCCCCCTGGCGAACTGCTGCATCGCCTCCGGCAGCACCTCGCGCGGGGGACCCACGCCCGAGGTCATCTCGGAGACGAAGAACAGGGCCAGCCCCGCCGCCTGTGCCGCCTGTACATTGGGCAGGACCGCCCCAAGCAGCACGCCCAGGGCCACGAAACAAACGACGGTCATGACGAATGCGGCCGCGAAGCCGGCCGGCGACACCGGGGCGTGGGCGCCGTTGAAGGCCATGCCCAGGATGACGATGGCCGCCGCACCGATGACGGCCAGCAGGGCGCTGACGCACAGCTGCGAGAGAAGAAGCGCCAGCGGCGAGACCGAGGATGACCGCAGCCGCCGCAGGACCCCACGCTCGCGGTAGAGGGCCAGATGGATCGGCAGGGCGATGAACCCGATGGCCGCGATCGAGAGGCCGCAGAAGCCCGGCACCAGGTAGTCCATCGGCCCCACGCCGGCCCAGACCTTGCCCTCCGGATCGGGCGTGTTGCCGAACACCCCGGCCATGATGATCAGCACGAAGACGGGGAAGGCGAGCGAGAAGACCATCGTCAGCGGGTCGCGGGCGAAGAGCTTGATCTCGACCCAGGTGAGCTTGGCAAGCTGGCGCATCGTTCAGTCCCGCATCGAGTGGCCGGTCAGGCGAAGGAAGACGTCCTCCAGCGTCGGGCGTTCCACCCGAAGATCGTTCGGGACGATGCCGTGCTTCACCAGCTCCGTCGCGACCAGGGCCAGGACGGGGCCGCTTCCCTCGACCTCCACCCGGTCGCCTTCGCGCCGGACCTGGCCCACCTGGTCCACCTTCTTGAGGAAGTCCAGGTCCTTGACGGTGGCGCTGAACAGGACGCGTACCCCGGCCGGTTCGGCGGAGATGAGCCCCTGCGGTGTGTCGGTGGCGACGATGCGCCCCCTGTCCACAATGGCCAGCCGGTCGCACAGCCGCTCGGCTTCCTCCATGAAGTGGGTGACCAGGACGATCGTGCAGCCGCGATCGCGGACCTCGCGGATGAGATCCCACGTCGCCCGTCGCGCCGCCGGGTCCAGCCCGGTCGTCATCTCGTCCAGGAAGACCACCTTGGGCTGGTTGACCAGGGCCAGGGCAATGAGCAGCCGCTGGCGCTGCCCGCCCGACAGGTTGCCGAAGGCCCGGCCGGCCAGTGTGTCGAGCCCCCAGGCGCTCATCAGGGCCCGCCAGTCCACCTTCCGGGGCGCGAAGGCGGCAAACAGGTCCAACGCCTCCCAGACGCGCATTCGATCGGGCAGGGCGGATTGCTGGAGCTGCGAGCCGATCAAGCGGCGCAGCTCGCCCGACTGCGTCCGAGGGTCCAGGCCCAGAACGCGGACCTCGCCGCCGTCCGGGTGGCGGAGCGCCTGGATGCACTCGACCGAAGTCGTCTTGCCGGCGCCGTTAGGTCCCAGCAGGCCGAAGATCTCACCTTCCTGGACCTGGAAGGACAGGTCGTCCACGGCCACGACATGGCCGTATGTCTTGCGCAGATGCTCGACGGAGATGATTGGCTTGGGCACGCGAAATCCCCTGCGGCGGTCCTGCCGGTATCCTCTCCGGCATGCTATCCGATAGGCGCGACGCTCCGCCATCCGGCCAGCCCGAGTCGAGAAGCCCCGGCCAGCCCGAGCCCGAAGGCTCCGGCTACCCCACCCCGGCGCCGATCCCCGCCCTCCTGCCGGGCCGGCCGCCGCTGGCCGTTCTGGTGGACTACGACGGAACGATCTCGCTGGCCGACGTCTCGGACAAGATCCTGTACCAGCTGCTGGGCGATCGCTACGCGGAGGACGACGCCGCCTACACGAGCGGGGCGGTGGGCTCCCGGACGCTTTTCGAGAGCCAGGTCAAGCAGCTGCCCGGCGACCCCGGGCCGTCGGTGGCCATCGCCGAGGCTCAGGCTCACGACCCCGGCTTCGCCGGCTTCGTCCGCCTGGCGCAGGAGCTTGAGGTCCCGGTGGAGATCGTCAGCGACGGCTTCGGCTTCTTCATCGAGCCGGCCCTGCATGATCTGGGGGTGCCCGACGTCCCGGTCGTCACCGCCCGGACCTTCTTCGACGGCACCCGGGCCTGGATGGAGTTCCCCAACGGCCACCCCGACTGCTTCGTCTGCGGCACCTGCAAGCGGCAGCGCGTGCTGGGCCATCAGGCCGCCGGCCGAACCGTGGCCTTCATCGGCGACGGGGAGAGCGACCGCTACGCCGCCGCCTACTCGGACATCATCTTCGCCAAGCACGACCTGGCCGATCTGTGCCGCAGGGAGGGCTGGCCGTTCACGGAGTGGCGCGACTTCGCTTCGATGACGGCCTGGCTGGAGGCGATCGTCGCCGCCTGGCAGGCCGATCCGGCTGCCGACCCGGCGGCAATCCCGCCTCACTCGCCCCGCCCCTTCATCTGCGGCCCGGAGGTCTGGGGGCCCGGCCGCCACGATCCGCCGCCGCGGGGCGAAGGCCTCTAGGCCAGCGTCAGGACGCGGTCCGGGGTGAGCAGGAACGGCGGCAGATAGGCCGGGATGTTGGAGAACGGCAGCACGTCCGGGTGGAGCTCGATGCCGAGCGCCCGGGCCATGAACTCCCGCCGCGCCTGAATCCTCTTCCAGGCCTCAGGGCAGCTCCCGGCGAAAGCCTCCCGCAGCTGCTCGTCGGCCAGGGCTACCCCATCCTCTATGTTGGTCGTGAAGTAGTCCGTGCCCGTGGCCGGGATCACGTCCACCTGGAGCGCCATGCCGGACCGCAGCTCGATCGGGGAGCCCTTCCAGATTGGGGAGTTGACCCACTCGTCGAGCTGGATCTGGTGCCCGGGATTCAGGCCGATGCCGAAGAACGGGTCGCCCAGGCGCCGCTCGACGATCTCGTACAGCGTCCCGCCGGTCTGGCCGACGTGCAGCGCTCCATACCACTCGGCGATGGTCTCGAAGTACGGGCCCGCGAGGCGCTCCACGTAGTCCGAGATGCCGGCCGGGAGCTCAGTCGCGTCGGAGACGACGAAGCCGGCCCGACAGTTGAGCGCTCCCCAGACGCCGAAGGCGACGGTGAACTTGTCCCCTCGCTCGATGGGCCGGTCGCCCGGGCTCAGCAGCCCCAGTGCGGCCCGCGGCCCGGCGGTCAGCATCAGGTGGCACGACAGCGGCATGCCGTTCCAGTTCAGCAGCCTGACGGCCTCGGCTTCCCGCATGCCCGGCTCGAGACCGAAGAGAAGGCGGCGCACCCCATCCGAGGTCTGGCAGGCCGCGTACTCGAGGGCGGCCAGCTGCTCGACCTCGTTGATGACGCGCAGGCCGTTGGCGGCGTCGATCAGGATCCTCGTGGCGTTCTCGACCTTGCCGGCGGGCCCGGACAGGCGGCGTAGCTCGTCCACCAGGAAGGCCGGCGCGTCGATGGCCTCGGGCCCGGCGTAGGTCTTCCAGCCGATCACGCCGACCCGGCAGCCCGGGCCGATCCCTTCGCTAGCCAGGATCTCCGCCAGCGGGGCGGATCGGTCGCGCGGCTGGCCCGGCAAGCTCAGGTCCTGGAACAGGATGGGGCGCATCCGAAGCGGGGCCTGGGCGGCCGAGCCGCTGCACTCGTTGCCGGCCAGGATCGCCGGCGCGCCCTCCGGCCCGACGACCGCTATCGCCTCCTCGAAGCGGGGGTCGAAGCCGGCCAGCCAGGCCAGCCCGGCGCTGTGCTCGCGGTCGGAGTAGACGACCAGGCGGTCGTATCCGGCTTCCTCGGCCCGCTGGCGAAGGCGCGCCAGCCGAGCCTCGTAGACCTGGCCCCCGATCTCCGGCCGGGTCTCCGGCATCCCGAATTCGGGCAGGCCGATCCTCGCCAATCGCGCCTTCATCAGAGGGACCTCCGGTTCAGGGGTTCGGGGGCGTCCACTCGCCGGGGCTGGACGAGCCGCGGCCGATCAGGAAGAACCTGTCGGCCTGGGCCGCCATCCAGGGCCCGGCCTCGCCATCGGGCCACAGCACCCGGACCTCGGCCGAGGTCTGGTCACCGAGCCCGAAGTGGATCCAGCCGAGCTGGCCCCCGGCGTGACCGCCGCCTATCGTCAGCTCGCGCCGCATCGTGGTCTCGCCGGCCTTGACCTCGATCCAGGCCCCGATGGCGTCCCGGTTGCCGCCGTCCTGGGACGGCCGCACCGCCAGCCAGTGGCCCATGGGCGAGGGCTCGCCGGAGCCGGACGAGCCGGCGTTCAGCCACAGCCGCGCCGGAGCGCCGTAGTTGACCTCGACCAGGTCCAGCAGGCCGTCGAGATTGAAGTCGGCCAGGGCGGCGCCCCGGGCGCGATCGAAGTTGAGGATGCCGGCCGTGTCACCCGCCTCCTTGAACATCCTGTCGGGCTGGCCCAGCAAGAGGTTGCTCGGATCCTTCGACGCGTAGTCGGGCTGGGTGCTGACGTTGCCCTTCGAGATGAACAAGTCGATCAAGCCGTCGTTGTTGACGTCCTGGAACTCGGGGTGCCAGGCCGTGGAGGGCAGGACGTCGCCGCCGGTGAAGGGCTGGGCCGCGGTCAGGCCGCGCCTGTAGGCGATGTCGCGGAAGGTCGGCTGCTCGGGTCCTACGGTCAGGATCTGGAGTCTGTTGTCGGCCTGGCTGGTGAGGTAGTAGTCGGGGTAGGTGTCGTCGTTGACGTCGTAGCTGGCAATGCCCATGCCGAAGATCCGCACCGACACCCAGCCGTCCTCGTCCGTGTACGGGCGGGGGGTTTCGCCCGGGGCGATCCGCCACAGCTGGTCCTCGCCGCCGATGTAGTAGTTGCGATCGTTGGTCATCCGCAGGTCTCGCCGGCCGGAGCGATCCCAGTCGCTGAACAACATCGAGAGCGTGCAGTAACCGGGCGGCAGGGGGATCGGCTCGCCGAAACCGGTGCCGTCGGCCTTGGGCCTGAGCAACTCGCTCTGGTCGCAGTCGAGAGTCGGCTTGCCTGCGGCGTCGACCTTCAGGTAGCGCCCGACGGCCAGGGTCGGCAGCTGGTTGGTGCCTTCCCAGGTCGCGCTGAAGGAAGTGCTGTAGGCGTCCCCGCCGTCGAAGGCCCACCTCTCGTTGGCCCGCTCGAACCGACAGCCACCCAGGCCGCGGAGGAGCTGGGTCTCGCCCAATCGCAGCACGGCCAGGTCCACCTCGCCGTCGCCGTCGATGTCGATGGGGTAGGCGCCCTGCACGCCCGTGAGATCGGTCGTCGGATCCGACAGCTTCGTGAACGCCAGGTCGCCGCCCACGGTGCTGTCGTTGCGGTACAGGGCTGCCGCATTGGCGCCGCCGGCCAGGTAGACATCGGCGAAGCCGTCGTCGTCGCAGTCGAACACGGCGACTCCTCCGCCCACGTCGTAGGAGGCGTCGCCGTCGTAGACATGGTTCAGGCCGGCGCTCGCGGCCTGGTCGATGAAGTGGGGAGCGGTGCCCACGAAGGACGAGCCGCCGATGTAGCCGAGCCCATACCCGAGCCCGGCCAGGCCCACGATGGAGATGACGGCCGCTCCGGCGATGAGGGCCCAGCCCCGGCGGCCGATCGTCAGTCTGCTCATTGGATACCCCCGCTGTAGTAGCGCTGGGCCACGGTCCAGGCGGCCTTGCCGCATTCCGAGCCGACCAGCCGGCCCGTGAAGTCATCGACCTGGACGTGGATGCCGCCCCACAAACGGGACCGGCCGGCCTGGTCGGAAGCGTCGAAGTAGGTCGCCCACTGCAGATGGATGTCGGTCGTGGGGCCCGCCTCAAACTTGAGCGATCCGGCCTTGATGACGTAGCCGCTCATGCCGCCCGGGAAGTACTCGCTGCCGGTGAAGGCGGCCAACACCTCGGCTCCCGCCCGGCTGAAGGTGCTGTGGCCGGAGAAGTAGCCGGGGAAGGACGGGGTCACGAAGGTGGGCAGCTGATACGGGATCCAGTTGACGGCCAGGATCCACTTCACCCCGCCGACCTGGGTCTTGGGGTCGTCCGGGTTGCCGGCCCAGGACCTGACCGCAATCTCGCCGACATGGCTCGAGAGCTCGGCGAGAGGCTCGCCCGGGGTGCTGTTCTCAGCCGTTATGACCTCGATCAGGTCCGGTACCAGCGGCAGGCCGTCCTTGTCGTAGGAAGGCCCGGCGGGATCGCTCGACTGGCCCAGGCCGCCCATGTAGCGGATCCATTCGATGGGCCGGCCGCCGTCGTAGTAGCCCTTCGCTCCCCAGGCCGTGATGGCCGCGTCATGGACGGCGCCGTTGAGGGCGAGGTACAGCTTGACGTCCCACTCGAGCCGGTCGACTACTGGACCCTTGCCGCCGACCCGCAGGTTCGGCGCCAGCTCGTCCGAGGCGAGATTGCCGAGTACGTTCCAGTGGCCCGGAGGCGTCTCAGAGGCCGGCCCGTCGGCCCAGAACTCGGCCATGATCCGGCCGAAGTCCCCGAGGTTCACGACGTCCGGTTCGTACGGCTTGCCTGTGACCGGGTTGACCGGGTGACCTGTACCGTCATCGGTGCCGAGGGCGTTGCCCCCGAGCGCGCCGGGCGAGATGTCGATGGTGTTGCCGAGAGAAGGGTCGAGCATGCTGCTGAGTCCGATTACCTCGACCACCTCGGCCTTGAACTCCTGGTCAGTGTCGGGGTCGCCCAGCTTCGGCGGAGGCCCCGGATCGAGAGGCGGAGGCTGACCCTCGTCGGCGCCGGCGCTGGCGGGCAGGCCGAAGCTCAGCACGCCGCCCCAGTGCGGCCCGACGTTCTGCTGGACGCCGTTGGTCACCGGGATGCCGTTCTGGGAGATCATGTGCTCGATCTGGAGCGGCTGCCAGCGATTCGGATCGACAACCGTAGTGCCGGGCTTGCTCACCGCCAGGGGCGAGTTGACGGCCTTGTACCAGGGGGACGAGTAGCCGCCGGCCTGGTTGGAGCCGTCGTCGGCACCGTAGTCCAGGACGGTCTTGGCGATCCGGTTGCCTATCGCCGCCGGCGAGTCGCCCTCCCTGGTGGTGATGTCGAGCGGGTAGTGCAGCTCGTCCATGAGGTCGTCGAACTCGGAGAGGGACCTGTCGGCCCCCGTGGCCTTGATGAAGCGGGCAGTCAGGATCCGGTAGGCGGCGTAGCTCATCGCCTCCTCCCTGGCCCCCATTACGTCCGAGGCGGTGTGCTTCTCCTTGAAGAGATAGCCCGAGGCCACGGGGTCGTAGCTCGCCCAGGCGTCCCACATGCCCACCGAGGTGTGGAAGAGGTTGCGGGCGTGGACCGGCGGGTTGGGCAGGGCACGGCGGATGGCATCGAGCAGGGCCTCGTCCCAACGCCTGGCAACGGACATCTCGCTGGGCGAGCCGTGAGCCCAGGGGCCCATGGTCACGACGCCGGCGGTGAGGACCGCAACCGCGAGCAGAGAACCGATGATCACAACCACGCTGCGCCGGGAACGCCTGGCAAGCATCTGCGCTCCTCCTGTGCCGCCCTTGATCGTATGATGCAGCCTGCCTCCCGTCACGGGGTCTCTCGGCCAGGGCCCGACCATCCCTCCGCCGTCGCGGAGACCTCGGTCGAGACTCTTGACGCTGCGGGCATGCGTATGCTACATAGGTATTCACCGGGCGAACAGTTCTGTGCCGCGCGTCAAACCATCGTGCAAGGGTTGCAGCGTAGCCCATCGCCAACCTGTGCGAATGGCCTGCCCGGCTAGTGTGTCCTGACCGCGGACGGAGTTCGTAGATGTGGCACGAGAGCGTCTCGCGAGCCACCCGAGCAGCTGTCCGATTTCGGCAGGCCCATCGAGCTCGGTGAGATCGGACGGCGGAAGGAGGTCTTGGCGGGCCAACGCTTTGTGGTTGGAGGTACCGACGCCTCAACATCTCGGCTGCCATCTGACGGCTGCCATCTCAGGAGGAAAGGGATCTATGGTACGGAGACTGTCTGCCCTGGCCGCAGTGACGGCTCTTCTGCTGTCCGGCGTGGCCGCCGCTTGCTCGTCGAGCGAGTCCAAGGACTGCAAGGTCGGCGTGTCCTGGAACAACTACCAGGAGGAGCGCTGGGCCAAGTGGGACGAGCCGGCCATCAAGTCTGCCCTCGAGGCGGCTGAGTGCACCTACATCTCCAACGACGCCAAGTCTTCGTCTGACACGCAGGCTGCGAACGTCGAGGCTCTGATCAACCAGGGCGCCACGGTCGTGATCATCCTGGCCCAGGACGGCACCGCCATCAAGCCGGCCGTCAAGAAGGCCCTCGACGCCGGCGTGCCGGTCATCGCCTACGACCGCCTGATCGAAGATCCGGGCGCGTTCTACATCACCTTCGACAACGTCCTGGTCGGCAAGCTGCAGGCCGAGGCGCTGCTCAAGGTCAAGGACTCCGGCAACTTCGTCGTCATCAAGGGCAACAAGGCCGACGCCAACGCGGACTTCCTCCGTGAGGGCATGGTCCAGGCCGGTGTCCCGCCGGTGGGCGAGGACAGCGCCAAGCTCAAGAACGTCGGCGAGACCTATACCGACAACTGGGATCCGGCCAACGCCCAGGCCGAGATGGAGCAGTTCCTCACGAAGAACGACAACAAGGTCGACATCGTCTTCTGTGAGAACGACGGCATGGCCGGTGGAGTCATCGCGGCCCTCAAGTCGCAGGGTCTCGCGGGCATCGTCCCGGTCTCCGGTCAGGACGGCGACGCCGCCGCTCTGAACCGCGTCGCTCTCGGCACGCAGACGGTCGACGTCTGGAAGGACGCCCGACTGCTCGGCAAGGGCGCCGGTGAGGCCGCCGCGCAGCTGGCCAAGGGCACTGCCATGGCGGACATCAGCACCTCTGTGGGCGACTCGGCGATCTTCAAGACGCCGGGTGGCAACGATGTCAACTCGATCCTGATCACGCCTCAGGCCATCACCAAGGACAACCTCCAGGTCGTCCTCGATGCCGGGTGGATCGAGAAGGACGTTCTGTGCAAGGACGTGCCGGCCGGCTCCGTGGCGGGCTGCTAGCACTTCCGAGCCACTAGCTCTGGTTGCGCCCTGCGCCGCTTCGGCGGCGCAGGGCGCACACTACAGGGGCATACTTCAAAACCGTTGAGATCTCGCAACCGGAGAGGCGCCACGATGACTCAGGGCTCGGAAGGCACAGGGGTAGCCGGGACTCTTCCGCCTCGTCGCACTCCCGCGGCGCGGCTTGTCGAGGCCCTGTTTGGGGTCTTCCGAACGATGGAAGTGGACCTGCGGCTGGCCGGCATGATCGTGGCCCTGGTCTGCATCTGGCTCGGTTTCGGCTGGGCTTCGAACGGCGCCTTTCTGACAGCCCGGAACTTCTACGACGTCTCGGTCCAGAGCGTGCCCGTGGCGATCATGGCGACGGGCATGGTCCTGGTCATCGTGTCCCGCGGTATCGATCTGTCCGTCGGGTCGATCATGGGCCTGACCGGCTACCTGGCCGCCATGACCCAGCGGATCTGGCTCACCGAGAACCTTGGCATACCCACCGCCTCGCCCGAGATCTGGATCATCGCTGTCGTTGCGGCGATCGCGATCGGAGCCCTCATCGGCGCCATCCAGGGCGGCCTGGTGGCCTACATCGGGATCCCCTCCTTCATCGTCACCCTGGGCGGTCTCCTGATCTGGCGCGGACTCATCTTCAAGCTCCAGCAGGGCCAGACGATCGCCCCGATGGACAGGAACTTCTCCGTCATGGGCGGCGGCCTCTCCACGACAGGCCCGTTCGGCGCCCCAGGTGGCGCGCTCGGCGAGTGGCCGACGTGGATCGTCGGCATCCTGCTGTGCGTCGGCATCGTGTACGCGCTGCTTGCCAGCCGGCGCAAGCGGCGGGAGTATGGCTTCCCCGTTCGGCCGCCTTGGGCCCTGGCAATCCTCATGATCGGTGGCTGCCTGGCCGCCCTGGGCGCTATGTTCGCGTACACCAGCTACCCGCTTCCCATCCTTCTGACCCAGCGCTACGCGCAAGAGCACGGCATCGTCGGCGCTGATGCCGCGAACCTGGTCATCCCGGTCGGCATCGCGATGCCCGTGGTGCTGCTCCTCGTCGTCGGGCTCGTCATGTGGTACGTGACGACCCGCCGGCAGTTCGGGCGGTACGTCTTCGCGATCGGCGGCAACCCTGAAGCCGCCGAGCTGGCAGGCATCAACACCCGCCGCACGATCATGGGGACCTTCATCCTGCTGGGCATCCTGTGCGCCGTCGCCGGTTGCATCCAGACCGCCCGGCTGGACGCGGGCGTGACCAGCACCGGAACCGGCTACGAACTCCTCGTCATCGGCGCGGCCGTCATCGGCGGCACCTCGTTCGCGGGCGGCATAGGCACGATCCAGGGCGCGATAGTCGGCGCCGTGCTCATGCAGTCGCTCAAGTCCGGCATGGTGACGATCGGCCTCGACTCACCGATGCAGGATGTGGCCATCGGTAGCGTTCTGGTGTTCGCGGTCGGCCTCGATACCGTCGTCCGGCGGCGAAGCAAGTAGACCAGGAGCACGAGATGAGCATGGCAGGCAAGTCCAAGTCAGCCCCGGCGGTCACGCAGGCGCCCCTGGTCGAGCTGCGCGACATAGATGTCTCCTTCGGCGGCCTCCACGCCGTCCAGGACGTGACGGTCGACCTTCGGCCCGGCGAGGTTGTCGGTCTGGTAGGAGGCAACGGCGCCGGCAAGACGACGCTGATCCGGACCCTCTCGGGTGCGCATCCGGCCGATTCGGGCCAGATCTTCATCGATGGCAGGCCGGTGATGATCGAGAACCCCCGGGATGCCCAGGAGCTGGGCATCGAGACGATCTACCAGACGCTCGCCCTGGCCGACAACATCGACGCGCCGGGGAACTTCTTCCTCGGCCGCGAGCTGAAGACCCGGACCGGATCGCTCAACGACGCGGCCATGGAATCCGCCACGCGCAGCGTCATCGGCCGCCTGAACCCGAACTTCAAGAACTTCAAGACGCCGGTCACGTCGCTGTCGGGCGGCCAGCGGCAGTCGGTGGCAGTCGGGCGGGCCATTCACTTCAATGCCCGAATCCTGATCATGGACGAGCCGACGGCGGCGCTCGGGCCGGCCGAGACGCAACAGGTGCGCGATGTCATCAAGCAGCTCAAGTCCGAAGGCATCGGCATCTTCCTTATCAGCCACGACATCCACGACGTCTTCGACCTCGCCGATCGGATCAGCGTCATGCTCCACGGCAGGCTCGTGGGCACGGTCAACAAGGTCGAGGTCACGACCGACCAGGTGCTGGCCATGATCATCATGGGCAAGCTCCCCAGCGAGGTGAGCAGCACCGACCTGGCTCGCCTTCACGGCTGAGCCCCAGGGCCCGAACCCTTCTGGGCCTCCTTCCTCACGGAACAGCGGCAGCAACCCCCGCTGTTCCGTGTGCCCCGAATCCGGGCGGCGCGGCCGGGGCGCCAGGATGCGAGCGCCAGGATGCGAGCGCCAGGATGAAGCCGGCGGTCGATCGGGTCCTCCGTTCGACGAGGCGCCGGAGGCGGTCCGGCGCCAGGAATCGGGTGAGGTTCGAGGCAAGGTGGTCGTGGCCGTCCAGGCTTCCCAGGCGCCAGGGCTCTCGCAGAGCGGCCGCCACCGGGACTTCGGTCCGCGGGGCGGCCGTCTTGCGTCCGCGGTTTGCGGGGAGGGCCGCTCATCCGTAGAATTGGAAAAACCCCAGGAGTAGCGCGATGGCGAAGTATGTCTTTGTGACCGGAGGGGTTGCCTCCTCCCTGGGGAAAGGCATCACTGCCGCTTCGATCGGCCGGTTGCTGAAGGCTCGCGGGCTGGCCGTCTCCGTCCTCAAGCTCGACCCGTACATCAACGTCGACCCGGGGACGATGTCGCCCTATCAGCACGGCGAGGTCTTCGTCACCGACGACGGGGCTGAGACGGACCTGGACCTGGGCCACTACGAACGGTTCATCGACGAGAACCTGACCCAGCTCTCCAACGTGACCACGGGCCGGATCTATCAGGCCGTCATCGCCAAGGAGCGCCGGGGCGACTACCTGGGCGGCACCGTCCAGGTCATCCCCCACATCACCAACGAGATCAAGGAGCGGATCCAGCGCCTGGCCCGCGATGGTCGCGCCGACGTGGTGATCGTCGAGGTGGGCGGCACGGTCGGCGACATCGAGTCGCTGCCGTTCCTGGAGGCGATCCGCCAGATGCGCAAGGACGTGGGCCGGCAGAACGTGGTCTATGTCCACGTCACCTTGCTGCCGGCTCTGGCGGCCACCGGCGAGCTCAAGACCAAACCCACCCAGCACTCCGTAAAGGAGCTGCGTGGCATCGGTATCCAGCCGGACGTGATCGTCCTGCGCTCGGACCACCCGGTGAGCCAGGAAATCCGCGACAAGATCGCTCTCTTCACGGACGTCGCCAGCGAGGCCGTGATCCCCGCCGAGACGGCCTCGACCATCTACGAGGTGCCGCTCCTGTTCGAGGAGGCCGGCCTGGGCGCGCTCATGGTTCGCGAGCTCGGCCTGGCGGAGTCGGCCCAGGAGCCCGATCTGGAGGCCTGGCGCGGGCTGGTCGATCTCATCAAGCGGCCCAAGCCGGTGCTGGACGTGGCCCTGGTAGGCAAGTACATCGAGCTGCCTGACGCCTACCTCTCGGTCACCGAGTCGCTCAAGCACGCTGCCTGGGCGCACGAGGTGGACGTCAAGATCCGCTGGGTGGACTCGGAGTTCCTGACCGACGATTCGGTCGGGGGAGCGCTGGCCGGAGTCAGCGGGATCGTTGTGCCGGGAGGCTTCGGTCACCGCGGCATCGAGGGCAAGGTGCAGGCGGCGCGCTACGCCCGCGAAAGGGGCGTGCCCTACCTGGGGCTGTGCCTGGGCCTGCAGGTCGCCGTGATCGAGTTCGCACGCGACGTGCTGAGCACCGAGGACGCCAACTCGACCGAGTTCGACATGTTCACCGAGCACCCGGTCATCGACTTCATGCCCGACCAGCGCGACATGGAGGACAAGGGCGGGACGATGCGCCTGGGGCTGTACCCGGCGCGCCTGACCCCCGGCTCCAAGGCTGCTGCGGTCTACGACGCCGAACTGATCTACGAGCGTCACCGCCACCGCTTCGAGGTCAACAATCGCTACCGGCCGCTCCTGGAGGCCTCCGGCATGGTGCTGTCGGGGCAGTCTCCGGACGGGCGCCTGGTGGAGATCGTAGAGCTGCGCGACCACCCCTGGTTCGTGGCCAGCCAGTTCCACCCCGAGTTCCGCAGCCGGCCGGATCGCCCGCATCCGCTCTTCTTCGGCTTCATGGCTGCCGCGGTCGCTCTCTCGCGGGGCAGCTCGGCTGCGCCGGGATTGATGGCCGAGCCGGAGGCCGGGGACCAACTCCTCGAGGCGGCCTCGACCGAGGGCTGACGAGGCCGGGCTCACAGGCGTCGGGGTCCGACGGCGCGGCACAAGCCGACGAATCTCCGAACCTTTCGCCGCCCTGGCCCGTCATATCTGGATGGAGGAGCTGTTCCTCACGCGGCTCGCGGCTGAGGTCGACCGGAAGGGGCCGGTTCGAGGCGGGATCTCAGCCCTTCCGCGCCGGGCGTCTGGGCGCCGCGATGCTACGATGAAGGCGCTGAATTCGAAGTCACAAGCTGCCCGTAGCGCGCCCGTCAGCCGGCGCGCGGGCCAAGGAGCCGCCCTCGATGAAGATATTCCTCGACACCGCCGAGATCGAAGAGATCCGGACCGCCGCCCGCTGGGGCATCCTCGACGGAGTGACCACCAACCCCAGCCTGTACGCGAAGGTTGGCGGCTCCTACGACGACATCCTGGCCGAGATCTGCAAGATCACGTCAGGGCCCGTCTCGGCCGAAGTCATCGCCGATGACGTCGAGGGGATGCTCGAGGAAGGGCGCCACTTCGCCAAGATCGCCCCGAACATCGTCATCAAGGTGGCGATGAGCGAGAACGGCCTGGAGGCGATCTCGCGCTTCAAGGCCGAAGGCATCAAGACCAACTGCACCCTGGTCTTCACGGCCAACCAGGGGCTGCTGGCGGCGAGGGCCGGGGCGACGCTCATCTCGCCTTTCGTCGGCCGCCTGGACGACATCAACCAGGACGGCATGATCGTCATCCGCGAGCTGGCGGAGATCTTCGCCATCCACGAGCTCGAGGCGCAGGTGCTGGCAGCCTCGATCCGCAATCCCCTGCACGTGACCCAGGCCGCGATGGCCGGGGCCCACATCGCCACGCTGCCGTTCAAGGTCCTGCAGCAGATGGTCCGCCACCCGCTGACGGAGAAGGGCATCGCCCAGTTCAAGAAGGACTGGCAGGCGGCCCACGCGGCCGCGGCAAAGAAGGGCTAGCGGCCGAGGGCAGGCGGGCGGAGCCGCGGGCGGCGGGGCTCACAAGCGATGCGCCGCCCCCGGCTGGATGCCACCCCGCCCGAGCTCCTGGTTCTGACGAGCATCGTCTCCGTTCAGTGCGGGGCGGGCCTGGCTACCGCCCTCATTCTCGACTACGGGCCCCTGCCCATCGCGGCCCTGCGCATCGCCCTGGGAGCGGTCCTGCTGCTGGCGATCGTGCCCATCCGCCTGCGAGGCGCGGGGCGGGCCGCCCTGCTGCACGCCGCGGCGCTGGGGCTGGTCCTGGCGGCCATGAACACGTCCATCTACGTGGCCCTGTCGCGAATCCCGCTGGGCGTCGCCGTTACGATCGAGTTCTGGGGTCCGCTGGCCGTGGCGGTGCTGGGCTCGCGGCGGATCCTGGATCTGGTGTGGGTCGCGCTGGCAGCGGCCGGCATCTACGTCCTGGCGGGCGGACGGGTCAACGCCGATGACGCAGCGGGAGTCGCCGCGGCTGCGACGGCCGGCGGCTGCTGGGCGCTGTACATCCTGGTAGGGCGGCGGATGGGGCGGCACTGGCCCGACGGTCGAGGCCTGAGCCTGGCCATGTTCGTGGCCGCCCTGCTGGTCGTGCCGGTGGCGGCTGTCTTCGCCGACCCGCGGCCGCTGCTCGCCGCACCGCCGGCCCTGGCGGGCGGCCTGGTCGTGGCCGTCTTCAGCAGCGTGATCCCGTACTCGGTGGAGATAGCGGCCCTGCGCCGCCTGCCCGCCCCGACGTTCGGCGTTCTGATGAGCCTGGAGCCGGGTGTCGCGGCGCTGGTCGGCTTCGTGGGCTTGGGCCAGATCCTGGGCCTGTCAGACATCGCCGCCATAGCCTGCGTGGCCGTCGCCTCGGCCGGAGCCAGCATCTCGGCCCGGCGCTTCGCTCCGACCGTGGGGGAGCTGGAGGCGGCCTGAGCGGCAGGCGCCGCCATTCTGGCATCCTGACGTAGCGGCCGGCCGCCCTGTTCGATGCGCTTGCCCGATTGACGGCCTCTCGCCGGGCGGTTATTCTGCCGTTCGCCCCACCGTAATCGCCGCAACCACTTTGCGCGATGCGGCGGCGCTCTCCCCACACTGCATTCGCCCCACACAGGTTTCTGCCACCTATGCCTGCCAACGCTTCCGATCAGCACTCCCGCAACCGCCGCCCCCGCCGCCGCTCCACGAGCCGCGCCCCCCAGGCCGACTACGACGAGTATCAGGACGGCGATTCGCGAGACATGGACATCACCGAGCTGCGAGACATGAACGTCGACGAGCTCGAGGCGGTCGGGCGCGACATGGAGATGGAGCCCGCCGAAGGCGGCAAGGAAGAGCTGGTCGACAGGATCCTTGCCCGCCAGAGCGAGCTGGCCGGCCACGGCTACGCCACCGGCATTCTGGACGTCGTGGAAGAGGGCTTCGGGTTCATGCGCCGCCACGGCCTGATGCCCAACCCGGACGACGTCTACGTCTCCTCCAGCCAGATCCGCCGCTTCGGGCTGCGGATCGGCGACCGCATCAGCGGCTCGGTCCGAGCCCCGCGAGAGGGCGAGAAGTACTGGGGCATGATACGGGTCGACCGCGTCAACGGCGTCGACACCGAGAGCGCCCGCCGGCGCCCCAAGTTCGAGGACTTGACGCCCGTCCACCCCGACGAGCTTATCAACCTCGAGACGGACCCCAAGAACCTCAGCCAGCGCCTTATCAACCTGGTCAACCCGATCGGCAAGGGCCAGCGCGCTCTCATCGTCAGCCCGCCCAAGGCCGGCAAGACGATGCTCCTCAAGCAGATCGCCAACGGCATCAGCACCAACTACCCCGAGGTGCTGCTGATGGTTGCCCTGATCGGCGAGCGGCCCGAGGAAGTGACCGACATGCGCCGCTCGGTCAAGGGCGAGGTGATCAGCTCCACTTTCGACGAGCCGACGGAGAACCACACTCACGTCGCCGAGATGGCCCTCGAGATCGCCAAGCGGCAGGTCGAAACCGGGCGCGACGTGGTGATTCTGCTCGACTCGATCACCCGCCTGGCGCGCGCCTACAACCTGGCCCTGCCGCCGTCCGGCCGAACTCTGTCGGGCGGTCTCGACCCGATCGCGCTCTACCCGCCCAAGCGCTTCTTCGGCGCCGCTCGGAACATCGAGGAGGGCGGCTCGCTGACGATCATCGGCACCTGCCTGATCGACACCGGCTCGCGCATGGACGACGTCATCTACGAGGAGTTCAAGGGCACCGGCAACAGCGAGCTCATCCTGGACCGCAAGCTGTCCGAGAAGCGGGTCTTCCCCGCCATCGACGTCCAGCGCTCCGGCACCCGCCGCGAGGAGCTGCTCCTGGAGGAGCCGGTTCTCAAGATGGTCTGGACGATGCGGCGCATGCTGTCGGCCGTGGGCACGAACGAGGGCATCGAGCTGCTGCTGAACCGCCTCTCCAAGACCGACAGCAACGTCCAGTTCCTGGCGACGCTCACCAAGTCCCTCGACCAGCAGTAGCCCCACGCCGTCGCGTGGATCAACCCGGGAAGTCTGCCCGCCGCATTGCTCGCGCGAAGGCCCACGCAGTTCCGTGGATCGGGCTGGGAAGCTCGCCCGGCCGTCGCCTGGGCGAAGACCGCAGGCGACAACAAGGAGAGCAATCAGATGGGCCGCCCCAGACGCGGCCGCGCGTGGGCGGCGCGCGAGACGGTCTGGGCCATCCTCTGGTACGGTTGCCGGCGAACGACGCTACCGCCACGCGCCGCAGGAGTCAGTTCTTGAGCTCACAGACCGATCTTGTCGCGCGAGCCCTGCGCAGGCTGATCACGAAGGATCCCGAGAAGCCGATCCGCATCGACGCCGAGACCCTCGGCGCGGTAGCCCGCGGCGTCGAATCGCGACTACTGGCCGCCGCGCGCCTCGCCGTCGCGCCGT
>DAOUEA010000100.1:0-56540 GCA_034430475.1 Chloroflexota bacterium | reverse complement strand
TTCTCCGCCGCACCAGCACCAGGGACAGGGCCGCGAACCAGCTCAGCAGGCTGAGGAGCGCGGCCCACTCCAGGAGCGGCACAGCCCAGACGTCGGGTCGGTCCGCGGCCACCGCCCGGTGGTCGATCGGCGCGCTGGCGGCGTAGGCCAGGACGAACCCGGCGAAGAACGGGACGCAACCCAGACCCGGCACCAGCAGCCAGCGCGGGAAACCCGGCCTGCGCCCCGCCAGGAGCCAGGCCGAGAAGACCGCGGCAACGCTCCAGGCGGACACGAAGAAGACGCCCGACACGACCTCGTGGACGGGGTTGAAGTCCATGGGCAGCAGGCCGGTGAGGATGCCCGACGTGGCGGCCACGACGGCTGCGGCGCGTATGGCCCGGCCGGCCCCTTCGGTCAGGTGGCGGGCGAGGATCGCCAGGAACGATCCCAGCCCGAGGCCGCCCACGACGATGCCCGAGTCGTAGACGGCCCCCAGCCTGGATTGGGACAGCTCGCCGAGCTCGGAGATGAAGTGGTTCAAGGGCGAATACGGCTCGCCGGCCGAGCCCGAGTAGACGAGGCCGGCGACAGATGCCCCGGCCAGGATGATCGCCGTGGAGCCCAGCCCCAGCAGGCCCGCCTCTCTGGGGCCGGCCTCGAGGAATCGGGGCACGAGTCTGGCGACCACGCCTCCGATCCTATCAGGCCCGCTGCCCGCTTCCCTGGGGGATCTTGCGGGCCTCGATCCCCGTGCGGCGAGGCGGCCGCGCGCAGCCAGGGACGGCAGGCCGAAACAGGGGAAATGGTGGAGATGGGGGAGAGTCGAACTCCCCGTCCAAGAACCTTCGCCGGAGACCACTACGAGCGTGTCCGATGCTTTGTCGTCGATCGCCCGGACGGCCATCGGCAGCCTGCCGGACGATCCAGTCACGTCCCCTTGCGGGCTTTGACCCCGGCTACGCGACGCTACCCGGGATCGCACCTCCCCTCAATGACGCTTCCACAGCCCAGGGAGGCGAGGCTGCTTCCACGCTCACTCTATGACCGCTTACGCGGCGAGAGCGAGAGCAGGCTGGCGGTTGCCAGTTACTTCGTTTGGGCTCCTTTTTTCGAGGCCTGGAGTCCAACCTCGGCTCGCGTTCTCCGGTAGCCGGCCCCTGTCGAAACCACGCATCCCCACAGAGTCGGCGCATACGGGCGCCCGCGGATTGTACAGCGGCCGCGCCCCAGGGCCAATCCAGCCGCCAGGGCGGCCCGGCCGGACGATCAAGCGAGCGACGGAAGGCCCAAGCGGCGCGACGAGGGCGCGCCGGCGCGCCACGGGCCTCAGGCGCCGCGGAAAGGGACCTTGTCGGCCGCCAGTTCGCGGAAGTCCGAGAGATCGTCGCCCTTGAGGGCGGACTTGGGGATGCAGTACCCGCCGCCGGACCGGAGCATCACGGCGAAGACCTGCTTCATCTCGCGGACCTGGGTCACGACTTCCCACGGGACCTTGCGCACGCCCGCCGCAGTGGCGATCTCGAGCCCGGCGTCGGTGGCGGTCAGGTCGACCGGCGCCTCGAAGAGCCACTTGTTGCGGCGCATCGACCACCAGGCGAACGGGACCAGGTAGTAGCCCGACAGGATCAACGCCGACAGAATCACGCCGAAGATCGTGAAGTACACGTAGGGCAGGCTGAGGATGGCCAGCACCAGGGCCGCGCCCGAGAGAAGCAGGCTGCTGGGGGTGCCGC
Source organism: Chloroflexota bacterium (assembly GCA_034430475.1). Classification (GTDB taxonomy): domain Bacteria; phylum Chloroflexota; class Limnocylindria; order Limnocylindrales; family CSP1-4; genus Fen-1039. Next base: position 54,825 of record DAOUEA010000100.1, on the reverse strand, counting down.
GATTGAGAGCCGGGACGTGGCGGAGCTGGTCGCCGATCGTCCCCTGGTAGCGGGCCTGGATCTTCGTCTCGGTGGCCATGGGCCTCCTCGGGTGAGTCGCGTTCGGGGTCAGGATAGCCAGGCTAGCGGTTGCGGCGGGCCTCGGCGATGGCCCGGTCCACTTCCCGCCGAGCGTCGCGCTCGGCGATGTCGCGGCGCCGGTCGTGCCGCTGCTTGCCCCGCCCCAGGCCGACCTCCAGCTTGGCCAGGCCCCGGCTGGTGATGTACATCTTGAGGGGTATGAGGGTCAGGCCCTTGGCCCGGGTCCGAGTCTGAAGGGCGAGGATCTGGTCGCCGTGCAGGAGGAGCTTGCGCGGCCGCTTGGGCTCGTGGTTGAAGCGGTTGCCCGTCTCCCAGGGGGCGATGTTGGCCCCGATCAGCCAGGCCTCGCCGTTCTCGATGCGGGCGTAGGCCTCGGCCAGGCTGACCTTGCCGGCCCGAACGGACTTGATCTCGGTCCCGGTCAGCACGATACCGGCCTCGAACGAGTCCTCGATCGAGTAGTCGTGGCGAGCTTTTCGGTTCTGGGCGACGGTCTTCTCCTCGCCCATCTCAACCCCTTCCGGAACGGACGAATGCCGGCCCAGAGGACCGGCATTCGATCTTGCCAGATTCACCAACCCGCGTTGGCTGGACGGTGTTAGCGCCCGGCTCCTCGCGAGGTGGTGCAGCACGTCGGTATTGACACTGCACATCACCTCCTTTCGCTTGCCGGCATGTTATGCGAACGGGGCGAAGCTCGCAAACGGGCATCCTGGGACTAGGACGGCACGGGGCTTGGCGATAGGCTCGGGCTCGGGCTCGGCGATGATTCGGGCGGGTAGTGCAGGGCCTCGAGCGCCGCGTCGAGGACCGGGTCGGTGCCGGCGCGCGCTCCTTCGGTCGAGACCGCGATGTCCGGCGAGAGACCCTTGCCCTGTATCCAGACCTTGTTGGGCAGCAGCCAGCGGGCGATGGTGAGGTGGATCCCGCCCTTGTCGTCCGGCAGGGGCAGCCACTCCTGGACGACTCCCTTGCCGTAGGTGGTCTGGCCGACCAGGACAGCCCGGCCGCGAGTCTGGAGAGCTCCGGCAAGGATCTCGGCCGCGGACGCCGTGCCGCCGTCCACCAGCACGACGACTTCGATCGAGGGGTCGAGAGCGAGGGCCGGCTCGTCCGGTTTGGTGTTGGTCGTGATTTCCGTAAGCGCCCCGTCCTTGTCCACCTGGTACAGAAGAGTCCCCGACTCTATGAACTGGCTGGCGATGTAGACCGCGGCCGGCAGGTAGCCGCCGCCGTTGCCGCGAAGGTCGACGATGATCGAGTGCCGGCCCTCTTCCAGCGCGTCGGCCAGGGCCAATCGGAACTGCGAGTAGGCAGGGCCGTTGAAGCCGTGCAGCTCGATGTACTGGACCTTGCCGCCGGCCAGAACGCGACCTTCGACTTCGATGCGGTCGTAGACCTGGCGCACGATCGTGACGTCGGTGCGCGACGTGCCACGGAGGATCGTCAGCGTGACCGAGGTGTCGCGCTGGCCCTTGATGAGGGCGACTATCTGGTCGATGTTCAGGCCGTCGAGCGCGACTCCGTCCACGGCCGCGATGACGTCGCCGGCCTCGAGTTTGGCGTCCTCGGCCGGAGAGCCGGGGATGGTCCGGACTATGGCCAGCTCGCAGCCGCCCCCGGCGAGCTGGCAATCGGTTGTCCCGCTGTTCAGCGCCGGCTGCAGCTGGATCGCGACGCCGATCCCCTCCGCCTGGCCGCCCACGTTCAGCAGCGCGTTGCGGAAGTCCTCGGGGCTCTGGTAGTAGGAGTAGGGGTCGTTCAGGGTGCTCATCATGCCCTTGATGGCGCCCTCGACCAGCTGGTCCGGGCTGGGCTGCGGCGAGCCGGCGTACTCCTGGCGGATCAGCTTGTAGACGTCCCAGAACGGGGCCCAGCGCGCCTCCTCATCGGCCGGGGTGCCGGGCGTGGTGGCCACCCGGGCGCCGAGGGTGAAGCCGCTCACGAACAGGGCCGAGGCGGCCAGGAGGAGGACCGCGATCAGGCTCAGGCGCGAGGCGTCGAGGGTCCGCGGCTCGCGGGCCGGCTCATCTGCCGGCTCGGGCCCCGAAGCCTCGGGCCCCGCGGCCTCGGGAAGTGGCGTGTTCTTGCGAACGGGCATGGCGGCACCTCGCGATGGATGGCTGGGCCGGAGATCAGGATCAGCGGGAGAGATAGCTACGAACCGACACGTAGGAGCCCAGCACCCCGATTCCGATCCCGGTCGGGAGCACGATCAGGGCCACGTTCTGGCCGACCATGGCGCTGGCCTGGACCGGTAGCACCGCGAAGAAGTCGGCCAGGGCCCCGGCCAGGCGGTCCTGGGCAAGCCACAACAGACCTATGGTGATGAGGGCGCCGAAGAGGCCAACGAGGGCACCCTCGAAGATGAACGGCCAGCGGATGAAGGCGTCGGAGGCGCCGACGAGCCTCATGATCTCGATCTCCTGGGCCCTGGCCACGAGCGCCAGGCGGATGGCGTTGACGATGATGAACAGCACCGTCAGGCCCACCACGAGCAGGACCACGACGCCCACCGTTCGCAACAGGCCGATGACCGCCACCATCTGGCCGACCGTCTTCTTGATGTCCTGGACGCTATCGACGATCGGCTGCTCGCGCAGATAGGTGGCGACGTCGAGGTAGTCCGCGGGGTCGTGGAGCCTGATTTCGAACGAGGCCGGCAGGGGGTTCTCATCGAGGGCGGCCACCAGGTCGGCTACCTCGGGCTGGCGGGCCTGGAAGTCCTTCAGGGCTTGCTCCTTGGAGACGTAGCTGACGCCCGCGATCTCGGGCAGGGCCTGCAGGTCGGCCTGCAGGGCGTTGATCTCGTCGAGCGAGGCCGAGTCCGCCAGGTAGGCAACGACCTCGACCTTGGATTCGACGTAGTTGAGCGTGGCGTCCAGGCCGGAGAGGAGGATGAACAGACCGCTCAGGAGGACCAGCATCAGGGTCATCGACGCCGTCGCCGCCAGGCTCATCAGCCCGTTGCGCCAGTAGCCCTGCCAGGCCCGCTGGAGACTGAAGCCGATGAAGGCCGCCACGCTAGTCCTCCCGGTGGTAGGCGGCGCCCATCTCGTCGCGCACGACGCGGCCGTTCTCGAGGCCCACCACTCTCTTGCGGAGGGCGGTGACCACCTCGGCGTTGTGGGTCGCCATCAGGACCGTGACGCCCATGTCGTTGATGCGCAGCAGGAGCTGGATGATCTCCCAGCTGATCAGCGGGTCGAGGTTACCGGTCGGCTCGTCGGCGATGATGATGTGCGGGTCGTGGACGAGGGCCCGGGCGATGGCCGTGCGCTGCTGCTCGCCGCCTGAGAGCTCGGCCGGCTTCTGGTCGGCCTGGCCGGAGAGGCCCACGACTCGCAACACGCGGTCCACGGCCGGGTCGATCTGGCGGCGGGGCGTGCCTGTCACCTCCAGGGCAAAGGCGACGTTCTCGCGGACCGTCTTCTCGGTCAACAGCTTGAAGTCCTGGAAGACGATGCCGATGCGGCGCCTTATCTGGGGCACCTCGCCGCGGTTGAGGCGCGCCAGATCGCGACCCTCCAGGATGACGCGGCCCCGTGTAGCCAGCGCCTCACGAATCAGGAGCTTGATGAGAGTCGACTTGCCGGCGCCGGATGGTCCGACCAGGAAGACGAAGTCCCCCGGGGCGACGGTCAGGCTCACGTCGCGCAGGGCGCTCTTGCCGTTGGGGTAGGTCATCGTCACGCCGCGCAGGGCCAGCGTGGGGGCACCCTCGACGGTAAGCGTGAAGCTGCCGCGGCGGCGCGCCGGCCCGGAACGGCGGGCTCGCGGCGGCTCTTCCGCGACCTGGTCGTCGCCGTCGGCGGGAGCTGGTTCGGTATCTGCGGAGCTCACGGTGCGAGGCTAGCACCGATGGCCGGGTCCGGCAGGGCGGTTGGGTCAGAGAAGGGCCAGGCCGGCGGGCAGGTAGCGCTCAAAGGCCGCGAAGGGCCTGGTCCAGCAGAACATAGCCGGGAAGCCCTCCAGGCGGAAACCGGCGCGGAGCAGGGCCACCATGGCTCGATCGTTGGCCCCAGGAACCCAGACGCTGGCCGCGCCGCGGGGCTCGATGGCCCGCATCAGGTGGCCGATGACCGGCGCCGTGAGCGTCTCGTCCAGCAGCGCCACCGGTCCAAAGCGACCGGCTCGCGATGAGTACCCGTAGCCCAGCGGGTCGCCCGCCGCGGCCCGGTAGAGGAACCCGCTCCGGCCCTGGATGCGAAGGAAGTCGTGGTCGGCCCGGTGAGCGTACCCGAGGACGGCCCGGTCAATCGAATCGACGACTCCGGCCAGGTCGGCCTTGCCGGGGGCGGCCGGGTTGCGGTGAGCCAGCTGCCCTGTCGGTTCCAGCGGGACGGGTTCCACACCCTTCGGCAGTTGCGGCAGGGCCTGCGGGGAGGAGAGACGGCCGATCAGGTTGACGACCGGCATGCGAGCCACGATGCCGAGCTTACCGTACAGGGCGTTGGAAACAGGCTGGGCGGCGTCGGTGCAGGTGGCCAGCACGCCGGGCTTGTGCGGGATGTCACCCGGGTCGCGGTCGGCGTCGCCCGGCCCGGCGTCCGATGGCAGGACGAGCGACAGCAGCGCCTGCCCTATCCCCTGCCCCTGGTCGGACGGCAGGACGTACAGCTGGGAGAGGAACCACACGTGCTCGCGCTGCAGGGCGATCGCGAAGCCGGCCAGGCGCTCTCGCTTCGGCGACCCCATGACCGCTACGCGGAACCGTTCGGGATCGGTCGCGAGGAGGTGCTCGGCCAGGCGGATCGGCGGTTCCAGCACCGGCGGCGGCAGAGGGTGGCCCAGGCGGGTCATGTAGGCGTTCACCGAGGTGTGCCAGATCAGCGCGCAGTCGCGAAGCTCGTCTACGCGAGGCGGTCGGAAGGCGACGGGCGGGGTGGTCAAGCGCGGGACCCGGCGCGCGGGCCGGGCGTCGCGGCGGAGGCCGTGGCCTCGCGCTCGAGCTCGGCCTGCATGAAGGTGTCCAGGTCGCCGTCGAGGACGGCCGCGGTGTTGCTGGTTTCGAACTCGGTGCGGTGGTCCTTGACCATCTGATAGGGGTGCAGGACGTAGCTCCGGATCTGGTTGCCCCACCCGGCCTCGACGTGCTCGCCGCGCAGCTTGCGCATCTCCGCCTCGTGCTCCTCGACGGCCTTCTCCAGCAGGCGGGCCTGGAGGATCTTGGCCGCGGTGTCCTTGTTCTGCATCTGCGACCGCTCGTTCTGGCTCTGGGCGACGATGCCCGTCGGCAGGTGGGTCAGCCGCACGGCCGAGTCCGTCTTGTTGACGTGCTGTCCCCCGGCGCCGGTCGAGCGGTAAGTGTCGACCCGGATCTCGTCCCAGTTCAGATCCACTTCGACGTCGCTCTCCACCTCGGGCAGGACCTCGACCAGGGCGAAGGTCGTGTGGCGGCGCTTCTGCGAGTCGAAGGGGCTGATGCGGACCAGGCGATGGACGCCGCGCTCGGCCTTGAGGTAGCCGTAGGCGGCCCGCCCGTCGAGGGCGACGACGACGCTCTTGACGCCCGTCTCCTCGCCCTCGGTGCGGTCCAGGATGGAGGTCGCGAAGCGATGCCGTTCGGCCCAGCGCAGGTACATGCGGAGCAGCATCTCGGCCCAGTCGGTGGCCTCGGTGCCGCCCGCCCCGGCGCTGATCGTCAGGATGGCGTTGCGCTGGTCGTACTCGCCGCTGAAGAGGAGGTGGCGGCGAGCCGTCTCGTACTCGCCCGCAAGCTCGGCCGCTTCCTGGGCCACCCCGTCCAGGAGGCTCGGGTCGCCGTCCTCGATGACCAGGTCCAGCAGCTCCAGCGTCGAAGACGCCCGACTGTCGAGGTGGCCCCAGAGCTCCAGCTCCTCACGCATGCCCTCAGCTTCGCGCAGGGTCCTGGCTGCAGCCCGCTGGTCGTCCCAGAAGCCAGGGGCGCCCACGGCAGCCTCAAGCTCGGTCAGGCGGGCCTGCTTGGCAGGGAGGTCAAAGACGCCCCGAGGTCGCCTGGATCCTTTGGACCAGGTCTCGGATCTCGGCCGGCTCCACTAGGAGCGGCCTCGAACGTCCTGGAGGAGGATCGGGCGGAGCTCGATCAGGCGCAGGGCGCTCTTGCTCCGGGCGACGACGGGGTTCACGCAGGGACAGTAGCCGTTGTGGGCGCAGACGCCGCAATTGCCATCGCAGTCGAGCGCAGCCGCGTAACTGCAGTTGCGGCAGTCACGCTCACAGGCGATAAGGTCTATGAATGCCGCTTCTTCTGCCTGCTTCACCACTCTCCTCGTTGTGCGACGGACACAACCCCTCGCGCGGCAAGCCCACGTCGAAGCACGCGACGCGGACCGTGGGTAGCGATGGGCCGAGTATAGAGCGCCAATTGGCGGCAACTCAAGGGGTCAATTCAGCCGATTTGCGGGAATTCCACGCATAAGTGGGGAGCGGACGGGGGATCGAGCGCATAGAGCGGGCGATTGGGCCGCGCCGTCAGGGCTCGGCGGGGGCTCCGTCGACGCCCGGCGGGGCAGGTGCCTCGGCAAAGTCGGCCTGGAGGAAGGCGTAGTAGCCCAACGCCCCCAGCTCGTGCATGAAGGCGTTGAAGCGCATCGTGGAGTCGTTGTCGGCCGGGCTCGTCGTGGCGGGCGAGCCCCAGGCCTCGATACCGGCATCGTCGGCCAGGCGCAGGACACGCAGCATGTGGTTGCGGTCCGAGACGAAGAGGGCGGTCCGGAGCCCATGCTCGTCCATGATGGCGCGGACGTTGCGGATGGACTCGGCCGTCGAGCCGCCGCTGTTCTCGAGGATGATGGCCGACTCAGGCACTCCATGAGCCACGGCGTAGTTGCGGCCGGTCTCGGCCTCCGTGTATACGTCGCCGGGCAGGTTGCCGCCGGTGGTGATGATGTAGGGGGCGTAGCCGAGCTGGTACAGCTCGATGGTATGGTCCAGCCGGGCGCGCAGGACGCCCGACGGCCGCCCGTTGTACTGGGCCGCCCCCATCACCACGATCGCGTCGACCGGGCGCCGGTTGTCGTGCCGTCCGACTTCGTAGATCTGGTAGGCCGTCGCCGCTGTCAGGATCGCTCCGCCCGCTGCGAGGGCAGCAAAGACCAGGATGAGGTCGCGGATCCGCGCCCCCCAGGTGATGCGCGGCGGCGAGTCCCAGCTCACCGGCCGTGGCACTTCTTGTACTTGACGCCCGAGCCGCACCAGCATGGCTCGTTGCGGCCCATGCGAACCCCTGCCGGCGAGTAGCCGGGCCTGATGGCCCCGCCTGATGCGCCCGGTGCCGAGCCGCTGCCGGTGGAGCCGCCGGAGGCGACGCCCTGTGGCATGGCCTTGGGAAGGGCCCTGCCGGCGACGGCCGGGCCGCCGCCTGCCGGGGCCGGGGCCGGGGCCGGGCCGCGCCCTTCGACGCCGGTGGGCTGCGGAGGAACCTGCTGGCGGACGATCTGGACGCGGAAGATCGTGGTCGCGACCTGATGGCGGATGAGCTGGCTCATCTCGCTGAACAGGGCGAAGGCCTCCTTCTTGAAGGCGTTGAGGGGATCCTCCTGGGCCAGGCCGCGCCAGCCGATGCCCTGGCGCATCTCGTCGATCTCGGTCAGGTGCTCGACCCAGACGGAGTCGATGGTGCGCAGCAGGACAAGCCGCTCGATCAGCGGCCAGTCCTCACCGACCTCCTTTTCGCGGGCCTCCATCCGCTCCAGGGCGATGTCCTTGAGGTTGACGGACACGGCGTCGCGAGCGCCCATTTCCTCGAGGGCGGCCGGCGTGGTTTCGTCGCTGCTCAGGCCCATGCCTGCCAGGGCGTTCGACAGGCCCTCGAGATCCCACTCGGCTATGGGCATGGTGGGCGCCAGATAGCGGTCCACCAGGGCGTCGATCTCCTGCTCCAGGAAGGACTCGATCGTCTCGCCCAGGTCCTCGTTGTGGAGGACCTTGTCGCGCTCCTCGTAGATGGTCTCGCGCTGCTTGTTGATGACGTCGTCGAACTCGACGACCCGCTTGCGGATGTCGAAGTTGTAGCCCTCGACTCGCGTCTGGGCGCTCTCGATGGTCTTGGACACCATGCGCGATTCGATCGCCATCTCGTCGTCCAGACCCAGGCGCTCCAGCAGGTTGGACACCCGCTCGGACGCGAAGCGCTTCATCAGGTCGTCTTCCAGCGACAGGTAGAAGCGCGACGAGCCGGGGTCCCCCTGGCGGCCGGCGCGGCCTCGAAGCTGGTTGTCGATGCGGCGTGAGTCGTGGCGCTCGGTGCCGATGATGTGCAGGCCCCCCGCCGTGACCACTTTCTCGTGGTCCTCGTCGCAGATCGCCTTGGCTTCGGCCAGAACGGCGTCGTACGTCTCCTTGTCCACCTCGGCCGGGTTGAGGCCACGCCGGTGGAGCATCTCCGACGCCAGCCCGGCGGGGTTGCCGCCCAGCAGGATGTCGGTGCCGCGACCGGCCATGTTGGTGGCGATCGTGACTGCGCCGGAGCGACCGGCCTGGGCCACGATCGGCGCCTCCTTCTCATGGAACTTGGCGTTGAGGACCTCATGCTTCACGCCGCGCCGCTTGAGCATGTCCGCCAGGTGCTCGGACTTCTCGACGGAGACGGTGCCTACGAGAACGGGCCGGCCGGCATCGTGCATCTCCACGATCTCGTCGATCAGGGCCAGGAACTTGCCCTTCTCGTTGCGGAAGACGAGGTCCTGCTCGTCGTCTCGGACCATCGGCCTGTGGGTGGGGATGGCCACGACTTCGAGCTTGTAGATCTTGTGGAACTCCTCCGCCTCGGTCATGGCCGTGCCGGTCATGCCGGCCAACTTGGTGTAGAGGCGGAAGTAGTTTTGGAATGTGATCGTCGCCAGGGTCACGCTCTCGCGCTGGACGTGCAGCCCCTCCTTGGCTTCGATGGCCTGGTGGAGTCCTTCGCTCCAGCGGCGGCCGGGCATCTGGCGGCCGGTGAACTCGTCGACGATGACGATCTCTCCGTCCTTCACGATGTAGTCGCGGTCGCGGCGGAAGAGGGCGTGGGCCTTGAGCGCCGACTCGAAGTAGCGGGCCAGGATGGAGTCGTCGTAGAGGTTCACCACGCCGAGCAGCTGCTCCATCTTGGCGATGCCCTCTTCGGTCGGCGAGACGGCCTTCTCCTTGAGGTCGACGAAGTAGTCGCCGCCTTCCTCGGCGCCCTCGGGCCGCGCGACCAGGCGCGGCACGAGGCGGGCGAACTGGAAGTACTTGTCGGCGGATTCCTCGGCCTGGCCGCTGATGATGAGCGGCGTCCGGGCCTCGTCGATCAGGATGTTGTCCACCTCGTCGACGATGGCGAAGTAGCGCTCGCGCTGGACCCGCTGGCTCAGCTCGGTGACCATGTTGTCGCGCAGGTAGTCGAAGCCGAACTCGTTGTTGGTGCCGTAGGTGATGTCGGCCTCGTAGGCCTCGCGGCGAGTGCAGGGCCGCAGGTTGAGCAGGCGCTCGTCGGTGGTGGGGTAGCCGGGCTCGTAGACGTAGGCCTCGCCCTGGCCGCCGCTCGTGCGGGCGCCGATGATGATTCCGACAGACAGGCCGAGCATGTGGAAGATGGGCCCCATCCACTGGGCGTCGCGGCGGGCCAGGTAGTCGTTGACGGTGACGACGTGGACGCCACGGCCGGTCAGGCCGTTGAGGACCGCGGCGAGCGGCGCGACCATCGTCTTGCCTTCGCCGGTGCGCATCTCGGCGATGCGGCCCTGGTGGAGGACAATGCCGCCGAGCAGCTGGACGTCGAAATGGCGCATCGCCAGCGTGCGGCGCATGGCTTCACGGGCCGCAGCGAAGACGTCCGGCAGGACGTCGTCCATGGCCTCCTGGAGGCGATCGTGCTCGCGCTTGAGGCGGTCGCTCTTGATCTCCCGGCGACGCTCTCGTTCGGGATGGTGACGCTCGTCCTCCGACGGCTCCTCCGGCTCGGCGGCCTCTTGGAGCTCCTCGCGGATCTCCGCCGCGAAGGCCCGAAGCTCCTCGTCGGAGCGGGCCTGCATCTCCGGCTCGAGCTCGTTGGCCCGGTCGACCAGGGGCTGGATGCGGTTGAGCTCGCGCTCGTTCGAATCGACGAAGCGGCTCATGAAGCCAAGCATTGGAGCTCACGATCGCTTGTGGCCCGTCGTGCGGGCCGGAGGCCTGGGCCGCGGTCGAGCCGACCGGGCCTCCCGGCACCTGCCGGAGTTGATACGCCCCTCGGCGCCGGATGCGGCCGTCCGAAGCCGGCTGGGGCCGGGGGCCAAGTATAGGCCAGCACGTCGGGAGGGCTTGTCTGGCGACTTCCGCCGGCCACCGTCAGCGCCAGAAGCCCGACCCGTAGCCGATCATCAAGAGGGCGAAGGTCAGCCCGCCCAGGCCGGCCCAGAAGATGATCGCGAGCAGCGTAGGGGTGGGGTTCATCTCAGGGTTGCGCAGGGCGGCAGCGCGCCAGCGGCGCGAGCGCAGTGTCTTGCGCCAGTCGCCTTGCGGCCTGGGCCCCGGGCGCAGCCCCCCCGCTCCGTCCGGGCGGTACATCTGAAGGCTCATGAGCGCGCCTTCTGGGCAACGGGCCCGGCGATCTCCACTTCCCCGGCGGCCTCGGGCCCGGCGTCGGCCGGCTCCCTATCCCACAGGAGCATCTCCTGCGTGGACTTGACCTCGCTGGTGAACAGGGCGCCCACGGACTGGCCGCGGTGGATACGCACGATGGCCTCGGCGATGAGCGGGGCCAGCGAGATGACCTTGATGTTCGGCCCGCGTTTGTCGGCCGGGATCGGGATGGAGTCGGTGACGACAATCTCGCGCAGGGTCGAGTCGGCGATGCGCTCCGCGGCGGGATCCGACAGGACGGCGTGGGTGGCGCAGGCGTACTGCTCCGTCACGCCCTCTCTCTCCAGTGCGGAGACGATCTGGGTCAGCGTCCCGGCCGTGTCGATCTCGTCGTCGACGATGATGGCCCGCTTGCCGCGAACGTCGCCGATCACATTGAGCACCTCGGCCCGGTCGTCGTTCCCGGTGCGCCGTTTCTCCACGATGGCCAGCGGCGCGTCGAGCAGCTCGGCGAAGGTCCGGGCTCGCTTGGCGAAACCCAGGTCGGTCACCACCACCGGGTTGGGGATCTCCTTCTGCCGGAAGTGGCCCGAGAGCAGGTGGACGGCGGTCAGCTCATCGACGGGGATGTTGAAGAAGCCCTGGATCTGGCCCTGGTGGAGGTCCACCGTCAACAGCCTGTTGGCGCCGGCGACGGTGATCATGTCGGCGATCAGGCGGGCCGTGATCGGCACCCGCGGCTGGTCCTTCTTGTCCGAACGGCCGTAGGCGTAGTACGGGACGACGGCCGTGATCCGCCCGGCGCTGGCGCGCTTGAAGGCGTCGATCATGATCAGCAGCTCCATGATCGACTTGTTGACGGGCCGCGAGGTGGGCTGGATGAGGAAGACGTCCTTCTCCCGGGCGTTGTCGACGATGCGGACGAAGATGTTCTCGTTGGCGAACTCGAAGACCTCGACCCGGCCCAGGTCCTTGTTCAGGTAGCGGCAGATGTTGCGGGCCAACTCCGGGTTGGCGTTCCCGGTGTAGACGTCGAACTGGTCGTCTCTGATGGCTGCCTGCAGGCTGCTGCTGCCGCTCACCTCTTCCCTCCGCGAGTGGGTGCAGGTGGTTTGCCGTCCGCCTCGCCATTGTCCGCCATGCCGTCCCGTTGTGCCAGGCCGGATCGGAAGGCGGAGATGCCCACGACCTTGTCGCCCTCGTTGAGGCGCATCACGATGACGCCTCGGGCCGACGCGGAATAGCGGTTGATGGAGTTGGTCTCGGTCCGGACGACCTGGCCGGCGGCACTGATGAGGAGCAGCTCCTCGTCCATCTCCGTGACCTGCTGGACGGCCGCCACCTCGCCGGTCTTGCGCCCCTCCAGGGAGATGAGCCGCACGCCCTGGCTGCCGCGGTGCATCGGGCGGAACTCGGTCAGCGAGACTCGTTTGCCATAGCCGGTCTCGGTCAGGACCAGCAGATCCGCGTTGAGCTGGACAACGCTCATGCCGACCACGTGGTCAGTGGCGCTGGCCAGGCGGATGCCGATGACGCCCGCGGCGGGCCGGCCCATCGGCCGCACCTCTTTCTCGGGGAAGCGGGCGATCTTGCCCTGGGCTGTGGCGATGATGATGTCGTTCTGGCCGGTGGCCACGTCTACCCAGGCCAGCTCGTCGTCGGGGGCGATGGTGATGGCGATGATGCCGCTGCTGCGGACCTTCTCGAACTGCTCGAGCGGGGTCTTCTTGACGATGCCGTTGCGAGTGGCCATAACCAGGAAGCTGCCGGCGCTGAAGTCGGGCAGGGTGATAGTCGCCATGGGCACTTCGCCCGGCTCGACCTGGACGCCGGGCAGGTTGATGATGGCCATGCCCTTGGCCTGGCGGCTGGCGTCGGGGATGGTGTGGACCTTGGCCGAGAAGACGCGGCCGCGGTTGGTGAAGAAGAGCGCCCAGTCGTGGGTGTTGGCGACGAGGAGATGCTCGACCGCGTCCTCCTCGCGGGTTACGTGGCCGATGATCCCCTTCCCGCCTCGGCCCTGACGGCGGTAGGTCGCCACAGGCTGGCGCTTGATGTAGCCGCGGCGGCTGATGGTGATGACCACGTCCTCGTCCGCGATGAGGTCCTCGTCGGTCATCTCGCGGCTCGAGTCGTCGGCGATGCGGGTGCGGCGCTGGCCGGCGTACTTGTTCTTGAGCGCGCCCAGCTCGTCGCGGATGACGGCCAGGATGCGGCTGGGGTTGGCCAGGATGTCCTCCAGCTCGGCGATGAGCTGGATGATCGCCAGGTACTCGTCCTCGACCTTCTTGCGCTCGAGGGCGGCCAGCCGGGCCAGGCGCATGTCGAGGATGGCCTGGGCCTGGATCTCGGTCAGCTTGAAGCCCGTCATCAGGTTGGCTCGGGCGGTGTCCACGTCCGCCGACTCGCGAATGGTCTTGATGACGGCGTCCAGGTGGTCGAGCGCGATCTTGAGGCCTTCCAGGATGTGGGCCCGGGCGCGAGCCTTCTCCAGGTCGAACTCGGTCCGGCGACGGACGGTCTCGCGGCGGTAGTCGATGTAGTGCTGGAGGACCGCCTTCAGAGGTAGCGTCTGCGGCTGGCCATCGACCAGGGCCAGCATGTTGAGGTTGAAGGCGATCTGCATCGCGGTGTGCTTGAACAGGTTGTTCAGCACTCGGTGGGGGTCGGCGTCGCGCTTGACCTCGATGAAGATCCGCATGCCGTCCCGGTCCGACTCGTCGCGCAGGTCGGCGATGCCCTCGATCCTCTTGGAGCCGACGAGATCGGCGATCTTCTCCAACAGGGCGGCCTTGTTGACCATGTACGGCAGCTCGGTGACGATGATCGAGATGCGGCCCTGGCGGGTCTCCTCGAAGGCGACCTGGGCCCGGACGACGACCCGCCCGCGGCCGTGGGCGTACATCTCGCGAATGGCGTCCACCGTCTCGTTCTCGCCGGTGATGGAGTTGCGGCGAGTCTCGAAGCGGAAGATGGTCCCCCCGGTCGGGAAGTCCGGCCCGTGGATGTAGCGGCAGAGATCGTCCGAGGTGAGCTCCGGATCGTTGATCAGGTGTACGGCGGCGTCGCAGACCTCGCCCAGGTGGTGCGGCGGGATGTTGGTTGCCATGCCCACGGCGATGCCGGCCGAGCCGTTGACCAGCAGGTTCGGCAGTTTGGCCGGCAGGACCTCGGGCTCCTTCTGGGTGCCGTCGTAGTTCTCGCTGAAGTCGACCGTGTTCTTGTCGATGTCGGCCAGCATCTCGGAGGCGATGGCCGCCAGGCGAGCCTCGGTGTAGCGCATGGCCGCCGCGCTGTCGCCGTCTATCGAGCCGAAGTTGCCCTGGCCGTCGACGAGGGGGTAGCGCATCGAGAAATCCTGGGCCAGGCGCACCAGGGCGTCGTAGAGGGCCATGTCGCCGTGGGGGTGGTACTTGCCCATCACCTCGCCGACGATGGCAGCGCACTTCCGATAGGCCGAACTGGACGAGAGGCCCATCTCGCCCATGGTGTAGAGGATGCGGCGATGGACCGGCTTGAGGCCGTCGCGGACGTCGGGCAGGGCGCGGGCCACGATGACGCTCATGGCGTAGTCGAGGTAGCTCGTCCGCATCTCGTCCTCGATGCGGATGGTTCTGACTTTGCCCAGGTCGTCGATCACGGTGCGCTACTCCTGCGGGCGGTGTGGGCGGCCGATGCCGCCGAGGCGGCCGCGAGAGAGGTAGAGGGCGCGCCCGGGCGGCGGCGTATTCCGTCCAGCTCGGTGCGGAGGCGGGCGGCATCGGCGGCCGCCAGCTTGTTGAATGTATCGCGGATGACCCAGGCCCGGTTGCCGTCGGCCGAGGCGCGGGCGGTGCGGGCCTCCTGGTCCAGGAAAGCCGTCGCGGCGGGCCGATCGACGTCGGCCAGGCTGCGGAGGGCCCAGGACAGAGCCTTCTGCACGTCGGGTTCGGCATCGCCGATGAGGCGGCCCATCAGGGCCAGGCCGCGGTCCCGGATGACAGGCCCCTGCACCTTGCCGGCTCGCTTGTGCGGCATGGTGGCCACGGTCGAGCCCACCAGCCGGCGCTCCCAGCGTGACGGGGATGCCAGCAGGCGCTCCAGCTCGTCCCAGCGGGCCGGGTCGGCCAGGATCCCATCACCCCAGGGATGGGCCAGGGTGTCGACGGTGATCCACTCGTCGGCTCGGGTCGCGCCCTCGCGGAGGAGCCCCCAGACCCGGTCCGGCTCGTCGGCTAGCAGACGCCCCAGCATCCAGATGGCGAACCAGCGCAGCTCGCGATGTTCCTCGTGAAACAGCTGCGCCACGCAGTCCAGCTGGGCCGCGGCGGGGGCTCGCTTGGAACCTCTGCTGAAGGCTCGATGGGCCGTCTGCATGAGCGGTTGACGCACGCCGAAGATGGGGCCCAAGCCGGGTGTCACGGACCTAACGCCGGTGACGTAGACCGGGTCGCCTAGCGACGCGTAGCCACTCCCCAGGGTGGCGGCAAAGGCCCGCGGGTCGCCGACCAGGGCGGGCAGGCGCTCGCCCAGCGAGCGCGCCTCGTCGAGGTGCTCGGCCACGAAGCGGTTGGCGGCGACGGTGGTCGCGGAGACGGGTGCGGGGCTCACGAGCCGGCCCCTCCCTCGCCCGAGGCCTGTGCGGCGGACGTCGGCAGGGCCTCGTAGCCGTAGCGCTCCTTGAGCTCCCGCTTCCGTTCCTCGGAAGCTGCCACGTAGGTGGCCTCGGCGGTCGCCAGCTCCTCGCCCGTGGTCACGTCGACGATGCGGCCGGCCGTGGTCTGGATGCGGCGTCGGACTTCGGTGACCCAGCCTTCGGCGCGGATCGTGTGGCCGACTTGGGCGGGCCTGCGGAACTGGATGCTGAGGCGAGCGGTCACTCCCCAGCTGTCGCGGGCGATCAGCGACCAGCCCATGATCTCGTCCAGGATCGTGCACAGGATGCCGCCGTGGATTACGCCCTCCCAACCCTCGTAGCGGCCGTCCAGCCTGAGCTCCGTCCAACAGCTGTCGGGTTCGAAGTTGAGCTGCAGGTGCAGGCCGATCTCGTTGAGCTCACCGCAGGCGAAGCAGTTGTGGGGCCGGATGCTGAAGTCCTCGAGGCTGAGGATCGCGCCGCCGCTCTTCTCGGGTGCGGGCGCGTCGCGCTCAGACATCGAGGTTCTGCACCTTTCGGGCCTCGGACTTGATGAAGTCCTTGCGCGGCTCGACTCGCTCGCCCATCAGCATGGTGAAGATGGCGTCCGCTTCGGCCGCGTCGTCCACCTCGGCCCGCAGCAGGGTTCGGCTCTCGGGGTTCATCGTCGTTTCCCAGAGCTGGTCGGCATTCATCTCGCCCAGGCCCTTGAAGCGCTGGACGGTGACGTTCTTGACGGCCAGCTTGGTGACGATTGCATCACGCTCGGCCTCGGACTGGGCATAGTGCGTCTGCTTCCCGGTGGTGACGCGGAAGAGGGGCGGCTGGGCGATGAAGAGATAGCCGTTCTCGATGACCTGCGGCATGTGCCTGAAGAAGAAGGTCAGCAGCAGCGTCCGGATGTGCGCGCCGTCCACATCGGCGTCGGTCATGATGATGATCCGGTGGTAGCGCAGCTTGCTGAGATCCAGCGAGTCGCCGATGCCGGCGCCCAGGGCGATCACGAGCGGCCGAATGTTCTCGCTCGAGACGATCTTGTCCAGGCGCGCCTTCTCCACGTTCAGGAGCTTGCCTCGCAGGGGCAGGATCGCCTGGAAGCGACGATCGCGGCCTTGCTTCGCCGAGCCGCCGGCCGAATCGCCCTCGACTATGTAGAGCTCGCTCTTGGCGGGGTCGCGCTCCTGGCAGTCGGCCAGCTTGCCCGGCAGGGACATGCCTTCCAGCGCCCCCTTGCGGATAACCAGGTCGCGGGCCTTGCGGGCGGCTTCTCGGGCGCGTGCCGCGGTGAGCGACTTCTCGATGATGCGCCGCCCGTCGCTGGGGTTCTCGTCCAGGTACTGGCCGATCCCCTCGGCCACGGCCGCTTCCACCTGGCCCTTGACCTCGGCGTTGCCGAGCTTGGCCTTGGTCTGACCCTCGAACTGGGGCTCGACGAGCTTGACGCTGATGACGGCCGTCAGGCCTTCCCGGACGTCGTCGCCCGAGAGGTTGGCGTCGGCGTCCTTCAGGATGCCCGCCCGCCGAGCGTAGTCGTTCAGGGACCGGGTGAGGGCTGCCCGGAACCCGGTGAGGTGCGTGCCGCCGTCGACGGTGTTGATGTTGTTGGCGAAGGCGAAGACGTTCTCCTGGTAGGAGTCGTTGTACTGAAGGGCTACCTCGATCGCGGTAGTCCCGTCGCGGCGCTCGACGTACATCGGGCGGGCGTGGAGGGCACCCTTGTTCTTGTTGAGGTGGCGGACGAAAGAGATGAGCCCGCCCTCGAAATAGAACGAACGTTCACGGTCGGATCGGTCGTCTACAAGGCGGATCCAGAGGCCCTTGTTGAGGTAGGCCGACTCGCGGAGGCGCTGGGCGATGGCGTCGAACGAGAAGTCGATAGTCTCGAAGACGGTGGGATCGGGCTTGAAGACGGTGGTTGTGCCCCGGCGACCGGCCTGAGGGCCGATCTTGCGGACGCGGGTGGTGGGGTTACCGCGGGCGTACTCCTGGGCCCAGATGAAGCCGTCGCGGGCCGATTCGACGCGCATCCATTCGGACAGGGCGTTGACGACGCTGACGCCCACGCCGTGAAGACCGCCCGAGACCTTGTAGCCGCTCCCGCCGAACTTGCCGCCGGCGTGGAGCTTGGTGTGGACGACCTCGAGGGCGTCGGGACCGGACGAGTGGCGGCCGACGGGGACGCCGCGGCCGTCGTCGGTGACCCGGAGGGAGCCGTCCTCCAGGACGCGGACCTCGACGTGCGTGGCGTGACCGGCCATGGCCTCGTCGATCGAGTTGTCGACCACCTCCCAGACGAGGTGGTGCAGACCCCGGGCATCTGTCGAGCCGATGTACATACCCGGCCGGCGCCGAACCGGATCGAGCCCTTCAAGGACCTGGATGCTCTCTGCGTTGTAGTCGCTGCCGGCGGCCTTCCGGGCCCGGCGAGGACGGGCGGTCGACGCTGCGCCAGCCCTAGCGTCGGCCGGTCGCTGCTGGGTTTCCTCGGTCAAGCGCTTCCTCCGGTGAGACGGTCGAACAGCCGCGAGAACTCCTCGTCGCTGTAGTACTCGATGACGATGCGGCCACCCTTGCGAGACCTGGCCAGCGAGACCTTCGTCCCGAGGGCCCGGCGGAGATCTTCCTCCAGGCGCTCCATCTCGCCGTCGCGGAGGGCCGACGGCTTGTTCTTGGCCGACGGCTTCTCGCGCAGCCGGCGGACCAGCTCTTCCGTCTGGCGGACGGAGAGATTGCGGGCCACGATTGCGTCCACGATCTGGCGCTGGACGCCGGCCGCTGTGCCAATGAGGGGGCGGGCGTGGCCTTCGCTGATTTGGCCCTCGCTGAGGGCGTTCTGGACGGTCGCATCCAGTTCCAGCAACCTTAGGGTGTTGGCGACTGTCGAGCGGGCCCTGCCGACCCGGGTGGCGATCTCGTCCTGGGTGAGGTTGAACTCGTCCGCCAGCTGACGGTAGGCGTGAGCCTCCTCGATGGCGTTCAGGTCGGAGCGCTGTATGTTCTCGACGATGGCCACGGCCAGCTGGTCGCGCGCGGTCAGCTGGCGGACGATCGCCGGCACGTGGTCCAGGCCGGCCATCTGCGCCGCTCGGACACGCCGCTCACCCGCGACGAGCTGGTAGCCGTCGAAGCTCTCGGTGACGATCACCGGCTGCAGGACGCCGTGAACGCCAATGCTCTCCGCCAGATGCTCGAGGGCGAGCTGCTCGACGCGCTGGCGCGGCTGGTAGGGGTTGCCGGTGATACGCGAGATGGGGATCTCGACGGGAGCCGCACCGACCGGGTTGGTCTGCGGGATCAGAGCGCCCAGGCCCCTCCCCAGGCCGGTGTGGCGTTCCGGCCGAGGGCCAGTCACGTTGCGCCCCCGACCTCTTCGACCGGATCGCTGGGCTTGTCGCCCGAGCCTCCGGCGCCGGCCATGCGCGCCAGCTCGGGATGATCGGGACGGCCGTCTCGAGCCCGCAACTCCACGGCGAGCGAGGCGTAGGCTTCGGCCCCGCGTGAGTCGGGCCGATAGAGGGCGATGGGAAGCCCGTAGCTGGGGGCTTCGGAGAGTCGCACGCTTCTTGGGATGATCGTGTCGAAGACGGCAGCGCCCAGGTACTTGCGGACCTCGGCGTCGACTTCTGTCGACAGATTGGTGCGCGGGTCGAACATGGTCAGGACGACGCCCTTGATCGCCAGGTCCGGATTGAGGTGGTTGCGGACGAGGTTGATGGTCGCGATGAGCTGTGAGAGCCCCTCCAGGGCGTAGTACTCGCACTGGATCGGAATGACCACGGCATCGGCCGCGGTGAGCGCGTTGACCGTCAGCAATCCCAGCGAGGGCGGGCAATCGAGGATCAAGTAGTCGTAGGAACTGGTCAGGTCGGTGAGTACCCGGGCCAGCCTGCGCTCACGCTGAGGAAGGGGCGCGAGTTCGACTTCCGCGCCGGCCAGCGAGATGGAGGAAGGGATGATCGAGAGGTTGGCGATCGTCGTGGAGATCACCAGGTCGGAGATCGTGGCGTCCTCGATGATGGCCTCGTAGATCGATCGGCCGACCTCGCTGCGGTCCATTCCGAAGCCGCTCGTGGCGTTGCCCTGGGGGTCCAGGTCGATTACGAGCACGGAATCGCCCGCGAGCGCGAGGTATGTAGCCAGGTTGACTACGGTCGTGGTCTTGCCGACGCCGCCCTTCTGGTTAGCGCAGGCGATGATCTGGCCCACTCAGGTCCCCATTTCGGTGGTCGGCACGCTCGAATTCTAGCATTCGGGGCTCATTCTCGGGCGCGGCAGAACGGCTGTGAACAGCCCTGACGGCCTATCCGCGAGCCGCCGAATGGCTGCTCGGAACGGCCTGGAGACGTTACCAGGAGCCGATCTACTTCAGATCAACTACGACTCAGCCGTCGCTCTCGTGCGAATGCATGACGCCGTTCGGCTCTCCGGCAGTGCGAGAGATCGTCCTTCGGACTCCAGGAAGCGAGGTCCAAGTCGGCCCACGCGCGCGCGGATACGCCTTACTCATGCGGGATGTTGCACGTGAAACCGCGGCGTTCACTGGCATCGAAGGCCGACCGGGCGGTGCCTACACGCACCACCCCCAGACGTCTGAAGTCGCCCCGCGGGGCCCGGCGTCGGCCGCACCCCGCGTGGACCCATGCGACGCAGGCGCCGTCCGCGCCCGGTCGTTGCACGTGAAACGGGCCCTGCGCCTTCCCCGTTTGCCCGGCGCGCCTGCGCGCCGTCTCTCAGGCTCCGGCACCGCGGCGGCGGTCGGGGCGAGCGTTTGTCGGCCCCGGGTTCCAGGCCTATACTCCGGCGCGTCGTCCTCGCCCCCGGCGGGCATCCCCGCCGCGCGGCATCCGGGCCGGCGGGACGCGACCAACCACCTCCGCTAGACAGGCCTCAATGGGTCCCATATTCGCCGCGGTGGCTGCGGCCATCGCCGCCATCGTCGAACTGACTGTCGCGGCCCGCATCGATGTCGGCGACGCGCATCCGCAGTTCGTGCTTGTGTTGGCGGTCCTCCTGACGCTTGTCGTCGGCTTCGAAGAAGGCATGGTCTGGGCTTTCGTCGGCGGTCTGTTCCTCGACCTGCTGGCCTTTCGGCCTCTGGGCACGACCGTGTTCAGCCTGCTTGCGGTCGTGGGCCTGACCGAGGCGATCAGCCCGATGCTGGCCCGCGTGAGGGTCGCTCGGTCGCTCGTTGGGGTCGCTGTCTTCACTCTCGTCTTCATCACCCTCACCACCATCACCACCGGCCTCCTGCGGCCGCCTGCGCCTTCGCTCCGCTTCTCGTACCTTCTGGCAGCGGTCGTGGTGAACGCCGTGGCCGCGATGCTGCTCGCTCCTCTCATCGGCGCCGTCCGCCGCTGGTGGGAGCTCCGGGCGCGCCGCAGCTGGTAGAGGACCATGAACGGATACACCCTGCCCCGCACGCTCGGGACCCGGAACGCTTATCGGTTCGGGGCCTTCGCCCTGGTGGTGGCCGTCTCGGTGACCGCCCTCTCGATGCGGATGGCCTACCTCCAGCTGGTGCAGGAGCCGGTCTCGTACGAGGTGGAGGAGGGCAATCCCTCGGAGGACGTGCCGCTGCCGGCGAGCAGGGGCCTGATATTCGATGCGGCCGGCAACGCCCTGGTCACGAACCTGCCCAACTACCTGGTGCGGGTGATCCCCAGTGCCCTGTATCTGTCCGACAAGGCCACCGTTGTCCAGCGCCTGTCCGTTCTCCTGAACGTGACGCCTCTGGCGATCGATCAGGCGATCGACTCGCACACCGGATCGATGTTCGACCCGGTCACGATCGCAGACCATGTCCCGGCCGACGTCGCCCGGGTGATCGCCGAGAACACGGATTCCTTGCCCGGAGTGGACGTCGTAGTCCAGGACCTCCGCCAGTACACAAGCGGGCTGCTCTACGGTCAGCTGATCGGGTACACAGGCCATCCGACCGAGATCTCCCCTGAGCAGGCCGCGGCCGGCTACACCGAAACTGACATCATCGGCCTGGCCGGGCTGGAGCAGTGGTACGAGGACGAGCTGCGAGGCACCTACGGTCAGGCCAAGGTGGCTCTGGACACCGAGGGCCGTCCTATCCCCGGTCTGATGTCGACGGTGACGGCCCCGGTGGCCGGCTCCTCCTTGACCCTGACGATAGACCCTCGCGAGCAGTCGCTGGCCTACAAGGCGCTCAAGTACGGTCTGGACAGTGTGCGCCCCAGAGCCCTCAAGGAGGGCGTGATCATCGTCATGAACCCCCAGGACGGCTCGATCCTGGCCATGGTCAGCCTGCCCGGCTACGACGACAACGTCTTCGCGGCCGGGATCACGGAGGCCGAGTACCAGGCTCTCCTGAACGACCCTACCGGCCCGATGGTGAACAAGGCCATCCAGGCTCGATACGCGCCCGGCTCGACCTACAAGCTCGTGGCGGCCACAGGTGGGCTGCAGGAGGGGGTGATCACTCCCGAGACCCAGATCGAGTCGGTCCCCTACTGGCAGATCGGGCCCGACAAGTACTGGGAGTGGAACAAAGTGGGCTGGGGCAAGGTGAACATCTACTCGGGAATGGCCCACTCGAGCGACATCTACTTCTACCACCTGACCGACATGCTTGGCCTGGACAGCCTGACCTACTGGGCCCACCAGTACGGCTTCGGCGAGCGCACAGGCGTCGACTTCCCCAACGAAGCCCGAGGCATCGTGCCCGACGAGCAGTGGAAGCAGGTGACCTTCGGCCAGCCTATGTACCAGGGCGAGACCATCCAGGCCGGCATCGGCCAGGGCTACGACGCCGCGACGCCCCTGCAGATGCTCAACGCCTACTGCGCTCTGGCCAACGGCGGCAACCTGTGGCAACCGCGCCTGGTGAGCTCGATCACCCACCCGGACGGCACCGTGACCGAGATCGAGCCGGAGCTGATCCACAAGCTGCCCGCTACACCCGAGACGCTGCGCGTGATCCGCCAGGCGACCCGCGAAGTGGTGACCAGCCGCCACACCTACAATCTCGTCGACCTGCCGATCATCGTGGCCGGCAAGACGGGGACCGCCGAGTACGGCGACCCCGACCCCCAAGGCCGGCTGCCCTACCACGAGTGGTTCGTGGGCTACGTGCCCAAGGACCCCGTCAACGGCAACTTCTCTCAGCCGGACTCCGAGCTGGCCGTGCTGGCCTTCGTTCCCGGCGCCAGGACCTGGGGCAACATCGCCACCGAGATCGTTAAGTACTACTTCATGCTCCACTTCAACATCAGGGGCACCCGCTACCCGACCGACGCGTACTACCCCTGGCACCTCAACGCCTGGGCCTTCAAAGTCACCAACTACTACGGTTCGGCCAACAACTACTGATGCGAAGCCGGTCATGAGCTTGTTCCGTTCGGAGCCGATGAGACTGCGGTCCTGGGCCACCAGGTCCGCGCCGATGTCGTGGCGCCTGTACGACCTGCAGCTGACGACATACGCGGTCCTCCTCACCTGCTTCGGCCTGGCCATGTCCTACAGCAACAGCGTTGGCGCGACCCACACCACGTTCTCGCCCGGGTCGCCCTTCGTGCGCGGCCTCCTGTGGGCCGTCATAGCCGGCGTCGTCTTCCTGACCGCGACACTTGTCGACTACAAGTGGCTCCGGACCTTCGCCTGGCCCGTCTACCTGGTCAACATCGGGCTGCTCCTTCTGACCCTCCGTTTCGGCATCAACACCGGTGACGCGGGGACCTCCTCACGCTGGATCGTGATCGGCCCTCAAGACGCGGGCTTCCAGATCCAGTTCAGCGAGCTGGCCAAGATCCTGATGATCATCGTCTTCGCCTCCTTCCTGGCTCACCGCCAGAGCCGCATCAAGTCGGCCTGGACGGTTGTAGGTGCGGTGGCGATCCTCCTCCCACCCTGGGTCCTGGTCATGCTCCAGCCGGACCTCGGCTCGTCGCTGGTGATGGTGGGCACGCTGGCGGGCATCCTCTTCATGTCGGGCGCCTCGTTGAAGTGGCTCGGATCGTTGACGATCGCCGTCGCGGCCAGCCTGCCTCTGGTCTGGGCCTTCGTGTTGCGCCCATACCAGCAGGCCCGGCTGATGGCCCTGATCAACCCCGGCGGCGACCCGCGCGGCAGCGGCTACCAGCTCCTCCAGGCCGAGAGGGCCGTGACCTCGGGCGGGCCCTGGGGCAAGGGGCTGACCAACGGGACGACTCACCTGCCGGTCGGCAGCACCGACTTCGTCTGGGGAGTGCTGGCCGAGGAGATGGGCTTCCTGGGCAGCATGGTCGTGCTGGCCCTGTTCGTGGCTTTGCTGTGGCGGCTGCTGGTTTCTGCCTGGCGGGCGAACGACGCCTTTGCGATGTTGCTGGGCTGCGGCCTGGCCTCGATGATCCTGTTCCAGGTCGTGGTCAACGTCGGGATGGTCATCGGCCTGATGCCGATCACCGGCATCCCCCTCCCCTTCGTGACCTACGGCGGCGCCTCGCTGGTGAGCCTCATGGGCGGCCTTGGGTTGGTCCAGAGCGCCAACCTGAGACGGGAGCCGCCCGCCTGGTAGCGCGGGTACCGGCGATATGCACGACCGCGTGGACACGAGCCAGGCCGGCCCGGAGAAGGCAGGCTCGAGTGTGCCGCGCGAGACCGTGCCGGGCCCCCATCACGCCCCGCCGCCGGTTTCGCCGCTCGCCGTCGAGCGAGTGCTGAGGCACGTCCGCAAGCCCGGTCGATACGCCGGCGGCGAGTGGAACTCGGCCGTCAAGGATTGGGCTTCGATCCCCCTGAAGTGGTGCCTGGCCTACCCGGACCTGTATGAGATCGGGATGAGCAACCTGGGGCTGCGCATCCTGTACGAGGTCCTGAACGACCGGCCCGACCGGCTGGCCGAGCGCTGCTATGCGCCCGGCGTGGACTTC
The DNA here is from genome assembly GCA_034430475.1 of Chloroflexota bacterium. Taxonomy (GTDB): domain Bacteria; phylum Chloroflexota; class Limnocylindria; order Limnocylindrales; family CSP1-4; genus Fen-1039. The sequence continues at coordinate 30,744 of DAOUEA010000100.1, read as the reverse complement.
CAGGCTCGCCTCCGCTCGGACGGCCTGCCGCTGTGGAGCATCGAGACGCGGCGGCCGCTGCGCGAGTTCGACGTGCTGGGCGTCAGCCTGGGCTACGAGCTGACCTACACCAATCTGCTGGACATGCTGCAGCTGGGCGGGCTGGCGCTCGACGCGGCGGCGAGAACGGACGCCGAACCGCTTGTGATCGCCGGTGGCTCGTGCGTCCTGAACCCCGAGCCGGTGGCGGATTTCCTGGATGCCGTCGTCCTGGGCGAGGGTGAGGACGTGGTGCTCGAGATCAGCGACGTCCTGGAAGGGCTGGGCTGGCACCGGCGGCCGGACCGAACCCCGGCAGGCAGGGGCAGGAAGTCGAGCGGCCCGGGTCCGCGGCGCACGGAGGCCCTCCGCGCCCTGGCCCGAATCCCCGGCGTCTACGTTCCCTCGTTCTACCGGCCCAGCTATGCGCCGGGCGGCGCCCTCGCTGGGCTGGAGGCGCTGGACCCGGCCGCGCCGTCTCGGGTCGTCGCTCGCATCGCCGCCGACTTCGAGACCAGCGTCCGCGGCATCCGTCAGCTCGTCCCCAACCTGGCCATCGTCTTCGATCGGGCCCAGCTCGAGGTCATGCGGGGCTGCACCCGAGGCTGCCGTTTCTGCCAGGCCGGCATGAGCTACCGCCCCGTGCGCGAGCGCGACCCGCAGGTGGCCGTCGCGGCGGCCGGGGCGATCCTGGACGCCACCGGCTACGAGGAGCTCGGGCTGACTTCGCTCTCCGCCGCCGACTACACGTACATCAAGGAGGTCGCCTCCTCCTTGCGCGCCCGGTGGCCGGACGTCACGATCTCGCTGCCGAGCACCCGCGTCGACGCCTTCACCGTGGAGCTGATCGATGCCGCTGCCCCGGGCGGCCGGCGTGGCGGCTTCACTCTGGCTCCGGAGGCCGGCAGCCAGCGGCTGCGCGATGTGATCAACAAAGGGGTCAGCGACGAGGAGATCGAGCGCTGCGCCGACCTGGTCTTCGGCAACGGCTGGAACTCTCTGAAGCTCTACTTCATGATCGGCCTGCCCGGCGAGACGATGGACGACGTCCTGGCGATCGCCGGCATCTCCCGGCGGGCGCTGCAGGCGGGACGGCACCACCTGGGAGCGAAGGCGACCGTGAAGGCCAGCATCTCCACCTTCGTGCCCAAGGTGGCCACGCCCTTCGTCTGGGCCGGCCAGGACTCGACCGATGAGATCGGTGCCAAGGTCGCGGCTTTGCGCAAGGCGATCCATGGCCGGGGCCTGGAGCTGCGCTGGACGGATCCACGGATCTCCATCCTGGAGGCGGCGCTGGGCCGGGGCGACAGGCGGCTGGCCGCCGTCATTCGCAAGGCGTGGCAGAAGGGCACCCGCTTCGACGCCTGGGACGAGCACTTCCGCTTCGACGCCTGGCAGGAGGCCTTCGCCGAAGAGGGCCTGGACCCGGCCTGGTACGCCCAGCGCGACATACCCCCCGACGAGCCGCTGCCCTGGGGGCACCTGAGCTGCGGCATCTCGGATGGGTTCCTGGCGAGCGATTACGAGCGGGCGATGCGGGAGCGGACGCTGGCCGATTGCCACTGGGGCGCTTGTCCGGAGTGCGGCGTGGCCGAGGCGACCGGCTTCCGCTGTCGGACGGGCGAGGACGGCCCGCGGCGGCTGCTGCCTTCGAAACGCGCTGCCGGGCGGACGGCGGCGTCCGAACCATCCAGAGGCGGGACGCCATGAGCGAGTCGAAGCAGCGCTGGCGGCTGGTCTTCGCCCGCGACGAGGAGGCCCGCTACCTGTCCCACCTTGACGCGTCCCATCTCTGGGAGCGAGCCATGAGGCGAGGCCAGGTCCCGGTCGCCATGAGTGAGGGCTTCAGCCCCCGGCCCCGGCTGGTGTTCGCGGCTCCGCTGCCGCTGGGGATGCTGGCCGAGCACGAGCTGGCCGACCTCTTCGTCAGCCGGCGCCTGACGCGCCGCGAGATGCGAGGCTGTCTCGAGGCCGGCATGCCTCGCGGCTTCCGGCTGATCGACCTGCGCGACGAGTGGGTGGGCGCGCCCGCCCTGGCGACGGAGCTGGTCGCGGCCGACTACCGCCTGACCCTGCTCGGCGTGGATGAGGATCGACTGCACCCGGCCGCCGAAGCCCTTCTCCGTGCCGAGAGCCTGCCCCGCGAGCGGAGACGGGAGAAGAAGGTGACCGCCTACGACCTGCGCCCGTTGCTCCTGGCCCTCCAGACGCGCGCGGCCGAAGCGGCGGGCCTGGATCGGGGGCAGCCCGCGGCCGGCATCTGGATGCGCCTGCGCCACAGCCAGCGCCAGGGCAGCGGCCGACCGGAGGAGGTCGTGGCCGCCCTGGCCGACCACCTGGGGCTGAGGGTAGAGGCCTTCGAACAGCAGGAGACCGAGAAACCGAAAGGCGAAGAGGACGGCGAGGTTCGGCCATCCGAGCGGACGTTCGCGCCCTCGATCGAACCGGCCACCGCCGCCTTGCTCGAGATGGTCCGGCCGGTGCGAGAGCGGCTCTGGCTGGACGGCGAGGCGCCGGTTGACGCGACCGGGCCTGAGCCGTAAACTCGCACTTCGCGCCCCGGCCAGGCCGGGGGCGTATTCGTGTCTTGCACAGAAGGGGCGTCGCCCCTCCATCCGAGGACCAATGTACGCAGTCATCGAGACCGGCGGCAAGCAGTACAGAGTCGAGCTCGGGACCGAGCTCGAGGTCGAGCTGCTCGATGCCGAGCCCGGCCAGGAGATCAAGCTCGAGCGCGTCCTGCTGGTCGCGGATGGCGAGAAGACGGTAGTCGGCCAGCCGGTCGTCAAGGACGCTGCCGTAGATGCCCGCGTCGTGCGGCAGGATCGCGGCGAGAAGCTGATCTCCTTCAAGTACCGGCCCAAGGCGCGCCGGCGCGTGAAGAAGGGCCACCGCCAGGAGCTGACGGTCATCGAGATCACCGACGTGCGGCTCGGCGCCAGGTCGGCCGCGGCCCGGGCCAAGGAGGCCAAGGCCCAGGCTGCCGCCGAGCGCGAGCGCGTCGAGAAGGCTGCCGGCCGTCAGGCCGCAGAGGACGCCGCCCTGGCCGCGAAGCTCAAGGCCCGCGCCAAGCGAGCCGCTGCGCCATCTGAGAAGCCGGCTGCCAAGGCCGCGCCCAAGGCCGCGCCCAAGGCCGCAGGCAAGGCAGCGCCGAAGGCCGCCACGCCTGAGAAGGCCCCCGAGGCCGAGAAGGCCCCTGAGGCCGAGGGTGAGGCTCCGGCCAAGCGAACCAAGAAGGAAGAGTAGAGATGGCCCACAAGAAGGCAGGCTCGAGCTCGAAGAACGGCCGCGACAGCGTCGGCCAGCGATTGGGCTGCAAGGCTGGCGACGGCCAGTTCGTGACCGCCGGCTCGATCATCGTCCGGCAGCGCGGCATGACCTTCGCGGCCGGCCCCGGCGCCGGGCTGGGCCACGACTACACGGTCTTCGCCACGGTGGACGGGACCGTCCACTACGAGCACAAGACCCGAACCAAGAAGCGAATCCGCGTCGAGGCCGCCGCGGGCGAGTAGCTCGCCAGGCCCGATCCGCGGCCGGCGACAGCCGGCCGCCCATCCGACGACCACCGGCGGGAGACCGTTCGGAAGGCGTCTGGGAGAGCAGATGAAGGCAGACATACACCCTAAGTACCAGCAGGCCACGGTCACGTGCGCGTCGTGCAAGGCCACCTTCGAGGTGGGCAGCACGCGCAGCGAGCTCCGAGTCGACGTCTGCAGCAACTGCCACCCCTTCTTCACCGGCAAGCAGACGATCATCGACACCGCCGGCCAGGTAGAGCGCTTCCAGCGCCGCCTGGAGCGCACTCAGAGGGCCTAGCCTGCCGCACGACCGCCGGCTCCCGGCGGCCTCGGCCGCTAGACTCTCCTCATGGCAACCTTCCATTACGGCGGTCAGGCCCTGATCGAGGGCGTCCTGATGCGCGGCAAGACCGCCCTCGCTGTAGCCCTGCGCCACCCCGACGGCTCGATCCTCTATGCCACCGAGAGGCTGGACCTGGGCCTGCGCGCCCGGCGCGCCATGAAGCTGCCCTTCATGCGCGGCCTGGTCGTCCTGTACGACACCCTGGTGACCGGCACACGCTGGCTGGTCCGTTCCGCAACCCTCCAGGCCGAGGCGCAGATGGCCGCCGAGCAAGCCGCCGCGGCGGAGAAGGAGGGCCGCCAGGAGACTGAGAAGGCCGGCCGGGGCTCGTCCAGGGCTGCCGGGGGAAGCGGCCCAACCGGGCCGATGCTGGGGTCGATGCTCGGCCTGCTGGCACTGGCCGGGTCGCCCTTCGTCCCGGCCTGTGCCGCCTACTCGGACCCTGACTCGGCCGCTCCCGAGGGCCCCCCGCAGGACCCCAGCCTGGGCAAGGGCTGGCAGGTGGCGGTCGGCGGAATGCTGTTCATGGCGCTGCTCCTGGGCATCGGGATCTTCTTCCTCCTGCCGCTCCTCCTGGCCCAGCTGGCCGTGGGCGGTGCCGACAGAGGCCTGGCCTTTCAGCTGACGGAGGGCCTGATCCGGGTCGTGATCTTCATCGCCTACCTGATACTGATCGCTCAGGCGGCCGACATCCGGCGCACCTTCCAGTACCACGGGGCCGAGCATCAGGCCATCCACGCCCTGGAGGCCGGCGGCCCGCTGACCCCTGACGCGGCCCGCCAGCACCCCACCGCCCATCCCCGCTGCGGGACCGAGTTCCTGGTGGTGGTCCTGATAGTCTCGATCGTCGTCTTCGCCCTGGTCGGCAGCGGGCCTCCCTGGTGGCTGATCGGCACCCGCGTGGCCCTGGTGCCGGTCATCGCCGCCGTCAGCTACGAGGTGCTGCAGTTCGGTGCCCGCCATCGCAACCGCGCCCTGGTGCGCTGGCTGTGGTCACCTGGCATCTGGGTCCAGGGCATCACCACTCGCCAGCCCACGCCGGACATGAACGAGGTGGCAATCGTCTCGCTCCAGAGGGCTCTCCTGGCCGACGGCAACGAGGTCCCGGCCGGCAGCTCCGTGTTCGAGTGCCGGCCGCTCCGGCCCGAGGACGCCGGCGGTGCCTCGGCGGCGCCGGGTGTCGCGGGCGAGAGCGGCCGATGATCGACGCCAAGCTGATCGAGATCGAGAGCCAGTACGAAGCCATCGGCGCCGAGCTGGGCAAGCCCGAGACCACCTCCGATCCCGCGGCCATCAAACGCCTGGGCAAGGAGCTGAGCCAGCTCGAGCCCGTGGTGAAGGCCTGGCGCGAGATGCAGGCCACCCGCAAGGAGCTGGCCGGCGCGCGCGAGCTTCGGGATTCGGGCGACGAGGAGATGCATTCGCTGGCTCAGGATGAGGTCCGCAGCCTGGAGGCCCGCGAGGCCGAGTTGGTGGACAAGCTGCGCGTCCTGCTGCTGCCCCGCGACCCGGCCGACGACAAGAACGTCATCCTGGAGATCCGGGCCGGCGCCGGCGGCGAGGAGGCCAAGCTCTTCGCGGCCGAACTGCTGCGGATGTACCTGCGCTACGCCGAGCGCCACCGCATGCATTCCGAGATCCTGAGCTCCGGAGAGACGGGCATCGGCGGCATCAGCGAGGCGATCGTCGAGATCGCGGCCGACGGCGCCTACAGCCGCCTCAAGTTCGAGGCCGGTGTGCACCGCGTCCAGCGCATCCCCGTCACCGAATCGTCGGGGCGCATCCACACCTCCACCGCCACGGTGGCCGTCATGCCCGAGGCGGAAGAGGTGGACATCCAGATCGACGAGAAGGACCTGCGGGTCGACGTCTACCGCTCGACGGGGCACGGCGGGCAGTCGGTCAACACCACCGACTCGGCGGTCCGCATCACCCACCTGCCGAGCGGCATCGTCGTCGCCATCCAGGACGAAAAGAGCCAGATCAAGAACAAGGCCAAGGCTATGAGCGTCCTGCGCAGCCGGCTGATGGAACGCGAGCGGGCCAAGGCGGCGGAGGCGGAGTCGGCCATGCGGCGCGGAATGGTGGGCTCCGGCGATCGCTCGGAGAAGATCCGGACCTACAACTTTCCCCAGGACCGGCTGACAGACCATCGCATCGGCCTGGACCTGCACAACCTCCCCGGGGTCATGGACGGAGATCTGGACAGGCTGATCGACGCGCTCCGCAACACCTACGAGGCCGAACGGCTGGCCGAGCTGGCCGAAGGGTCGAACGGGTAGCCGGCGCCGGATGGCTAGCGTCGCTGAGCTGCTGGATTCGGGGGCCGCCCGCCTGCGCACCGCCGGGTCCGAATCCGCCCGCCTGGACGCCGAGCTGCTGCTGGGTTGGGCGGTCGGCGCCGAACGCACGGCCTTGATCGCCCACTCCGAGGCCCCGGTCGGGGCCGACGCGGCGAAGGCCTACGAGGCGGCGCTGGTGCGGCGCGAGGCCGGCGAGCCGGTGGCCTACATCCGCGGCCTGAAGGAGTTCTACGGCCTGGCCTTCTCGGTCGATGCCCGGGCCCTCATTCCCCGGCCGGAGACGGAGCTGCTTGTCGGCGAGGCCGAGCGAGAGGTGGCCTGGCGGCTGCTCTCGGCGCCGCGGCCGGAGGGGACGCCCAGGCTGCGCGTCGTGGACGTGGGCACAGGCTCGGGGGCGGTGGCCATCGCCCTGGCGGTGATCCTGCGGCGGCGGCGGATGCTGGCCGATGTCTCGATCCTGGCGGCCGACTGCTCTGCCCAAGCGTTGAGCCTGGCGAAGGAGAACGCCGTCGGCCATGCGGTCGCCGAAGACGTGGCCTTCGCCGAGGCAGACCTGCTGCCGGCCGGCCAGCTCCCCCTCGACCTGATCCTGGCCAACCTGCCCTACATACCCTCGGGCGCTATCGAAGGCTTGCCGGTAGCTGCCTCCTTCGAGCCGCGCCTGGCCCTGGACGGCGGGCCGGACGGACTTGACGTCGTCCGGCGGCTGGTGGCCGCCTTGCCTTCGGCGCTGGCAGACGAAGGGACGGCCCTCCTGGAGATCGGCTTCGACCAGGGGCCGGTCGGGGAAGCCCTGGTGGCCGACCTGGGCGCGGAGTGGACGTGCCGGATCCAGGACGACCTTTCAGGCAAGCCGCGCCTGGCCCACATCGAGCGCACGGCGGCGGGCGCGGCCCGGGCCGCCTTCCCGAGAGCCAGCTGATGCCCCACTCACCCAGGCCCGAGCTGCCGATCGAGCTGATCGCCCTGGACATCGACGGCACGCTGGTCGGCGACGACCTGGTGATCGGCCGGCGAACCCTGGAGACGATCGCGGAAGCGCGGCGGCGGGGAATCGCCGTCTCTCTGGTCACGGGCCGGATGGCTACCTCGGCGACGCCGTTCGCCGAGACGCTGGGCCTGACCGGGCCGATCGTGGCTCAGCAGGGGGCGCTGGTGCGCTCCATGCCCGAGCCTGGGTGGCAGCGTCCGGGCCGGCTCCTCTACCATCGCACGCTGGCGCCGGCGGTCACGATGGAGATCGTGCGCTGGTGCCACGAGCGCGACCTGATGGCCCACTTCAACTACCTGGAGTGGATGATCGTCGGGGCGCGGGAGACGCGCATCGAGGAGTACCGGGCCTTCGTCGGCGACCGGCTGCGCATCGTGGACGACATCATGGCCCGGGCCCAGCGCCCGGTGACGAAGGTCGTGGCTCTGGGCGAGGGCGAGCACCAGCTGGAGGTGATGGAGGAGGGCAGGGCCCGCTTCGCCGGCCGGGCCGAGGTCACCCTCAGCCATCCCCGCTTCCTCGAGTTCCTGGCCCCGGGCGTCTCGAAGGGACGCGCGGTGCGCTGGCTGGCGCGGCGGCTGGGGGTGCCGCTGGGGCGGTGCCTGGCCATCGGCGACCAGTTCAACGACCTGGAGATGATCCGCGAGGTGGGCCACGGGGTGGCCATGCCCACGGCACCGGAAGCGGTCCAGGCCGTGGCCCGGTTTGTGGCCCCGGCAGTGGACGAGGAAGGGGCGGCTCAGGTGATCGAGCGTGTCGCCCTTGGCGGCTGGCGCCCCCCGGCGGCGCGCGGCGCGGGGCACCCAGCCGGAGTGACCGTCCCCGGGTCCGGGCCGGACACGGCGACCGACGGCATGTTCCAGGGCGGGATCAAAGTGGAGCGGCGATGACCGCGCGGCTGCTCCCTGACGGCACCGCGGGGCGAGCCGCGGCCGTGGAGGCGCTGCGACGAGGCGAGCTGGTGGCGATGCCCACCGACACGGTCTACGGCGTGGGAGTGGCCCTGGACGCGCCTGACGGCCTGGAGCGGCTGTTCGCGGCCAAGGACCGGGCGCTGGATCGCGCCATCGTGCTGCTGGTGGCGGACCTGGCGCAGGCGGCCGGCGTCGGCGTCCTCACCCCGGCTGCTCGGGCCCTGGCCGAGCGCTTCTGGCCCGGCGGCCTGACGCTCGTCCTGGAACAGGCCCCGGGGGCGAGCCTGCCCGCGGTCCTCACCGGCGGCGCTCGAACGATCGGCCTTCGCCTGCCCGATCACGACTGCCCCCGCGTCCTCGCCCGCGACCTTGGCCCGTTGCCGGTCACCTCTGCCAACCTGTCGGGCCAGCCCGACGCCCGCGACGCCGCCGGCGTCCTCGCCCAGCTCGGCGAGCGCGTGGCCCTGGTCCTGGACGGCGGCCCGGCGCGGGGCAGCGTCCCCTCCACGGTCGTGGATTGCTCGGGCCCCGAGCCCCGCGTCCTGCGGGTCGGGGCCATCGACCAGGGGGAGATCGAGGCCGCCGCGCGCCAGTAGGCACCGCCGCCGGACGTTCCGACGCCCCTCATCGCTTCCCTTGTTGTTGCGAGCACCCGACGGGGCACAGCCTCGACAAGATCTGGCCTGATGGCCTCCCCGCCGAGGCGGACTTGGACCGGATCTTCCTGCGCCGGCCCCATCCGTGGTCCACCTACGGTGTTGGTGCCCGGCCCGGACCGGCTGAAGATGTCGTGGCGCAACGGCGACGCCGAGTGCGCGGCGGAGGTCCGTCTCCGACGGCCCAGGTCCTTGGCGGAGTTCACCAGCAGCGGCGGGGCGCGCCAGACGGTCGAGCTGTGATCGCGCCGCCCGGACGCGACCGCCCCTCATCCCCCACAATAGGGACGTTCCCGTCTCGCACGCTCGGAGGACGGTCCGGCGTTCCTGACGGGCACCGAGCACGAGGAGCGCCCGATGACGATCGCGAGCCGAGAGGGGATCGCCTGGTCCCGGCTGGCCGAAGTCGACCCGGACCTGTGGGCGGCCATCCAGGGTGAGGCCGACCGCCAGCGCTGGAAGATAGAGCTGATCGCCAGCGAGAACTACACTTTCGCCGCCGTCATGGAGGCGCAGGGTTCGTGCCTGACCAACAAGTACGCCGAAGGCTTGCCCGGCAAGCGCTACTACGGCGGCTGCGAGTACGTGGACGTCGCCGAGCGCCTGGCCCAGGAGCGCGCCCTGGCTCTCTTCCCCGGCTCCGAGCACGTCAACGTCCAGGCTCATTCGGGCGCCCAGGCCAACATGGCCGCCTATCTCTCCGTCCTGGAGATCGGCGACCGGATCTTGGGCATGAACCTGGCCCACGGCGGCCACCTGACTCACGGCTCGCCGGTCAACTTCAGCGGCCGCTGGTTCGAGGTTCACGCCTACGGCGTCGGCCCCGAGACCGAGCAGATCGACTACGACGCCCTCGAGCGCCAGGCGGCCGAGATCAAGCCCAAGCTGATCGTCGCCGGCGCCAGCGCCTATCCCCGCACGATCGACTTCGAGCGGATGGGCAAGATCGCCCACCAGAACGGCGCCCTGCTGTTCGTGGACATGGCCCACATCGCCGGGCTCATCGCGGCCGGGCTGCATCCCACGCCCTTCGGCCACGCCGACATCGTCACGACCACCACACACAAGACACTGCGCGGCCCGCGCGGCGGCCTGGTCTTCTGCCTGGCCGACCTGCCGGCCGATCTGAAGGCCAACTTCCCCAAGCTGGAGAAGACGACGCTCGCCGCGGCCGTGGACAAGAGCGTCTTCCCAGGCGTCCAGGGTGGCCCGCTGATGCATGTCATCGCCGCCAAGGCCGTTGCCCTGCGCCTGGCCGACAGCGAGGAGTACCGAGAGGACCAACGTCAGACGATCGCCAACGCCGCGGTGCTGGCGGCGACCATGGCCGACAAGGGCGCCCGAATCGTCTCCGGCGGCACGGACAACCACCTGATGCTGATGGACGTCACCCCGTTCGGCGTGACCGGCAAGGAGGCCGAGCACCTGCTGGACGAGATCGGGATCACGGTCAACAAGAACGCCATCCCGTTCGACAAGAACCCGCCCAACACGGCGTCGGGCCTGCGCATCGGAACCCCCGCGACCACCAGTCGCGGCTTCCGCGAGCCGGAGATGAGGGTCATCGGCGAGACGATCGTCAACGCCATCGTCACCCGTTCGGATCCGTCCGAGCAGGCCAAGCTGGCCGCCATCGTCCGCGACCTCTGCTCCCGCTTCCCCGTCCCTGGTCTCCAGGAGGAGTAGCGAGGTTTGACCGAAGGCCCGCCCGGAGCCGCCCCGGTCCCGATTCGGAGGGGAGGCTCGGCCCGTGTGTCCGGGTAGGGGGGCATGGGCGCGGTCGGGGGCCGCTTGCTAAACTCAGGCCGCCCGTCAGGGAGTGCCATGGACGAGTTCGGGAAAGCGTCGGCGTACGTTGCCCTGTTCTCAGAGACCGGCTTCGTACTGCTGATCGCGGTTCTGGCAGGCGTGCTCGGGGGCGACTGGCTCGACGAGCGCCTGGGCACCTCTCCGATCATCGCCCTGATCGGCTTCGGGTTGGGTACCACCACGGGAGCGATCGCCGGCTGGCGGTTCATCTCCCGGTTCCTGGCCCAGCTCGATGAAGAAGACAAGAAGTGAACGCGGCCCCCGGGCCGCCTGCAATGGAGCAGGAGTGAGCAGCGATCCCGAAGCGGCTGCAGCCGCGACAGGCGAAGGAAAGGGCAGCGCCGGCCGGGCGCAGCGCAAGGGCGGCCACCACACCGTTCGCAACCTGGCGCTCCTGATCGCGGCCGTCATCGTGCTGGACTTCCTGGCTCTCCAGCTCGTCCCGCCCTTCCCCAAGGGCGGCCAGGAGGGCCAGCCTTGCTCCTACCCGACCTGCTACATCGAGAGCATCGTCGAACTGCCCCCGCCGGCCGTGGTCTGGGACCTGGCGCCTTCGGGTGAGAGCGGCCCGACACCTATGTTCTACTTCCACCCCAGCATCAGCTCGACGATCCTGACGATGTGGCTGGTCATGGGCACGGTCCTGCTGCTCGCTTTCGCCGTCACGCGCGGCATGAAGGCGTCGCCCGGCAGAGTGCAGAACGCGGTTGAGTGGGTCTACGAGTTCGGGCGCGACTTCACCGTGGGCATCGGAGGCGAGGGAGCCCATCGTTACTACCCTGTCTTCGCCGCCTTCTTCCTGCTGATCCTGTTCAGCAACTGGAGCGGCCTCGTGCCCCCCATCGGCCGCGTCGAGGACCTTCGGGCGCCCACCAGCGACGTGAACATCACCGTCGGCCTGGCTCTCACCTCGTTCCTCATCTTCGAGGGCGAGGGCTTCCACCGCCTTGGCGTGCGCGGCTATCTGGGCAAGTTCTTCCCGATTGGGGAGTTCCGGCACGGGATCGCGACCGGCCTGGTGGCCATGTACGTCGGGATCGTGGAGCTGTTCCTCGAGTTCGTGAAGCCCGTGACGCTGGCCATGCGACTCTTCGGCAACATCTACGGCGGAGAGGTCGCGATAGCCGTCATCACCGGCCTCACGATCGCCGTCGTGCCGGCTTTCATGGTGGGTCTCGAGTCCCTGCTCAACGTCATCCAGGCCCTTATCTTCTCGGTCCTGACCCTGATGTTCATTCTGATCGCCGTCGAAGGCCACGCTGGCGAGGAGCACGAGCCGGCTGCGCACGATGCGGCGAAGAACGAGGTGCCCGGCGGCGCCAGCGCCAAGCCCACTACCGCCTGAACCAGTCCAGCGCAAGGAGATCACCCGGCCATGCAGATCAACGAATACATCGGGGCCGGCCTCGCGGCCCTGGCCGTCATCGGGCCCGGCATTGGCATCGGCATCCTGGGCGGCATGTCCAGCGCCGCCATCGGGCGCAACCCGGACGCCGCCGGCCAGATTCGTGGTCTGGCAATCATCCTGGCGGGCTTCGCCGAAGGGCTGGGCGTGCTGGCCATCGTCCTCGGCCTATTGCTGTCGCTCAAGTAGCGGCTGCTGGACGGAGTCAATCTGGTGTATCTGCTCGGAGCCGTGGCGGCCGGCGCCGCGACCACGATCCAGCCCGCGGCCGAGGTCGCTGGAAGTGGCGAGGCCTCGGGTCTCTCGATCAACCTATTCTGGGTGATCGTCGGGGCCCTGAACTTCCTCGTCTTCCTGGCTGTCCTCTATCGGTTGTTCTTCGACCCGATCTCGGACATCCTGGCCCAGCGCAAGGCCCGTATCGATCAGGGATTGGCGGACGCGGAGCAGGCCCGCAAGGAGCGCGACGCCGCCGCCGTCGAGCGCGACCGCTCTATCGGCGACGCCCGGCGTGAGGCCATGCTGATCGTCACCGCCGCCCAGAAGGCGTCCCAGGATCTGCGAGAGGCGGACATCGCGGCCACGCGCGAGGAGCTGGGCAGGATGCGCGAGCGGGCCGTGGCCGAGATCGCGGCGGAGCGCGACCGCGCCCTGGCCGAGTTGCGAGCTGAGGTCGCGGACCTGGCGCTGGCGGCCGCCGGCAAGGTCGTTGGCGAATCGATGACCGGCGCCCGGCAGCGCCGCCTGGTGGAGGACTTCCTGAAGCAATCCGACGACGAAGAGATGGGCGGCCGGGCCGGGAGGCCCAACTGATGCCCCGCCGGAGCAGCGGCCGGCGCTACGCCGAAGCCGCCTGGCAGCTAGCCGAGCGCGACGGCACCGTCGAAGCCTGGCAGCGTGACCTGGCGTTCGTGGCGTCGCTGGCCGCCGACCCGGAGGCCACGCGCGACCTTGACAACCCCGCCATCTCTGAGGCCGTGCGGCGCGAGGCGCTGCGCAAGGCCCTCGGAGGGCGGGTCTCCGCCTATGCCCTCAACCTGTGCCTGATCCTCCTGGGCCGCGGCCGCTTCTACCTTCTGCCGGCCGTCTCCGTCGAGTACGACGCCCTGCTCCGCCGCTCGCGGGGCATCGTGGCGGCTACCGTGACCACTCCAGCTCCGCTCTCGGGCGGCGACGCGGTCGCGGTCAAGGCCAGGGTGGAGAAGCTCGCCGGAGCTCCGGTCGAGCTGACGACGGCCACGGACGAGTCGCTCATCGGCGGGCTGACCGTCAGAATCGGGGACCAACTCATCGACGCCAGCGTTCGGGGCCGCTTGGAGCGGCTGAAAGAGCGGCTGGCCAATCCAGCGAGCTGACGTGGAGCCGCAGCGCCGCCGCACCGGGCCCGCCGCAGACGGCCCAACGGAGAAAGCATGACCATCAGGTCGGACGAGATCGTCACCATCATCAGGAACTCCATCGAGACCTTCGATCAGGGCGCCGAGACGCGAACCGTCGGCACCGTGGTCGAGGTCGGCGACGGCATCGCCCGAATCTACGGACTCTCGGGCGCGCTGGCCTCGGAGCTGCTGGAGTTCCCCGGCGGGATCATGGGCATCGCCCTGAACCTGGAGGAGGAGACCGTTGGCGCGGTCATCCTGGGCGATGCCACCGCGATCAAGGAAGGCGACACTGTCAAGACCACCGGGCGCGTGGTGGAGGTTCCCGTCGGCCAGGCCTTGCTGGGCCGCGTGGTGGACCCGCTCGGACGGCCGCTGGACGACAAGGGCCCCATCGCCACGACGCGGACCCGGCCCGCCGAGCGCATCGCCCCCGGCGTCATCACCCGCCAGAAGGTGGACACGCCGGTCCAGACCGGCATCAAGGCCATCGACGCCCTGATCCCGATCGGGCGCGGCCAGCGCGAGCTGATCATCGGCGACCGCCAGACGGGCAAGAGCGCCCTGGCCGTGGACACGATCATCAACCAGAAGGGCCAGGGCCTGGTCTGCATCTACGTCGCCATCGGCCAGAAGCTCTCCACGGTGGCCAAGGTGGTGGCCGTCCTGGAGCAGCACGGGGCCATGGACCACACGATCGTGGTAGTGGCCGGCGCGGCGGAATCGGCCGCCCTGCAGTTCCTGGCCCCGTACGCCGGCTGCGCCATGGGCGAGGAGATCATGGAGGACGGCGTCACGCTGGGCGGCCGGACCGTGAAGGACGCCCTGTGCGTCTACGATGACCTCTCCAAGCACGCCTGGGCCTATCGCGAGATGAGCCTGTTGCTGCGCCGGCCGCCCGGCCGGGAGGCCTATCCGGGCGACGTCTTCTACCTCCACAGCCGTCTTCTGGAGCGCGCCGCCCGAATGAACGACGACAACGGCGGCGGGACGCTCACCGCCCTGCCGATCATCGAGACCCAGGCCGGCGACGTCTCGGCCTACATCCCGACCAACGTCATCTCGATCACCGACGGCCAGATCTTCCTGGAGACGGACCTTTTCAACGCCGGCCAGCGACCGGCGCTCAACATCGGCATCTCGGTTTCGAGAGTGGGCTCGGCTGCCCAGACCAAAGCCATGAAGAAGGTCGCCGCGCCGCTCAAGCTGGACCTGGCCCAGTTCCGCTCCCTGGCCGCCTTCGCCCAGTTCGCCAGCGACCTGGACAAGGCCACCAGGGACCAGCTCGTCCGGGGCGAGAAGCTGTCCGAGGTGATCAAGCAGCCGCAGTACCGGCCGGTCCCGCTGGAGCAGCAGGTGGCCATCCTGTACGTGGCCACTAAGGGCTTCCTGGACGACGTGCCTTCGCCCCGGGTGCGCGACTTCGATGCCCAGTTCATACGCCATCTCGAGGCCAACTACCCCCCGATCCTGCGCAAGATCGCGACATCGAAGGATCTCGACGACAAGACGGCCAAAGAGCTCGAGAAGGCCGTCAACGAGTTCCGCCGGACCTTCCTCGCATGATGGAGAGACGTGCCCAGCCAGCGTGACATCCGGAGGCGGATTACCGCTTCCCGGAACATCAGGCAGATCACCCGGGCGATGCAGTTCGTGGCAGCGTCCAAGTTCCGGCGCGCCCAGGATTCGACCCTGGCCGCCCGGCCGTACTCGGACCTGCTGGACGAGATCATCGGCAACCTGGCGGCGGTCATGGGCAGCGACGAGCATCCGCTGCTGAGCCGCCGGCCCGAGGGCAAGCGCCTCATCGTCCTGGTTACCAGCGACCGCGGCCTGGCCGGCGCCCTCACCTCCAACGTCATCCGGCTGGCCGCCAGCGAGATAGTCGAGGCGGAGGGGGAGTTGGAGATGATCACCATCGGCCGCAAGGGCCGCGACGCCATGCGCCGCGCCCGCGTCCCGATCATCGCCCACTTCAGCGCCTTCGGCGACCGGCCACGCTTCGAGGACGTCTTGCCGCTGGCCCGGCTCATCGCCGACGAGTACGAGTCGGGAACCTACAATCAGGTGGACGTCATCTTCTCGAGCTTCGTCTCGACCCTCGTCCAGAAGCCGGACCGGGTGCAGCTGCTTCCGGTCAGGCCGGCTACCGGCTCGCGGGGCATCCTCGGCTCGCAGTTCATCTTCGAGCCCTCGCCCAGCAAGGTCCTGGACCAGCTGCTGCCGCGCTACCTGGGCACCAGGCTCTACCAGACCGCGCTGGAGGGCACGGCCAGCTTCTTCTCGGCCCAGATGGTGGCCATGAAGAACGCCACCGAGAACGCCGACGAGCTGATCGACGACCTGACCCTGAGCTACAACAAGGCCCGCCAGGCCACCATCACCAGAGAGCTGATCGAAATCGCTTCGGGCGCTCAGGCGCGCTAGCGGCAAGACCAGGAGGCACCGACAAGACGATGGCGACCGCCGCCAAGAAAGCCGCCCCCAAGAAAGCCGCCGGCAAGACCGCCGGGAGCCGGACGGGCCGGGTGATCCAGATCACTGGTCCCGTCGTGGACATCGAGTTCTCGGCAGGCCACATGCCCGGGATCTACAACGCCATCGAGATCGAACGGGGCGACGGGGCCAAGATCGTGTGCGAGGTCCAGCAGCACCTTGGCAACAACTGGGTCCGCAGCGTGGCCATGACCACCACCGACGGCCTGGCTCGGGGCGTCGAGGCGGTGGATACCGGCGGCCCGATCTCCGCGCCCGTCGGCGAGGCCACTCTGGGCCGCGTCTTCAACGTCCTGGGCGAGGCGATCGACGGCAAGGGCCCGGTGGCGGCGACCGAACGGATGTCGATCCACCGGCCCGCTCCGGCCTTCGACCAGCAGCGGACCGAGACCGAGTTGTTCGAGACCGGCATCAAGGTCATCGACCTTGTTTGCCCCTTCATCAAGGGCGGCAAGATCGGTGTCTTCGGCGGCGCCGGCGTGGGCAAGACGGTCATCATCCAGGAGCTGATCCGGAACGTCGCGGCCGAGCATTCCGGCTACTCCGTGTTCGCCGGGGTGGGCGAGCGCTCGCGCGAAGGCAACGACCTGATCGACGAGATGACCGACTCGGGCGTCATCACCAAGACGGCCTTCGTCTTCGGCCAGATGAACGAGCCGCCCGGGGCCCGGCAGAGGGTGGGCCTGACCGCCCTGACGATCGCCGAGTACTTCCGCGACACCGAAGGCCGCGACATCCTGCTCTTCATCGACAACATCTTCCGCTTCACCCAGGCCGGGGCCGAAGTGTCCGCCCTGCTGGGCCGGATGCCCTCGGCGGTGGGCTACCAGCCGAACCTGGCGACCGAGATGGCCGCCCTGCAGGAGCGGATCACCTCCACCAAGAAGGGCTCGATCACCTCGCTGCAGGCGGTCTACGTTCCGGCCGACGACTACACGGATCCGGCGCCGGCCACGACCTTCGGCCACCTGGACTCCACCATTCGCCTGGAGCGCTCCATCGCCGAGCTGGGCATCTACCCGGCCGTCGATCCGCTGACCTCCACCTCCCGGGTGCTGGATCCGCTTGTCGTGGGCCAGGAGCACTACGAGACGGCGCGCGAGGTCCAGCGCGTCCTCCAGCGCTACCGCGACCTGCAGGACATCATCGCCATTCTGGGCATCGACGAGCTGTCCGACGAGGACAAGTCCACCGTCGCCCGAGCGCGCCGCCTGCAGATCTTCAACAGCCAGCCGTTCCACGTGGCCGAGGTCTTCACCGGCCGGCCGGGCACATACGTGCCGGTCCGCGACACGGTGGCCTCGTTCAAGGAGATCCTGGAGGGCAAGGTGGACCATCTGCCCGAGCAGGCCTTCTTCCTGGCGGGTACCCTCGATGACGTCCGCTCCAACGCCGCGAGGCTCGCGAAATGACGACGTCGATCGGCCGTTCGCCTTCTCGCCGCGGCGCCGCTCTGCGCTCAACCGACCTTCGGCCGGTCGCCAACATGCCCGTAAGCCGGCCCTGGTCGCCAATGCGCTGTCGCGGTCGCCACGGCTCGCGGCGAACGGTCGTCCCGCGTGGCCCTGTCCGCTCGCTGGAGGCATAGACATGCCGCTGCATCTGGAGATCGTGACGCCGGAGAAGCGAGCTTTCTCGGGAGAGGTCGACGAGGTGGTCGTGCCCGGGATCGAGGGCGAGCTGGGCATCCTGCCGCACCACGCCCCGCTGGTCTCCACCCTGGGCCAGGGCGTCCTGCGGCTGCGTCGCGGCGGCCAGCAGGAGGAGTTCGCCATCTTCGGCGGCTTCGTCCAGGTCCGGCCCAACAGAGTGGTGGTCCTGGCCGAGCACGCCGACATGGGTTCCACGATCGACCTGGAGCGCGCGGAGCGCGCCCGTCGCGAGGCGGAGCGGGTCCTGGAGGCGGGCCTTGAGCCGGCCGACCTGGAGATGGCCCGCGCGGCCCTGCAGCGGGCGATCATCCGCGTCCGCCTGGCCGAGCGCGACGCTCGCCGCCAGCGGGGGTCGCGTGAGGCGGCCCGCCACCGGGGCGAAGGCTCCGGCCAGGGTCCAGCGGGAGTCTAGGCAGTGGCCGGCCCCAAGCCCTTCCAGTGGGAGTTCAAGCCTGAGCCGGTCGCCCGGGAGGTCTTCCGAATCGAAGGCGGCCGCCGCCTCGACGGCTCGGTGCGCATCAGCGGCGCCAAGAACGCGGCCCTCAAGCTGATGGCCGCCGCCGTGCTGACGGGCGAGCGCTGCCGCTTCACAAACGTGCCCGAGATCGAGGACGTGCACGTGATGACGGCCGTCCTGGAAGACATCGGCGTGACGGTCGAGCATCCCGAGCCCAACGTCTACGAGGTCGCCGGCGGCGATACCGAGTGGCTCTTCGTGCCGCTCGAGGCCGCGGCCAAGATGCGGGCCAGCTTCATCCTCCTGGGGCCCCTGCTAGGCCGTTTCGGGCGGGTCATCATCAGCAACCCCGGCGGCGACCGAATCGGCCGCCGGCCGGTCAACCTGCACGTCGATGCCATGCGGGCCCTGGGCGCGGAGATCGAGTACCGCAACGGCTACTACTTCGCCAAGGCGCCGGGCCGGCTGCGAGGGGGCAACGTCACCTTCCCCCAGATCACCGTCATGGGTACCGAGAACGCCCTGCTGGCGGCCACGCTGGCGGCGGGCCACACCGTCATCGAGCCTGCCGCCCAGGAGCCCGAGATAGACGACCTGATCGAATTCCTGCAGAAGATGGGGGCACGGGCGGAGCGGACCGCCCCCAACCGGATCGAAGTCGAGGGGCAGCGCCGCCTGCGCGGCGCATCGCACGCCGTCATCGCCGACCGCATCGAGGCCGGCACCTTCGCCGTTGCCGCCGCCGTGACCCGCGGCAAGGTTAGGATCACGAACGCCCACGCCGGCCATATCGAGGCCCTGCTGGCGATCCTGGACCGCGTCGGCGTGGCCGTGGCCCGAGAAGGCGACGCGCTGGTGGTGGACGCCACCGCTTCCGAGCCGGGCCGGCTGCGCTGTTGCGACATCGAGACGGCCCCCTACCCAGGCCTGGCCACGGACCTCCAGCCGCCCACCTGCGTCCTGCTGACCCAGACGGAGGGCACCAGCCACGTCACCGAGACCATCTTCGAGGACCGCCTGGAGTGGCTCTCGGAGCTGCGCCGGATGGGGGCGGACGTGGAAGTGGTGGATCAGCGCCACGCCACCATCCGCGGCCCGTCCAGGCTCCACGGCGCCGACGTCGAGATCGGCGACCTGCGAGCCGGGGCTTCGCTTATCCTTGCCGCCCTGGCCGCCGAGGGCGCGACCAGCATTCGCGGTGCACACCACGTTCACCGCGGCTATGAGAAGATCGATTCGAAATTCACCGAGCTGGGCGCCAGGATCGAGCGCCTCGCGGAAGGGACCTAGCGCAACGGCATGAAGATCGGTATCGACCTGGGCACGGCCAACATCATGGTCTTCGTCAGGGGTCAGGGCATCGTGATGCAGGAGCCCTCCGTCGTGGCGGTGGACGAGAACCTCAACATCGTCGCCGTGGGCGAGGAGGCCCGCGAGATGATCGGCCGCACGCCGTCCACCATCTCCGCCATCCGGCCGATGCGCGACGGGGTCATCGCCGACTACGTCATCACCGAGGCGCTGCTGCGGCACTTCATCGGCCGCGTCCAGCAGACTCGCCGCTTCGGCTTCGGCAAGCCGGTCGTGATGATCAGCGTCCCGGCCGGCGTGACCAGCGTCGAGAAGCGAGCCGTCAGCGACGCTGCGATAAAGGCTGGCGCGGACAAGGCGTACCTGATCGAGGAGCCGATGGCCGCCGCCATCGGCGCGGCGATGCCCATCAGCGGCCCCTCCGGGGCGATGATCATCGACATCGGTGGCGGGACCAGCGAGGTCGCCGTCATGTCACTGGGCTCGATCGTCTGCTCGACCAGCCTGCGTGTCGGCGGCAACAAGATAGACGAGGCCATCGCCAGCTACGTCCGCAAGAAGTACAACCTGATGATCGGCGACCGGATGGCCGAGGAAGTCAAGATGGCGATCGGCACGGCCCTGCCGCTGGAGCGCGAGATGACGATGGACGTGCGGGGTCGCGACCTGATCGCCGGCCTGCCGCGCACTATCCCCATGACCAGCTCCGAGGTGATGGAGGCCATGGAGCCGCCCCTCCAGCAGATCATCGGCGCCATCCGCCTGGTGCTGGAGCAGACTCCGCCCGAGCTGGCCAGCGACATCATCGACAAGGGCATGGTCATGTCGGGCGGCGGCTCGCTGCTGCGCAACATCGACAAGCTCCTGACGCAGGTGACCGGCGTGCCGTGCCACGTTGCCGACGATCCGATCAACTGCGTCGCCCGTGGTACCGGCCTGGCCCTGGAGCACTTCGACTTCTACAAGCGCTACCTCGGGCCGCAGGGCTGATGGCGGCCCCGGCCGAGCCCGAGGCCCGGGACACCCGGCGGGCATTCATCGACCTGCACTGCCACACCAGCACCAGCTTCGATTCGCTGGCCAATCCCACTTCCGTCGCTCGCGCGGCTGCGGCCCGCGGCCTGACTCACCTGGCGATCACCGACCACGACCGGATCGAAGGCGCCCTGCGTGCCCGCGACGCCGCCCCGCCCGAGCTGACGATCATCGTCGGCGAGGAGATCAAGACGGCCGACGGGGACATCCTGGGCATCTTCCTGGAGCGCGAGATCCCGCCCGGGCTGACGGCCCTGGAGACGATCGCCGCCATTCGCGAGCAGGGCGGTCTGGTGGGCGTGCCACACCCCTTCGACGGCATGCGGGGCTTCGGTCGCAAGACCGGGACGGCCCTTGGGGAGATCGCCGAGCGAGTCGACTGGATCGAGGTCCACAACGCCCGGGTCCTGGGCGGCAGCGCCAACGAGCGCGCGGCCGAGTTCGCCGCCGGGCACGGCCTGCCCGGCCTGTGCGCCTCAGATGCGCACAGCGTCATGGAAGTCGGCGTCACTTACACTATCGTCAGGGGCGACCCTGGAACCCCAGCCGGCATGCTGGCCTCCTTCGCCTCGACAGAGCTGGTCCCCGGCCGCGCTACTCTCTACGTGCGCGCCTGGACGCCCATCGCCAAGATGATCCAAAGGCTGAGAGGCAACGGCAGGCGCCGCGCCCCGAGCAGCACGGGAGTGAGCCGGTGACCGATCAGCCCGAACACCGCCTCCATCCCATGGGCGAGGCCCTGGAGGAGGAGGTGGAGGCCCTGATCCACCCCGAGGAGCCGGTGGAGGTCCCGCCACCGGAGCAGATGTCGTTGCTGCGGCGGATGCGCCAGCCTCGGACCATCCTGTCCATCACCGTCCCGCTGGCCATCATCGCCGTGGCTGTGGCCGCCAACTGGAGCGACATGGAGAAGGTTCCCGGCGAGATCGCCCGGGCCGACCCGTTGCTGCTCCTGGTCGCCTTTGTCATCTACTACCTGGGCTTCCCGCTGCGAGGCGGCCGCTGGGCCAGGCTCCTGCGGGGGGCCGGCTACCGGATCCGGGTCAGGGACGGGACGGAGATCATCTTCATCTCCTGGCTGGTCAACTGCGTCGTGCCGGCCAAGCTGGGCGATCTCTACCGGGCCTATCTGTTGAAGCTGAACAGCCCCGTGTCCGCCACCCGGACCCTGGGCACCGTCTTCATGGAGCGGATGCTGGACCTGATCGCGATCGCCGCCCTGGGCATCGCCGCCGGCTACATCCGCTTCCGCGGCAGCCTCAACGATCTGCCGCCATCGGTCCAGATCATCTTCGCCCTGGGCGTGGTGGTGATCGTCGGCCTGATCGTGGCCCTGGTCGTGATGCGCAACTTCGGCCGCCGGGTGATCGCCGTCCTGCCGCTGCCGAGCCGCGTCTCGGACCTGTATGAGCGCTTCGAAGAAGGAGTCTTCGGCTCCGTAGGTCTGCGAGGCCTGCCGCTGCTGGGGGTGATGACGGTGGCCGTCTGGATCACCGAGGCCCTGCGGCTCTACTTCGTGGTCCGGGCGCTAGGCTTCACGGAGGTCGATCTGGGCCTTTCGGGCGCCATGTTCGTGGCCCTCATCGGCTCGCTGCTGACGGCCATCCCGTTCACGCCCGCCGGCCTGGGCCTCGTGGAGGCGGGCATGTTGACTCTCCTGACCCGGATCTTCAACGCCACTCCCACCCACGCGGCGGCCATCGTCCTCCTGGACCGCGCCATCAGCGTCTTCTCCATCGTGGTCCTGGGTGCCATCGCCTACGTGCTTTCGTCCAAGCCTCGTGGGGCCGGAATGAAGGTGGAGGAGGTGGCCCCGGCGGCCAGGCAGGCCCCGGCGACGTAGTTGGGCCGTAGCTGCGGGTGCCCTACTGGCTCGGCCCGCGAGGTACCAAAGAGTCATACACGCCGCGGCCGGGCGCACCGATAGTTCCAGTATCCGGGCATTCTGCCCGCACCTGGAGCCAAGTATCGAGCCATGGCCGTACAGAACGGGCGGGACTTCAACGAATGGCTGCGAGCCCAGCTCAAGGCGAAGAAGATGTCGCAGCGGCAGCTGGCCCAGCAGTCTGGCGTGGACCACTCCACCATCTCCCGGCTGATCCGAGGAGACCGGATGCCGTCGCTCGGGACCGCAACCAAGCTCGCCCGGGGGCTGCGCGAGATCCGCGATGATGCCGATGCTCCGCAGTACCTGGGCGCCGTCGCGCTGGGCACCGTCAACCCGACCGCTCGCGTCGAGTACGCCCTGCGGGCCGATGACGTCCTGTCCGAGGCACAGGTCCGCCAGGTGATGGAGTACTACCTGGCCGTTCGGATGCGCCGCTTCGGCCGGACCTACTCTGGCGCTCGCACGGACGAGCGGATGGTGGAGCCGCGCCGCTACGACGACAGGCGCGACGGCCCGGTCATGTCGGCTGTGGGCGGGCACACCCTGCGACCGCTCCGCCCGCTGCCCTCGCGCCGCCCCGCTCGCGACAGCTAGCCTCTCTGGCAGCGCCCCGCTAACTCCCTGTTCCCGCGGCGCCGGGCGATTGCGCCGGTGCCGCCGCCGGTGCCGCTGGTGCCTGCTCCTGCACGACCGGAGCGGGAGTGAGGGGCCGTCCCGCAACGAGGTCGTGGACGCGGGCCATGTTAACCGCGTCGTAGCCCTGCTCCATGTGCGGCGTCTCCAGGTAGAAGGCGACGCCCGCCAGAGAGTCGTGGCGCAGCAGGTGGGCCAGAGCCGCCGGCCCGATCTGCCCCTCGCCCAGGTGAGCGTGGCGATCGTGGCGTGAGCCGAGCCCCAGGTGGGTGTCGTTGAGGTGGATCATGGCCAGCCGATCCAGGCCGATCAGGTGGTCGAACCGGCCCAGCACCCGCTCCATCCCCTCGGCCGTCGAGATGTCGTAGCCGGCGCCCCACAGGTGCGCCGTGTCGAGGCAGAAGCCCACGCGGTCGAGGCCGCGCCGGGCCATGGCCTCGGCGATGGCGGCCAGCTCCTCGATCGTCACCCCGATCGAAGCGCCGCCGCCCGAGGAGTTCTCGACGACCGGCAACGGCGCGTCCGGGCCGGCGGGCACCTCACTCGAGGCCCGGGCGAGCCCATCGGCCAGCCGCGCCACGCCGGCCGCCAGACCGGCGCCGCGATGCGAGCCCGCGTGGACATTGACGAACCGGGCGCCGTAGGCAGGGGCCCAGGCGAGCTCGTGGCGCATCACCTCGATGGACTTGCCGAAGAAGATGTCGTCCGGCCCTGCCAGGTTGACCAGGTAGGCGGCGTGGATCGCAAGGGGCTCGATGTCCAGCTGGGCCAGCCTCTCGCGGAAGAGCGGCACTTCCGGCGGGAGAACCTCACGGCGCCGCCAGGAGGTGGGGTTGTCGGTGAAGATCTGAACCGCCGTCGCGCCGATCTCGGCCGCCCGTTCGGCGACCCGAAGCAAGCCCGAGCCGACCGGCAGGTGCGGGCCGACCCGGCGCCCGCCGGGCAATGGCGGCTTCACAGTCGGGCGATCGATGGCGCCTAGTCCTTGCCGCCGCCGTCGCCGGCGGTGTACTCCCCCGCGATCATGGGCTCGATCAGGCCGTAGTCGCCCGCCTTGCGCTTGTAGAGCACGCAGACGCGTTCGTTCTCGGCGTTGACGAAGATGAAGAAGAGGTGCCCCAGCTCCTGCATCCTGGCCAGGGCGTCCTCCTCGAACATGGGCTCGATGGCGAAGCGCTTGGTCTTGACGATGGGCGATCGACGGCCGACCTGCCCGGCCGACCTGCTGGCCTGCCCGGCCGACCAGCCGGCCGGCTCGGTGTCGGATCTGGTCGGCGTGCTGCCCGCGGCGATTCGAGACGCGACGCGCCGAAGGGCCCTGGCGGCGCTCGGTCGTGTCTTGCTGCGAGGCTTCTCCCGCAGGTCGATCGCCTGACGTTCAATGCGGTCCACGACGGCATCGAGGCCGGCCTGGTGCGTGGGCCCTGCGGCGTGGCTGTGCAGGGTTCGGCCGTCCACGACCAGGGTCACCGACACTATCTGCGAATCGGCGGCGCTGCGATGTCGCTCGGTCGATAGCTCGACAACGGCTGCCGATCGCTCGTCCAGGAAGCGCTCCAGCCGTCGCATCTTGCGCTCGGCGTACCTGCGGGCGGGCTCCGGGACGTCGATGTTCTTGCCCTTGACGACCGTCCTCACCGCTCACCTCCGCCTGATAAGCTATCCAGCCGGCCGGCGAGGACGCGACGGGCGCCTCGGCCGGCGACGGCCCAGCCAGGGCCAGTATAGGAGCGCTCAGCCCCAGGCCGCCTCCGCCGTTCTGGGGAGTCAGGTGGCGAAGTCGGGTGGCGCCGTGCGCGGCCCGAAGGCCGGGCCGCCATCAACGTTCCCGAGCGGCAGTCAGGGCCGAAACCGCCACCGCCCCGGCTTCGTAGAGAGCCTCCGCGCAGGCCAGCAGCGTGGCTCCGGTCGTGGCTACGTCATCGACAAGGATCGGCCAGCGGCCACCGACGAGCGGGCCGGCATCCGGCCGCAGAATGAAGGCGCCGGCCACGTTGGAGCGGCGGGCGCGCCGCCCCAGCTCGAACTGAGGGGCCGTGTTGCGGGTCCTGACCAGGATCGGCCGACAGGGCAGCCCCAGGCTTCGCGAGACGGCTTCGGCCAGCAGGGCTGCCTGGTCGTAGCCTCGTCTCCGGGCTCGCTCGGCGTGGACCGGGACGGGCACCAGCAGGTCGCCGCCCGCCCCCGCCGCCCGCCAGCGGGCGGCCATGGCCGTCGCCAGCCGCGGGACGGCGCGCCGCTCCCCGGAGTACTTGAGGCGGTGCAGCGCCACGCGCACCGGTCCGGAGAACGGCGCGCACCACTCGAGCTGAGCCAGGGCGGCCGGCATCGCGGCCGGCAGGCCGAGTGGGACGCCCGGCGGGAGATCCTCTCTCAGCCGCAGGGTCCGCCCGCAGCGCCGGCACAGCGCCTCGCCTTCGAGGCCGCATCCGGCGCAGGTGGCCGGGAGGGCCAGGTCCAGCAACGCGCCGCCGAAGCGAGCCAGGCCGCCGGGAATAGTCTGGGCTGCCATCGACCGAGCCTACCTGCCGTCGCTAGCCCGCGGCTTACCTGGACGGGTCGCCTGAGGCGGCCCTGAGCCCGCCTGGGGGCCTGGAGCGCGTTGGGGCGCCAGGTCCCGCTGTGCGGGCGGGCGGGCATGGGCCGTGGGTGGGGCGCTGACCGCCTCCTGGGGCGCCCTGAGGCCGCGTAGGGCGCTGTAGGGGGCCGCGGCGCCCCCCTTTGAGCCCCTGGCACTCTCCGGCTGTTCTGCGGGCTCTGGCGCGGCCTATCCGCCGGCCGGCAGCTCAACCAGGATCTCGTCGCCGATCTGGGTGCCGGACTCGTCGATCGTGCCGACCGGCAGCTCCAGCACGCCCTTGGCCCCTCCGACGCGCCAGACCACTCCCCGCCAGGGGGGCAGCGCGCGACGCAGGGCCAGCACGCGCCGCGGCCCATCCGGCCCCTTGTGGCCCTGCCCGGGCAGTCCGCTGCCGCGACCCTCCGGCGGCGCGACGAAGACGACGTCTATCGCGAAACGCATGAAAAGCATGTGGATCCCGTTCTCGCCTGGGAGCCACAGCCCGTGGCCGTGCGGCAGCCGTGAACGGCCCATCAAGCCCATGAACTTGGCCCAGAAGGACGAACCGTCCTCCAGGCTCTCCGCAAGCAGGGTTCCGCGGCTGGTGTTGCGGGCGACCAGCCGGGCCCGGCTCACCCCGGGATTCCGCCCAGCGCGAACGTCTTGACCAGCGAGATGATGGCCGGGCCGAGGATGACCACGAAGAGGGACGGGAAGATGCAGCCGACCAGCGGGAAGAGCATCTTGATCGGCGCCTTGGCCGCGGCTTCCTCTGCGCGCTGGCGGCGCTCGATGCGGAGCTGCTCGGACTGGACCTGCAGCACCTTCGAGATCGACACGCCCAGCGTCTCGGCCTGGATGATGGCCCCGATGAAGTTGGAGAGCGGCTGAACCTGGGTCCGGGGGACGATGTCGCGCAGAGCCTCGCGCCGGGTCTTGCCCATACGCACCTCGGCCAGGGCGCGGCGGAACTCGTCGCTGAGCGGGCCGGGCATCTTCTCCACGACCTTGGCCAGGGCTGCGTCGAAGCCGAGGCCGGCCCGGACCGAGATCGTGAGCAGGTCCAGGGTGTCGGGGATCATCTTCAGGATGATCGCCTGGCGGGCCCTGATCCTCCGGCCGAGCCAGAACTCCGGCAGCAGATAGCCGATGAAGACGCCGATGCCGCCGAACAGGAAGCCCTGCACCAGGGGCGAGCCGAGCGCGAGGACCGGGAGCAGGAAGAGGACCACGCCGGCGATGAAGGCCACGAGCATCTTCACGCCCATCCAGTCGGTCAGGCGCAGGTCACCCGGGTTGCCGGCCATGGCCAGGCGCTTCTCGGCGACCTCGGTCGACGAGGCGCTCGACAGGCGCGAGCCCATGCGCGACAGGCGCGCGATCAGCGGCCGCAGGGTGCGGTCGGCGAAGGGCTGCTGCAGCTCGAGCTCTTCGAGGTTGCGAGCCTGGAGGCTGCCCAGCTGGGTCAGGCGGGCCTGGACCGGGTCGACCGACCCGCCGCTGGCGAGGCCGATGAAGATGATGATGATGCCCACCCCCAGCAGGGCGGCGACGATGAAGATCTGCATCTTCAGACCTCGATCGCGACGATGCGCCGGATGAGGATGAAGCCGATGAACATCATGAACCCGGCGAAGCCCAGGATGATCATGCCGGCCGGCAGGCCGGCGATGCCCGGCGGGTTGGCAAACATCGGCTCCATGAACTTGGGCGCGATGACAAACAGGACGGAGACAAGGCCGATCGGCAGGAAGCCGACGACGTAGCCGGACATCCGTTGCTGGGCCGTCAGGGTCTTGATCTCACCCTTGATGCGGACTCGTTCGCGGATCGTGAAGGCGATCGAATCGAGGATCTCGGCCAGGTTGCCACCGACCTGGTGCTGGATGGTGATGGCCGTGGCCATCAGCTCCAGGTCGTCGGAGCGAACGCGGCGCACCATGTTGTCCAGGGCCACGTCGAAGGCCAGGCCCAGGTTGACCTCGCGCACGACGCGGTTGAACTCGGTTGTGACCGGCGGCTGGCCCTCACGGACGACCATCTCGATCGCCTGCAGGAAGGACGAGCCGGCGCGCAGGGCGTTGGCGATGAGGGTGATCGTGTCCGGCAGCTGCTTGTTGAAGGCCGCCAGGCGCGAGGCCCGACGCTGGCCAAGCCACATCCGCGGCAGGAAGAAGCCGATGACTGCCCCGATCAGGAGGGCCAGTGGCGACTGCAGCGGCTTGAAGACGAAGCCGACCAGGATGAAGGTCATCGGCAGGCCGATGGTCACGCCGGCCCACATGGCGATGAACTCGCCGGGCTTGAGCTTGAGGTCCGCCCGGGCGATGTCGCGCGCCAGGTTGGCGCCGAAATCACGCTGCTCGACGATCTTGTTCAGCTGGGCCAGGGCGACGCTCTGGGCCAGGACGTCGCCGATGTTGGCGCTGCCGGCTTGGGCGTTGGGGGCCTGCACTTCCTTCCCGGCCGCGTAGCGCTCGAGACGGGCACTTACTCCGGACCCGCCACCCGAACTGGCCAGGCCCAGGAAGATGAGGAAGATCCCCGCCCCGAGGATCGCCGCTACGAGCAGAATCATCGCTGCCTCCCTGCCTACAGCCTACTCAAAGCCGAAGAGGCTGCGCGGCAGGTGGATGCCCATGACCTCGAACTTCTCGACGAACTTGGGCCGGATGCCGGTGGGCCGCAGGTGGCCCTGGATCTTGCCCTCGACGACGCCGGTCTGCTCGAAGATGAAGACGTCCTGCATCACGATGACATCGCCTTCCATGCCCTGGACCTCGGTGATGTTCGTGACCTTGCGGGAGCCGTCCTTGAGGCGCGACTGGTGGATGATGAGATCGACGGCCGAGGAGACCTGCTCGCGGATGGCTCGCAGCGGCAGGTCGACGCCCGCCATGAGGACCATCGTCTCGAGGCGGGCCAGCATATCGCGCGGGCTGTTGGCGTGGCCGGTGGACATCGAGCCGTCGTGGCCGGTGTTCATGGCCTGCAGCATGTCCAGCGCCTCGCCGCCTCGGCACTCGCCGACGATGATGCGATCGGGGCGCATTCGCAGCGAGTTGCGGACCAGCTCGCGGATGGGGATGGCGCCGCGGCCCTCGATGTTGGGCGGGCGCGACTCGAGGGTGACCACGTGCTCCTGGCGGAGCTGAAGCTCGGCCGCGTCCTCGACGGTAACGATCCGCTCGTCGTTGGGGATGAACGACGACAGAACGTTCAACGTCGTGGTCTTGCCCGAGCCGGTACCGCCGGACACGAAGATGTTCAATCGAGCTTCGACGCAGGCGCGCATGAAGTCGAACATCTCCGGCGTGGCCGTCCCGAAGCGGATGAGGTCGTCCACGGTGAACGGCGAGGCCGAGAACTTACGAATGGTGATGACCGGGCCGACGAGCGACAGCGGCGGGATGATCGCGTTGACGCGCGAGCCGTCGGTCAGGCGGGCGTCCACCATAGGACTGGACTCGTCGATGCGCCGCCCGATCGGGGCGATGATCCGATCGATGATGCGCATGACGTGCTCGTCGTTCTGGAAGACGACATTGGTCAGCTCGAGGCGGCCGCCGCGCTCGATGTAGACCTGCCGCGGGCCGTTGACCATGACTTCGGTCACGGTCTCGTCGCGGAGGAGCGGCTCGAGCGGGCCCAGGCCGATGATCTCGTCGGTGATCTGCTCGAGCATCCGGACGCGCTCGGCGCGAGTGAGGGCCAGGCCCTCCTCGTCCACCACGCGACCGAAGATCTCCTCGATCTGGCGGCGCACCTCTACCTGATTGGCCAGGTCGAGCTTGGGGTCCAGGTCCTGGATGACCCGCGTCTGGATCCGGTACTTGACGTCGCGCAGCGACTCCCTGACGGGAGCCTGGCTCATCAGCCGCTGCTGCTGCGCACCCCGCTGGGGCGGGGCGGCGGCAGGAGGAGCGCCGGCGGGCCCCTTCGGGGCGGCAGGCGGCCCGCCCGGAGCCGGTGCGGGGGCACCGCCAGGCGCGGCCGGCGTACCCGGCGTCGCGCCCGGTCGGGCACTTTCGATTCGCTTCAGAAGGGACATCGCCTACACCCCTTGCTCCCCGAGAGAGCTATCTCCGCGCGAAGAGCGACTTGCCTTTGGCCTTCGAGTCGTCTTCGCCATTTCCTGTGCTTCCGGCGATGGCCTGAGCCAGCCGAAAGACGTCTTGTGACACTTGAGCTTCTCTGTTGCTGATAACGAAGGGTACTCCACGGTTCAGGGCGTAGACGACGGCTCGCCCGTCCCCGGCGATTGTGTGATCGACCCGGCGGCCGATGGAGTGCTCGACGTCGGCGACCCTGATGCCCAGGGTGGCGTCGGCGCGGTTCAGGACAAGCTGGATCTTACTCTCATAACCGAGTTTGTCGGCTACTTCGAGGAAGAGCCGGACGTCCTTGATGGTGGTGATCTCCAGCGTCAGCAGGGTCAGGATGGTATCCGCGGCGTCGAGTATGCCCAATGTGACGTCGTTGAACCATGACGCGCAATCGACGATCACCAGGTCGTAGCGGTTGCGGAGGGCGTCCAGAACCAGCTTCACGCCCGAGGGCGTGATCACGTCCGCCATCTCCGGCGAGGGCGGGGCGAGGATGACGCTCAACCCCGACTGATGGGGCACGGTGAAGGTGTCCACGTTGTCCGGGTCGCCGCCGGCGTCCATCTCGGGCACCAGCTCAAACATCGACTTGTCCTTGGGGCTCAGGTTGAGCAGCAAGGCCACGTCGCCGAACTGAAACGAGCCGTCGACCAGGACCACGCGACGGCCGAGGCCGACCGCGGCGACCGCCAGGTTGACGGCGATGGTCGTCCTCCCGGCCCCTCCCTTGGGGCTGAAGAGCGCGACGACCTTGCCGGCGGTGGCGGATTCGGCCGGGGCGCGAGGCGCCGGAGCCGACGGGGAGGGCGCCCGGCCGATCTTGTCCTTCTCCCGGACGTAGACCTGGCGGATGGACGCCGTGAGCTCGTCGCTGCTGAAGGGCTTGACCAGGAACTCGCGGGCGCCGGCCAGCATCGAGCGGCGCAGGTAGTCGGCCTCTCCCTGCACGGACATCATGACTACGGCTGCGCTCGGGACCTCGGCAGAGAGACGTTCGGTGGCCGCGATCCCGTCCATGTCGGGCATGTTGATGTCCATCAGGATCACGTCCGGCTGCACCTTGGTGGCCTGCTCGATCGCCTCCGCCCCAGACGCGGCCGTGCCAGCCACCTCGATGTCCGGCTCGAAGCCGAGGAGCTTGGCCAGGTGTTCGCGCGTCTCCGGGATGTCGTCGACGATCAGGACTCTGATCCGGTCAGCCATTCAGTCGCGTGCTCCAGGAAGATGAGAGGCCGATCGCTCGGCCTCTCGACCTTGTCCTGCCTCGCCC
>DAOUEA010000099.1:0-22457 GCA_034430475.1 Chloroflexota bacterium | reverse complement strand
GAGAAGACGCTCCACCACGTCTACCGCAAGTGGCAGGGCCCGCACTGGACGCTGACCTGCCTGGCCGCGATCGACTACCCGCCCGGTGACGAAGCCCTCCGCCCCCTCATGCGCCGCATCCGCGACTGGGTCTTCGGCAAGCACTACCTGGAGCCGCCCTGGACGGCGATCTACCCCGGCCAGGAGGACCGCGTTCGGCGCTGCGGATCCCAGGACGGCAACGTCATCTGGTACTCGGTCGTCCTGGGGCTCGAAGAGGACTGGACTCGCGAGATCGTCGACCGGCTGATCGGCTGGCAGTGGCCGGACGGCGGCTGGAACTGCGACAAGCGGCTGGAGGCCCGCAAGTCGTCGTTCCAGGAGACGGTGATCCCGGCCCGCGGCCTGTGGGCCTATGGGACGCGCCACGGCTACGAGCCTGCCCTTCGAGCGGCCGATCGGGCGGCCGAGCTGCTGCTCTCGCGCCGGCTGCTGTGGCGGCGGCGGGACGGTCAGCTGGTCTCGCCCGACTGGGCCGGGCACCCCGACCGGATCCACTTCCCGATCCAGTTCTACGACGTGCTGTTCGCGTTGCAGGTCATGGCCGAGATGGGGCGGCTCGGCGACCCCCGCTGCGCCGACGCCCTTGTCCTGCTGGAGTCCAAGCGCCTGTCCGACGGCGGTTTCCCGGTGGAGATCCGAAACGCCGAGACGGCGGCCCGGGTCACGGCTCGCGGCACCTACGCCGACTGGGGCCCAGGCGGCCGAACGCGCGCCAATCCCCTGGTCAGCCTGGCGGCTCTAGGAGTGATGCGGGCGGCCCAGGAGGCGGGCCGGGAGAGCTAGCGCCTGTTCTTGGAGTGGCAGTCGATGCAGTCGGAGGCCCAGGGGAGGGCTTCGAGGCGCTCGGGGTTGATCATCTTGCCGCAGCTGGAGCACAGCCCAAAGGATCCGTCCTCGATCCTCTGCAGGGCAGCCTCAATCTGGGCCAGTCGCTGCTCCTCGCGCTCGCGGAGCTGCTGGCCGCGCTGGCTCTCCGAGACTTCGGTCGCCGCGGCCGTCTGGGCGCCGTGCGCGACGCGCGGATGCTCGACCTCTTCGGCCAGTTCACCGCTTATTCTTTCGCGCTCGGCTTCGAGCGCCAGGCGCGAATCTGCAACCAGCTGCTGGTCCATAGCGCGCATCCTACGCTGCCGGAGGGGCGCGTGTGGCGGGATTCGGCGCACTGTCATGCCGGACGATCGGATGCTGGAACGGGTATCGGAAGCCGGCCCATTCGGGCGTAGACTCACCACGAGCGGCCGGTCCGGCTCTGCCGGGCCGGCGCAAGGCGGTTCGATCGGCCGGAGGAGCAGTTCGATGGCGAACGCAAGGGACCCGGTCTGCGGCATGGACGTCGACACCGACACGGACCTGCAGACCGAATACGACGGCGAGATCTACTACTTCTGCAGCCGGGGTTGTCTGCTCGAGTTCGAGGAGGACCCGGAGCACTACCTGGACCCGGAGTACGAGCCGACGATGTAGCCGGCGGCCGTTCCGGCCCGCCTCGCCCCAGGCCTCGCCCGGCGCCTGCCCACGCGGCCGCCGCCGCGCGCCGTCGTCGTGGTACGCTGCGGGGACGTTGCCCAGACAAGCGAACACCCAGGAGACAACACGATGACATATGTGATCGCCGAGCCCTGCGTCGACGTGCGGGACCGCGCCTGCGTGTCCGTCTGCCCGGTCGACTGCATCCACGAGGAAGAGGGCGTCGATCGCACCCTCTACATCGACCCGAACGAGTGCATCGACTGCGGCGCCTGCGAGCCAGAGTGCCCGGTCAATGCCATCTTCACCGCTGACGCGGTACCCGCCGAGTGGGCCAAGTACACGGAGATCAACGCCACCTGGTACACCGATCGCGACGCGGCCCGGGCCATGGTGGACGCCGCCAAGCCGCGTTAGCTCCTGCGAGATCTCAGAGGCGCCCGGCCGGAAGGCCGGGCGCTTTGGATTCAGGATTGGTTCAGGTACGGGGCCGAGTATCTTCCTGGGTCCTTCCTCCTCTCTACCGGGGGCAGACGAGAAGATGCCAGCCGTGCCCCTCCCCGGCGGCCACTCTCTCGTCTGTCCCCCCGGGCTCCCGCCCTACCCCACGGCCCGTCACGCGCGGGCGGCCACGCGCGCCGTCAACCCGCCTATACTCGCCGCCATGTCGTCCCTATCGCACAGCAGGGTTGCCACCGTCGGCTCGGGCGTCATGGCCGAATCGATCATCGCCGGCCTGCTCCGCGGCAAGCTCGTCCCGCCGGAGCGCATCACTGGCAGCGAGCCCCGGCCGGAGCGCCGTGAGGAGCTGGAGCGCCAGTACGGGGTGCGCATGGTGGCCTCGAACCTGGATGCCGTTCGCGACACGGACGTCATCCTGCTCTCGGTCAAGCCCCAGACCCTGAACAAGGTGGGTCACGAGCTGTGCGGCCACCTGCAGCCCGACCAGCTCGTCGTGTCGATCGTGGCCGGAGCCAACTGCAACGTCCTGACCAACCTGCTGGAGCACAGCCAGGTCGTGCGCAGCATGCCTAACACCCCGGCCCAGATAGGGTGCGGCGTCACGGTCTGGTATGCGACGCCGGCGGTGACCGAAGAGCAGTGCGGCAAGGCCCGCACCCTGCTGCAGGCCCTGGGCACGGACCTGCGGGTCGAGGACGAACGGTTCGTCGAGATGGCCACCGCGGTCAGCGGCACCGGCCCGGCCTACGTCTTCCTCGTCATGGAGGCCCTCATCGACGCTGCCGTCCACCTGGGCTTTCCCCGCCATGTCGCCCACGACCTGGTCATCGAGACGCTGGAGGGCAGCACAGCCTTCGCCAAGGCCACGGCCCACCATCCGGCGGTGCTGCGAAACATGGTCACCTCGCCCGGCGGGACCAGCGCCGCGGCGATCCACGAGCTGGAGTCGGGGCGGCTGCGAACCGTTCTGTCGGAGGCGGTCTGGGCCTCGTACCGGCGCACGATCGAGCTGGGCGCCGACCTGGAGAAGGGCCTCGGCCTCAACGAAGGCGACCCTGAGATACCCGGTGGCCGGAGGAGCGCCCGGAGGGCGGCGGGCGGCCCAGCGGCCGGCGGGTCGGCGGGTCGCAGGTCGGCCGGCTAGCGTGCCGGGCCCAGCCGGCGCATCTGCGCTTGCGCGCGGCTTGCTCGCGGTCTTCGCCCACCCCGACGACGAGAGCTACGGCGCCGGCGGGCTGATGGCCCTGGCCGCGGAGGCGGGCAATCCGGTCTGGGTGCTGTGCCTGACCAACGGCGACCAGGGCGGCCGGCCGGGTGAGGTCGGAGTCGACCACGCACTCGATCCGCAGATCCGAATGGACGAGCTGCGCTGCGCCTGCCGGGCGCTGGGCATCGAGGAGCCGATCTTCCTGGGCTACCGAGACTCAGGCATGGAGGGCTGGGGGGCGCCGGAGGGCTCGCTCTCCAGGGCGGATCCCGAAGAGGTAGTGGGCCGCATCCTCGAGGTTGTCGAGCGCCTGAGACCGGCTGTCATCGTCACTTTCGACCCGGGCGGCATCTACGGCCATCCCGACCACGTGACCTGCTCGGCTCAGGCGACCGAGGCCTACCGGCGGGCGGCGTCGCGACCCGGCGGGCCGGTGGCTCTCTACCACCAGGCCATGTCCCGCTCGGCCGTGGCGGCGATGCAGGCGGCCATGGAGATGGAGCGCCAGATGACAGGCGAGGCGGAAGCGGCCCCGACCGAAGACGACCGGCACCAGCAGGAAGCGTTCGTTCGCCTCGCTCGGCCGGACGAGGAGATCACCACCCACGTCGCTGTCGGCCCTGTGCTGG
This sequence comes from Chloroflexota bacterium, assembly GCA_034430475.1. Lineage (GTDB taxonomy): Bacteria > Chloroflexota > Limnocylindria > Limnocylindrales > CSP1-4 > Fen-1039. Next base: position 18,650 of record DAOUEA010000099.1, on the reverse strand, counting down.
ACCGCAAGCTTGCGGCCCTTGGTTGCCACGAGAGTCAGATGGGCGACCATCGCTGGGACGATCCGGCGGCTCGGCCGACTGTCGAGAAGCTCATGGGCTTCGAAACGTTCGTCCGCGTCGAGCCCCCGCCCGCGCCCGGCGAACAGGAGAGCCTGCCTCTGGGACTGGAGTGGGGCGGCCGGTGAGTCGCGCCACGGTCCGCCAGAACGGGCACCCCGGCGAGCCGGGGAGGCATCGCCGTTCCGCCCGGGAAGGATTCACGATCGAGCAGGCGGCGGCGGTCGAGCCGGCGCGCGAGTTCCGTCTCTCCCCGGACGGCCGGCACCTGGCCTTCACGGCCGAGACGGCCGGCGCGCGCCAGATCTTCCTGATGCCCATCCGTGGCGGCTGCTCGGGGCAGCTGACCGCGACCGAGAAGACGGTCTCCGACCCGCAGTGGTCGCCGGACGGCCGGCGCATTGCCTTCGTTCGCGACGAGGCGATATGGGTCGTGGAGGCGGACGGCTCGCACCAGGCCCTGGTGACACAGCATCCGGCCGGCAACCGCTCCCCGCGCTGGCACCCCGACGGCCACCAGCTGGCTTTCGTCTCCCGACGCCGCGGCTGGGATCAGGTCTGGATCGTGGAAGTGCCGCTACCGCGCCGCGGCCGTCCCGCGACCCATCCTCGCCCCGCCGAGCCGACCCCGCTGACAGAATCCGCCACAGACGTCGACGACCTCGTCTGGTCGCCGGACGGCCGCCATCTGGCCGTGACCTCGCAGCGGTTGCACGACCTGCTGACCTCGCAGATCCATCTGGTAGACCCCGTCACGGGCTCGGAGCGGCTGGTCGCCGGCGAGTCGGCCTGGGAGACCGGGCCCCGCTGGCTGCCGGACGGGGCGGGGCTGCTGATGATCTCCGATGCCGACGGCTGGTTCCAGGTCGTCCGGCTCTCGCGAGACGGGCGTGAGCGTCTCCCTCTGACCGCCGGCCGGCGGGAGCACGGCGACCCGGGAGGCGGCTGGGGCTACGTCCCGCTGCCATCCCCGGACGGCGGTCTGTTCGCCTATCCGGAGTACCGCGAGGGCCTGGTGGACCTGCTCGTGGCCGGGCTGCCGGGCCCGGACGAGCCCGCCGGGGGCGCCGCCTCGGACTCGGTCACGGTCAACCCCTACGAGGGCATCTGGATGTCAGTTGGCTGGATGCCCGACTCGCGGTCGCTGGTGGCCCTCGGTCGCAACGACCGCACGCCGGATGAGCTCTGGCTGCTGCCTGTTCCCGGCGTCTCGGCCGGGGGTGCCAAGCCCCGGCGGCTGACGAGGTCGCTGCCCGCGGTCGTCGATACGGCCCACTTCGCTCTGCCGCGACGGGTCTCGTTCGAGGCTCGCGACGGCCTCGAGATCCAGGGCTCGCTCTATCTGCCGCCGTCGGCCTCGGTCGAGGAGCCGGCGCGCGTGCCGTGCGTCATCCACTCCCACGGCGGCCCCACGTCCCAGGCCGTGCGCGACTGGTTCCCCTTCCGCCAGCTCGTCGTCGAGGCCGGCATGGCTTTCCTGTCCGTCGACTTCCGCGGCTCGACCGGATACGGCCGCGACTTCCGCCTGGCGAACCGGAGGGAGTGGGGACACGCCGACGCCTTCGACGTCATCGACGCCGCCCGCTGGGCTGCCCGCCAGCCATGGTGCGACGGCCGCCTGGCCCACTACGGGGCCAGCTACGGCGGCTACCTGACGTTGTGCGTGCTGACGGAGGAGCCGTCGCTGTGGCGGGCGGGGATCGACCTGTACGGCGATTCGGAGATCGCCGAGAGCTACCGCCATGGCGACCGATTGGGCCGGATCGACCTGGAGCGGATGATGGGCCGGCCCGACGACCCCGATGTCGCGGACGCCTACCGCCGTGGCTCGCCCGTCTACCGCGTCGAGCGGATCGAGGCGCCGCTGCTGATCCTCCACGGGCGCAAGGACAAACGGGTCGTGCCCCTCATGACGGAGAAGATCGTGGAAGCGCTGGAGATCGAGGGCAAGCACTACCAGGTCCAGTGGTATGAGGGAGAGGCCCACGGCTGGCAGAAGCGCGACAACCGCCGCGATGCCTGGAAGCGCTGCCTCGACTTCCTGAAGCGCCACCTCCTCGAACGAGCCGACGAGGACTGAGGTCTCCCGCAACCGGGACCTTCGCCGTCTGCCCGTTTCGGGCGGCGGATGTAGGCTGATCCCGTGGCCGATCTGCGAGTGGAATTGCTGGTCGTGGATGGTTGCCCGCACGTATCGCAGGCGCGCGCCGACCTGGAGTCCGTGCTGGGTCAGGGGGTTGTCGAGACGCCCATCCAACTGGTCATCGTCAGCGGCCTCGACGACGCCGAGTTCCTGTCGTTCCCTGGCTCGCCGACCATCCGCATCAACGGCGAGGACGTCGTTCCCCAGCCCGAGCTGCCGGCGGCCGTCGCCTGCCGTCTCTACCGCGATGCCGAGGGGCGGACGCTCGGGTCGCCGCCCATCGAAGCCATTCGGGCTGCCGTGGACGCCCACCGCAGGGGCCGGCTCGAAGCCTTCCAGCGCCAGGAGGCCCGCCTGCGGGCCGAGGCCGCGTTGCAGGCCGAGGCCGAAGACGAGAGCGCCGAGAAGAGCTCCGGCGGCGAGGAGGCCGGCGGGTGAGCGTCGCCGGCTCGATCAGGGTCCTGCCTCACCGGGCTGTGCGCGGCTTCCTCATCGGCCTGTCGCACCGCCGCTCGATCGGCCGGGCCGCGGTCCGCAGCCCCGTAGCCCGTTCGGTCGTGTCGCGCTTCGTGGCCGGCGAGACGCTGGAGGCTGCCCTGCCCGCTCTCGGGGCCCTGCGCCAGGCCGGTTTGCGGACCAGCGTCGACGTCCTGGGGGAAAGCGTCACCTCGTCGGATCTGGCGGCCGCCGCCGCGGACCGCTACGCGGCCACGCTGCCGGTGCTGGCGAAGCGCGGCCTGGACGCCAACGTCAGCCTGAAGCTGACCCAGATGGGGCTGGAGATCGGCCCGGAAGTCTGCCGCGGCAACGTGATGCGCATCCTCGACGCTGCCCGCCAGGTGGATGGCTTCGTCCGCTTCGACATGGAAGACCACACCAGGACGGACGCCACGCTCGACATCTGGCAGGAGGCCCATGAGGCCTATCCGCGGACGGGGGTGGTGATCCAGTCGGCGCTGCGGCGGAGCGAGGCGGACGTGGAGCGAGTGCTGGCCGCCGGGGGCAACGTGCGGCTGTGCAAGGGCGCCTACGACGAGCCGGGCAGTGTCGCCTTCCAGGCGAAGCGAGAAGTGGACGCCAGCTATGTCAGGCTCATGGAGCGGCTGCTGGCATCCGGCACGTACCACGCCCTGGCCACCCACGACGCCAGGCTCATCGCCCGGGCTCGAGCCTTCGCCGAACGCGAGGGGATCGGCTCCGATCGGTTCGAGTTCCAGATGCTCTACGGCGTGCGCCGCGACCTGCAGCGGATGCTCGCGGGCCGCGGCTACACGGTCCGGGTCTACGTACCGTTCGGCCGTGAGTGGTACCCCTACTTCATGCGCCGCCTGGCCGAGCGGCCCGCCAACGTGGGCTTCATGCTCAAGGCCATAGCCCGGGAGGAGGGCCGCCGCCTGCGCCACCACTGAGGTGGCTGGAGGACCGCGGTCAGGAGCCGGGGGTCTGGCCCTGTGTGGCCAGCGAGGCCGTCATCTGGTCGCAGTGCTCCTCGATGTGGGCGGCCAGCATCTCGTCGACGACCTGCTTGACCGTCATGTCGCCGCGGGTGGGGTGGATGCCGTGGCGGGCGCACTGCCGGTCGTCGAGCTCGAGCAAGCGCCGAACCAGGCGTTCGATCGAGTGGTCCAGCCTCACGTACATCTCGGCTACCGGGAGGGTTCGGTCGCGATCCACGGTCAGGATCCGGATCAGGTCGTTGGGCCCCCGCCCGAAGGGCACCGCGTCGCCGTGGCCGGCCACGATGCGCTCGATCTCGCCCTGCCAGTAGGGCAGCATCTCAACGATGTGGGCCATCGTCTCGCGGGCCACCCACTCCCTGGTCCGGGGCGATTCCTCGGGCGGCTCCGGAGTCAGCTCCAGCTTGCCGCGGAGGCGTACCAATCGGTCACGGGCGACTCGCAGGCGTTCCACCTGCGGATAGAGGGCGGGCATCTGTGACTGACTCTCCGTATGCGGGCGGGGGTGATGCCCGGCGCAGCGGAAGCTTACAGCCCGTTCGACCCGGGCGTAATCCCTGCTCCATACTCAGCCCATGAAGAGCGTCATCCGGATCGAGCCCATGCGGGAGGGGGACTGGGCCGCCGTGCGGGCCATCTACGTCCAGGGCATCGAGACGGGGCTGGCCACCTTCGAGCACCGGGCCCCCGAATGGCGGGCCTGGGACGCGGCCCACCGACCGGACTGCCGGCTCGTGGCGCGCGACGCCTCGGGCGCCGTCCTGGGCTGGGTGGCGCTGGGCCGCTATTCCTCCCGCGACGTGTACGCCGGCGTGGCCGAGGTGAGCGTCTACGTCGCCGACGGGGCGCGAGGAAGGGGCGTCGGGGCGGCGCTCCTGGAGGCCCTGATAGAGGCGTCCGAGGCGGCCGGGATCTGGACGCTGCAGGCCGGCATCTTCCTCGACAATCCGGCCAGCCTGGCCCTGCACCGCCGGCTCGGCTTTCGGCGGGTTGGCGTTCGAGAGCGAATCGGGCGGGACGTCACCGGGCGCTGGCGGGACGTCGTTCTGCTGGAGCGGCGCAGCTCGAAGGTGGGGGCCGAGTAGTCCGTCCAGGCGCGGCGCAGGGGGGCCCGGGCGCCTAGACCTCCTCCAGCACCGCCCGGCGCGATTCGGACGGCGTGGCGAACTGGGCCATCAGCACCCCGATGAGCACCAGCAGGGCGCCGAGGATCTGGGCCGGGGTCAACCTTTCCCCCAGAAGAACCACCCCCAGGGCGATGACGACCAGCGGCTCCACCGTCGCCATCAGCGAGGCCATAGCCGCCCCGATGCGGGCCACGGAGGCGTAGAAGGCCTGGATTGCGATCGCCGCCGCGAACAGGCCGATGCCGAACAGACCGGGCCAGGCCTCGACGGGAACCTGACCCGGCAGCAGCGGCGCGCCGGCGACGGCCGCGATCAGGAGCATCGTGGCCCATGTGCCGGTCATCATGATTGCCCCGGCCACCGGGGGAGAGACCTCCGCGCCCCGACCCTCGGAGCGCATGTCGGCCGTCTGCCCAGGTCGCTCGCCGGCCATCCAGGCGGCCAGGATGATGTAGATCGCATAGGCCAGCGGCGACAGGGCCCCGATGGCGATCCCCAGTTGGTCCACGCCGGTCTCTATGCCGCCGATCGTCAGCACCGCCCCCACCAGGACCACGGCCAGGGACCCCCAGGCCAGCCTGCCGCGGAATGGGTAGCCCAACCTCATCGACAGCACGGCGACCACGGCCGGATAGGCGTACATCAGCAGCGCCTCGAGCGAGGTCGGGATGCGCTCCACGGCAGCGTAGTAGACGCCCGCGGTAAGGATGAACGTCGCCCCGGTGAAGAGGAGACGGACAGTCGTGCGGCGGCTGAGGCCCCTCAGCTCGGCCCAGGCATGGGGCTGGATCAGCAGCCAGGCCCAGCTGACCAGCAGGGCGAAGAAGAAGCGCCAGACCAGCAGGCCGATCCAGTCCATGCCGGCCCCGTAGACGCTCTTGGCGAACATGGGTCCGGTGCCGTAGGCCACGCCCGAGGCAAGGCCCAGGGCTACCCCGACAGTTCGGCGGCGGTTCATCCCGGAAGGCTAGCAGGAAGCCGTTCGGCGGCCTGTCGGGGCCTGGAGTCGCCCCCGGATGCCCCCCAACGTGACTACGGATCGAGTACCGGCCACACGGTACGAGTTAGTCATGTTGCGTATTCGGGCCGACCCCTAGCATCAGCGCCAGATAGGGGACCAGCAAGGTTCCTGGGCTGAAGAGGTCAATCGCGATGTCACGGGCACGAGAGCGCTGCCCCCGCTGCGGAAGGCGACTCGTAAGCACGCGCTTCGACACGACCTTCCGCCTCCCCGACCGGAGCGAGCGGCTCTGCTTCGGCATCCCCGGCGGGCTGTGCGAGGAGTGCCACCAGCTCTACATCGACCCTGAGTTGATCGAGCTGCTCGATCTCGGCCAGGGCCGGTGCGTGTTCGCCATCGAGAGCGATCTCGTTCTCCAGGAGCGGGCCTGGTCCAACGCCGACTAGCTGCCCCTTCTCCTTCCGGCGCCGGCGCCGCCTTCGGGCGGCGCTTCCATTTGACCTCAGCGGGCCCTGATGTAGTCGGCAATCCAGAGGCTCACGGCCGAACGACGGCGTGTCTCGCCGCCTCCGTCGCGACCCTTGAGCGCGGCGTCCAGCTCTAGCAGCCCGGCCAGCGCAGCCTCCAGCTCCGGCAGGGTCCACAGCCGCGCCTGGCGGGCCAGCTTCTCGGCCACGAAGGGGTGCACCTTGAGGGCCCGCACCAGCTCGGCGGGCCGCGTTCCGGAGGCCAGCAGATCGGCGGCCCCGATCAGCTCGCGCAGGCGGCGATGGAGAAGGGTCACCAGGACCGGAGAGGGGACTTCGTCGAGGCGATCGGCCAGGGCGGCGGCTTCGCCGGCGCGGCGCAGGCCGACGGCGTCGAGCAGGGCGAAGGTCGAGCCCGGCACTGCCTCGGCGACGAGTTCCCTGACGTCTTCAGGGCGGATCTGGGCGTCGAGACGGTACAGGGCCAGCTTCTCCAGCTCGGCCACCGCCAGCTCTCCCTGGCGGCGGCGGTCGACGTCCTTCTCGCGCACGAACCCGCCGACCCGCTCGGCCAGGGCCTGGGCGGCCGGGCCGGAGATCTCGATGCCGCGCTCGCGAGCCCGATCGGCGATCCAGCGTGCCATGCCCGCTTCTGTGGGCGCCTTGAACTCCCGAACCTCTCCTCCGGCCTCGGCCACGGCCTTGCGCAGCGCTCCCAGCGAGGCGGGGCGCCGGGCGGTGCCGTCCACGGTGTCCAGGAAGGCCAGGCCGTTGCCGTCGGCGATCGTCCGCATCGCCTCGGTCAGGCTCGCGGCCAGAGGCTTGGTCTGGATCAGCGGCGCCGGCTCGGCCACCACGACCAGCACCCCGCCGCCGAAGAGGGTGGCCGTGGCCACTCGCTCGGCGATCTCGTCGGCGGTGGTCGAGGCCCCACTCAGGCGGGCGCGCTCCAGCGGCGGGCCGTCGCCGGCCAGGCGGGCGGCCAGGCTGTCGGGCCCGCGGGCCACGCCGTAGGAATCGTCGCCCCAGTAGTAGCCGAGCGGCGCGGTGGGCGGCATCAGCGGCCGCTCCTCGCCAGGCGCAGCGCCCGGCCGGTCCACTCCAAACGGCGCACGTCGCCGGGCGCGGTTCCGGCCATGGCACAGACGCGAGCCTCGAGCTCCAGGGCGCGCCGGGAAACGAGGGCCACGGTCTCGGCCGACCAGCTTCCGCCGGTCTCAGCCGAGGTGTGCCGGCTCGGAGGGTAGCGCCTGGCCCATGACTCGAAGCGACCGGCCATAGGCTCCAGCCGCTGCCCGGCCCGCTTGTCGGCGTAGGCCACGATCAGTGCCTCGGGCGGGGCCGAGGCCAGCCAGCTCTCGAACCAGCGGCCGTCGGCCAGGCGGCTCACGGGGTGCCCGACGATGGCCGGCCCCAGCTCTGGATAGCCCCGCTCGGCCAGCCAGCGTGCCGAACCTTCGGCGTGAGCCAGCCCGTTCAATGCCGGCTTCAGGGCTGGAAGCTTGTCCACGTCGTGGAGGAGCGCCGCCGCTTCGGCCAGCCGGCGATCGACCGCGGTCCCGGCGAGCGTCGCCCGCAGGGCCAGCCAGCCGGCGGTCTCGGCTACGGCGCGCGAGTGGCGCAGGTGCCAGGCCGGCGGTTCGAGCGAGAGCAGCAAGGCCGCGCTCTCGAGGCGGTTGGGGATCGACATCGAGCGAATCGTAGCGCTCCGCGCCGACCGTGACCGAGGCCGCACTCAGGGTCACCTCCACCGAGCCCGATTGATCGGTCCGCAGGACGGTGGACGAGTGCTCACGCAGCCGGGCTAGCGTTGAGCCGGCGGGATGTCCGAAGTCATTGTCCGCCCCGACGGAGACGATCGCCACTCGGGGGCTCAGCGCCGCCAGCATCGTTTCGGACGAGGCGGTCGCGCTGCCGTGGTGGGCTACCTTGAGCATGTCCACCCGGGGCAGGCCGCGCGCCACGAGCAGCGGATCCACGTCGTCCTCGATGTCGCCGGTGAGCAGGAAGCGGCGGCCGGCGAACTCGCCCAGGAGGACGATCGAGCGGTCGTTGACCTGGCGATTCTCGGTCGCTCCTCCAGTGCCCGGCGGGGAGGTGTCGGCGTCGGGCCACAGGACGCGGAGCGTGGCCCCGTCGAGGCGGATGCTGTCCCCGGCGGCAAGGCGCCCGGCCTCCAGGCCGTGGGCGTCGAGAGCCTCCCGCCAGGCCTCATAGGACGGGGTTTCGAGGGACAAACCCGACTCGAAGATACGGCCCACGCGGTAGCGGTCGAGCGCCTCCACCAGGCCGGCGACGTGATCGTCGTGGGGGTGAGTCAGGACGATCGCGTCCAGGCGCCGATCCCAGGACGGGACGTAGCGGTCCAGGGCGGCCGCGAGCGTCTCCCCGTCCGGCCCGCCGTCCACCAGGATGCGCCCGCCGCGATCGCCCTCGACGAGGATGGCGTCGCCCTGCCCTACGTCGAGGACGATGACGTGGACGCTGCCGTCGGGGCGGGCGGAGACGACGCAGCCGGCGAGGATGACGGCTGAGGCCACGCCGAAGACGGCCCAGCGGTGGATGGGGCTCGCCCGGCGGTTGGTGCGAGAGCGGCTGGCGGGCGAGCGGCGCTCGCCGCGGCTCGATTCCCTGGCTGCCCCAGCGGGCCCTCGGGTCGCGCCGCGGGTCAAGGCGCGGTGCATCGGGCGCAGGAGGGTGGCGGCCACGATGGCCGCCACGGCGTTGGCCGGAAACGGCAAGCTGGCGCTGGCGCCGGGAACCGAGGCGGCGAGTTCAACCATGCCCACCAGGGCGGTCAGCACGGCCCAGGCGGGCATGGCCAGCAGGCCGGTCAGCCAGCCCGGGGCTCCGGCCTGGGCCAGCGCCCCGGCGCCGAGGGCCACCAGCCCGGCGGCCATGGCGGGCGGCACCAGCGGCACGGCCGCGAGGTTGGCCGCCGGAGCGATCAGCGCCAGCCGGCCGAAGGCGAGGAGGATTATGGGCAGAGTGGCCGCCTGGGCCGCCAGCGACACTCCCAGGCTGTCCCGGATCGGCGCCGGGACGAAGGGTGCGCGACGCTCCAGCAGGCCCGCGATGGGCGAGCCCCAGGCCACCAGCCCGGCCGTGGCGGCCGCGGAGAGCTGGAAACCGACATCGGCCACGGTGGCCGGCTCGGCGAGGATCATGAGCGCCGCGGCCCAGGCCAGGGCGGTCGTGGCTCGGGAGCCGCGACCGCTCTCCACCGCGACCAGGGTTACGCCGGCCATGACGGCGGCGCGGACGACCGAGGGCGAGGCCCCGGCGAAGAGGGTGTAGGCGAGGATGGCGCTGATGGTGAGGATCGCCCGGCGACGTCTGGCCAGGCCTCTCAGCAGGGTGGCGATGGTGGCTGCCACGATGGCGATGTTCCAGCCGGAGATGGCGACGATGTGGCTCACCCCCGCGGTCGTGAAAGCGGTCGCGACCTCGCGGTCAACGCGGTCGCGAAGGCCGATGAGGATCGCTGCCGACAGCCCTCCTTCCGGCTCCGGAAGCACTCGTTGCAGGGCGTCGCCCGCGGCCTGGCGCAGATGCTCCAGGTGGGCCAGGGGAGAGGAATCGCGACCGGTGATGGCGAAGGCGGTTGCCTCGCAGCGGGCCGAGATACCCTGGCTGGCGAGCCAGCGGTCGTAGCTCGTGTCGCGGAGCGGCCGGATGCGGCCCGTCCATTCGATCCGATCGCCCGGCGAGAGGCGCGGGTACGAGGCCAGCTGGCCGGCGCAGTCGAGGGGCGGGTCGAGCAGACGGAGAGTGGCCAGCTGCTGCCCGCTCACGGACCTGGCGCCGACCACTGTCGCCGGCCGCGTGCCCGCCTCGGCGGGGAGTGGATCGGTCCGCTGAGCCGCCGCGGCAGGATCGGCCGCTCCCGCAGCCAGGCCCAGGGCCAGCCGCGCCGCCAGAAGCGCGGCCCCAAGGGCAGCCGCCGGCGCAGCGGCGGTGCGGTGGCGTCCCGCCGGCGCGACGCTCGCCACGGCGGCCAGGCAGAACCCCGCGGCGACGACGGCTGCGGCCACGACGCCCGCCACCCCGCCGGAGCCGCCCCAGGTTGTGCCGGCCGCTGCGACCACCCGCGCGGCCCCGGCCGCGGCCACGACGCCCGCCGCCAGCCAGACCGGTCGCGAGGCCACCGGCTACTCCACTGTCACGAGCGACTGCAGCTTGTCGAACGTGGAGGCCGTGACGATCTTGCGCGTCAGCAGCTCCTGAATCGAGGTGAAGGGCTTCTCCTCGCGCGCGGCGATGATCTTCTGGGCGGTCACCGGCCCGACTCCGGGCAGGGTGTCCAGCTCGGCGGCGGTGGCCGTGTTCAGGTTCACCAGGCCGGTGCCCGGCGCACCGCCAGATCCACTCGCCCCGGCCGAGGCTGCCTCTCCCCGACGGGGCACCCTGATCACCTGGCCGTCCTGGACCTTGGCCGCCAGGTTGAGCTGCGCCTCGGCTGCGCGCGGGTCCACGTCCGGCGAGTAGCCGCCGGCCGCGTCGATCGCGTCCGCGACCCGCGACCCGCCGGGCAGCTCGTACACGCCCGGGCGAGCCACCGCCCCGGCCACCTCCACGACCAGGGCCTGAGGCGAGGCGGCCTCAGCCGAGGCGCCGGCCACACCCGGCGCCGTCACCTCGACTGCCCCTCCCTGTTGAGCGGCCACGGCCAGGGCCACTCCGAGGGACGCGGCCACGATCCCCGCCGCTGCCAGAAGCAGGACAGGCTGGCCCGTCGCCCTCGGGGCCTCCTCCGGGACGGCGCCGCCCTCGATCGCCCGCCAGGGCGCGTCCTGATCCATCGGCCATCTCCGACTCGACGCGTTTCTTGGCGGGTCCGGCGGGCACGGTAGCGAAGGCCCCTTATCTGCGGCTCAACTGCCCCTTATCTGCGGCGGTCCGGCCGGCGCCAGCAGCGCCACTCCCCGGAGCCGCTCCCCGGAGCCACTGCCCCGGAGCCGCTCCCCGGAGCCGCTCCCCCGAGCCACTCCCCGGAGCCGCTCCCCTACGGGGCGCTCCCCTACGGGGCGCGGCGCACCAGGTCGTTGAGGTACTCGTCGATCTCCGGCACGGAGCGCAGGGCCCGCTCGAAGTACTCGTTGACCGCCTTGGAGGCGGCCTCCTTGACCGGTTCCATGTCTTCGGCGCGTACCGCCTCGGACCTGCGGTGGGCCACCGAATCGCGCAGGCGCAGCAGGTGGCCGACCATCTCCGCTTCGCCCGGTCCTTCAAGGGCCTGGATGGCCGACATGATCAGCTTGTCGACCTGGGCGACCATCGTCTCCTCCTCGATGGCTTCGCCCGATTCGGCCGCGTCGTCCAGGGTCCGGATCAGGGCCGCCACCTGGTAGAGCGCCGTCACCGGCTCGTCGAAAAGCTCGCGGATGTAGGCCGCCTCGGCGTAGTGGCCGTTCATGCGGAACACGTTGTACAGGCGCCGGGCCGCCTTGCCGTAGTTCGGGTCCTTGACGGTGTACTTCCAGACCTCGTGCTCGAGCTGCTCCACGTAATCGTCCACCGTGTCGGCGGACAGCTCCTTCACCAGCTTGGTGAAGATCGGGACCGACTCGGCCTCCAGATAGACTTCCTGGAAGTAGGGGTCCATGAAGCCGTCGAGGGGCACGATCGTGCCGTCGGGAGCCTCCCAGGTGGGATCGAGGACGTTGCTGGCGTTGGCCAGCTTGCCGCGGGTCGGGTCGGCGATCACCCAGTCGAGCTTGCACCAACCCGGCTCGCGGGTCGCGTCGGCCCAGGCGTAGACCTTCTTCGTGCCGTCGAGCAGCTCGACCTCCATCTGCCCGGCCTTGACCTCCTCCATCGTCCAGGACATCGGCGAGCCGACGCCGACAGGCTTGCCACCCTTCTTAGCCTCGACCGGATGGCAGCCGAACTTGACCTCCCACAGCCGGTAGCCGCTCCCGGAGGCCGTTTCCAGCGCCTTCTCGCGGATCATGTCGGCCAGGATCGAGCAGGCCTCCTCGCGGGTGGGCGCCTTGATGTGGATCCGCTCGAAGAAGTCGCAGTCGGCGGGATAGCTGTTGATCTTGCTCTGGGCGGCCGAGCCGGAGATCGAAAGCGCCGTCAGGACGTTGGGCGGCCGGTCCGGAAAGCCGACGATGGGCGCCATCTCCCTGAAGCGAGCCAGGTCCTGGGGCGTGAAGTCGAGCATCGTCACCCGGTGGCCGTAGACGCCGGTGTCGATGTCGACCACCAGGTCGCCGCCGGCCGACTCGGCGGCCATGGCCGAGACCCAGTCCTCGGCCTCCTGTTCGTCTATCTCGACGCCGAGCCTGCGGGCCGACTCGATGACCCTGGCGACGGCGGCCTCGCGTTCGGCCTTGCTGGGTGCGCTCTTGCCGGGCTCCATGGCGGATCCTCCTGCGCGGTGCGGCGGCCCCCGGATGTGGGCCGATTGTACGGCCGCGATCAGCCGGCCAGGGCCTCCCGAATTGCCTGCAAGAGAGTATTGGTGTCGTAGGGCTTGGCCACGAAGGGGAAGTCGTCGGCGACCCCGTGGGCCATCTCCTCGCTGTAGCCCGAGGAGAAGAGCTGCCGGGCGTTGGGCCGCAGCGCCAGCACTGCCGAGGCCGTCTCGCGGCCGCTCAACCCGGGCATAACCAGGTCGCAGAAGATCAGGTCGATGGGGCCCGGGTGGCTCTCCGCGATGGCCAGCGCCTCCTCGCCGTTCGCAGCGCCGAGCACCGTGTAGCCGTTGCGCCGGAGGAGCTGCGACACGAAGCCCAGGACCGAGGGCTCGTCCTCCACGACGAGTACCGTCTCGTGGCCCGGCTCCGATTCGGCGCGTGGCATCCTGCGGGCGGGCTCCTCCTTCTCGTGGGTGACCGGCAGATCGACGGTGAACGTGGAGCCCTGGCCGATGGTGGACTGGACGCCCACAAGGCCCCCCGATTGGCGAACGATCCCGAACACCGTCGACAGCCCCAGGCCCGTTCCGCTGCCGGCCATCTTGGTCGTGAAGAAGGGCTCGAATATGTGCTCCATGGTGGCCGCATCCATGCCGGACCCCGTGTCCGAGAATGAGAGGCGCGCGTACTCGCCCGGCTTGACGCCCCGCTGCTCGGCCGCGGTCGTGCCGTCCAGCGAAATCGCCCCGGTGGCGATGGTCAGGTGGCCGCCCGCCGGCATGGCATCGCGGGCGTTGGCGGCCAGGTTCACGATGACCTGCTCGAGCTGACCGCGATCCACCATCACGCACCCGATCGTCTCCCCGCGCTCGATCTCCAGGGAGATGTCCTCGCCGATGATCCGCTCCAGCATGGGCGCGACCTGGGCCACGACCGCGTTCACGTCGAGAACCTGCGGCTGCAGCACCGCACGCCGTCCGAAGGCCAGCAGCTGGCGCGTCAGGGATCCCGCGCGGTCGGCAGAATGCAGGATCTCGTCCAGGTACCCGGCCAGCTCGCTGCCTGGCTCGGCATCTCCGGCTGCCAGCTCGGCGAAGCCGGAGATGGCCGTCAGCAGGTTGTTGAAGTCGTGGGCTACGCCGCCGGCCAAACGTCCGATGGCCTCCATCTTCTGGGCGTGGCGCAGCTGCTCCTCGAGTTCGTGTTCGTGGGTCATGTCGCGCAGGACCACGACGTAGTTGGCCAGGGCGCCCGACTCGTCGTTGACGGCGGTGATGGTGACGTGGGCGAAGTAGGGTGAACCGTCCGGCCGCGCGCGCTCCAGCTCGCCGGTCCAGTGCCCCTCCCTGGTGATCGTGGCCAGTATCTCGGTGTAGGTATCCTCCGCCAGCGCATCGCTGAACACTGCCCGGTGATTGCGCCCCACCAGTCGATCTCGGGGAATCTGCGTCGTCCGCTCGAGAGCGGGGTTGACGTAGAGGATCGTCCCCTCCGGATCCGTGATGGCAATCGCGTCGGCCGATTGCTCGACGGCTCTGATCAGGCGCGCCCTCTCCCTCTCGGCCGCTTTGCGCGCGCCGATCTCACGCCCGACCCCGATCGACCAGCCGGGGGCGAACTGACGGGCGTGGAACTCCAGCTCGGCCATCGAGCCGTCGGGACGGCGCAGGCGCCGCTCGAAGACCAGGGTCCGGCCGTTCGCATAGGCGGGCTGCCGGAACGGGACCTCGTCAAGGTTGTCGATGTAGTCGACCCAGGGCGTGCCGCGCAGCTCGTCCAGGGACCGTCCCATCATCTTCGCCAGGGCCGGGTTGGCGTCGGCGATCAGGCCCTTCTCGTCGATGACGACCACGCCGTCGGCGGTCTGCTCGAACAGGTTGCGATAGCGGCTCTCGCTGTTCCGGAGCGTCTCTTCCGCTTGCAGGCGCTCGGTGAGGTTGACGATCGCCACGATCAAGTGGGACTCCCCCTCCAGGTCTATCACGTCCGCCGAGAGCAGCACGTGGTTGGGTTGGCCGCCGGCCGTGATGACCTGCACCTCGAGGTCTCGAATGTGTCCCGCCTGGCGCAGCATCTCCGCCATGCGAGCTCTGTCCTGCGCGTTCGTGAACAGGGACAGATCCGCAGATGTCTTGCCGATCGTCTCCTCGCGCGAGTAGCCCGACTGCTCGGTGAAAGCGCGGTTCACATCCACGATCAACCCGTCGCTCAGGCGCGAGATCAGCATCATCACGCCGGCGAACCCGAATGCCGCCGCGAACTTGGCCTCGCTGGCTCGCAGAGCCTGTTCCGCCGAGCGGCGCTCGGTGACGTCGAGGGTGGCTGAGAGCAGGCACGGCTCGCCGTCGATGTCGATGAGCGAGCAAGAGAGGAGGGTGTCTCGGGTCTCGCCGTCGCGACCCCGCACGGTGAACTCCATGCCCCGGGCGACGCCGTGCTCCCTGATTGCCTGGATGGCGCGCTTGCGCTGCTCCGGATCGACCAGAAGGCCACGCTCCTCGGCGGTCTTGCCGATCACCTCGGAGCGGCTGTATCCGGTCTGCTCGCAGAAGGCGTCGTTGACCTCGATCAGGACGGCGTCGCGCAGCCTGGCGATGCTCATGGGGATGCCGGCCGTCTGGAAGGCAGCCTCGAAGTTGGCTTCGCTGGTGCGCCTGGTCCTGATGGCAGCCTTCTGGCTGCGCGGTTGTTGCGGAGCCGTCGACCGTTTCGTGCGGACCACCGTGAGCTCCTGTTCTGAGCCAGTAGCTCGCCGTCCCAGTGGATGGCCGCATCTTAGGCCGCAAGGTCGGCCTGTGGCTACTGCCCGGCTGGCCGGTTCGGCCGGCTCCGCGGCGGGCGGCTAGGCCCGCTGCCTGACCCGCCCGACCAGCTTCTCGATCTCGAGGGCGACGAAGGCGATCGTCGAGGCCGCCAGCATGGCCGCCAGCTCGATCGGATCCAGGGCTTCCGTCTCGAAGATGGGCTGCAGTGGGGGCAGGTAGATGATCGCCAGCTGGATGGCGACGGTGCCGAGCACGGCGTAGGCCAGCGGCTTGTTCGTCCGCCAGCCCAGCGAGAAGAAGCTCTGCGTTTCGGAGCGCACGGCCAGGGCATTGCCCAGCTGGAGGAAGGCCAGCGTCGAGAAGACCATCGTCTGCCAGTGCCAGCCCAACTCGATGGCCGCGGCCTGCATCGTCAGGCAGACCGCCCCCATGAGCAGACCGACCCAGACCGCGTCCTGCCACAGGCCGCGGGCGAAGATGGACTCGCTCATGGGTCGCGGCGGGCGGGCCATCGTGTCGGGCTCCGCCGGCTCCACGCCCAAGGCCAGGCCAGGCAGGCCGTCCGTGACCAGGTTGATCCACAGGATATGGACGGGCAGCAGCGGCAGCGGCAGGCCGGCGAACGGGGCCAGGAACATGACCCAGATCTCGCCCGAGTTGCTGGTGAGCGTGTAGCAGACGAAGCGGCGAATGTTGTCGTAGATCCGCCGGCCCTCCTCAATGGCCGAGACGATCGTCGCGAAGTTGTCGTCGGCCAGCACCATGTCCGCGGCTTCCTTGCTGACCTCCGTGCCGGTGACACCCATGGCCACCCCGATGTCGGCCAGCTTGAGGGCGGGAGCGTCATTGACCCCGTCTCCGGTCATGGCCACGACGGCGCCGCCCTGCTTCCAGGCCCGGACGATGCGCAGCTTCTGCTCGGGGTTGGTCCGGGCGTAGACGGCGACGTCCTCTACCATCCGACCGAACGACTTGTCGTCCAGCTCCTCCAGCTCGGCCCCCGTCAGCACCCTCCCGCCAGGGCGGAGAATGTCCAGGCGGCGGGCGACGGCCTGGGCCGTCAGGGCATGGTCGCCGGTGATCATCACCGGGGTTATGCCGGCCGCCCGAGCGGAGGCGACTGCGGCCGCCGATTCGAGCCGGGGAGGGTCGGCCATGGCGACCAAGCCCAGGAGGGTCAGCTCCTTCTCGGCCCTGTTGAGATCGTCCGGCAGGCGGGGCAGCCGCCTCTCGGCCAGCGCCAGCACCCTGTAGCCGTCGGCGGCGTAGCGATCGGCCGCTTCTTGGACTCGAACCCAGGCTTCCCGATCCTCGGCTTTGCCCAGGGGCGCGAGCGCTTCCAGGCCACCCTTGACGGCTGCCAGGATGCGCCCGCCGTCGGAATGGAAGGTCGTCATCCGGCGCCTGCCCGAATCGAACGGGATCTCTGCGACCCGCGGCAGGCTGGTCTCCACGTCCTCTCCGGAGACGCCGAGCTTGCCGGCCAGGGCCAGGAGGGCGCCCTCAGTCGGGTCGCCGGTGATCGTCCATGGGTCGCCGCGCCGTGATGGGGCATGAAGCGCCGCGTCGTTGCATGCGGCGGCCACGCGGACCAGGCGGGCCAGATGGGGGTCGTCTCCCGAGCCTGCGACTTCCTTGTCACCCCGGACCAGCGACCCGGCCGGCTCATAGCCCTCACCGGTCGCCCGGTACTCGCCCAGGGGGGTCCAGACCCACTCCACGAGCATCCGGTTCTGGGTCAGCGTGCCCGTCTTGTCGGAACAGATGACGTTGACCGACCCGAGCGTTTCGATCGCCGGCAGCTTGCGAGTCAGCGCCCGCCGGCCGACCATGCGCTGGGCGCCCAGCGCCAGGGACACGGTGACCACTGCTGGCAGGGCTTCGGGGATGGCCGCGACCGCCAGGCTCACCGCCGTCAGGAACATCAGCTCCACGGATTCGCCTCGGGCCACGCCGGCCACGAAGACGATGGCGCAGATGGCCAGCGAGGCGGCGGCCAGGCCCTTGCCCAGCTGGGAGAGCCGGCGCTGGAGGGGCGTCAGCCCGGAGGCCTGCTCCTGGAGCAGGTCGGCGATCCGGCCCAGGGCGGTCGCCATTCCAGTGGCGACGACCACGCCGGCCCCTCGGCCGTATGTCACCGCGGTGCCCTTGAAGGCCATGTTGCGCTGGTCGGCCATCAGGGCGGCGGTGACGCCTGGCAGGGCCGCGACCGTCTTGGCCGAAGGCTCCGACTCACCCGTGAGAGCGGCCTCGTTGATGCGCAGGGCCGCCGATTCGATGAGCCTCATGTCGGCCGCCACGATGTCGCCCGCCTCGAGACGGACTATGTCGCCCGGCACGATCTTCGCCTCCCGGATGGAGGCCAGCCGGGCATCGCGCAGGACGGTGGAAGTCGGGCTGGTCATCTGCTTCAGGGCCGCCATGGCCCGCTCGGCCCGGTACTCTTGGGCGAAGCCGATGATCCCGTTGAGCAGGACGATGGCCACGATGACCAGGGTGTCCTTCAGGTCGCCGATGACGGCCGTGACCACCGCGGCGATCGTCAGGACGACGATCATGGTGTTGGTGAACTGCTCCAGGAGCAGCTGCCAGGCGGGCTTGAGGCCTCGCTCCAGCAGCTCGTTCGGGCCGCTGCGGGCCAACCTTTCGGCCGCCTCCGTCGAGCTCAGCCCGGTCGCCGGGTCCGTGCCGATCGCCGCCAGCACGGCCTCGGAATCCATCGCCCAGGAATCGGCTACCCCATACCCGAGCGGCGGCGCGTCCATCAGCTGGATCGCCAGATGGCGGCCAGCAGCACCACGTAGACGACGAGAACGGCGACCGCGTCGGGCTCGAGATGGCGGATGCGCGTGCGCGTGCCGTGGACCACGGCCGCCAGGGCCAGGGCCATCAGGAGGATCGCTCCCACTCCCGCCACGAGCTGGGCCGGGTCGACCGCGGCCAGGATCGGCCCGCGGAAGTAGGCCAGGTCGACGCCCAGAAGGATCGTCATGTTGAAGGCGTTGCTGCCGAACAGGTTGCCCACGGCCAGCTCGTAGGCTCCGATCCGGATGGCGGCCAGCGACGCCACGAGCTCCGGCAGGGACGTGGTCACGGCCAGCATCAGCGCCCCGACGAAGGTCTGGCCGATGCCGGTCTCATGGGCGATGCCCTCGGCCGAGAGGGTCAGGACCGGCGCCATGAGGAGGATGACGGCAGTCGCCAGGCCGAATATGGCCAGCTCGAAGCGCAGGCTGCGCCGCCCCACGGCTTCCTGGCCCCAGCCGGTGGGGGCGATGATCTCGCCCGTTGCGTCGCGCTGCCGTCGC
>DAOUEA010000098.1:0-12219 GCA_034430475.1 Chloroflexota bacterium | reverse complement strand
GCCAGGCGTGCCAGGTAGCGCGATCGTCGGCGTGGACGTGCGGAGCTTCGTCCAGGGCGGTCATGGTCGCAGTCTACGAGCCGGCGCTGTGTGTCGTAGCGCCCGAGCCAGGAGGCGCGTTGGGGCTCGGGTAGGCCGACTCAGCCGGGCGTGCTAGACTCCGCCCGCGTGGGGATGTAGCTCAGCTGGGAGAGCACCGCGTTCGCATCGCGGGGGTCAGGGGTTCGAGTCCCCTCATCTCCACCATTCCCTCCACACGGCGAACCGGGTCCGCGGGAGGATCTTCCGGAACCGCCATCGGCGGCACCCGGTATGTGGGCCGAATGTCCATCGGCGACACGACCCGGATCTCCTCGATCAGCAGCCGTAGCAGCGCCTTGGCTCGCGGCGTGGGCATGGCCTTCAGGACCTCGTCCAGCGCCTCAGTGAGCGCGAGGCTGATGAAGCTCACCTCGTCCGCGCTGACGGGCTCGCTGGGCGCCAGGCTCCCGATGGCCGCCCTCTCGTCTTCCGCTGCCTGCAGGCGCGTCTGGAGTGCTTCTACGCGGTCGCCGCACGCCTTCGGGTTGAGCGCTCCAGTCTCGAAGCTCGCGAAGTAGCGGTCGATCCTGGCCCGCAGGTCCGCCGACTCCGCCTCCAGTTCTGCCAGCCGTTCCCAGCGACCGGTCTTAGTCCTGGCCAGCTCGGCTTGCGCCTCCGATAGGGCGGACTCGATCAGCGCCGTGTCCGCGTAGACCTCGCGCATCTGCGCCAGGACAGCCTGCTCCAGCTCATCTTTGGCGAGGCGAGGTTGGTTGCACCGGCTCGCACCGTAGCGGCTGCGGGCGTAGCAGGTGTAGTAGGTGTAGCGCTTGCCGCTCCGTCCGGTTGCCGCAGCGCCAATCATTCGATGCCCGCAGCGGTCACAGACGACGTTCAGCCCGGAGAACAGGTAGTCAGAGCCGTCTGACTTGCGCCTGCCCGACTCGGCCGTGCGACCGGCCAGGATCGTGGCGGCCGCATCGAACACCGACTGCTCGATCAGCGGCTCGTGCCGCCCCTTGTACCAGACGCCGCGGAACGGCACTTCGCCCAGGTAGGCCCGGTTGCGAAGCACGTCGAGGACGGCATTGCGAGACCAGTGCCGGCCGTAGCGGGTCCGGAGACCCCGCTCGTTGAGCCTGGCCGCGATCTCGGCGCTGCCGGCCCGATCGACCGTGTAGCGCTCGAAGATCTCGCGCACGATCGGCGCGGTAGCCGGATCGACCGCGAGCCCGGCCTGACCGTCGAGCTTGCGGTAGCCGACTGGATAAGCGCCCACCGTCCACCCGCCCAGCTTGGCCTTGCGCTCCATCCCGACGCCGATCCGCTCGACGATGCTCGCCCGCTCGAACTCGGCGAAGACGCCGAGCATCTGCATCATCATTCGGCCGGCCGGGGTCCCGGTGTCGAAGGGCTCGGTAGCGGATCGGAACACCACGCCTGCCGCGTCCAGCTCCTCGATCAGCGCGCCGAGATGACCGGTGTTCCGCGAGAGACGATCGACCCGGTAGACCAACAGCACGTCGAACTCACGCCGGGACGCGGCCGCCCGAAGGGCAGCCAGGCCGGGGCGACCCAGGTTCTTGCCCGAGGCGCGATCCTCGAAACGCTCGACAACCTGCCAGCCATCCTGGCTGGCCGCGAAGGCATCCAATCGATCGCGCTGGGCACCCAGCGAATACGGCTGGTTGATCTCGTCCGTGGAGATCCGGGCGTAGCTCGCGACCCGAACCCCTGGGGCGTTCATGGCTGCCGCCACTCTGCCACCTGCGCCGCCACGCTCGATCCGAGAAGCCGGGCCGCATCTGCGGCGTCCGCGGGCGACATGGCGACGAGGCTGGGCCTGCCGAGTCTGACGGTGGGCTGCCGAGCCGGCGCAACTGCGGGGACCAGATCGCGGAACGCGCCCGAGGCCCAGATCAGTAGCAGGGCCAAGATGAAGATCAGGCCGCCCGGCAGCGACTCGAACAGGTTCGGCGCCCTGGCCAGCTCACCGGTCATCGTCCGGCGCCTCCGCGCCAGAACAGGACGCTCGGATACTTCGTGATCGAGCCCTTGGGCCGGTAGTCGTGCTTCGAGTGATAGACGTGCACCACGCCGCCTTCGGCCGCCTGCTCGGCCCACTCGGAGCGCGGCACGTACTTCTGACAGTCAGGGCAGTAGGCCATCGTCGGCAGGGCCGCCGCGTACCTCTGCAACTCAGCCTGTGCGTTCGCCAGTGCCTGCCGAACGGAAGCTATCTCCTGCTGAGTCTGTGCCAGGTCGCTCCTGGTCTTGGCATGAGCGGCCCGTTCGGCCCGGAGATCCCCCGCCGCCTCCTTGGCGCCCGCCGCCCTCTCCTTGGCAGTCGCCAGCCCTTCGCTCGCCTTGGTAGCCGAGGCCTTGGCGGTGTCCCGCTCCTTCTCCAAGGCGGCTACTTGCGCCCGAAGGGCATCAACCTCGCCGCTGTCCAGCAGCTGCAGACCGTTCACGATCGCCCGCCGCTTGGAGCCGTGAACGGACCCCATCCGGTCGGCCAGATCGGACTCGGCCGGGGTGAACTCGACCAAGAAGCGGCGACGGTATCGGTTATCCGGAGGTTCGCTCGTCATGGGCGATATATACCATATATATGTTCGACTCGCAACGAGACTCGCCAAGGCCGCCGTCGACCGGAGTTCAGTCCCGAAATCGGCCTGTGTCATGCTGTAAGGGCCACCGGAGGGGTGACCATGACCGGCCGGGATTCCGCGCCTCAGATTCGGCATTGCGCCCCAGGTGGCCGCAACCCTCCACTGAGGCCTCCATGAGGAGCGGCATGGACGAACGTCCCTTCTCCCTCGCACCGCCGCTGCGGCTGACAGACGCCGAGCGGGAAGTCCTGCGCGAGTTGACGCAGCGGGAGGCAAGCGCTGTCGCGCCCAAGGTCTCAGCCAGCTACACCCGATTACTTGAGTTGGCACGCAGCGAGAACGCTGTGGACACCGTGCTGGCTGCTCACTTGACACGCGAGATTCTCGCGGCCCTTCCCGGTGCGCTCGGCATGCAGCTGACCCACGAACATCTTCAGTACAGGCAGCGACTGGACGCGCTCAGCGAAGCATGGCCAGCCGACGTTCGCGTCGACCCACCGAACGGCCAGGCGTTGATCGAGTTACGGCGGCTCGTTGAGGAACATGAGCAGGCATCTGTGCGCGCTGGCGAAGGAGCGCGCGCTCTGCTGCAGCAGAGCGACCGCGCCCGTGCAGGTTTCGTGCCGGATCCCTCAATCGATCGCTGGACCAACCTGTCGGCGCGTGGTTCTGGGCTCGCGCACCGCATTCGGAACCGGGATCGACAGTTCCCAACAGCGGATGAGACACGCCGACTCGTGGACGAGCTGACGGCGGTCCTCCTCGCAGCCGTCGCTCCCTATTTCGAAAGCATCCGCGAAGTGGACAGGCTCCTTGCCCTCCAGCAGCCGACCGACACCGATGCTCAACGCGTCGCGGCCCTGCTCGCGACCCAATCTCAGTACGCGTATTTCTTTGAGCGCGCCGGAGAAACGTGGCTTCGCCCCCTTGCCAACGTCCGGGGTCTACTCGTCTCGCCGCCGCGATTGCTCGACGTGGGCGGCGGCTATGTCCAAGCTCCAGGATGGCCGCAGGGCGTCTTCCTCAAGAGGGTGGCCGCGACCGAACCGCACCTCGTTTCACATCTGGCGAAGGGCACCCTGAGTACGGACAATCCTCGGGCCATCGCCCTTGTGGTTGAGATCGCCAATGCGCTCCCCCCGGCTTCTGCAGCTGGGCTGGTACACCCCATTTCGAGGGCATTGGCGACCCCCCTGGCGGTCGAGTACGCGTCTCGCGAAGCCGGCTCTCTGGCGAAGCGTCTCGCCGACGCGGGTTTCGCACGCGAAGCCGCCAATCTGCTCCTCGCGGTCGTCCGCCCGGCATTATCCAGTCCTCGCGATCTCGCATGGCACATCGAGCAGGTCCTGGGCGGCCCGTTGGAGGTTGTCGCCAGGACCGGCGGTGAGGTTGTTCCCGGGCTCCGCTCATGCCTGCGACAACTCGCCCGCCGGGATCGGGGGGTCCAGCGGTACCCGACGCTATGGCTTCGAAACATAGACGCACGCCCTCGCTACGGCGTCAACTTGGCCTGGTTGCTAGCCAACGCGCTGTACCGCTCGTTGGTGCTTGCGCCCCTCGACGTTGCGCGCGTCCACACCGACGAGCTGCTCGCTGATCGTCATCGCGTCTTCGCTCGAATCGCGCTCGCGGCAATCGCGGACCGCCCGGACCTCCTGGAATCCGGCGATGCGCTTCTTGGCGATCCGGGGCGTTGGGACAACGGCAAAGCGACGCGCCATGAGTATCGGCGTGCACTTGGTGTGCTCTGGGCGTGCTCTTCGCCGGCGGCTCGCGATGCGCTTCTTGAGTATGCCGCCCGCGCCGAGGGGGCCTCGATTGTCGCGGAGGGTTGGCACATCGAGTTCGATCCGGAGGAGGTCCGCCGCGGCTGGCGATCCGCGCTGCTGTACAAGATCCACGAGGAACTGCCATCTGAGTGGGTCTCGTCGCACGGACCGCTAGAGGCGATAGACGACGATCTGCTGCCCGAGCCCACCGCAGAGTGGGTCGGGCCAACGAGCCCGTTCACTGAAGAGGATCTCGCCCGTGCTGAGCCCGGCGCGGTCCTTGAGCGGGCACGGACCTGGCAACCGCCCCAGCCAAGCGGGTTCCCGAGCCCATCCCTCGAAGGTCTCGGCCGCGTGCTGGCGGCAGTGGTGCTCCGGCGTCTTCCGGAGTTCGAGGGGTTACACACCGAGTTCGCGCGCCTGCCCAGCGTGGTCTTAGCCCAGCTAACGAGCACTATCGAACGCGCGCTACGCAAGGGTGACATCGAGGATCGAGTCCACGGTGTCTCGTTCCTACTGGCTATCGGCCATGAGTTGCGAGGAGAAGACAACAGGGAAGATTGGGACCACGAGGTCAAGCGGAATGTCGCGGGAACGATCACCTTCGCTGCGAACGAGAACCTGCTGGACGAATCGGCCATGCATGCAGCCGCGGAGCTGGTCACGAGACTGCTTTCGGATGCGGATCCGTCGCCCGCGTCGGAGCAACGCGATGCCTCGAACGGATACGACGTCGGGATGCTCGCCCTCAACAGCATCCGCGGCGAGGCGGCGACTGCAGGCATCGAACTGTTGCTTGCGGCGCGCCGCGCCAGCCGCGAGAGCGAGGTCGAGGACTTGTCGGCCTCACTTCGCACGGCTGTCTCGCGCGATGTGTCTCGGTCCGTCAGGGCGGCAGTCGGTCTCCGCCTGCCATGGCTGCTCGCTCGTGATGCCGCACATCAAGCTGAGTGGCTGGAGTTGCTGTTCGGGCCCGACGTACCGAACCCAGCGCGCGACGCTACCTGGTCTGCGTATCTCCTGTACTCGCGCTTCTATCGCGACATCGCAGTGGTGCTGGCGCCACAGTACCAACTGGCTGTAGCGGCGCTCGTCCCGCGACCCGAGGAGCACCACGGGCGGCCGCGAGACGACGACGAGGCCCTTGGCATCCACGTCGCGCTAGCACACATCCTCGGACTCTCGCCGGAGCTGGAGGGTCAGTGGTTGCATGAGTTCTATGCTCGGGCAGCTGGCTGGACAAGAGCGAGGGTCACCCGCTGGATTGCCGAGCAAGCAGCGGACGCTCAAGTCCCCGAAGACGCGCGGGCAAGCGCTCGGGCATTCTTGGAGGAGCGGGCGCGTTCTGCCACTCCAGACGCTGACCTCGACGAGCTAAAGGCGATTAGCTGGATCTCAGCGGACGCGGGCGCCGACCGCGACGTGCTTGACAGGATCCTCCTCCCCGCCCTGGAGAAGACAGGCGGCGCCACTGAGAATGGGCAGGGAGCAGCTGGCTTCGCGAGCCGGATCGCGCCGACAATGCCCCATGGGGCGGCCCGCGTGGTTCAGCTGCTTGTGGCCGGTGATGAGTGGAAGGCCCTGCCGCATATCGCTGCGACCGAGCTTCGCGCCACGCTGGATCAGGTCATGCGGAGCGAAGACCCAGAGGCGCGCGCGATCGCCATTGACGTCATCAACACCCTCGGTGCCCAGGGCTTCCTCGAGTTCCGGGATCTTCTGCCCTAGGCTCCTGCCAACCCCTCTGGTGAGCTGCTTTCGCAGTACCGGGGAAGGAAGCTAACATACTCGACGAGCCAATACCTCTCGAAAGCTTTCAGGCCCTGCCACGTGACTGAGTTCCAGCAGAAGCTGTCGGTGTCCGATTACAACCAGAACTGGGCCACGAAGTACAGCTACGCGACTGAACAGGGCGGCACCCCCTGTTAGCGGTCGCCAGTGAGGATGCACGTGATTCAGCGTGTCGGCAGGAAGGGTAGCTCCCTTCCATCGGCGCCTGTACGCGTACTCCGACATCGGACGGTCTCGATGGCCGTGGCAGCGGTCGCGGCCATCGGGGTCGCCGCGTCGCAAGTGGGTCTCGCTGCGCAGGTCCGTTTGGACATCGAGATCAACGCCCACTGGCGTGGTGCGTACGACATCCTAGTCCGCCCCAGGGGCGCCACCCTCGACCTGGAGCGCACGAATGGCCTCGTTGAACCCAACTTCGTCTCGCTTGCTGCCAAGGGCGGGATGAGCCAAGCGCAACTCGAAGGGATCCGGGCCATTAGGGGTGTCGAGATCGCAGCGCCCATTGCCTGGGTTGGGCTCATGACCACTACCACCATGGGCCCCACAATCACGATCCCTCGGTCTCCAGCTGAAACGACCCTCTACTCAGTAAGCATGACAGTCTCGGTGAACGACGGCCTTAGCGAGCGCCTCGTCTACAAGGATCAGTTCCGCGTCCTGCTCCAGTCGAGCGTGAAGGCGGACGGGCATCCAATCGCGCTCAGTGACTACGGCAACGTTGGCCTGTCCAGTGTTCCCGGATACGATCCGATCGCCCAACTGGCAAGCACGCATTTCCTGCCGCCTGTGCAGAGCCCGATCCTTGCGGTCGACCCAGCAGCTGAGAAAGCACTCCTCGGCGACCAAGGCGCCTTCTTCGATCCGCTCGTCCAGTTGCAGGATCGCGACAACCTTACGGCCGGCAATGCCGATCCCAGCATCGTGCTTAGGGACTACGCTCTCCAGCGAGACCAGATCGGCTTTCTCAAGCAGGGGAACGAAGCAGAGCAGGAACGCCCCGTGCTGCCCATCCTGGTCAGTTCCACAGCCTACTCGCACGTGAAGGTCTCCATCAACGTCAGCCAGGTTGGGCATCCGATCGGCGTGGCTATCGACACTTCCAACACCGAGCTGGCGCTGGCCCGAGCTGAAGAGGCAGCCGGTCCCATCCTGACTCCGATAGGAACCAGCACCGTTGACGCATCCGGCATTCGTGCCTTCCGTGTCACGGGCTACATGGTGCCCTGGCCCGGGACCACCGTGCCCGAAGGCGTGGGCGAGAGCGGGATGGCTCAGGGCTCCTCGGTGTTCACATCCAGCATTACCGACCGCCCCACTTACACGGCCACCGCCACCCCTGACGGCGCTGCTACTGTCGCCTTCTGGATTTCGCCGCTCGGCACGGTTCCTCCGGGCGGGCCGGGGGCGACCTCGGCGCCCACTGAGCCTCAGGGAGGCCCCCAACAGTCGCAGACAGGCACTGAGCAGTCATACCGGTCGCTTGAGACAGTTGTTGCACCCGCCGCCCAGGGGTTCGTTGGGCAGGGTCTCCTGGACCCGCCGTACATATTGGCCCCCATCGCCGAATACGACCTGGCCTCACTGGACCTGCCACACGACCCCCTCAACTACGTTCCGTACGGCGCATACGACCCGCCCGACACCACACTTGTCGCCAACCCGAGCGGCCAACCGGTTACGCGCAAGCCCATGAACCCAACGCTCAATCCAACCGGCCTCCTCCAGATGCCTCCCATGGGTATCGTAGACATCCACGCAGCGGAGCTGCTACGAGGCGAGACTCCGATTGATGCCATTCGCGTCCGCGTAGCCGACATCACCGACTACGGGCCCGCCTCGCTCGCCGAGGTCAAAAGGATTGCAGGCGAGATTGCAGCCATGGGACTTGACGTCGTGGTCGTGGCCGGGTCTTCTCCCCAGACAGTGGACGTATACGTGCCGGCCTACGACACGAGCGGCACACCGCCCGCGGACCTGGGTTGGGTGGAGCAACACTGGACCACCCTGGGCGCGGCTCCGCGGGTCGAGCGCGTGCTTGGTGACACGAACCTTGCCTTGGTGCTGCTGGCGCTCTTCGGGGCTGCGGTTGTCGCGATTGGGATGCAGGTCCTCCAGGCGTCCGTTCGCAGGCGCGATGCTGCCACGATGTACGCGCTGGGCTGGCATGGCGCGCAGGTCCTTCGCTGGCAGGTCGCCGAGTCTCTGGCTGCGGGGCTGGCGGTTATGGGAGCCGGTGCACTTGCCTGGATACCCTTCGGCAATGGTTATGCTGGGCTCGTCGTCGCGATTGGAGGCGGTGCCCTGCTCACGCTAGCCGGGCTCGCCGCCGCCCTGACAGTGCGTCCTCGCGCCAGCGAGCTGGCCACGGGCGACTTCGTTCCGCCGCCTCACCGCCTACACATGACAGTTACCAACATACGCGCCTACGCCCTGAGATCGCTAGTTGCCCGGCCCATGCGCTCACTGGTGATTATCGTCGGCTTGGCTACGGCGGCGGCGGCCATCGCACCTGCCGCGGCAGTTATCGTCGTAGTCGGGGCTGCCGTCGGGCCAACGGCTCTGGGCTCAGCGGTCTCAGCTCGTCTGCAGGTCTACCAGCTTGCTCTCTTGGGAATCGTCGGGCTATCGACTCTTGGGTTCGCCTTGCTCGCCCTGCAAGCCGATCTGGAAACCAGGCGGAGGGAACTGCGCGTGCTCGCGGCGTGCGGGTGGCGCCCGCGCCAGATAGGACGCCTCCTAGCCTGGACCAGACTCTTGATCGCTCTGCCCTGTGCCAGCCTGGCTTTCTGTATCGCTGCTCTTACCTCGGGTCCTATCGCAGGATCAACTGCACCGGTCGCAGCCGTGGCTGCGCTGGCCGGCATGCTCGCCTTCCTGACCGCGCTAGCTTGGGGCAGCCTGGCTGGGATCAGAATGAGGGACTGCTGATGTCGCCCGAGAGGCTGATCAGGGGGGAGCGCCGGGGATTGGACGCAGACGGTGTCGCCTTGGTTGAGCTGCGCTCGATCGTCATGACCTACCCGGGTCGAGATCACGGCTTGCCGGTGCCGGTGCTGCATGGGATCGATCTGGATGTGGCCGCAGGTGAGTTGGTGGTTGTGGCTGGACGCTCGGGCTCGGGCAAGACGACCCTCATCAACATAGCCGCCGGCCTCCTGCGCCCAACCGCGGGCTCCATACGTTGGTCGGGTACCGAGATCGGAGGGCTGAACCCGGACGCGCTCGCCCGCCTGAGGGGGAGTTCCATCGGGATCGTCTTCCAGAACTCGGCCCTCATCGAGACGCTCACCGCGGCAGAGAACGTCGCCGTCGCGGGCGTACCTTTGGGGCGGCGGGGCGGCGGCCCGCGCACGGCTCAGTTGCTGGAGGAGCTGGGGGTCGGCGCTCGCGCGCGTCACTTCCCCGCCCACCTGTCGGGCGGCGAGCAGCAGCGCGTGGCTATAGCGCGTGCCCTCTTCGGCGATCCAGCGCTCCTGCTCGTGGACGAGCCTACCGCCAACCTCGATCGACGGACAGCGGACGAGGTCATTGGGATCCTGCGCAGTTTGGCCGATCGCGGCCGTGGCCTGTTGGTTGCCTCGCACGACAAGCATGCCATGGACGTGGCAGCGCGCGTGGTTGAGTTGGAGCTCGCCACATGATGGGTTCGCGCGGTCTCCCCGCCCTGGGCAAGACACGCTGGGCTCGTGAGCGCATCGCAGGAGGCTACCGCAGCACTGGCCTAGCGAAGGCTGCGCAGGACGAGCAGACGCCGAACGGTCCCGGCCGGCCGGTTCGCCGTCAGTCGGGCGAGGTCCACCATATCCTCCAGGTGACCTCGCCTTGACGGCCAGGCGACGGAGTCTCTAGTCTGGCGTGCCATCGACATGGTCCGATGCGTTGCCCCAGGGGGATGCTTGTATGGTGGACGCGCCTGACGTCGCTTCCCGGCACACGCACGCGGCCGGGCCCGCGCATGGCCGACCGAACACGCGGCGGCTGCTGGCGAGTGGCGCCATGATTGCGCTGGTATGCACAGCGTTCGCCTGCAACGCCAGCGGTGGCACGCCAAGCGAGTGGGCCACCAGCGCCGCCACCACGCCGGGCGCGGTCTCCATCCCAACCGGCAATCTGGATGCATTCGCCCAGTGCATGATCGCCAACGGGTGGCGTCTGGTCGCGATTCGCTCGGCCGGCCCAGGTGCGGGCGGACCGGGATACGAGTTCACGCGGGACAACGACGGCAAGAGCCCCGACGAGATCAAGGCTCTCCTTGCGGAATGCGACGGGCTGAGGCCGTCATCTCGCCCACTGACCAACGCCGAGATCCGTGAGATCTACGACCGCTGGGTCGACGAGTACCACTGCATGGTGGGTCTCGGATATCAGCCTGATCCTCCACCGTCGTTCGAGGCGTTCCTGGCCACATGGAAGACCGGCCCCTGGATGCCGATCGACGGTGTAGACGTGGGCCACTGGACCCAGGGCCAGTACGACGAGGCCAAGGCGAAGTGCACCCTGGAGTTCTTCGACGCAGAAGGACTCCAGACTTGAGGGCGTCTCAAACAAGGGCCCCGCTCGTGGAGACCACTTCCAGGGCGGGGCTCGCGCTATCGGGGTTTGGCTGTCCACCGAGACCGTCCGCGGTTGACGTTCCGGAGAGAATGCGCCTAGGCTGAGGGCTCGATGCCCAGGCTGTGCGCGGGAAGAGGGTCGCGGAAAGAGCGTCGCGGATGCTAGAGCAGTCTCCAGCGTTCCCCACACCGGAGGCTCGGGTCAGGTTTCGACGCCTGACGTTACGGCGATCGCTCGCGGGCACAGCAGCCACGCTGCTACTGTGTACGGCCGCGGCCTGCAGCTGGGGGGGCGCGGGCGCCCCGTCGGCCGGTGGTAGTCCGAGCGCCTCGGGCGCGGTCTCGATACCCACCGACAATCTGAGCGCGTTCTACCGATGCATGGTCGATGCGGGGTGGCAGATCATCGCGGTTCACTCTACTGCCCCCGGGGAGCCTCCTGGATACGACATGACTATTGACATGAGGGGCAAGGATCCCCAAGAGGTCCTTGCGCGCAGCCACGAATGCCAGGCCCTACAGCCGTCACCCCGGATGCTCACGGACGCCGAGATACGTGAGATCTACCACCGCTGGGTGGGCGAGTATCAATGCCTCGTTAGTCTCGGATACCATCCCGATCCCCCGCCGTCGGTCGAGGTCTTTGTCGCAAGCTACAACGCCGGCAACCACAAGAGTCCGTGGATGCCAATCGACGGCATCGACACCGACCACTGGACCCAGGGGCAGTACGATGAGGCCAAGGCGAAGTGCACCCTTGAGTTCTTCACCGCCCAAGGGCTGCCACAGTGACGCCTCGCGCTAGCGACCCATAGGCCATGGCGCGTAGGTAGGGCTCCCAATCGACCCGCGACCCTTTCGGCCTACATCACAGGTAGGAGGGATCGGGCGCCTTCATCCCGCCGGCCAGCTGGTACGAGTACGACTACGGGTACAGCAGCAGCTGGCGCGTGGAGACCAACCCCGGCGAGTACGGCGGGGGAGACTGGCTCGCTTGGTCATCCAACCTGCTTGACTTCGACCAGACCTATCCCTACTGCAACTAGACGCGAGCGGAAAGACCCTGAAGGGTCTCAGGCAGAGCCCATCCCAATCGGAGTTGGGATTGTCCACAGCGCCCCATCCGACATCTCATGTGGTCGCAAGCTGCCCGGAACCGTCGCGGTTGACGTTCCGAAGACAATGCGCCTAGGCTGAGGGCTCGATGCCCAGGCTGGGCGCGGGGAGAGGGTCGTTGATGCTAGAGCAGTCTCCAGCGTTCCCCACGCCGGAGGACAGGGTCAGGTTTCGACGCCTGACGTTACGGCGATCGCTCGCGGGTGCCGCGGCCGTGCTGTTGGCGTGCGCCGCAGGCTCCTGCGGCGGGACCCCGGCCTCCTCGGGCCAAGTGTTCATCCCAACCGGCGATCTGTCCGCGTATGACCAGTGCATGCTGGACGCTGGCTACCAGATCAGGGGCACTTCGTCCGTTTC
>DAOUEA010000097.1:0-5734 GCA_034430475.1 Chloroflexota bacterium | reverse complement strand
GCGCCCGGCAAGGTGCTCCTGGCCAACCGGGCCGAGCGCGAGGTGATCCGCCTGTCCAAGGTGGGCTTCACGCCCTACACGTCTCACACGATCGTTCGAGTCGACCTCCTGCTCGAGGAGCTGGCCCGGGTTCGGAAGCGTGGCTTCGCGACCGCCTTCGGCGAGTTCGAGCCCACTGTCAACGCTGTAGCCGTTCCGGTCTTCGACCGCCGCTCCGACGTCGTGGCGACCCTTGAGGTGCGAGCCTCCGGCGGGCGCATCCCGCCCAGCCGCGTACCGGAGTTGGTGGCGCAGGCTCGCGAAGCCGCGGCCGGGATCACAGCCGGCATCGGCGGGGTCGTTGCCGGCGCCTGACGCCCAATCCGAGAACGATCCTCAACGCGGCCCCTCGGTCCCCCTCCCGAGGGGCCGTGTTGCGCCCGGAGGGGATTCGGGCGAAGAGTTAGGCTATGGGCATGCCGACACTCGACGTCTTGGACCCCAGTTTCTCAATCAACGGCTACCAGGTCGACGTAGGCGAGGTCGTGGCCACCTGCCTGGCGGTCCTGGCCATCCTCATCGGCGGCTGGTTCCTGGTCCGGCTGGCCCGAGTCTTCGTGCACGGAGCGGTCAGCGCACTCCTGCAGAGGACCGCCGAACTCGAAGGCACGGCTTCCGAGCTGACCGAGACGGAGATCAAGAAGCGCTCGGACACCATCGAGGGCTTGTTCGTCAACGTCGTTCGGTTCTTCGTCTTCATGATCGCCGGCCTGATGATCCTCGAGCGCACGTTCCAGATCGACATCGGGCCGGCCATTGCCGGACTGGGCGTGGCCGGGATCGCCGTCGGCCTGGGGACCCAGAGCCTGGTCCACGACTACCTGAATGGCGCGCTGATCCTGATCGAGAACCAGTACTCGGTGGGCGACATCGTCCAGATCGCCGGCCAGGGCGGCGTGGTCGAGGACTTCACCCTGCGTCGCACGACCCTGCGCGATCTGAGCGGTACGGTCCACATAGTTCCCAACGGCCAGGTGGAGGTCGTCTCGAACATGACCCGGGTCTGGGCCCGCGTCAACGAGCAGGTCGAGGTCGCCTACGGTACCGACATGGACAAGGTCAAGCGGGTCATCGATCAGGTTGGCCAGGAGATGGCGGCCGACTCGACGCTGGCCGAGCAGATCATCGAAGCGCCGCACGTGGAGCGCGTCAACGAACTGGGCGATCGCGGCGTAACGCTGCTGGTCCTGGGCAAGGTTCGGCCGGCCGCCCAGTGGGCGACCTCAGGCGAGCTGCGCCGCAGGTTGCTGACCGCATTCGACGAGAACGGCATCGAGATGCCGACGGGCACGCTCCTCACCTGGTCGGGCCAGGAGTTGGGCGACTACGGGAAGCAGCCCGCTAAGGCACGGGGAACGACCGGGGCCCGGCCAAGCGGAAGCGGAGCCAGGGGCTAGGAGGCGCGGACCGACGGGTTCGTGTTGCGGCCGCCGCCGAACAGGCCCATGAAGCTGCTGCCGGTCTTGGCCTGACCGGGCTCGCGGGTTTGCAGCATCCGGTCGGACAGGACCTCGATGTCGTCGATCACCTTCTCCTTGGGGAAGCGCTCGACGGCCGAGCGGCCTTCATTGGCGGCCCGCACGAAGAGCATGCCGGCCGACCTGATCTCGGCCAGGGCGGGCATGCCCACGGTGCGCTCCATGTCTGCCACGGCGACGCCGCTGTTGGCGCGGTTGACGACCATCGCCAGGCGATCGCGGATCTCTAGCTCGACGGCAACCTCGCGCAGCTGGACCGCGGCCCGGATGGCCGGCACGTCCGGCGTCACCGGTACGAGGATCTTGTCCGCCCGCTCGAAGATCACCTGGTTCAGCGGCCCGTAGTCCGGGTGCATGTCCACGATCACCCAGTCGTAGACGCGGCGGGCGGCGGTGATGGCCTCAGCCACGCGCTTCGGCTCCAGGATCTCTGTGTGCAGCGGCGACTCGGCCATGACCAGCACTGAGACGCCGTTCAGGTGCGGCGTGGCGATCTCGGAGAACGATTCCGCGATACCGGTGTTGAGGTCCTCCGTCCAGGCGTCGGCGACGGTTCGGGTGTTCTCCATGCCCAGAGATGAGGCCACGTGGCCGGTGACTGTGTCGCAGTCCACGAGCAGGACCTTCTGTTCCTTGCGGGTCTGCAGCATCGCCGCGACGTTGACGGCGATAGTCGTCTTGCCGACGCCCCCCTTGGGGTTGAAGACGATCACGATCTGGCCACGGCGAGAATCGGCGGCGGCATCGGGCGCGGCAGCCGCCGTAACCGCTGCCTCGAAGACGCCGCTGCCGGCGCCGATGGCCTCGGTAGCCACCTCGGCCCGGATCAGCATGGCCTCGACGCGCCAGCGCAGTGACTCGGCCGAATAGGGCCGGGTGAAGTACTCGTCGTTCGCGCCCGAGCGCCCGCCCACACCCATTCTGTCCAGGGCTCGAGCGGCAACGACCATCAGGCACGGGATGGCGCGATCCTCCTCGTGCAGGAGGGCGTACATCTCGAGCGTCTTGTCGAAGTCGTACTCACCGTCGAGGATTGCAACCCCGACATCGCGCCGGGTGTTCAGCAGGGCTTCGAGGTCCTCCGGGGTGGCGACCTCGACCGGCTCGTAGCCGGCCTCAGCCAACTGCTCGGCGACGGCGATGAGCTCTGCTTGCGGTAGAGATATGACTACTGCTGGCCGGGACACGGTGACGGAGTCTCCCTGGTTTGCGCGAACCCGCCTAGTCTAGCCTTCTGCTTCGGGATCGTGTGCGGAAACATTGAGCACGCCCTCGCGCTCGTTGACGACCCTGGCCTGGAACGCAGGCAGGGTCGGAATGAGCGAGTTGAGCGCAGTCTCTGCCGAATGGCCGACGGTGAAGATGAATTCCCCGTCAGGGCCGGACGAGACCCCGACGTTCTTGACGCCCGGCAAGCGCCCGAGCTGGCGCTTGAACTGGGCGATGCTGGCGACGCTGACCAGGCCGACGACGACGACCTGGGTCGATTCGGTGGCGCCGGACGTCTTGGACGACTTCTCGGACGCGGCGCGCTTGGGCGTCTCTTCCTCTTCGGGGGCCGGGGCCTCGGGCATGGTGGGCTCGGGCAGGGGCGTGGGAGCCTCTGTCTCGGGCTGGCGCATGATCTCCTCGCGGCGGGCCCGCAGGTCAGTGGAAAGCGGGGCCTGCTCCGGCTCCTCGAACGAGGGCGGGTCGGGCATCTGGGCGGCCATGCTGGCGAAGATGGTGGGATCGGCCTCGTTCAGCAGGTTCTGGAAGAAGCCGGCGACTTCCTCCTCGAAAGCGGAGATGCGCTTCTCGACGCGCCCGATCTCGAGCTCGATGGCCGAGTTGTACTCCTGCAGCTCCTGCTCGAGCAACTCGCGACGGCGGGCGATCCGCTGCTCGGTCTCGACCCGGATCCGCTCCACTTCCGCCTTGGACCAATCGCGAATCGCGCTGACGTCGGCTTCGGCCGCCTTGCGCAGCGAGGCCGCCTCGTCGTCCGTGCGGGCGTGCAGCTTCTCCGTGTAGGCCTTGGCGTCCGCGTGGCACTGGTCGATCGTGGCCTGACGCGCAGACTCGGCCGTGGCTCGCATTGCCTGCGTCAGGTCAGCCAGGAACCGATTCGGCTGACGCGGGGCCGTATCTTCCACCATCATCTCCCCGTGAAAGTGACTCCCTGCTTTGGGAACACAGAGGCTAACAGCATCTTCGCTACCCGCCAAGCCTCGATGCCGGACACGAACGGCCCGCTGCTCTTGGAGAGCACCGCACATTATGGCCCGTTCGTGGCCCGCGAATCGAGAGCCTGTTATGCGGGAATCATGGGGCCCGGTGGTGCCGCCCGGCACCCCTCAAGAGGTACCAGGCCCAAACCCTATCCGTACCGGCAGCCACATAGCGCAGACGAGGTGTTCGGTCGGGTCCGGCGCGGATCGATGAGGTCTTTCGACCGCCCGGATTCGGCCTTGTGAGGTGCCGCAGGCGGGCTCGCGTACTACTGCTCAAGTAGCCGGATCGGTGTCCGTAACACTTCGCGGGAGGGGCTTCCCAGCCTTCTCGGCCCAGGCGGCAAGGACGGTGTCCTTGTGAGGCCTGATACGGCAATGCTCGTCGCGGTTGCCGGCCTCGTCGCAGTAGCCGAGCGGCACGCACTTGGGGACCAGGAAGCCGCCCAGGAAGGGACTCACCGCGAAGACCTCGTGGCGGATCTGCTTGAACAGCCGCCTGATCTCCCACTGGGCCATGGTGCACAGCCTCAGCCCTGAGATGTGGATCAGCTCGCGCAGGTTGACGGTCATGACCAGGTTGGTGCGCGTGGCGTTGGGGAAGACGAAGCGGGCGTCCTCGCTCGGTATGCCGGCCTCCACCATCTCCGAGTACAGCTGCAGCGCACTCTCGACCTGGGCCTGGTAGCGGTCCCGCAGCTCCGAATCCGCGGCGATCGTGGGCGGCGTCATTGTCGAGGCGCCCTTCTTGTAGCTGACGTAGCGCTGGCTCTGCTGGTCGAAGGAGACGCCAGCCCGGTGGCGGACCAGCTGGTGGCTGAGGGCGCGGCTGACGCCGGTGATGGCGAAGGTGAAGACCACGTGCTCGATGGTGGAGCCGTGGCCCGACTCGATCACGCGCTCTATCAGCTCGCGTTGCCTGTCAGGCTCTATCCGGCCCTCCACAGCCCGTTCGAAGATCTCGTCGGGCGGCAGCTCCGAGTAGCAGGTCCGGCAGGCGGTGTAGATGAGCGGCAGGTAGTAGCGCTCGGCGATCTCACGGTCGGGGAAGATGAGCCGCGCTCGCAAGCCCGAATCGCGCTCGCCCGGCTCCCCGGGAGCGCTGCTGGATCCCCTGGCGCGGGCCTGGTCCGTCACCGGCTCAGGATAGCGAGTCGGCAGGGCGGACGGCCGGCTGCCGGCCGGCGATGCGGCGGGCGGTGCATATGTCGAAGACGGCTATCTGAGGCGATGTAGCCGCGTAAGGCTATCATGTGGGTGGATAGTCATTGACGGCTACCACGTGGCAGTGATAGGCTGGCCCCATGGAGGAGGTGCGGGCGCTGGTCCTGTTCGGCGACGTGGTGCGCTCGAGCCGGGATCGCGTCGAGACCGCGGCCTGGTTGCGAGACTTCGTTGCGACGCTGGATGGGGCTTACGGGGATCTGCGCCTGGCTCCGTTCGACTTCACCCAGGGCGACGAGGTGCAGGGCCTCCTGGCTCCCCAGGCGGATCCGCTGTTGGCCGTCCTGCGAGCGGCTCTCGGCCCGGGCGCCCGGCCGGTGCGGTGGGTCTGCGTCTGGGGCGGCGTGGACCCGGGCGAAGGGCCCGCCACGCAGCGCACCGGGCAGGCGTTCCTGGCTGCCCGCGAGACCATCGCCGAAGCGCGCACGTCGCGCGAGCGGCTGGTCATCCTGACCGGCAACCCCGGCGCCGACGCCCTGCTGGCCGGCATGACGCCGGCCCTGGTCGATCTCCTCGACGGTCTGACCGAGCACCAGCGGGTAGTGGCCGGGCTGGCTCTCCTGGACGGCATGCGCCAGGCCGAGGTGGCGGAGCATCTTGGCATCCGGCGGGCGACGACTTCGGTTGCCTTCAGCAGGGCCAATGTGAACTCGATCGGCCGCCTGTGGGACGCTATCCGCAGGACCTGCGAGGCGGCTTCCGCGGCCACGGCCGACGCCGCCGCTCCTTCCGAGCCGGCACCGGCATCCACCCCGGCCTCGCCCGGCGACGACCACTAGACAA
>DAOUEA010000096.1:0-3603 GCA_034430475.1 Chloroflexota bacterium | reverse complement strand
GCCGCTCTCGCGGCAGCGGCGCTGATCCCCGGTGGGGCCATGCTGGCCATTGGCGTAGGCAAGGGAGCCAGGGCCCTCTTCAACCTCGCTCGATCCGGGGCCAAGGACCTCGGTGCCGCGGTCAAGGCCTCCCGGGTTGTGCAGGGCCTGGCCGGAGCCGGCGGGGCCGTCAGCAGGGTCGTCTCCCGCGTCAGCACCAAGATCGAGAAGTGGACCACCAAGGCCGCCGACGCGGGGCGCACAGTCCAGGGCCAGCGCGCCCTGGCGAAGACCACTCGCATGGTCGACCGGGCAATCGAACCTGGTGACGTTCGCGCACTGGAGAAGCTGCAGAACGTGGGGAGGGGAGCTAGACCCAAGTGGATCTCCAACGCCATCGCCGGCAATCGCACCGCTCGGGGCAACATCATCGACTCGGCCTTCAAGGAACTGGCGCCCAGCTACCGGGGCCTAGGCGAAGGCAGCGGCATACAGTTCGCCAAGCTCTTTGAACCCAGGTCGGACATGTGGCGAGGGCCTTGGGCCACGGCGACAAGGTGGGATGTGACCAGCTATCGCTTCTGGCAGACAGGGAGCCATGCCGCCCGATACGGCGACGATACGATCGGTCTGCTGTACGATCGCCCCGGCTTGGGAGGTGTCATCGATTGGCTCCTGGCGAGGACATGAGGTTCCGTCAAGTGCCGGCCGAGGAGTCCGCCGAGGTCGAAGCTGAACTGCGACGGCTCAAGGTGCGAGGCAAGGAGCATCTACGTGACCTCACGCCCGCCGAAGCCGGAGAGTTGCTGAAGAGCCTGGCCTCCAAGTCGCCACAAGCACGTCGAACCGTCACGGGCATCCGCTTCCCGGATTTCTTCAAGGCCCGTATTGCCGGTCTTTTCGATGTCGACTTCATCGACTGCGATCTGACGCACATCTACCTGCGGCCACCACGGTTCGGAGGCCAGTTCAGTGTCGAGGGCTGCGCCTTCGACTCCTGCGTCTGGGAGGTCCCGATCGTGGAGAGCTGGCGCATAACTGACTCGACCTTTCGTAAGACCAGGTTCAGCGGCCTAATGAGAGGCAGGTTCGTCAAGGCCGCGTTCGAGCGCTGTCTCTTCGAGGACTGCGTCCTGCCGGACTCCATCAAAGAGTGCGTCCTGCGGGACGTGGAGTTCCGAGCCAGAAGCAGCATGCAGACGGGGATCTCTGAATGCCACCTGGAGCGGGTGCGCGTCAAGGGCAACGTGCTGGCGCGCCTTGGGGAATCCAGGTGTAGTCCTCTCGATCTGCGTGAAGCAGTCGTCAGCGGCTGCACCTTCAACGAGCTTCGAGGGCTCGTTCTCCTGCCACAAGCCCTCGGGAACTGTGTAGTGGCCAGCGACGTCCTCAAGCAGATGCGAGACGAGCTCTTCTCACAGTTGAGCATGCCCAGTCGGAAGGACTGGGATCTCCTCTTCCATCCGAGCTTCACGCTGTCGGACTACTACTCCATCGGGCCGAGCATGCTCAAGCCATTCTCGGCCCCAGAGCGAGAAGTCATCCAGCGCATGCTGCTGGAGCGCTCGATCTCCGAGATTCGCGTCCCCTGAGAGCCGATGCCTTCGCACGCAATGGGTGACTGGCCGCGTCCAGGGGGCGTCAGCGACGTTGCCCAGGCCGAGAGCCGCTCGCCTGCGGAGCCGGGCCCGGCCGAAGATGAGCCCTCCACGCTGAACGGGTGAGACCGGCTCAGTCGGTCCAGCCAGGACGCCGGTAGGAGTTCGGCAGAGGGGAGCCAGGCGCCTCCGGCCGTGCCTTCATCTTCGTCTGGCCCTGCGTAGGGCTGGTTAGGGGAGCGCCCTCGCCGCTACCAGGGACATCACGTGAACAGTGTCGATTGGGCGCTCAACAATACCGAGAACCCGATGTGGTGGATCACCAACCCAGATAACATCTCCTTCTTCAATCGCGCGGAGCATCTGGCTGAACACGGCGGCAACTTCCGGAACTGGACGACCGGGCCGCTGATCGATCGGAGAGTGCTGCCATGAGAACCGAGTACTTCGCCGAGCTGGAGGCCAGAGTCCGCGCGGACTGGGCCCACCTGTCGACTCAGGTGACCGCGTCTGGCGTGCGCTGCTACGGCCATGTGCCCCAGGTTGGCGACAAGGCGTGGCTTCACCGCTTCTACCCCGGTATAGCCTCGGTCGAACTGGACGGGTCGGAGGCACGCATGGGCAGGGCCATTCCGCCGCAGTGGCGAGAAGCCCTTGAGACCATGGCCGGGGTCAAACTATTCGTTGCCAAGGTCAACCTGTACGGTCTGCTGCCGGGTGGGTTGATGAGACGATCGGTGGACGACCCAGGTCCGTTCTCGATTGAGGGCGAGAACAGCAGACGGCGTCTTCCGCGCCCGCTTGTCGCGTCCGACGACTTCGTCATCGGGGGCTGCTCAGCCGGTGATGGATCCGAGTACGTATTGCATCCGAATGGGTCCGTGTCGTCGGTCGACGAGGGCGGCCAGCAGCTGCTCGCGGAGTGGCCGTCGGTGGAGGCCATGGTCGATGCCGAGTATGCCGCGATGAGTGCTCTGCACGATCGCGACGGAACATACCGTCGGCCATGAACGCGGAAGCGCAGGCAGTGGCCAGGGAGCGGGTGCGTTCGCTGCTCGGCGCCGCCCCGGGCACGCTGGCGGTGGATCTGGGCGACGATGAGATCGAGATCGAGTTGCTAGCTCCGGACGATCTCGACGCCGGTCAGGTTGGATTCGCGATCAGCCCGGAAGGGGAGTCGCTTGTTGGGCCGGCGGGGTTCTGGCAGCCAGAGTGGTTCGTGATCGGCCTGGAGACGCTCCTGGGAGACCCCATCTTCGTCGATCTTGACGACCCCGCCCTGCCCGTCATGACCGCCATGCACGGTATGGGCAGGTGGGATCCCGACCGGATCGCTGACTCTCTCGAAGTGCTGCTCCAGCGTCCGAACGCCTGAAAGAGACCCCGCCTCGGAAGCCGGGGGCGGCCCAAGGACTGTTCGATTGAGAACAGCGTAGCGATCGAGGCGATGTGGTCTTCCTCGGGGCTGGGCGACGAACGAGCTGTTGCTGGCCTCCTGAGCTGACCCCGGGCCGGAGGAGGGCGGCCCTTTCTGTTGACGCTCCGACAGCTCAACCCGCCCGTCGCTAGGTCCCCGCCGACTTCAGCCGCGCCTCGTCAACAGCGGCACGATGGCCACTCTGGGGGCCATAGGCCAGCAGATGGGCCTGGGCGATCTGGGCACCATCGGCTCCATCGCCCTGGCCCTGGCATCGGATCCCCACATGCTGCTCGCGGCAGCCTCTCTGGTGCCGGGCTTGGGCTCTCTGGCGGCAGCCATGGACATGGCCCTGTATCTGTACGAGGGCGACAACGTCAACGCCGCTCTGGCGGCAGCGGCCCTCATCCCCGGTGGGGCCATCCTCGCGGTAGGGGCAGGCAAGGGCATCAAGGCTCTGGTCACCATGGCCCGAGCCGGAGCTCCGGGTCTTCGGGCCGCCATCGGGTGCTCCCGGGTCGTGCAGGGTCTCGGCCGAGCCGGCGGGGCCGTCAGCAGGGTCGTGCGCTCCGTCCGGACCCGTATCTCCCGCTTGATCGGCAAGACAGA
>DAOUEA010000095.1:0-1506 GCA_034430475.1 Chloroflexota bacterium | reverse complement strand
GAGGGCGACAGCTTCAACGCCGCTCTCGCGGCAGCGGCGCTCATCCCCGGTGGGGCCATGCTGGCCATTGGCGTAGGCAAGGGAGCCAGGGCCCTCTTCAACCTCGCTCGATCCGGAGCCAAGGACCTCGGTGCCGCGGTCAAGGCCTCTCGCGTCTTCAGGGGCCTGGCCGGAGCCGGCGGGGCCGTCAGCAGGGTCGTGGGCTCCGTCCGGACCCGCATCAGCCGCTGGATCGGCAAGACAGACGACGTGGGCCGCGACGTCGGCAAGCTCGCCGAGAGCCACATTACCAACAGCGGAGAGACAGTCCTCGGCCACTACCCTGGATACATCGAGAAGGCCCAGAGCCGCGGTGCCAGCTACTTCGACATCGGCGACACCTGGAATACCCTTTCACCGACCGAGAGGTGGCAACTAAACACTCAGTTTCTGGATACGAGGATCGCGGCGCGCGACCGGGTGCTCCTCTCCGTGCCGAAGAGCGAGATTCGGCCTGGCAGGGTGCTGGTCGACGAAATCAAGTACCTGCAGGACAACGGCTATCGGTGGGTGAACCAGTGGTCACTGCACCCGCCCAAGTAAGGACACGCCATGACGAAGATCCTCCAGTTCATCGCGCAGCACATGGGTTATCTGTGGGTCGGCGCTCGGTTCCAGATCGCAGGCTCTCAGGTGGCGACCTCATTTGGGACCGATGCCGTTCTGTTTGTCGATTCGAGTCGGCTGCGCCTGCGCTTCGTCAGCGACCGTGACCAGCTGTCCCTGGACTTTCGGCCGGTCACAGGAGCGGATCCCAGACACTGGTACTCGATTGACATCGTGCGCAGGATGCTGCAGGGCAAGCCGGAAACGTCCTCGCTTCTCGATCGCTCCTACGCGGAGTTCCTGCGAGACAATCTCGATGAGATCGAGGCCCGCTTCTCCGAGGAGAACTGGCCTTCGACGCGAGAAACGCTGCACAAGCTGGAGTTGCAGCGATCCAAGGAGCTCTTCGGCTGATGGCCCTCCTACGCCGACACGGAGCGCGGACCACCAGATGATTGGCTAGCCAGCTGCTAGCCGAGCAGCCCTCGTGGGGCGTCAGCCCTCGCCGCCTCGGCCATCGACTTCGGCAACACCTTCGCACGACAACTTCGTCAACAGCGGCTGGGCTCGCGACCTGCGGGCCAGCATCGCCGGCACGGCAGCCACCCTGGGAGCCATAGGCCAGCAGATAGGCCTGGGCGATCTGGGCACCATCGGCTCGATCGTGATGGCCATGGCAGCCGATCCCCACATGCTCCTCGCGGCAGCCTCTCTGGTGCCGGGCTTGGGTTCTCTTGCGGCAGCCATGGACATGGCCCTGTATCTGTACGAGGGCGACAGCTTCAACGCCGCTCTCGCGGCAGCGGCCCTGATCCCCGGTGGGGCCATGCTGGCCATTGGCGTAGGCAAGGGAGCCAGGGCCCTCTTCAACCTCGCTCGATCCGGAGCCAAGGACCTCGGCGCCGCGGTCAAGGCCTCCCG
>DAOUEA010000094.1:0-109134 GCA_034430475.1 Chloroflexota bacterium | reverse complement strand
GGCGAGGGATTGACCAGACAGGAGAGCAGTAGTCGTGGCAGTCGTGGTGGCGGTCGGGCCCCGGGGGATTCGGAGCGAGGGGCGCGCCCAGGACCTCTGTCCTGCTGCCGCGAGGGCGCTTGTGATCTGGCCGCGGCTCGACAGGCGGGAGCTGGCCCGCCGGAGATGTGACAAGAGGCGGCTGGCAAGATACATCTCACGTCGCACCAGCCTTCCCGTGGGGTCGATCATCACTCTGCTGGACCGCTCCTAGCCGGAGGGCGCAGGGGCTTGTCGCCCCGGCCGATTGGCTCGGCGGCTCGGACGGCGGCGGCCGTCGTTGGCATACTCCCGCCATGGCCGATCCAGACGCGCTTGAGCGGCGCCCCGATCCCGCGAGTGCCGCGAGGCCCGATTCGCGTGCCGATCGAATGAGCGAGCAGGCTCCGCCGCGTCCGCTGTGGCGCTACCGCCTTGCCAGGCTCGTGTCCCGCTGGGGGACGCGGCTGCTGTTCCGGGTTCGAGTCGAAGGGCTGGAGCGTCTGCCGCCCGGGCCCTCGATCCTGTGCTTCAACCACCAGAATTGGATGGACCCGATCTTCGCCATCGGGGCCCTGCCCCTACCCCCGCGGACGAGCTTCTTCGGCCCGCAGGAGGAGGACATGCGGGTCGGGCTACGGAACCGATTCATGCGCTGGCTGGGCCTGGTCGTTCCGTTCCGCCCGGGGCGGCGCGGGCTGGCCGCGGCCGTGCGCCGGGTGGACGAGCTCCTGGCCTCGGGGGAGCGGCTGGGCGTCTTCGGCGAGGGGCGGATCCACTCTGGAGAGGCCGTGCTCCTGCCTCTGGAGGAGGGGACGGCGTACATGGCCATCCGCTGCCGCGTACCGATCGTTCCGGCGGCCATCAACGGTACCAGCTGGCTGGCCTTTCGCCGGCCGGTGCGGCTCCGATTCGGCGAGCCGATCGATCCGGCCGCCCTGGCTGGCTACGAGCAGGCTCAGGCTGTAGCGGATCTCACGGCTGAGGTCGGTCGGGCGATCCTGGCCCTGGTGAGCGATTTCCCGGATCCCTCGCCCTCGCGCTGGATCGGCGGCCGCTTCACGGAGCTGTTCAATGATTGGCCGGAAGGGTCGCGACCACCCGTCCCCCCGCGCGATGCCGGCGGTTGACGCCTTGGTCGGGACGGTCCGGCGCTGACCCGAGCGAGAGTCTGCGATACTTCGGCGGACACGTAGTGGGAGTAGTAGTGGGCGCCACGAGCCTTGCCTCCAACCCGACCGAGTACAAGAAACGGCTCACTCAGCAGGAGGATGGCCAGCTCGACGCCTGGGTGGCCGAGTTGATGCGTGACGTCGCCCGGCGGCGGGGCGTGGTCCAGGTCCTGGCCGGCTTTCGCAAGGCGGCGCGACTCGACGAGGCGGGGTTGCAGCGCGTCTACGCCCGCGGAGGTGGCGCGCCGGCCACGGCCGGCCGGGACGCTCAGGGGCAACTCATGCTGCCGGCCATCGCCCTCCATTTCCTGGTGCCCGGCCTGAGGGCCGAGGCGCCCGACGCGCGGGCAAGGCTGATCGACTACCTGGCTGCCAACTTCCA
Source organism: Chloroflexota bacterium (assembly GCA_034430475.1). Classification (GTDB taxonomy): domain Bacteria; phylum Chloroflexota; class Limnocylindria; order Limnocylindrales; family CSP1-4; genus Fen-1039. The sequence goes on along the minus strand of DAOUEA010000094.1, from coordinate 107,562 downwards.
CGAGATCGTCTATATCTGATCGGGCCGGGCCCGGTCTGATCGGGCCGGGCCGAGTCTGCCTGACCGAACTCGAAGCTGCCGCTACCCGCGATCATGGCAGCTGCGCGCAGCTGCCACTACTCGCCCGTGCCCCTGCGGATCAGGCCGATCGCGTTCTCGATACGGACGCGGGCGATCATCAGGTACTTGACCAGGTTCTGGCGGTCGCGCTCGTCGATGGTGTTCATCACATCTGACTGCAGAAGCGCGATCATCTCTGTCAATGCGTCGTTCATCTTCGTTCGAGCTGCGATCAACGAGTCGTCCGAGAGTGGATCCTTGGGCGAGATTCGAGTCCAGTTGGCCTCGGCTTCAGCCGCGATCTCATCCTCGATCGTGCCCGGCGCCTGTCCGTTTCCGTCAGCGCCCTTCGCCGCCCGCTTGCGGTGGCCGGCCTGATCTATCTTCTCGCGCAGCTTGACCAGCGACAGCTCGCCCCGGGCGACGGCCTCGGCCAGTCTCTTGCGGCGGCGGGCATCGGTCACTTTGAGCAGCTCGTAGGCGTGCGAGAGCGTGTCCTTCCTCGCGGTGACCAGATCGCGGATTTCCTGCGGGGCGTCGGCCAGGCGAAGACGGTTCTCGAGGTAGCCCTTGTCCTTGCCCAGCTTCTGGGCCAGCTTGCGGATGCTGTAGCCGAACTGGCGAATCATCCGATCGTAGATGAGAGCCTCGTCCAGGGGTGAGAGGTCCTCGCGCTGGAGGTTCTCGATGATCGAGATCTCCAGGGCAGTCTCGTCGTCGACCTCCTCGATGAGGGCCGGTATCACGTTCAGGCCGGCGGCCACGGCGGCCCGCCATCGGCGCTCTCCTGCGACGAGCTGGTAGCGACTGGCCGATTGAGGGCGGACGAGGATCGGCTGCAGGACGCCGTGCTCCTTGACCGACGCGGTGAGCTCGTCGAGATTGCCCGGGTCGATCGAGAGGCGCGGCTGGTTTGGGTTCGGATCGACGCGATCCACCGGGACGTTGCGCACGGCAGCGGGCCTGACCTGGGTGTTCTCGTCGGCGTGCAGAAGGCTGAGCACGCCCGCCGACAGCTCGTGGCCGCGTTCCTCGTTGAGACGGGCCGACGCCGCGGCCCGGAAGTCTGGCTTAGCCAAGAGAAATGACCTCCTTAGCCAGGTCGCGGTAGTTCTCGGCAGCTTCCGAGCTGGCGGCGTAGACCGTGATCGGCTGGCCCGTGAGAGGGGCCTCGCCGAGCTTCACGGCGTTGCGGATGATCGTCTCGAAAACATGGTTGCCGTGGTCCTTCATCTCGTCCAGCATGTCCCGGCCCAGGACGGTGCGCGGGTCGTAGAAGGTCGGGAGGAGGCCCATCACCCGCAGCTCCTTGTTGAGCTTGGAGCGGATGGTGTTGATCACCTTGACCAGCGCAGCCAGGCCCTTGAGGGCGTAATACTGGGTCTGGACCGGGATGATCACGCCGTCGGCGGCTACCAGCCCGTTGATCGTGAGCAGGCCCAGCGTGGGCGGGCAGTCGATCAGGATGTAGTCGTAGTTGTCGCGAGCCCAGTCGTCGATGGCTTCGGCCAGGGCGTACTCTCGCCCGATCTGGCTCATCAGATCCATCTCGGTGGAGGCCAGGTCCAGGGTGGCCGGAGCGACGTCGATGTTGCGGGTCTCCGCGCCGGTGATGACCTTCCTGAGGCGGAGGCGTGGCTCGCCCAGGACGTTGGCCATCGAGGCCTCAAGGGTGGCCGGGTTGATGCCCAGTCCTACGGTCAGGTTGGCCTGGGCATCCATGTCGATGCACAACACCTGGAGGTTGCGCTCGGCCAGGGCCCCCGCCAGGTTGATCGCCGTGGTCGTCTTCCCCACGCCACCCTTCTGGTTCGCGATCGCGATGACGACGGCCACGGCTGTATCACCTCACTCTGGCTTCTGACGCTTGGACGGATGGGCCGATTCCGACGGGACGGGCGGTTAGTGCGGTGGGGCGATGCTACAGCAGCGATCCGGGGGCATCGGTGCTTATCCACAGCGCATTTGGGTTGTTCACCGATTCTGTGGATATCGACTCCGCAGCCATCCACCGCGCGGCCCGGTCCTCCGGGAGCCTCCCGACGGCCCCGGAGCCCCCGCGGCGAAGGGGTGTCTTTGCGCAAAGACACCCCCTGGCCCGGTGCCCGACGGGCTGCGGCTGGCGCTCCGGGCCGCCTCCGTGCCATCATCCACCGGCACGCGGGGAGCCGCAGCAGACCGCCAGAGAGAGAGCGAGAGGAAGCCGAACGTGTCCGAGGACAAGGGCGTGACCAGCGGGGCAGGGAAGGCGGAAGCCGCCGATCCGGGTCGCGACCGCTGGCGAACCACCGCGCGGGCCAAGGCGCTGGCGCGCTCGCCGGAGCGCCAGGAGCGCTTCCTGACAACCTCCGGCATCGAGATACAGGACCTGTACACGCCGGCCGACGTGGCGGGCCTCGACGAGGACCGGGACCTCGGCCGCCCCGGCGAGCACCCGTTCACGCGAGGCGTCCAGCCGACCATGTACCGCGGCCGCCTGTGGACGATGCGCCAGTACGCCGGCTTCTCCACCGCCGAGGACACCAACCGGCGGTTCCGATTCCTCCTGGAGCAGGGCCAGACCGGCCTGTCGGTGGCCTTCGACCTGCCGACCCAGATGGGCTACGACTCGGACGTGCCCCAGGCGGAGGGCGAGGTGGGGCGAGTCGGCGTGCCGGTCAGTTCGCTGGCCGACATGGAGGTTCTGCTCGACGGCCTGCCGTTGGGCTCGGTCAGCACGTCCATGACGATCAACGCCTCCGCGGCCGTCCTGCTGGCAATGTACGTGGCGGCGGCCGAGAAGAACGGCGTGGAGCGGGCTCAGGTCAGCGGCACGACCCAGAACGACATTCTCAAGGAGTACATCGCCCGCGGCACCTACATCTTCCCGCCCCGGGCATCGATGCGGCTCGTGACCGACATCTTCGAGTTCTGCTCGAAGGAGTTGCCGCGCTGGAACACCATCAGCATCAGCGGCTACCACATGCGCGAGGCTGGGGCGACCGCGGCCCAGGAGCTGGCCTTCACCCTGGCCGACGGGATCGCCTACGTCGAGGCCGCCCTGTCGCGTGGCCTCGACATCGACGCCTTCGCGGACCGGCTCAGCTTCTTCTTCGCATCCTGGAGCGAGCTCTTCGAGGAGGTGGCCAAGTTCCGGGCAGCTCGCCGGATGTGGGCCGGGATCATCAAGGAGAGGTTCGGCGCCAGGAGCGATCGTTCGGCGGCCTGCCGCTTCCATACTCAGACGGCTGGCTCGTCGCTGACTGCCCAGTCGATCGACAACAACGTGGTCCGGACCACGATCCAGGCCCTGGCCGCGGTCCTGGGAGGCACCCAGAGCCTTCACACCAACTCGCGCGACGAGGCCCTGGCTCTGCCGACTGCTGAAGCGGCACGGCTGGCGCTTCGAACTCAGCAGATCCTGGCCTACGAATCGGGTGTGACCGAGACTCCCGATCCGCTGGCCGGCAGCTACTACGTCGAATCGCTCACCACCGCCCTCGAAGCCGAGGCGAATGGCTACCTGGCCGAGATCGACGCCCTGGGCGGGACTCTCGCGGCCATCGAGGCCGGCTACCAGCAGCGCCAGATCCAGGAATCCTCTTATCAAGTCCAGCGGGCCATTGAGGCCGGCTCCAAGGTGGTCGTGGGTGTCAACAAGTTCAGCGACGAGGAGACAAGCACTCCACCGTTGCAGCGCATCGATCCCGAGGGCGAGCGCCGCCAGTGTGCTCGTGTCCAGCAGGTCCGTGCTGAGCGCGATGCATCTGCCTGGCAGGCGGCCCTGGACCGGCTCGAGGAGAGCGCTCGCGGCGACGAGAACCTGCTGCCGCCGATCATCGAGGCGGTCAAGGCGTATGCCACGGTCGGCGAGATCTGCGATCGCTTGCGCGGCGTGTGGGGCGAGCACCGGGAGCTGATCACGGTCTGAAGTCGAGTAGCTGCCTATAGCTGCGCCCATCGGGAGGGCGGCAGCTACGCGCAGCTATGAGGGCTCTGCGATGCGTAGCTGTCGGCAGCTACCGGGGTCGCGGCATGATGGGATCGTCGCCTGCCGGCCGGCGCTTCCCGTACCATGATCCCCGTCGCCCGGCCGTTCCGAATCGCGGTCGCCGATGGAACGTTCGTCCGGTTCGAGAGCAGCCGCAGGAGACCAATGGAGCAGCTCAAGTCCGTACTCCCCGAAGGCCTGGGCATCGAGAAGATCGACCATGTAGCCGTCGTCGTTCGCGACATGGACACCGCCCTGGGCCTGTATCGGGACAAGCTCGGCCTGCCCGTGGACGCCGTCATGGACATGGAGTACGACCACGTCCTCATCGGCTTCCTGTCCCTGGGCGGCATCAAGATCGAGCTGGTCCAGCCCACCGACGACACGACCGGGGTGGCCCGCTTCCTCGAGTCCAAGGGTGAAGGCTTCCACCACATCTGCTTCGAGGTCCCGGACATCCAGGCAGCGCTGGACAAGCTGGCGGCGGGGGGGCTGCAGCTCATCGACACCGAGGCCCGCAAGGGCGGCGAGGGGCCGGTGGCCTTTATCCATCCCAAGAGCTGCCACGGCGTGCTCGTGGAGCTGATCGAGGCTCACGGCGGACCGGCCTGGACGAAGCTCGGCTACTGAGCCGGCCGCCTGGCGGGCAGGCCTAGATGGACCAGACGAACAGGACGTCCTCGGCTTCGCGGGCGCGCCGGCAGAACTGGACGAGCTCGCCGGCCAGGTGGCGCAGCATCGGCTTCTCGTCGGCCTCGACGGCGCTGCCCGAACGCTCGATGAGCTCGATCCACCCGGCTGCGATGGCATCCAGCCGCCGGTCGGCCAGATGCGCGACGGCGTCTACCCATCTGGGGGCGACGCGCTCGACGGTTCGCTCGGAGATCGGAGTCAGCCGGCTGTCCATGGGGTAGACGCTCTCACCGAAGGCCTCTGGACCATCCCCGCCTGACTCACGCGCGGCCTGGGAGAAGAGGTCCAGCCACGAATGGCCGACGCCGCCCAGTGACAGATGGGCGACGAAGCGGCGCGGGTCGCGCAGGCCGGCCCAATCTTCGACGCCGACGGCCAGCAGGATCTCCCGGGCATCGCCTGCCACCAGATCCACGAGGATGCCCAAGACGCTCCTTCCGGCTGCCGGCCGCGGTTCCCTGGGCCCGCGGCCATCGGGGAGAGTATGACCGGCCCGTTCGGCCGGCGAGCTACGCCTTGTAGCCGGCCTCGCGGAGCAGCGCCGGCAGCTGAGTGGGGGAGTCGGCCACCCGCACCCCCGCCGCCGTCAGGGCAGTGATCTTGCCCTCGGCCGTGCCCGAGCTGCCGGAAATGATCGCTCCGGCATGCCCCATCCGGCGACCCGGGGGTGCCGTCCGGCCGGCGATGAAGGCGGCCATCGGAACGCCCTTCAGGTTCTCCGCGGCATAGGCGGCTGCTTCCTCCTCGGCCGAGCCGCCTATCTCGCCGATCATCACGATAGCCTCGGTCTCCGGGTCGTCGCGGAAGAGCTTGAGCACGTCCAGGAAGCTGGTGCCGATGATCGGGTCGCCTCCGATCCCGACGCACGTGGACTGGCCCAGCCCGGCGTCGGTCATGGCCTGGACCGCCTCGTAGGTCAGTGTGCCGGATCGGGAGACGACGCCGACGCGGCCCGGCTTGTGGATCGAGGCGGGGATGATGCCCACCTTGGCCTGACCCGGCGAGGTGACGCCCGGGCAGTTTGGCCCGATGAGCCTGGCCCCGGCGCGCTCCACGACCTCGACGACCTGGACCATGTCCAGGGCCGGGATTCCCTCGGTGATGCAGACGATGGTCTTGATGCCCGCTTCGGCGGCTTCGAGGATCGCGTCCGGCGCGCCCGGCGCCGGGATGTAGATGACGGAGGTGTTAGCCCCGACCTGTTCCACGGCCTCCCAGACCGTGTCGAAGATAGGCACTTTGCCGTCGACGGCCGTCTGGCCGCCCTTGCCCGGGCGGGTCCCGGCCACCACGTTGGTCCCGTATTCGATGGCTGCGCGAGTGTGGAACTCGCCTTCCCGTCCGGTGATGCCCTGGACGACCAGGCGCGTCTCGCGTCCGACGAGGATGCTCATCGTGCCTTCCCCCCGGCCAGGGCTACCGCCTTCTCCGCCGCCTCGTCGAGCGAGACTGCGGTCTCGAACCTCGATTCCTTCAGCAATCTGGCCGCCTCCTCGGCGTTGGTGCCCACGATCCGCACGACCATCGGCACTTCGCGCGCTTGCTGTCCGTGGGCTTCGATCAGGCCGGAGGCGACCTCGTCGCCGCGGGTGATGCCGCCGAAGATATTGACCAGAATGGCGTGCACGTTGGGATCGGCGACGATCAGCTCCATGGCCCCACGGACGACCTCGTGCCGGGCCCCGCCGCCGATGTCCAGGAAATTGGCCGGCTTGCCGCCGTAGTGCTGGACGAGATCCATGGTCGTCATCGCCAGGCCGGCTCCGTTGACCATGCAGCCGATGTTGCCATCGAGGTGGATGTAGTTGATGCCCAGCTTCCGGGCCCGGGCGTCGGTGGGCAGTTCCTCGTCCAGGTCTCGTAGCGCTTCCAGCTGCGGGTGGCGCGCCAGGCCCGAGTCGTCGAGGGTGATCTTGGCGTCCAGGCAGACCAGCCGCTCCTGGACCTGGCCGTCCACGGTCTCCTTGACCACGGCCAGGGGGTTGATCTCCACCAGATCGGCGTCGTTGGCCATCATCGTGGTGAACAGACCCTGCGCGATGGCGGTGAACTGGTTGAGCAGACCGTCGTGGAGGCCGACCCCCAGGGCCAGGCGGCGAGCCTGGAACGGATGAAGGCCGAGCAGCGGGTCGGCCGCAACCCTGTGGATAGCCTCCGGCTTGACGCGGGCGACCTCCTCGATCTCGACGCCGCCTTCGGCCGACGACATGAGCACGACACGGCGGCTGCCCCTGTCGAGGATCGCGCCCAGGTAGTACTCGCGCTCGATGTCGAGGGCGGCGGCCACCATAACCTTGCGGACGGTGATGCCCTTGATGTCCATGCCGAGGATGCGGCTGCCGACTTCGCGGGCTTCCTCGGGGGTGCTGGCCAGCTTCACGCCGCCGGCCTTGCCGCGGCCGCCGACAAGGACCTGGGCCTTGACCACGACTTGCGACGCACCCGATTCGAGCAATCGCTTGGCTACCGTCTCGACTTCGCCCGGGGTCCTGGCAATCTCGAAGGGAGGTATGGCCAGGCCCTGGGCGCTCAGCAGCGCCTTGGCATCTGCTTCCTGGATCTTCACGCCGGCAACTCCCGATGTCTGGGCAGAGGGCGGGGGCGGGAACGCGGCTCCCGGTATCTGCCCGGATCGTATCAGGGGTTGCGCCTCGTGCCATTCCGCCAACCGGCCCATGACTCAGGGGCCGCTGGTCGATGCGACAGCCGGCAAAGACGGGTCGAACGGCCCGCCGGGCGGGCTCGGGCTCAGGCGGAGCGAGATCGGCCGAAGCCCCGTTCCGGCCGTCCGGCCAGCACGAACAGCGCGCCCGAGACGATGGGCACGGCGAGGACGGCCTCCACGATGAGGATCGTTCCAAGCTCGAATCGCGAGCTGGCCAGGATGGCGTAGACGACGACGATCCCCAGGCCGACGAGGACCATGACGGCACCGGCCTGCAGGGGCCAGCGCCAGGCGGCTGCCGCCACCAGGATCAGCGGCAACGCCTGCACGGCGTGGCTCAGGCCGCTGACGTCGCCGCCGGCCACCTCACCCACCATGAACAGGCCGAGGAAGCCCAGCGGCACCAGGAGCAGCGCCATTCCAATTGCCTTCAGGGCGCCCCTGCCACGGGGCCATCTCACAGTCATGACGCACCTCCGTCCACGTCTTGGGCCTCGATTCTCGGCGCGCGGAGCGCGGTCTGGCCAGGGCCAGGGGTCGACATCGGTCCGCCGATCCAGGCTCGAGCGGCGTCGGCGGAACCGGTCCGCGGCCTCCAGCCGGTCGGGCGGCTAGAATGCGGGCCATGGCTCAGAAGGTGACGTTGATACCGGGAGACGGCATCGGCCCCGAACTGGCCGAGGCAACCAGGCGGGTCCTCGACGCTTCGGGTGTCAAGCTGGACTGGGAGGTCGTCGAAGCCGGCGAGGCGGTCATGGCCAAGGAGGGGACGCCCCTCCCCCAGTACGTCCTGGATTCGATCCTGCGCAACAAGGTGGCCATCAAGGGCCCGATCACCACTCCGGTGGGCGAGGGTTTCCGCTCGGTCAACGTGACCCTGCGCCAGACACTCGGCCTGTACGCGAATCTGCGCCCGGTGCGGTCGATACCCGGCCTGAAGACGCGCTACGAGGACGTCGACCTGGTTATCGTCCGCGAGAACACTGAAGACCTGTACGCGGGCATCGAGCATCGGGTGGGGCCGGACGCGGCGGAGAGCATCAAGATCATCACCCGCGCTGCCAGCGAGCGGATTGCCCGCTTCGCGTTCGAGTACGCCGTCGCCAACGGCCGGCGTAAGGTCACGGCCGTGCACAAGGCCAACATCATGAAGCTGTCAGACGGCCTCTTCCTGGAGGCCTGCCGGACTGTGGCCGCCGGCTACGAGGGCAAGGTCGAGTTCGAGGACCGAATCGTCGACAACATGTGCATGCAGCTCGTCCAGAAGCCCCATCTGTACGACGTCCTGGTGCTGCCCAACCTCTACGGCGACATCGTCTCCGACCTGGCGGCCGGCCTGGTAGGCGGGCTGGGAGTTGCCCCCGGCGCGAACATAGGCACGGAGGCCGCGGTCTTCGAGGCCGTCCACGGCTCCGCCCCCAAGTACGCCGGGCAGAACAAGGCAAATCCGACGGCCCTGATGCTCTCCGGCGTGCTGCTCCTGCGCCATATCGGCGAGCAGAAGGCAGCAGAACGCGTCGAGGGCGCCATTCGAGAGGTCATCGCCGAGGGCAAGACCGTCACCTACGACCTGGGCGGCTCGGCCGGCACCAGCGATTTCGCGGACGCGATAGTCGCCCGCCTGGAAGCCTAGCTAAGGCGGCCGCGGGGCCGCAGTCGGGAGAAGGCATGCTGTTTCGCTACCGTGGCTCGGAAGGGATGCTGGCCTGGGCCTTCCATCGCCTCTCGGGCATGGCCATCTGGGCCTTCGTCCTGCTCCACGTGCTGGACATCTACCTGGCCGGCGGCGACCCGGAGATCTACAACGAGATCCTGCAGTTCTATGCCAGCACTCTCGGCCGGGTTCTGGAGTGCCTGCTCGGGGCGGCGATCCTGTACCACGCCTTGAACGGCGTGCGGATCCTGCTGATGGACTTCTGGCCGCGCCTGACCGCCTACCACAAGCAGATCTGGTACGCGAACTGGGTCGTCTTCTTCGCCGTCGGGCTGCCCGGCGCGTTCATCATCATGCGCCCGGCGCTGGGCCTGTAGGGGAGGCGGCCAGATGGCTCTCTATTCGCGATCCGGACGCCCCCGGCCCCAGAGCGGCGGCTTCGAGCTGGCCGTCTGGTACTACATGCGCCTCTCGGGCCTGGCTCTGCTGATCCTGGCCCTGACCCATTTCAGCCTCCAGCACTTCGTCTCCGACCCGGCCGAGCAGACCAGCGAGTGGATCTTCCAGCAGCGCTGGAACAGCCTCTTCTTCCGGGCCTTCGACTGGACGCTGCTGATGATGGTCGTGTCGCACGCCTTCCTGGGCATGCGCACCGTCCTGATGGACTACCTGCGGGGCCAGCTGAGATTCCACGCCCTGATTCTTCTCTACTTCGCGGGCGTGGTCTGCTTCGTCATGGGCACCGTCGTGGTCTTCTCGGTGCCGCTGCCGGTGGGTAGCTAGCCATGGATCAGTCCTACGATGCCATCGTCGTCGGCGCCGGCGGAGCCGGCCTGTGGGCCGCCCTGGAGCTGGCCCGTGAGGGTGTCAGCACCGCCGTCCTGACGAAGCTCTATCCCACCCGGTCCCACACCGGGACCGCCCAGGGCGGTGTCTGCGCCGCTCTCGGCAACCTGGAGGAGGACAGCCCGGAGTGGCACATGTTCGACACAGTCAAGGGCGGTGACTACCTGACCGACCAGGACGCCGCCGAGGTGCTGGCCCACGAGGCCATTGAGACGGTTGTCGAGCTGGAGCACATGGGCCTGCCGTTCAACCGCACCCCCGACGGCAAGATCGACCAGCGGCGCTTCGGCGGCCACACCCGCAACTTCGGCGAAGCGCCGGTCAGGCGAGCCTGCTATGCGGCCGACAGAACGGGGCACATGATCCTGCAGACCCTCTACCAGCAGTGCATCAAACACGGCGTCGAGTTCTGCGACGAGTACCAGGTGGTCGACCTGCTCTTCGAGGGCGGTGAGCCCATGAAGGGCGGACGGGCAGCCGGAGTCGTGGCCTATCGCGTGGCCGACGGCCAGCTCAGTTCCTTCCGGGCCAAGGCCGTCCTGCTCGCCACCGGCGGCTTCGGGCGGATGTTCCGGATCACTTCCAACGCCTACAGCCTCACCGGCGACGGCGTGTCCCTCGTGTACAGGCACGGCCTGCCCCTGGAAGACATGGAGTTCTTCCAGTTCCACCCGACCGGGATCGTCGGCATCGGGATCCTGCTCTCGGAAGCGGCGCGCGGCGAGGGTGGGACGCTGCTCAACGACAAGGGCGAGCGGTTCATGGAGCGCTATGCGCCCAAGCTGATGGAGCTGGCACCGCGCGACATGGTCAGCCGGGCGATGTACCAGGAGATCAGGGCCGGCCGCGGCATCGACGGCAAGGACTACCTCTACCTGGACGTGCGGCACCTGGGCCGCAAGGTCATCGAGGAGAAGCTGCCCGACATCACCGACTTCGCCCGCATCTACCAGGGCGTGGAGCCCCTGAAAGAGCCGGTGCCCGTCCAACCGACGGCGCACTATGCCATGGGCGGCATTCCCACGAACGCCTGGACGGAGGTCGTGCGTGACGAGAAGAACACGCCCGTGCCGGGCCTGTTCGCCGCGGGCGAGTGTGCCTGCGTCAGCGTCCATGGGGCCAATCGCCTGGGCACGAACTCCCTGGTGGACCTGCTCGTCTTCGGCCGGCGGGCGGGCCGCCAGATGGCCCGCTACTGCGGCGGAGTGGAGCGGCCACGGCCGATCGCCGATGCCGTGGAGCCGGTCCGGGCTCAGCTCGAGGCAATCCGCGGCCGGCGGGCCGGAGGCGAATCGGTGGCCGTCATCAGGCGCGAGCTGGCCGACGCGATGATGGACAACGTGGGCGTCTACCGCGACGGCAAGCTGCTGACAGAGGCCCGCAAGCGGGTCAAGGCCCTGAGGGAGCGCTACGGCCGGGTGACGATCGACGACCGGGGGACGGCCTTCAACACGGAGCTGCTCGAGGCCGCCGAGACGGGCTACCTGCTGGACCTGGCCGAGGTCACCGTCGCTTCGGCGCTGGCCCGGACCGAGAGCCGCGGGGCCCACTCCCGCGAGGACTACCCCGAGCGCGACGACAAGAAGTGGCTGAAACACACCCTGGCCTACCAGGGAGCGAGGGGCCCCAGCCTCAAGTACAAACCCGTCTCCATCACCCGCTTCCAGCCGAAGCCGCGGACGTACTGAGGCCGATCGAATGAAAGTCGAACTGCGCATCCTCCGCTTCGACCCCGAGCGAGACGAGGCCCAGCACTGGGAGCGCTACGAGCTCGAGGCCGGCCCGATGGACCGGGTGCTGGACCTGCTGCTCAAGGTCAAGGCCGAGCAGGACGGGACCCTCAGCTTCCGCCGCTCCTGCGGTCACGGCATCTGCGGCTCGGACGCGATGATGATCAACAACCGCAACCGGCTGGCCTGTCGCATCCGCGTCGACCAGCTCGGCCGCAAGATCTCGGTCGCGCCCCTGCCGGGCCTGCCGGTGGAGAAGGACCTGATCGTCGACATGACCGGGTTCTTCGAGAAATACCGCTCGGTCAAGCCCTACCTGATCAACGACCGCCCGGCCCCGGAGAGGGAGCGCCGCCAGAGCGCCGCCCAGCGGGCCCTCTACGACGACACCACCAAGTGCATCCTGTGCGCGGCCTGCACCACCTCCTGCCCGTCCTTCTGGGCCCGGCCCGAGTACGTCGGCCCGGCGGCCATCGTGCAGGCCCATCGCTTCATCTTCGACTCGCGTGACGAGGGCGCCGAGGAGAGGCTCGACATCCTGGCCGATGAGAACGGGGTGTGGCGCTGCCGCACGATCTTCAACTGCGTCGACGCCTGCCCGCGCGGCATCAACATCACCAGGGCCATCCTGGAGGTCTCCAGGGCGATCGTCGGCGGGCGAGGCTAGGGCCGAGACCAGAGGAGGCGGCGGTGGGCGAAGCCAGGGCGCTGATCGTTCGAACCGACGGGGCGGCCCGGGGCAACCCCGGTCCGGCGGCGCTGGGCGCCGTCCTGATCGACGCTGCAGGGCCCAATGCCCGGCGCTCCGACGCGACGCCACTGGCGACGATCAGCGAGTACCTGGGCGTCCAGACCAACAACGTGGCCGAGTACATGGGCGTGGTCCGTGCCCTGGCCCTGGCCGAGGAGCTGGGCGCTCGCGAAGTGGAGCTGCTCCTGGACTCGAAGCTGATAGTCGAGCAGGCCTGCGGCCGCTGGCGCGTCAAGGACGCCAAGCTGATCCCCCTCCACGCCGAGGTTCGGGCCCTGCTGCGCCGCTTCGATCGCTGGAGCGCCGCTCACGTTCCCCGCGCTCAGAACAAGCAGGCCGACGCCCTGTGCAACGAGGCCATCGACCGCGTCCAGGCGGGGGGCCAGCGGGTGGTTATCGTCCGGCCGGGGTAGGGGCTCGCCTGCCGCGCGCCTCAGGGCGCCGGCGGAGTGAACAGCGGATCGGAGCTGATGTTCAGTCGCTCCAGGTCGTAGTTGTGGAGGTCGTTCATCCACCAGATCCTGCCGCCGGCCGCCGCCAGCTCGGTGGGGATCCCGGACACGGCCCAGGCTGTGCCGAGTGGCTGCCCGGTCGTGGGGTCAACCTGCTGCAGGCGGTAGAGCTCATCCCCGCCTGGGACCGACTCGGTCAGCCAGAAGCCATCGCCGAGGATATAGACATCTGGAGCGTAGTTCGGTCCGCTGATCCAGGCGCCCCTGTAATCGACCGCGGTCTGACCCATCCGAACGAACTGGGTCCGGGGCTGAGCGACATCGGTCACGATGCCCCAGCACTGCCCGTTGACGTCGGTGAGATGCGAGACGCCCTTGCTGTCGGCGATATCGGCCAGCAGCGCGCCGGTAGCGGGATCGAGCCGGTGGTAGCCGTCGCCGTCCACGCCGAAGAGCGAGCCGCAGGCGACCTCGGGCTGGTACGGGAGGGGGATCGTAGTGCGGGCCAGAGTCGTGGTGTTGATTCTTGTCGCGATGCCGGGTGACTCGAAGACCCAGACATACCCCAGGCCAGCGGCGGCGATGACGTGGTCGTCGAGGTGGAGAGTGACCTGGCCAGTTGCCGGGTCGAGCCGCTCCAGGTACGCGACGCAGCCGCTCTGGGCGCAAGCCCGGGACCAATCCACCCAAATGCCGTGATCCACGGCCCGCAGATCGCCGAGACGACTGAGCTTCAGCGTCTTCGTGACCTTTGCCGTGGTTGGGTTCACTTCGAGGATTGCGCCATGCTGACCGTAATCGGGGCAGTCGACGTAGATCAAACCGTCGCTCACCATCAGATAGTTGCCAAGGTCCGTGGATCCGCACTTGATCGAGACGTCGGCCCTGGCGAGGACGAGTCCGGGCGGCAGAGTCGGCGCTGGCGTGGATTGTCCTGGAGCGGATTGAGCGGTCGGCACGTCGCTCGGCGCAGATGTTGTCACCGGCTGGCTGGAGGCGGGCGCCAGGGCAATCTCGGTCGGCGAGCCTGCGGGCTCCAGCGACCTCTCGTCGAGCGACGAGGACGCCGGATACGCCGTCTCCGCGGATGGACCGGCGCCGACGCAGCCGGTCAGAGCCAGCGCCGCAACACCGACGAGAAGTGAGCTCATGAGAATGGCCTGATGGGCCGTGGGCGGACGGCCAGGTTCGTGCATGTGTCGATCCCTCCCAACGTGCAACCGGGGGACGATTGCCGCGGCTGGGATGTGACCCTGCCGGGGTCGTCGCCTCGCGGGTCGCGGCGATGCCCTCGTCCTCGTCGGTGAGGTAGACCCTGAGGAAGGCCGGGCGACGCCGCGGGCTAGGTCACCTTCAGGCCTTCGATGTCGGCTTCCGGCTCGGGGTAGCGGGGCTTCAGATCCTCGATGGTGTCGACCACGATCTCGCTGACGGCCAGGTTGCGCAGCCAGTTGCGGTTGGCCGGGATGAGGTACCAGGGGGCGTAGCCGGTGCTCGTCTCTTCGAGCATCTCCTGGAAGGCGGCCCGGTACTTGCTCCAGAATTTGCGCTCATCCAGGTCGCCCATGGCGAACTTCCAGCGCTTGTTCGGATCGTCGACGCGCTCCTGGAACCGCTCGCGCTGCTCATCCTCGTCGATGGCCAGGAAGAACTTGAGGATCGTCACGCCTTCCTCGGTCAGGATCCGCTCCCAGTCCCGGATCTGGCGGTAGTGGCGCCGCCAACGCTCCTCGGGCTCCAGCTCGTGGACCCGCACCACCAGGACCTGCTCGTAGTGGCTGCGATTGAAGATTCCGATCTCGCCCTTGCCGGGGACGGCGGCATGGACCCGCCACAGAAAGTCGTGGGCCGCTTCCCTGGCGGTAGGGACCTTGAACGAGGCGACGGGCGTGCCCTGGGGGTTGAAGGCGCCGGCGATGACCCGGATCGTGCCGTCCTTGCCGGCAGCGTCGATGCCCTGGAAGACGAGCAGCACGGCATGCTCCGCCTCGGCGTAGATCCGTTCCTGCAGCTCGGCCAGGCGCTCGAGGTTGCGGGCCAACTTGTCTTCGGCCTCGCCCTTCTTCCAGCCGAACTCCTTCCCGCAGTCGTAGCGAGAGAGGTCGACCTTCGAGCCGGGCTCGACCCGGAGCAGCTTGCGGAACGGATCGTCCTTCTTGCCCATGGCCTGCCTCCAGCGCTGTGGATCGACCAACGATAGCGGGCCTGACGGCCGAGGTGGCGCCCTAGCGTCCGATGGCCCGCCGGTAGCGAACCTCAGGCGACGCGAAGCCGCCCAGGTCGACCTCCTGCCGGGCTCCGTCGGCCTGCCAGCCCTGAGCCTCGTAGAAGCGTCGGGCCGCGTCGTTGGCTTCGAAGACCCACAGCAAGGCCGTCTGCAGGCCGCGATCGCGCCAGTGAGCCAGGGCCGTCTCCAGCAACGCCCGACCCACGCCCTGCCGCCAGGCGTCGGGCAGGACGTACAGCCCGTACACCTCGGCGGAGGAGGGCGGGGCATCATCGTCGCGCGTAGGGCCGCCGCACAGGAATCCGAGCGGCTGCCCGTCGCAGGCGGCGATCCAGGCCGGCGCTCCGTCGGAGACAGTCTGGAGGCGGTCGAGCCAGGCCCTCTCGTGCGTCTCGACGGACAGCGAGTCCAGGAACGGGCCGGGCATGATCGATCGGTAGGCGGCCTGCCAGCCCATGACCCCGATAGCAGCGAAGGCCCGAGCGTCGGCCGGGCCGGCACGACGTATCTCCAGCGCCGTCGAGGGGTCCGAATCACCCGATGCCACGGCTACCTCCGGCAAGCGGTTGGGTCTACAATCCGCCCGGCGAGTCGGCTGGACGGTCGCGGCAGCTGCTTCGGCAGGTGCCGAGGAAAGTCCGAGCTCCTCAGCGCAGGGTAGCGGGTAATGCCCGTCCGCCGCGAGGCGAGGACCAGTGCCACAGAGACGAGCCTCGTCCGGGTTCGCCCGGATGGGGAGTGAAACGCGGCAAACTCTACTCGGAGCAAGGCCAAATAGGAGGACGCGGTCCGCGTGGCCGGGCGACCGGTCGTTCGGACGGAAGAGGTAGCGCTGCCCAGTCCTCGGGTCGGCCGCTTGAGCCGGCGGGTAACCGCCGGCCGGAGATGGATGATCGTCGCCGCGACGCGAGTCGCGGTACAGAACTCGGCTTACAGGCCGGCTCGCCACCCGGTTCCTTGGTCGGGCGCCTTCGCGCCGGGCGTCGTCGCTACGCGCAAAGCCGCGCGGCTCAATCCTCGTCCGGGCGGAAGATGTGGTCGGCGGTGCAGACGGCGCAGACGGCGGCGCTCGCTTCGAGCTCGCCCAGCGGCAGGGGCAGGCGTCGATCGGGGTAGAGACAACTGGCCTGGTAGACCGTGCGGCCGTCGATCTGCAGCCTGCTCAGGCGCCTGAAGGTGCATCGCCTGATGCGCGGCGCCTCGGGCGGGGCCGCGACAGGCTCGATCTCGATGATGCGCTGCGGAAGGGCCATGGCCTCGGAATCCTTGACCTCCGGAGGCCGGGAGGCTAGCACCGCGCGAACTGCCACGGCAAGGGTCGAAAGGTACTAGACTCCCCGGCGTGAGCGTCAGCGCCCCAGTGCCCGGGTAGCGAGACCACGATCACCACGGCGTCGATGAAGATGGTGCTGGCGCACCTGGAGGACCGAGCGGCAACGGCGGCGATGGGAGAATGACCGGCGACCTGACAGGGCAGCGCGGCCGAGGGCGGGGCTTCGGAGACGACGAGGGCCCCCGGATGGCCGTGCCGCGCGGCGCCGGCGGGGCCGACGAGCTCGAAGTCCCGGGCATGTATCGAGACTGGTCGGGGATGGCCGGTTCATCGGGTGGCCCCGAGCGATGCCAGTTCCTGCGGGCCATCGGCCCCGACGGCTCGCTCCGCGACCCCGGCCCCGAGGCAGTGGGGAATCATCGTTGCGCGGCTTTCGGCGACCCGCTCCCTCTGTCGTTGCGCCAGCAGGAGCTGGTCTGCCTGCAGCGCGTCCACGTCAGCTGCCCGCGCTACATGCGCGGCACACTCCTGGCCGAGGAGCTGGCGGCTCCCGTTGTGGTCGAGAAGTCGAAAGGACCGTCTACCGCCCTGCTGGCGGGCGCGGCCCTGTTCCTCATGGCCGCGACGGTGGCCGTGGCGGCGCTCATGGGCTTGCTCCCGGGCATGGTTGCCGGCCCGAGAACCGAGACGCAGACCCCCGACGAGTCCGTCTCGGCGGAGGCTACGCCCACGGAGACGCCGGATCTGACGCCTACGCCGACCCTGGCGCCTACGCCCACGGAGACCGCCACCATGACCCCGACGCCGGTGCCGTCGATCACCTGGCCGCCCGGGGCTACCGAATCGCGGATGTCGTTGCTGGTTCCCTGCGTCGACGAGCCCGAATGCTGGATCTATACCGTCAGGGGGCCGGGCCCGCCGCCGAGCGGCAATGGATCGCAGGTGGCCGACACGCTCCACGGCATCTGCGTCTTCTTTGGCGTGAACGAAGCCACGGTCCAGGAGATGAATCCCTGGGCAGCCGACGGCATCAGCCCCGGCGACGAGCTGAAGATCCCGCCGCCTACACGCTAGCGGCGGCCGAGGCGCCAGCGGCTCAGGATTCGTCGCCGGAGAAGAGCCGGGCGAACCCGGGATAGGCCTGCAGCGGGATCACGTCGAACTGGATCAGCCCCGCCTCGACGAGTGGCAGCGAGGCGAGGGCGCCGCCGGCTTCGTCAAGGTCGGCGCACTCGAGGACGAGGACGGCGGCCGGGTTGTCGGCGCGAAAGTACAGCTCCCGCACGATTCCAGCCTGGTGCAGCTCCCAGGCCCGTCGCGCTTCGGCGGCCAGCAACTCGGGCGTGAAGCCCTCAGCCGCGGCGCCGTCGATGTCGCGCTCGATGGCCAGGATGCGCATGCGTGGCCCCTCCGGCTCGGTGCCCCGGGGCGTTCAATCCCCGGCTGACGGGTCAACGATACGACCCAGGAACAGAATGGCGCCGGTCGAAGTGTCGCGCAGGGCGAAGAGGAAGGGCCGGTCCACCTTCAGCTCCTTGAACTCGGGCATGGCTGTGGCGCCCATGACGATGGCCGTGGCCGCGGCGGCTTCCGTGCCCTTCTCGTCCACGGTGATGTTGGCCTGGTGGATCACCCCTGTGATGTAGAGCGACTCCTCGGTGGTGATACCGGAGAAATCGGCCGCGTCCGGATCCATGGCCAGCGGCATGCCCAGGGCGATCAGAGGTGACGTCAGATCCTGCCTGGTCTCGGCCTCGAAGCGGGGCAGCGACAGGCGCACCTCGGCCCTGCCCAGCGCGTCCACGATTGAAGCGAACTGCTGCTCGTCCAGCCCGGCCTCAAAGGCGGCCAGATCGGAAGGGACGACGATCGTCATGGCCAGCGAGCCGTCGGCATAAGGCAGCTCGACTGCCTGCCAGCCGTCGCCTTCGGCATATCGGGCGTCGATCGAGCCCTTCATGGTCGGCACGCTCACCGTGCCGCCGTCGAGCCGCTGGAAGGGCGCGTCGGCGGTCTGGCTGGCGCTGAAGGGATCCGACCAGGGCGCCTTGAGGTAGATGGCGTTCACCAGCACCAGGCGAGTCAGCGGGTCGAGCGACTCGAGAAGCTTCGGGATGCGTTTCTCGGTTCGGTCGGAGATCCATTCGTTGATGAGTCGCGTCGCCTCTTCGGGATCGTTGCGGTAGTCGACCAGCCTCAGGCCGGCGCCGTAGCGCGAAGCGAGGGTATCCAGGTAGTCCTGCTGCAGCGCCATGCCGCTCTGGGCGAACGGGGCGTTGGCGATGTTGAGGCGGACCTCGTGTTCCTTGCCGGCCGGGTCGGTCCATGTCTGAGAGAGCGCCGCCAGGGCCTGGTCCAGCGAGTTGACTCCGTTGCCGCGAGCCGCTCCGAGCGCCTGGCGGAGGACCGCGTCCATCTGGGACGCGGTTTCGCCGCGAGCGCCGGCGGCGGCCATCGACAGGGCAACGTACACGCTGGCCGGCGAGAAGACGAGGTTCGTGCCCCGATCCAGCTGACCGTACATGTCGAAGCCGAAAGCGCCCAGGGACTCGGCGGCCTGACGAGCCTCGTCTGCCGTGCCGGGGGCCCGAGAGGCGTCGGAGGTTGCCAGCTGTGCGCCGGCGGCGGGGGAGGCGCAGCCCCACACAAGCCCGCATCCGAGAAGAAGAAGGCCGGCCCGCAGGGCAACGCCTTGCCGGGCTCGATCGATCACAGATACACGCATCTCATTCCTCACAGGCTGATCGCGGCTGTGCGCCGCATGCCCTCAGAACGCTGCCGGAGCGGTGGCGGTTCCGGGTGGGTATCTACGTCGTTCAGGCGTTGACGGGGTGACGAGTGGGTGTATGATCCATCTTGGTGGTGACTGGTGGTGGATTGTGGGTATCAAGCCCGGCAATGGGCTCGATCCTGGCCCCGGGTGGGGACACCGCCAGAGCCGCAGCGCCTAGTCGCCAGAAACCGGGTGGAGAGGACGAGCTAGAGACCAGCGAAGCCAGATGTTCAACCTGATGCTCACCGGCCAGTACCGGCACGCGGTGGACTCGAAGGGCCGGGTTGCCATCCCGGTCCAGTTCCGTGCGCCCCTGGGCGAAGGGCCGATGGGAGTCCGCTGGCTGGACGGCTGCGCCGCGATCTTCCCTCGAGCCGCCTTCGAGGAGCTGGCCGGCAAGGTCGCCAAGCTGCCCTTCACCGACCTTCGAGCGCGCGGGTTCGGGCGCTTCCTGTTCGCCGGCGCGTTCTCCGTCGAGACCGACCGGCAGGGCCGGATCCTGCTGCCGGCCCCGGTGAGGGAGTGGTGCGGAGTCGAATCGGAGGCGCTCTTCGTGGGCGCTCGCGACCACATCGAAATCTGGGAGCCATCCCGCTGGGCCGCCTCGCAAGAGGCCGTGAGTTCGGCCGAAGGCCTGGCCGAGCACCTTTCGGGGCTGGTGATCGAATGACCGGGAAAGTCCAGGGTCCGCTCGGGCCGGCTCGTGGCGGCGAAGCCGTCCGCGGCTCTCCCGAGGGGGGCGCCGATAGGGAGGCAGGGCACCTGCCGGTGATGGTGGACGAGGTTCTTGAGATTCTCGCCCCCCGTCCCGGCAGCCTCCATATCGACGCCACCCTCGGTGGAGCCGGGCACGCCGGACGGATCCTGGACGCCATCGCTCCCGATGGCCGCCTTCTCGGGTTGGACGCCGACGCAGCGGCCGTCGCCAGGGCTCGTGGCCGTCTGGCGCGCTTCGGCGAGCGGGCGGTGCTGCGCCAGGTCAACTTCCGCGAGCTGGCCGAGGTTGCCCCCGCCGCTGGATTCGGGGCGGTGGATGGCCTGCTGCTCGATCTGGGGCTCTCCAGCTACCAGCTGGCCGACACGGGCCGTGGCTTCGGCTTCCGGGCCGGGGGCCGCCTGGACATGCGTTTCGACGCCAGCCGCGGCCGATCCGCTGCCGAGCTGCTGGCGACGCTGGATGCCGCGGAGCTGACGGATCTCTTCCGGCGCTACGGCGAAGAACGCTTTGCCGGCCGGATCGCCAGGGCCATCGTGGATACGCGAGGCCGGACGCCGATCGAGACGGCCGAACAGCTGGCGGCGCTGGTGGAGCGAGTCGTGCCCGCTCCAAGGGTCCGCCGCATCCATCCCGCGACCCGGGTCTTCCAGGCCCTGCGCATCGCCGTGAACGACGAGCTGGGGGCACTGCAGGCGGGCCTGGACGCGTCACTCGAACTGCTCCGGCCGGGTGGCCGTCTGGCGGTGCTCAGCTACCACTCGCTGGAGGATCGGACCGTCAAACGCTTCATTGCCGAGGAGCAGCGCGGCTGCTCCTGTTCGCCCCGGGTGCCGGTCTGCGTATGCGGCCGGCAGCCACGTCTCAGGTCGCTCGGCCGGTCGCGCACGCCGAGCGCGCGCGAGATCCAGCTCAACCCGCGTTCCCGGAGCGCGCGACTCCGGGGCGCGGAGCGAATGGCCGCATGAGAGCAGCAGGAAGGGCAGACCAATGACAAAGCGACATCAGGCCAGCCGCCGCCGCACCTATGCCCGTCGCCAGCATGAGCTGAACGAACGAGCCTCGACGTTGGTTCCAGTCATGGATTGGGATACCGCCGATGACTACCTGATCGAGCCGGAATGGCTCGTCAAGCGCCTGGACGCCCTGGTGCCGGCCATCGCCGGCGACTGGCCGGCCCGTCGGCTGATCGGCTGACATGGCCGTCTACGAGGGCGCCCGGCCGCGCTCCGCGTTCCCTTCTCGCCGGCGCCTGGAGGCCCCCCTCCTCCGCCCCCAGGCGCCGGCGGCTCCGCGCCGCCGATCTCGCGTGGTCATGCGCGCCAACCGGCGTCCGCGGCGGGTCGCGCTGGCCATAGGCGCCATCGTGGTGGTGTTCCTGCTCAGCTTCTTCTCGTTGATCCAGACGACTCGGGTGTCGGCAAGCGGCTACGACATGGCCCGCCTGACCGATGAGTACCTGGAGCTGCAGAACCAGCGGCGGCAGGTCACGTCCGACATCGACAGGGTCGGCCGCCAGTCTGCCGTGCGCCGCCAGGCCATCACCGACGGCCTGACTCAGCTGCCGCAGCCCGTCGTCATACCGGCCCGCTAGGAGCCGCGCCGATGTACGGCCGGACCGATTCGCGCAACCGCCTCCTGTTGCTGCTGAGCTTCGTCTTCGTGGCGTCGACGGTCATGACGGCCCGCCTCGCGTACTGGCAGATCGTCCAGAGCCGGCAGCTGACGGACTACACGATCAGCCAGACGGCCTACACGAAGACCATCCCGGCCCTGCGAGGCACGATCTGGGATCGGACGGGGACCATCGCCCTGGCCCGAACCCTGGTCCGCTATCGGGTCATCGGCAGCCCGCACGGGCTGTCGGAGGTCGATGCCAAGCGGACGACGGCCGGTCTGGTCGACTACCTGGAGCTCGGGCCTGAGGACGCCGCGATTATCGCCAGGGCCATGGAGTCCGACTCGTACTACATCGTTCTGGCCACCGACGTCGAGCCGGACATCGTGGAGGAGATGCGCCGCCAGCAGGACCATGGCGGGCTCCTTGGTGTCTCGTTCGAGCAGGAGGCTGTGCGCGTCTACCCCCAGGCCGGAGGCGCCCCGCGCACGTCCCTGGCCTCCCACCTCCTGGGCTTCGTGAATGCCGCAGGCAAGGGCCAGTACGGCATCGAGCAGCGCTACAACTCGGTCCTGGCCGGCTGGCCCCAGGTGATGCGCATCGATCCCACGGACCCCAGTCCGGGCGGGATCGTGGTTCTTGACGAAGGCGCCGCCGGGGAGGACATCCGTACCACGATCGACGCCGGCCTGCAGCTGGCCCTGGAGCAGGAGATCTTCGCCGCCTGGATCGCGGACCGCGCCCGCGCCGTCTCGGCGGTGGTGATGGACCCTGCGACGGGCGAGGTCCTGGCCGAGGCCACCTACCCCGCCTATGACGCCAATGAGTACGTCGCCGTCGCCAACCAGAACCCAGACCTGTTCGTGGATCCGGTCGTGAGCCTCGTCTACGAGCCGGGCTCGGTGATGAAGATGCTGACGGCATCGGCGGTCCTGGAGACGAAGACCACCTCGCTGTCGACATACATCAACGACTTCGGTGTGCTCGAGCTCGATGGGGACCAGGAGATCGCCGACGCCGACCGGCGGCCTCGTGGCTGGATGACCTTCGCCGACATGGTTGCCTACTCGCGCAACGTGGGTGTCGCCCAGGCGGCCTTCCGGTTGGGCAGGACCACGGCCGCTGCATCGAAGGCCCTGTACAGGACCTGGCAGGAGTACGGCATCGGGCAGAAGACCGGCATCGACGTGGCCGGCGAGGTGGCCGGCATCGTCTACGACCCGGCCCAGCGGCCGTGGGCCGAGATCGACCTGGCGAACGCCTCGTTCGGCCAGGGAGTGGCGACCACGCCGATCCAGGTTCTGAGGGCCTTCGCGGCGATGTGCAACGGCGGCGCCTTGATCGAGCCCAAAGCCGTCATTCCCGAGGGCCGAGAGGCCAGTCCGTCCCCTGCCGCCGTGCCCGTCGTCGTGAGCCCCTCGATCTCCGACTCGCTGACGGAGCTGATGGCTCACGTGGTCACTGCCGTGCCCAGCTACGCCCAGCGGACCTACATCCCCGGCTACCGCGTCGGCGGCAAGACCGGCACCGCTCAGATCTGGGATCCCAGGCTCAACCGGGGCAAGGGCGGGTGGATGGTGGACATCTACAACTACAGCTTCTACGGCTGGGTGGGGGCGAAGCAGCCGGACCTCGTGGTGGGGGTCGTGATCTACGAGGGCACACCTACGACCATCAAACAGGGCGTGCTGGACATGCCCGTCCAGTCCTACGAGCTGTTCCGCCGCATCGCCACCGACGCCATAGTCACCCAGCACATCGAGCCCGACCCGAACGCGCCGGGCCGGCCCGGCCAGACGAACGCGACGCCGCAGGGATGAACGGGCAGCCTCGCCCCGGGGCCAGCAGCCATGTGCGACACTGAGGCTGTGACCGACGCCCGCCAACTGGAGCCTCGGCTCGGCGCCGGGCGACTCAGCCTGACTGCGGCCGAGCTGGCCGCCGCGACAGACGGCCGCTTGATGCACGTCTCCCAGCGCGGGGTGCGCGGCGGAGCAGTGGATTCGCGGCTCGTGGAGTCCGGCGCTCTCTTCGCCGCTCTGCCGGGCGAGCGCACCGACGGCCATCGCTTCCTGCCTCAGGCTGTCGCTGCCGGCGCCGCGGCATTGCTGGTGGCCGAGACCCCTGCCGCACAGAAGGCCGCCCGGGGCGTGCTGCGCGAAGGCGCGGACGTGACGGTGATCGCCGTGCCCGACACCCTGCTCGGGCTGCACGCCGTGGCCGCGGCCTGGCGGCTGCGCTTCTCGCCGCTCGTCGTGGGTGTGACCGGCAGCATCGCCAAGACCTCGGTCAAGGAAGCTATCGCCGCGGTCCTGGGCGAGGGCTTCGTGACTCTCAAGAGCGAGGGCAACGCCAACAACGAAGTAGGCCTGCCCCTGACGGTGCTGCGCCTGGGGCCGCAGCACGAGGCGGTGGTGCTGGAGATGGGGATGTACGTGGGCGGTGAGATCGCCCAGCTGGCGGCCATCGCCCGGCCTCGGATCGGGGTCGTGACCGCCGTGCGCGAGGTTCACCTGTCGCGAATCGGGACCATCGAGGCCGTGGAGCGGGCCAAGGCCGAGCTGATCGAGTCCCTGCCCCCCGATGGCACGGCCGTCCTCAACGCCGACGATCCGCGCGTGGCGGGGATGCGCCGCCTGGCTTCGGGCCGGCTCATCACATACGGCTTCGATCCCGGTGCCGACGTGCGGCCGGAGGCCGTCGAGACCAGAGGCCTGGAGGGCATGGCGTTCCGGATGCTCACCCCGGTCGGCGAGGCGAAAGTCCAGACCCCGGCGCTGGGCCGGCACGGCGTGCACAACGCCCTGGCGGCAGCGGCAACCGCGATTGCAGCGGGCCTGGACCTGGAAGCCGTGACCGCCGGTCTGAGCCGTGGCTGGGAGGCTCCGCACCGCGACCGGGTCGTGCGCGCCGGCGAGCTGACCATCCTGGACGACTCATACAATGCCTCTCCATCGTCCATGATCGCGGCCCTGGAGCTGCTCGCGACCCTGCCGGGGCGCCATGTCGCCGTTCTGGGCGAGATGCGCGAGCTGGGAGATGCGCACGAGCGCGGCCATCGCGAAGTGGGGGAGGCGGCCGCGGCCCGGGTCGACGAACTGCTCGTCATCGGCGAGCAGGCAACCGGCATCGCGTCCGGGGCGGCGAGTCTGGGCCAGGCCGTGACGCTGGTTCCGGACCGCGAAGCGGCGCTCGAGGCGCTGCGGCAGCGGCTCCGGCCGGGCGACTCGGTGCTCGTGAAGGCATCTCGCGGCGCCGAGCTGGACTTGCTGGTGGACGCCCTGGTGCTGTCCGCGGGCGTGGACGGGTGGACCGGGGCCGGTGGGCCCGAGCCGGAGATCGGAGATGCCAGGGAGGAGAGTCGTTGAACGAGCAGGGAGTCGTCTACATCCAGGCCTTGCTCCTGGCCTTTGCCTGCGTGGTGATCCTGATGCCGCCCTACCTGCG
Source organism: Chloroflexota bacterium (assembly GCA_034430475.1). Taxonomy (GTDB): domain Bacteria; phylum Chloroflexota; class Limnocylindria; order Limnocylindrales; family CSP1-4; genus Fen-1039. The sequence goes on along the minus strand of DAOUEA010000094.1, from coordinate 82,688 downwards.
GCTGCTGCATTGGCTGGGCATGGGCAAGAAGATCCGCGAGGAAGGCCCGGGCTCGCACCTTGTCAAGCAGGGCACGCCCACGATGGGCGGCGTTCTCATCGTTCTCATCGTCCTGGCCCTGGCCTACGTCTTCGACGCCCTCGACGCCTCCACCTACTCGCCCCTGGCGGTGCTGGCGCTGGTGGGGGCCCTGGGAGCGGTAGACGACTTCCTCAACGCTCGAACCGGCATCGGCATCAGGGGCCGCCACAAGATCGTCTGGCAGACGGTCGTGGCCATCGGGGTGGCGCTCTACGTCCAGAGCCACTTCAGTTTCAACGGCGTCCGGGTCCCGTTCGTGGGCGACGTCGAGATCACCGCGGTCTACGTGATCCCTGCCACCGACCGCGTGATCCAGCTGGGCGGGCTGATGTTCGTCATCATCGCCGTGATCGCCATCGTGGGTTGCAGCAACGGCGTCAACCTTACCGACGGCTTGGACGGCCTGGCCGGCGGGACGCTGGCCTTTGCCTTCATCAGCTACCTGATGATCGCCCTGCTCAACCAGCCCAACCAGTCGAACCTGGCGCTGGTGTGCGCCATCGTCGTGGGCTCGATAGTCGGCTTCCTGTGGTTCAACGTGCACCCGGCCCAGATCTTCATGGGCGATTCGGGCGCGTTATCGCTGGGCGGGATGCTGGCCGTAGTGGCCCTCATCACCGGCCAGGTCATGATCCTGCCGATCATTGGCCTGATCTTCGTCCTGGAGACCGCCTCGGACATCATCCAGGTGGGCAGCTACAAGCTGCGCGGCAAGCGAGTCTTCAGAATGGCGCCGCTCCACCACCACTTCGAGCTGGGCGGCTGGAACGAGGAGAAGGTCACGATGCGCTTCTGGATCGTGGGCGCGCTGGCCGGCATGCTCGGGGTGACGCTCTTCGTCGCCTCGATCCCGAAGTAGGCGACGCGGATGAAGCGGGTCATCGAGATGGACGGGCTGACCGCCGAGGCGGTGCAGTCCGGGTCGCTCGCGGGACGCAAGATCACCGTCCTGGGCCTGGCCCGCAGCGGTCTGGCGATGGCTCGCTTCTTCGACGATGCCGGGGCGCGGGTCACCGTCTACGACGGGCGCTCGGCGGAGGAGCTGTCGGCGGCGGTCGATTCCCTCGGCGAGCGGTCGATCGAGCTGGCGCTGGGGCCCGATGTCGATCCGGCGACCACCTGGGCGGGGGCCGACCTGGTAGCCACCTCACCCAGCATCAACCCCGACTACCCTACTGCCGAGCCGCGGCTCCGAGCCGCGTTACGCGATCTCGTGGAAGCTCACCGGGCCTCGCCGCGGATCGCCCCGGCGCTTGTCAGCGAGGCCGACCTGGTGGTGCGCATGTGCCCCTGTCCCACGGTCGGGGTGACGGGCACCAAGGGCAAGACGACTACCGCCTCGCTGACCGCGACGCTGCTGGCGGCCGACATCAGGCACCCGGCGATCCTGGGCGGCAACATCGGCCTGCCGCTGATCGAGCGATTGCCGGAGCTGACGCCCCAGCACCGGGTTGTCATCGAGCTGTCCGAGCTGCAGCTGCCCACGCTCTCGCGCGGGACGACCGTGGCTGTATACACGAACGTGACGTCCGACCACCTCGATCGCCACGGGTCGCTGCAGGCCTATCAGGCCGTCAAGCGGCGGCTGGCTGAGCTGGTGGACCCGGCAGGGGCGCTGGTCCTGAACGCGGAGGACCCGGTGGTGGCTTCGTACGCGGACGGAGCAGCGGCTCCGGCCGTGCTCTACCGCCGTTCGGCGCCACTCCCCGGCGGCGTGGGCGTGGAGAATGGCTGGATCACGGCTGCGAGCGTGCGCCCGCTGGCGCGCGCCGACGCGGGCGCCGCGGTCGGCGGCCCGATCATGCCCGTCTCCGAGCTGGCAATCCCCGGCGCCCACAACGTCTCCAACGCCCTGGCCGCGATCTCGACGGCCCTCCTGTTCGGGGTCCCGACCGCGGAGATCAGGCGCGCCGCGACCGCATTCCAGGGCGTCGAGCACCGCCTGGAGCGCGTGGCGGTGGTGGACGGCGTGCAGTTCATCAACGACTCGCAGGGCACCCAGCCTGATGCAGTCATCGCCGCCCTTCGATCCTTCGATCGGCCGCTGGTGCTCATCGCTGGCGGCCGGGACAAGGGCAACGACCTCTCGGCGCTGGGGCCGGTGGCCGCGGAGCGGGCCGATGCGGTGGTTCTGATCGGGGAGTCGGGACCGGCCCTGGCGGAGCTGTTTCGCGCCAGCGGAGTGGCCCGCGTGGAGATGGCCGCGAGCCTCGAGGAGGCCGTCAGACTTGCTGAGGCGCTTGCTCGTGAGGCGCTGGCCGTGGCCGGATCATCTGCCGCAGGGGCCCAGGCCACGGTCCTGTTGAGCCCGGCGGCCGCCAGCTTCGACATGTTCGTCGACTACGCCGACCGTGGGGCCGCCTTCCGCGCGGCCGCGGAGGCCATGGACAAGCGGCGCCGGATCGTGAGGTCGCGTCGATGATGAACCGCCGATTCGGTCGCACGTCAAGCCGCTCCAGGCCGATCCGCGGCCGCAGCCCCGGTCGTTCCGGCGGCAGGTCCGGGCTCACGGGCGACGGAGAGCGCGGCCCGGCGGAGCGAGTCGAGCTCCAGCCGGTGAAGGGAGGCTCGCGGCGTATCGGCGCTCGCGAGCTGCCGGTGCGTCCGCCGGCCGTGAGGCCTCGGGCCATCAACTCCTCCGGCGGCTCGCGCCGCGAGCGGCATGACCCGGACTGGGTGATCGTGGTGGCCGTGGTGGCCCTGGCGGCGGTGGGCGTGCTGATGGTCTATTCGGCCTCGGCCCTGGCCTCGTACTCCATCAGCGGCAATACCTACAAGATGCTTGCCCCGCAGATCGTCGCCGGCCTGATCGGGCTGGTCGCCATGATCGCCCTGAGCCGGGCCGACTACCGCGTGCTGCGCGACCTGAGCATCGTCCTGGCTATCGTGGTCGGCGTCCTGCTGGTGCTGGTCCTGGCGCCCGGGATCGGCGTGGAGCGCAACGGCTCGTCCCGCTGGATCCGGGTGGGCCCCTTCTTCGAGTTCGCCCCTTCGGAGGTCGCGAAGCTGGTCCTGGCCATCTACCTGGCCCACTGGCTGGATACCAGGGGTACCCGCATCAAGTCCTTCTGGGCCGGCACCGTTCCCTACTGGATCATCGTCGGCCCGTTCGTCCTGCTGGTCGCCCTCGAGCCGGACCTCGGGACCACAGGCATTGTCGGCCTGATCGCCCTCAGCCTGTACTTCATTGCCGGGGCCAGGATCAGGCACCTCGCGATGGTCGTCGCCGGCGCCGCCGGCGCCGGCTGGGCCCTCGTCAACGTCACCGGCGCCTACCCGATGGCCCGCATACAGGCATTCCTCGACCCCTGGGCGGACAGCCAGGGAGCCGGCTACCACACCCTGCAGGCGCTGCAGGCGCTGGGCGCCGGGGGCCTGCTCGGTACGGGGCTTGGCAACGGCAGGGTCTTCGTCCCCAACGACTTCAACGACTACATCTTCTCGACGATCGCCCAGGAGCTGGGTTTCGTGGGCGGGATGGTCGTCATCGGCTTGTTCGTCGCCTTCGCCTGGGGAGGGATCAGGACCGCCCTGCGCGCCCCGGACACCTTCGGCGGCCTGCTGGCGGCGGGCATCACAGCCTGGATCACCTTCCAGGCGATCATCAACATCTGCGTGGTGCTGGCCTTGATGCCGGTCACGGGCATCACCCTGCCGTTCGTCTCCCAGGGCGGCTCGTCGCTGGTCGTGAACTTCGCGGCGGTCGGGGTGTTGCTTTCCATCTCCCGCGAGACGGTGGAACGAGGTTGGGTCAATGCGTCTGCTGATAGCGGGCGGGGGAACGGGCGGGCACATCTACCCGGCCCTCGCCGTAGCGCGATCCCTGCAGGCACGACCGGCGGGGCCTGACCTGGCATGGCTGGGCGGGCACCGGGGCCTGGAGTCGCAGGTCGTGCCGGAGACGGGCATCCCTCTCCGGCGGCTCCTGCTGCGCTCGCTGCGGACCGTCGATCTGGACATCCACGCCTTGCTCGACCCGATCCGCCTCTGCCTGTCGGTGCCGCAGGCGTTCCTCCTGCTCGTCCGGCGCCGGCCGGCGGCCATCTTCACCACCGGAGGCTACGTGGCGGTGCCGACTCTGCTGGCGGCGGCCGTGCTGCGCGTGCCGGTCGTGATGTGGGAGGGAAACGTGGCACCCGGCCGGAGCGTGCGCTGGACGGCCAGGCTGGCCCGCTGTCTGAGCGTCAGCTTCCCGGCTGCCTGCGGAGCCCTGGGCCGCGGCAAGCCGTGCTTCTTCACAGGCACGCCGATCCGCGATCCGGGCGCGGTCAGCCGCGATGAAGCGCGGCGTCGAATGGGCGTGCGCGCCGGGGAGCGACTGGTGCTCATCTTCGGCGGCTCGCAGGCCGTGTTGCGCTTCAACAGGGCTGTGGCGGAGGCCCTGCCCCAGCTCGTCGAGGGCGCCCGGGTGCTGCACGTGACTGGCGAGGAGGGCTACGAGTCCGCCGTGGCGGCGCGCCAGGCCCTGCCCGAGACCAGGCGAGAGCGCTACCGGCCGGAGCGGTTCCTCCGCCAGGAGATGGCCGATGCCCTCGGCGCTGCCGATCTGGTGATCGGCCGGGCCGGCTCGTCCACGCTGGCCGAGGTGGCGGCCTTCGGGCTGCCTATGGTGGTGGTCCCGTACCCGCACGCGGCCGGCCACCAGCGGCTAAATGCCGACGAGATGGTGCGAGCCGGGGCCGCCCAGCTGGTGGAGGATCGGGATTTCGATGCCGGGGCGCTTCTCGATGCAGCGGCCATCCTCGACGATCCGGCGCAGCGCTCCGCGATGGCGGCCGCGGCGAAGTCGCTGGGCCGGCCCGGGGCGGCAGCCGCCGTGGCCGAGCTCGTGATGGCCGCGGCCGAGCGACGTCCCCTCCCGGACGCGGCGGAGGTCGAGGCACTGGCCCGGGGAGGTGCCGCATGAGCCGAGTCGTGGGCCGCGGCCCCGGCGGGGCCACTGCCGGAGTTGCCGGCGGGACGGTTGACTGGCAGGCGGTAGCGCACGAGATGGCCCGCGCCACCGGGGTGCGACCACGCCGCAACGAACTGCTGTCGCGACACACGACGATGCGCGTCGGCGGGCCGGCGGACCTGCTGGCGGTGGCCGGCAACTCGTGCGAGATGTCAGCCCTTATCGGGTTCGCTCGGCTGGCCGGGCTCCCGCGCCTGGTGATCGGCCGCGGCAGCGACCTGGTCGTCAGCGATCGGGGGATACGGGGCCTGGTGATTGTCTGCCGCGCCGAAGGCTGGCGGACCGAGGGCAACGTGCTCATCGCCGAAGCGGGCCTGCCGCTGGCCGGGGCGGCCACCATCGCCTACAAGGCGGGCCTGGGCGGGCTGGAGTTCGGAATCGCCATCCCGGGCACGATCGGCGGGGCCGTCTGGGCCAACGCCGGGGCGCACGGCTCGGACGTGGCGTCCATCCTCCAATGGGCCCGCATCCTCAAGCCGGCCGGCAACGAGACGATCGACAGCCCGGGCTCGCTCGAGCTCGGGTACCGGGACAGCCGCCTCAAGCACTCCGCCGACGAGACCGTCCTGGAGGCCGCCTTCGCCCTGTCCTGGTCGGACAGGGCCTCGGTCAAGGCTCGCATGGAGGAGATCCGGCAGTGGCGGCGGGAGCACCAGCCCCTGGGGCCGCCCAGCGCGGGCAGCGTCTTCCGCAACCCTCCCGACGACTCGGCCGGCCGGCTGATCGACGCTTGCGGTCTACGGGCAGCGCGAGTGGGCGGGGCCGTGATCAGCCCGAACCACGCCAACTTCATCGTGAACGAAGGCGGGGCTACGGCTCGCGACGTGCGGCGGCTGGCCGAGATCGCGCGAGCCGACGTGGCCCGGAAGTTCGACATCCGGCTCGAGTACGAGATCCAGTTCATCGGCGATTGGCCGGACGGCGAGGAGGAGACATGAGCGGCAAGACCAGGAAGACGGCGCAGGCGGAGGGCAACGCGGTGGCCGTGCTGCTGGGCGGGCCGTCGGCCGAGCACGACGTCTCGGTCGTCTCAGGTTGGGCGATCGCCGACTCGCTGGCCGGGTCCGGATTCGACGTCGAGCGGGTGTTCATCGACCTGGACGGCGGCTGGTGGCAGATGCCCGCCTCGGCCTCGAACGGCAGGCCGCGGCCCGGCTCCTTCGACGACCCGACCGGGGTAGGCGCCAGCGGCCCCTCGCCGCCGGCCCAGGTCCTGGGCGAGCTGGCGGCCCGCCCCGTCGCGTCGATCGTCTTCCCGGCCCTGCACGGCCCGTTCGGCGAGGACGGGACGGTTCAGGCTCTGCTGGAGGCATACAACCTGCCGTACGCCGGCGCGGGCGTGGCCGCTTCGGCAGTCGGCATGGACAAGGCCCTCTGCAAGAGGCTCCTGCACGGGCTGGGGTTGCCGGTGGTCGACTGGGTGGAGATCACCTCAGCCCGCTGGTTCCGCGATCGCGACGGCGTTCTGGGTCAGCTGGAAGCTTTCGCCGGGCGCTGTGGCGGGCCCGCGCTGATGGTCAAGCCCGCCCGTCTCGGGTCGTCCGTGGGACTGACCATCGCCCAGACCGCTCAGGATCGCCCCGCCGCCCTCGATGAAGCCTTCGGCTACGACACCCTGGCGGTCGTGGAGCGCTACCTTGACCATCCGCGCGAGCTGGAGGTGGCGGTCGTGGGCAACGACCCGGATGCTCTCGAGGCGTTTGGGCCGGGCGAGGTCTTCCCCGGCCGAGAGTTCTACGACTACGTGGCCAAGTACGCCGACGGCGTCTCGAAGACGACGCCTGAGGCCGCTGTGCCGGCCGAGATGTGCACGGGGGTGAGGAGTCTGGCCCTGGAGGCGTATCGGGCCATCGGCTGCGAGGGCTTCGCCCGGGTCGACTTCTTGCTCGACGGCGACAAGCTGTACCTGAGCGAGATCAACACCATCCCCGGCTTCACGCCGATCAGCCTCTTCCCTCAGATGGCGGCCGCGGGGCTGGGCGGCTTCGATGCCGTCTGCCGCCGAATCGTGGACCTGGCTGCCGAGCGCCACGCGTCGCGCGTGCGGAGGCACCTGACCGCGGCCGACCTGCCGCGCTGAGGAAATGGGAGATGGGAGGCGCCAGCCGATGAGACGGAACCTGCCGATCCGCCGCCCGGGCCCGCAGGTGCGCCGCCAGCCCATTCGCCGCGCCTCGCCTCGGGCCAGACCGCCCCAGGTGTACGGCCTGGCGCTGATGATCGTCTTCACGTTCACTACCCTGGCCCTGATGGCCACGCCGGTCATGGCCGCTCGTCGCATAGAGGTCTACGGGGCGCGTTTCACTGGTGAGGCGCTGGTCCGCCAGATAGCCGGCATAGACTCGGCCCCGAACCTGTTCCGGCTGCGGACGGACGGCATCGCCGAGCGGCTGGCCGGGCTGCCGGCTGTGGTGTCGGCCAGGGTGGAGGTTCGCCTGCCCGACACGATCGTGGTGACGGTCGTGGAACGCCAGCCGCGCATCGTCTGGATCGTGCGCGAGCGGCGCTACGTCGCCGACGAGACGGGGCTGCTCTTCGGCATGGTCGACGAGGCGGGCAATCCGCTGCCGCCGGCCTGGTCGGATCTGCCCAGCCCCTCGCCGAGCCCCCCGGCCGATGATGAGGCCGAACCGACGGACGAGGAGGCCGAACCGACGAACGAGCCTGCGCCGGGAGAGCCCCCCGAAGAGACAGCGTCGGCGCCCGCGATCCTCGGCCTGGCGACGCCGGTGGCGGTGGTCGCCAGACCGTCCATCCAGCCCGTCGTCACTCCCGCCGCCGTTCCGCCAGCGGGGGCCGGGGCGGTGAACCTGCCGGTGGTCTACGACAGACGGACCGGCGAGGAGGTCCTGCGCCTGGGTGATCGAGTGGACCACATCAACCTGGACGCCGGCTTCCGTATCGCAAGCCTCTCGCCGGCCGACGTTGGTAGCACGGCGGGCCACGTGCTGGTCGTGATCGACGATCGCCACGGCTTCACACTCGTCGCGCCGACCCGGGGCTGGGTCGCGGAGTTCGGCTTCTACACCGAGTCGCTGCGCAAGGTCAGCGTGATCCCAGAGCAGGTGCGCAGCCTGCGCTCGGTCCTGGCCTGGGCCGGTGAAGACCACGTCGCCTGGGTCTGGCTCATGGCCGACATATCGGACGCCCACACCATCAGCTATCTGCCCAAATAGCGAAGGCCGGCCGGCTGCGGATCGGTCACACTAGGAGACAACGGAGCGGAGTCAGCGGACCGAGGACGAAGCGAGTGGAACGCGAAGCGGTACTTGTCGGAATCGATGTCGGGACCAGCAAGGTCTGCGGCCTGATCGGCGAAGTCGGCCGGGATGGCAGTCTGACCATCGTCGGCAAGGGCGTCGTTCCGGCCGCCGGTCTGAAGAAGGCCGTGGTCGTGAACATCGAGCAGACCGTCCGCTCCATCACCGGTGCCGTCGAGCAATCGGAGCGTTCGTCCGGTTATCAGATAGACCGAGCCTTTGTGGGTGTCGGCGGGCAGCATGTCGAGAGCCAGAACTCGCGCGGCGCGGTGGCCGTCAGCGGCCATCATCGCGAGGTCACCCGCGAGGACGTGAGCCGCGCCACCGAAGTGGCCCGGGCGGTCACGATCCCGTCCAACCGCGAGGTGCTCCACGTCCTGCCGCGAGGCTTCATCGTGGACGGCCAGGAGGGGGTCAAGGACCCGCTCGGCATGAGCGCCATCCGGCTCGAGATCGAGACTCACATCGTGACCGCGTCCGCCACCGCGGTGCGCAACCTGGCCAAGTGCGTGCAGTCGGCGAACGTCCGCATCGACGAGCTTGTGGCCGGCTCGCTTGCCTCAGCCGAGGCCGTCCTGTCGGAGACCGAGCGCGAGCTCGGCGTGGCCGTAGCGGATATCGGGGCCGGAACGATCGACCTGGCCCTTTTCGTGGACGGGCAGGCCTACAGGACGTCTGTCCTGCCCATCGGCGGCAACAACGTCACCAACGACGTGGCCATCGGCCTCAAGACCAGCCTTCAGACTGCCGAGGACCTCAAAGTCCAGCACGGGTCGTGCGACCTCTCGAGCGTCAATCGGGGCGAGACTGTCAACGTGGCGATGCTCGGCGAGCCGGGCGGCCGGACCGTCGGCAGGGTGGACATCAGCCGCATCATCGAGGCCCGAATGCGGGAGATCTTCGAGCTGGTTCGGGCCGAGATCACCATGGCTGGGGAGGGACCCCTGCCGGCAGGCGTCGTCCTTACCGGCGGCGCCTCCCAGCTGGCCGGCGCGGCGGCGCTCGGCCGGGACGTCCTCGACATGCCGGTCCGCGTGGCGGGACCGACAGACGTGGGGGGCCTTACGGACAACATCCTCAATCCCGCCTACAGCACCGCCATCGGCCTGCTGCTGTGGGGCGCGCACGGGCTGCAGAGTGGCGACGTGTCGGGCTATGAGCCCTCCACGCCCGGCGGGGCCATGGGCCGCGTCCGCGACGCCCTGCGCAGCCTCTTCCCCTAGGAGAGCCGGGAATGCTTCAGCGGGTCGGGCCCTCAGACCTCCTGGAAGGTGGCGGCGACGTCGGTGAAGATCGGCCCGTACGATTCGAAGGCCCCGGTCGATGCTCCCATGGTGATTGTGAAGGTGTGCTTCTGGCCGAAGATCACGTACTGCACGACATGGAATGGAGTCCCGTACATGGTGATGGGGTACTCGAGCTGGATGGCCGGGCCGGACGGCAGATCGATGATCGCGGTCGTGATCTGTTCTGGCTCGATGTCGTACGTCGCCACGAGCTGCTTGACCAGGACCGACGCGTAGCTCTCGAGGTCGGTAGCAGGTACCGCCGGCGTGGACATGAGGTTGCAACTCATGACGCGCCGCAACTCCGAGGCGGACTTGGGGTCGAACACGACGAGCTTGACCATGCCTCCTACCGTCGCGGCCTGCTCCTCCAGGACGCCCTCCAGCTCGGGGTGCTCGTCCTCGATGGCTTCAACCTGCTCGTCCACGGTGAGCGGGCCGTCGGACATGACGTAGACCCAGTCGGCCGGTACGCTGAGGGCGTAGCCGGAATTGAGCGAGACGATGCGCTGGTAGCCCACTGGGAGGGGCAGGAGCGGCACGGATGGCGTGCGTTCGGGCTTGGGGGTGGGCTTGGGGGTGGGCGTGGGGCTCGGCGTGGGGGTCGGGGTGGGGGTTGGCGTGGGGGTCGGGGTCGCGGCCGGCGAACCACAGCCGCCCACAGCCGCGACGCCAGAGATCAGGAGAGCCGCGAGCGCAGGAGTCACGTCGGGTACCTCGGCAGGTGCAGTCTCCCTGACGCCCACGACAGTCCCGCGGGCACGGAGCCCTGCGTGCTCGTAGGGTACGGCGCGGGTAGCCTGCCAGCGGGCTCGATCCGCACAAGGCCGGGGCGGCTCAGCCCATGAAGACCGCCGAGCTGACGATCCAGACCGGGAGGGGGCGCGGGCTGCACGACATCACCGCCGCCTGTGCGAGTTTCGTGGCGGGGGAGGGGGATGGGTTGCTCGTCGTCTTCATCCCGCACGCCACGGCGGGGGTCGTGGTCATGGAGCTTGGGGCGGGATCCGAGGCGGACCTGATGGCCGTCCTGGATCGCCTCCTGCCGCGCGACGCGCATTGGGTTCACCGCCACGGCTCGCCCGGCCACGGCGCCGACCACGTGCTGCCGCTCCTGGCTCCGCCGTCTCTCACCGTGCCGGTCGCTTCGGGCCGGCTGACGCTTGGGACGTGGCAGTCGGTGGCCCTGCTCGATCCCAACCAGGACAACGCAACGAGGACCGTGCGATTGACGTTCGCCCCGGCCTAGGCCGCGTTTCTTTCGCTGTTTGACCACGGCGAACCGGGCTGACGCCCGAATCCGGCCCAAATGCGACCACCTGTTCGACTCGCACGCTCGAAAGGCCCGTTTCGGAGAGCGATTCAGGGGGCTTGCGGACCGGATTCCGCGTATACTGTCTGCATCCGAGCCGACCCACGCCTCGCTGGACCTCTAGGTATCTCGGGCGGCCGGACCGAACGACAGATATCAGCCGGAGAGCCACCGGAGGATCTGAACGATGCCGCTACGGTCCGATTCCGAGAACTTCGCCCTGATTCGTGTCATAGGCGTCGGTGGCGGCGGCTGCAACGCCGTCAACCGCATGATCAGGGCCGAGATGATGGGCGTCGAGTTCATCGCCTGCAATACGGACGCCCAGGCCCTGCTGCAGTCGGATGCCCCCCACAAGATCCGCATCGGCGACAAGCTGACGCGCGGTCTGGGTGCGGGCGGCGATCCGGCCATCGGCCAGAAGGCGGCCGAGGAAGACATCGAGAAGCTGACCGACGCCCTGCGCGATTCGGATTTGGTCTTTGTCACGGCCGGCCTGGGCGGCGGCACTGGCTCTGGCGCTGCCCCAGTCGTGGCCGAGGTCGCCCGCGACCTGGGTGCGCTGACCATCGGCGTGGTTACCAAGCCCTTCTCCTTCGAGGGTGCGCGCCGCAAGATCGTGGCCGAGCGCGCCGGCGAGGCTCTCAAGTCGAAGGTCGATACGCTCATCACGATCCCCAACGATCGTCTGCGCGACGTCGTGCAGAAGAACACATCCATGCTGGAGGCCTTCCGCTACGTCGACGACGTCCTGCGCCAGGGCGTCCAGGGGATCAGCGACATCATCACTGTCCCGGCCCTCATCAATCTGGATTTCGCGGACGTCCGAACCGTCATGAAGGACGCTGGCTCCGCCCTCATGGGCATCGGTCGGGCCGCGGGAGACAGCAGGGCACTGGACGCAACCCACGAGGCCATCGCCAGCCCGCTGCTGGAGATCAACATCGCCGGCGCGCAGGGCATCCTGTTCAACGTCTCAGGCTCTGCGAACTTGAGCCTGTACGAGGTGCTGGACGCGGCGGACGAGATCCGGGCCGTGGCAGACCCGGAGGCCAACATCATCTTCGGCGCCAGCTTCGACGAGCGGATGGGCGACGAGGTCATGATCACGGTCATCGCCACCGGCTTCGACACCACCCGGAAGCGCGAGGTCGTGCGGCGTGACGTGTCCGCGGCTGTGGTGACACCGGCTCGCACCCCGAGGTCGGAGCCGGTCGACTACCTGGCCGATCTCGACCACCAGCGGACATACGTCACCGAGCCGGTCAGCGTGCGGTCTGCGGGCAGCCTGAGGGATCGGCAGTCGGTGCCGGTGCAGGTCGGTGGCTCGTCGCTCCGGACCGCCCCCGAGCCGGCCCCGCACCGTCCGCCCCTGGATGAGGCGGAGCTCGAAGCCCCCTCCTACCAGCGCCGGCCGTCGTATGACAGCCCGGACATCGAGATCCCCACCTTCCTGCGGCGCAAGGCGCAGGAGGAAGAGGAGCTGGTATAGGCACTGGCCTTGGGATCACAGCCTCAGCCTGACGCTGTCGCCGCGCTCGCCGCGGCCCGCCAGCGTGTTCTCGACGCCATAGCCGGCGCCTGCCTGCGCGCCGGCCGTGACTCGGCCGGGGTAGAACTGGTGGCCGTCTCCAAGACGGTCCCCGCCGAGCGCCTGGTGGCGGCCGCCGCTGCCGGCCTGACCACGCTCGGCGAGAACCGGGTCCAGGAGGCCGAGACCAAGGCGCCGCTGCTCCCGGGTGTGCGCTGGCACCTGGTCGGGCCGTTGCAGTCGAACAAGGCGCGCCGGGCGGTGGATCTCTTCGACGTCGTCGAGTCGGTCGATTCGGTCGCCCTGGCCCGGCGCCTGGATCGCCTCGCGGCCGAGACCGGGCGGGCGCCGTTGGGCGTCTACCTGCAGGTCAACGTGGACCTCGATCCGGCCAAGAGCGGTTTCGCACCCGCCGAACTCGAGACCGAGATCAGTTCGCTGGCCGGGCTGCCAAACCTGCGCCTCCTGGGCCTGATGACAGTCGGCTGGCTGGTTGCGACAGCGGCCGAATCTCGCCCCACCTTCGTTGGGCTGCGCGACCTCGCCGAACGCCTGCGCGCCCGCGAGCCCCGGCTCGGCCCGGGTCTGTCGATGGGTATGTCGGACGATTTCGAGGTCGCGGTCGAGGAGGGCTCAACCCTGGTCCGGATCGGGCGCGCTCTCTTCGGTGAGCGCGGCTGAGGGAACGACCGTCCCGCGGGAGGGCCTTTTCGCCAGCTGCGCGATAATCGAACGGTGAACCTGGACCGCCGTTCCCGACTATCCGACGTTCGCTTTGCCGTGCGCCTCACGCCGCGCGGCGGCGCGGACCGTATCGAGGGAGTGAACGATGCCGGGGCGCTGGCGGTGCGAGTGGCTGCCGCTCCCGTCGGCGGCGGTGCCAACGCGGCCCTGCTCCGGCTCCTGGCCGAGGACCTGGGAGTCGCCAAGGGTGCGGTGCGCCTGGTGGCCGGGGCCACGGGCCGGCACAAGCTCGTGGCGGTGGACGGCCTCGGGGCGGAAGACCTGCTGGCTCGCTGGCCCGGCCTCAAGCTCTGACTCAGGTTCAGGCGCGGCCGCTATAATCGCCGGCGTCGCGTGGGCGATTGGCTCAGCTGGTTAGAGCGCGCGGTTCACATCCGCGAGGTCACTGGTTCGAATCCAGTATCGCCCACCATCTTCCCCTCAGCCGGCGGCCGCTTACTTGGGCTCCTTGGTGGGCTTGGGCTCCTTGGTGGGCTTGGGCTCCTTGGTAGCCTTCGGCGGCGGCGTGTGGCCGTGCTCCTTGTCCTTCTTGTCGGCGTCGGCCAGCATCGCCTCGATCCGAGCGATCGCCTTGTCCAGCGCGACTTGAGCCCCCGCCGGCGCGTCGACGCGCAGCTCCTGGAGGATGGCCAGGTGCTCATCGAGCGCTCCGCGCAGGAAGTCGCGATCCGAGTCGTCGTCCGGCACGGAGATGGTCATCAGGACCGCCGTGTAGGCGTCGGCGGCGTCCTCGACGCCGCTCCAGTCGCGCTCCGCGGCCAGTTCGTCGAGCTCCCCCAGACGAGCTTCGGCCGCTGCCACGTCCGCGAGCAGCGTCTCGCTCGTGCCCGCCGACGGCTGGCCTGACCCGACGTCGACCTGGCCGTAGCGGAGAGGGCTGCCGGGGTAGGTCAGGACCGCGCTCACGGCGACGGCGATGACGGCCACGGCGGCAGCGACCGTCGAGAACTGGAACACCTTCATGCGGGGAGCGCGAGGCGCGCGCCGGACTCTCTGAGTCTCGGTTGCCCCGGCCTGGGCGGTCGCGGCCGCCGCAGTAAGAACCAGCGACCGCGTCCCCTGGAGCGCCGAGGTGCTGGCGGACAGCCCGGCCGCGTAGCGGGTCAACAGGGCCGCGATCGTCTGCTCGGAGGCGTCCAGCGCGTCCCACGACCCTCCCCCTGCGCAGCCCCGGGAGCGCAGGGGGAGGCCGGCGAACAACGATCGGAGGAAGTTGAACGGCTTCATGCTCGGCCTGCCTTCGGGTCGGTGGCCGGCGTCCCGTCGAGGGACGGCAGGCGCCGCCGGAGCCCGGCCAGGGCGCGGTGCTGCAGCACTCGGACGGAGCCCTCGCTGCGGCCCATAAGCTCGGCTGTTTCGCGGGGGCTCAGCCCGGCGAAGAAGCGGCAGGCGATCACCTCGCGCTGATCGTCCGGCAGGGCAGCCACGGCGCTCCTGACCAGCTCGCCATCCAGAGAGGCCTCGGTCAGGGCCTCCGGGTCACCGGCGTCGGCCGGCTCGGCTTCGATCTGCTCGAGGGGTACGGTCGAGTGATAGCTCCGTCCTTCGTCGATCCAGGTGTTGCGCGCCACGCGGAACAGCCAGGCCGCGAAAGGCACTCCCCTGGGCTCGTACTTCGGAAGCTGCTCAACCATCTTCAAGAAGACTCGCTGCATCAGGTCCTCGGCCGGTTCGTCGGCCGAGACCCTGAATCGAAAGAAGCGATATACACGAGGCGCGAACGCGTCGTAGAGAGCGCCGACGGCGGCCGTGTCGCCGTGTCGCGCCCGCTCCACGAGTTCTTCGATGTCGTCTTCTGACATTCGCCAGCTTCCCGGGGACGGCTACGCAGCCATATCACGGCCGCGGCCTCCGGGCCTGCTGCCCCGGACGGGCAGGACAAAGGCCGGGACCGACCCGGAGCTAGCATAGCCCCTTGCGGTCCCGGCCTTCGACACGCGGTTCGGGCGCCAGCGTCGACCGTGCTGGCGGGCTCACGCGCGGCGCCCTGATACATCTCAGTGATCCTTGGCGTGGTCGGCTTTCTTGCCGCCCTTCGCCTTGGTGCTCTCGTCGCCCGAGACGGTCGGGGTCGGCGAGGAGTCGGAATCTTCGGGTCCAACACTGGCATCAGGGTCGTCCCCTGCGCCCTGGCACTCGAGCAGCCGATCGAGCACCTTCTGCAGGCCGGGCGGGACGTCCTTGGTCTTGTCGCCTTTGTCGTGCTTGGTCGGCCAGTTGGCGACCAGGTCGCTGATCACCTGGTAAGCGTTGCCGTGGAGGGCGTTGCAGGCGCCGGGGCCGTAGCTCGCCCCGGGCTCCTTGGCGTCCTCGGATTCCTCCGCCTCAGCGGTCTCGTCCTCGTCGACCTGCACGCTGGCCGACGGCTGGTCCTTGGGCGGGTGGGTCTTCGTCGGTGGGGCGGCCAGGACGACGGCCGTGCTCAGGAGCACCAGCGAGGCGACGACCGCCGCAGGGCTAAACACGTACTTACCCAGGCCAGTCCCGGTTCGAGTGAGCCTCATGTCCCGTCCCCGCGTGTATGACGACAACCTTGCAAGGCACCTTGCAGAGCGCCTTACGAAGGTAGGAACGGGCAAGGGTCGATTTCGTTACGGTCCGGCGCGGCGAATCGCACGAATGACCCGGGCGGAGCTAGGATGGCGGGGCGCGGGACGTGCGGGCGTAGCGCGAGGTGGACGATGCAGACTCGAACCTTCGGCCGGACCGCCTGGCAGGTGGGCGAAGTCGGCTGTGGCACCTGGGGCATGGGCGGCTGGAGCGGCTCGGACGACGCCGAGTCGCGCGCCTCGCTCGAGGTGGCCGTGGCTGCCGGCGTCGACTTCTTCGACACGGCCCAGGCCTACGGTGACGGCCACAGCGAGCGGCTGCTCGCTCAGCTGGTGACCTGCCACGCGGAGCGGCGTCTCTACGTCGCCACCAAGGTCCCGCCGATGAACCGCCAGTGGCCCAGCCGTCGGGGCGTGCCCGTAGGCCAGGCCTTCCCGCGCGACTACGTGTTGCGGCTGGTGGACGTCAGCCGCTCCAACCTGGGCCTGGAGACGATCGACCTGCTGCAGCTCCACGTCTGGGAAGACGCCTGGCTGGTCGAGCCGGACGTGGCCGCGACGGTGGCCCAACTGAAGACAGAGGGGGCGATCCGCGCTTTCGGCATAAGCCTCAACCGCTGGGAGCCGTGGAACGGCGTGAAGGCAGTCCGATCGGGCCTGGTCGACGCGGTCCAGGTCATCTACAACATCTTCGACCAGTCTCCGGAAGACGAGCTCTTCCCGGCCTGCCGCGAGGAAGGCGTGGCGGTCATAGCCCGTGTTCCCTTCGATGAAGGCAGCCTGACCGGCAACCTGACGCTCGACTCGAAGTGGCCGGCCGACGACTGGCGCAGCACCTACTTCGTGCCCGAGAACCTGCGCGAGTCGGTGGAGCACGCGGAGGCGCTGCGGCCCTTGATTCCGGCCGGGATGACGATGCCCGAGATGGCCCTGCGGTTCATTCTCTCCAACCCGGACGTGAGCACGGTCATCCCGGGCATGCGGAAGGCGCGCCACGTGGAGGCCAACGTCGCCGCGGCGGAGAAGGGCCCGCTGCCGGACGACCTGCTGGCCGAGCTGCGCAAGCACCGCTGGGACCGCAAGCCCACGGCGTGGAGCCAGTAGGCGGGCGGAAGCTCTACTCGGCAGCGATCCGCCGCAGCACCGCCGGCAGGATGCCGCCCTGGCGGTAGTAGTCCAGCTCGATCGGGCCGTCCAGGCGAACGATCACCTCGAAGCGCGTCTCCGTCCCGCCATCTGCGCGAGCCACGACTGAGACCCGAGACCGCGCCGCCGGGCCTTCCGGCGGCAGTTCGACGGTGTACGCCTCGCGGCCGGTGAGCCCCAGGCCGGCGGCGCCCTCGCCCGGGGCGAACTGAAGCGGCAGAATGCCCACGCCCACGAGGTTCGAGCGGTGAATGCGCTCGAAGCTCTCGGCGATCACGGCCCGAACGCCCAGCAGGCGGGGGCCCTTTGCCGCCCAGTCACGCGAGGAGCCGGAGCCGTACTCCTTGCCGGCAACCACCAGCAACGGGACGCCTTCGGCGCGATAGCGCTCCGAGGCCTCGAAGATGGTCGTGGCCTGGCCGTCGGGCAGGTGGACGGTGAACGGCCCCTCCTTGTCCGCCAGGGCGTTGCGGAGGCGGATGTTGCCGAAGGTGCCGCGCATCATCACCTCGTGGTGGCCGCGCCGCGCCCCGTAGGAGTTGAAGTCGACCGGGGCCACGCCCCGCTCGATCAGCCACTTGCCGGCGGGGGACCAGGCCGGGATCGAGCCGGCCGGTGAGATGTGGTCTGTCGTGACCGAATCGCCCAGCAGGGCCAGGACCCGCGCCTCCTCGATCGCCGCGGGCGGTTCGGGCTCGGCCCGCAGGCCGGCGAAGAAGGGCGGTTCGGCTATATATGTGGAATCAGCGGCCCAGCGGTAGCGATCGCCCGCCGGAACGTCCAGCGACCGCCAGCGCTCGTCGCCTTCGAAGACCGAGGCGTAGGCCGTGCGGAACAGCTCGTCCGTCACTGCCGAGCCGACGGTCCGGCGGATCTCGTCGGCCGAAGGCCAGATGTCGGCCAGCACGACCGGCCGCCCATCCGAGCCGGTGCCCAGCGGGGTCGTCGTTGGGTCGAGGTCGACCGTCCCGGCCAGGGCCAGGGCCACGACCAGCGGCGGTGAGGCCAGGTAGGCGGCCTTGACCAGCGGGTGGACGCGGCCCTCGAAGTTGCGGTTGCCGGACAGCACGGCGGCCACGACCAGCTCGTGCTCCTCGATGGCCTTCGTCACCGGCTCGTCCAGCGGGCCGCTGTTGCCGATGCAGGTAGTGCAGCCGTAGCCGGCCAGGGCGAAGCCAAGCTTCTCCAGGGGCTCCAGCAGCCCGGCGCCGCGCAGGTACTCGGTCACGGCCCGCGAACCGGGGGCCAGGCTGGTCTTGACCGTGGGCGGGACCGTGAGCCCTCGGGCCACCGCGTTGCGGGCCACCAGCCCTGCCGCGACCATGACCGAGGGATTCGAGGTGTTGGTGCAGCTGGTGATGGCGGCGATTGCGACCGAGCCGCCACCGACCTCCGCTCTGCGACCGGCCGCCTCCACCCGGACCCGCCTCTCGACAGCCTGAGGGTAGACGCTCCGGAAGCTGGCACCCAGGTCCTCGAGGGCGACGCGGTCCTGCGGGCGGCGAGGCCCCGCCAGAGAGGGCTCTATCGTGGCCAGGTCCAGGGTCAGCAGCTCGTCGAACTCAGGGCTTGCGCCCGGCTCTCGCCACAGGCCCTGCTCCTTCGCGTAGCGCTCGACGAGGGCGACCTGTTCGGGGGTACGACCGGTGAGGCGCAGGTAGGCCAGCGTCTCGTCGTCGATGGGGAAGAGAGTGGCCGTGGGCCCGAACTCGGGCGACATGTTGGAGATCGTGGCCCGGTCCGCCAGAGGCAGGCCGGCCAGGCCGTCGCCGGTGAACTCGACGAAGGCGCCGACAACGCCGTGGGCGCGCAGCATCTGGGTCACGGTCAGGACCAGGTCCGTGGCTGTGGCGCCTTCTCGCATCTCGCCCGCCAGCCTGACGCCGATTACCCTGGGCATGGGCAGGTAGAGCGGCTGGCCCAGCATGACCGCCTCGGCCTCGATGCCGCCTACGCCGAAGCCCAGCACTCCCAGGCCGTTGATCATCGTGGTGTGGGAGTCCGTCCCCACGAGCGTGTCGGGGAAGGCCACGCGGCGTCCGTCGTCGCCGGCGCGCTGGGCCACGACCGTGGCCAGGTACTCGAGGTTGACCTGGTGGACGATGCCCGTGCCCGGCGGAACGACCCGCATGTCGGAGAAGGCGGTCTGAGCCCAGCGCAGCAGCTGGTAGCGCTCGCCGTTGCGCTCGTACTCCCGGGCTACGTTGAAGGCCAGCGCCTGCCGATCGCCGTAGCGGTCGACCTGGATGGAGTGATCGATGACGAGGTCTGCGGGCACCAGGGGATTGACCCGGCCTGGGTCGCCGCCCAGCGAGGCCATGGCGTCGCGCATGGCCGCCAGATCCACGACTGCCGGCACCCCGGTGAAGTCCTGGAGTATCACTCGGGAGGGCAGGAACGGGATCTCGGCCTCCGTCGTGGCCGCGGCGCCGGGCCTCCAGGCCGCCAGCACGGCCACGTCGTCCCGGCCAACTGCTCCGCCACCGGCGTGGCGCAGCACGTTCTCGACCAGGATCTTCAGGGTGACCGGCAGACGGTCGAGCGGCAGGGCCAGGCCGGCCGCGCCGGAGCGCTCGAGAGCGGAAAGGGAGTAGCAGTCCGGCAGGCCCGGGCCGAGCGAGAACCGGACGCCGAAGGGATCGCTGGTAGACATGGCGCCTCCTGCTTGCAGTCAAGCTGCTCGGCCGGTCCGGGGCTGCGAGGCGGCCGGGCCGCGGGCGCTGCTGCGCGTGCACCTGCCGGTGCGTGAGCGGGGCGCCCAGGTGGCCGCGAAGGCTTCGCCGACCGATGGAGCGAGTCTCCGGAACCCCTGGAGGAGGTGCGCCTCAGCTGCCAGGGACGCGCTACACTCGGGCGGCTGCCCGGTGCAGGTCCGGGAGAAGGATACCCCGCGGGCGGGATGGGGAGGGAATGTCGCGTGAAGGCATGGCGCGACGACACTGATCGAGTGACTGGGCGCGGCCGGAAGGCCTCCCGGCAAGACGGCACGAAGGAGCATCCCCGCCGCGAGGAGTTGGTGGGCCGGCACCGCCACGGCGACGTTATCCATGCCCACCGCGAGCCCCATCCTCACACTCGCGGCCGGGAAGGCGCACCCAGCGTCGGCATCGTCGGCGCGGGCGCGGTCGGGTCCGCCCTGGGACTGGCCATCTCTCGGGCGGGCTGGCCGGTGGTGGCGGTGGCCAGCCGCGACGCCGGCCGCCGGGAGAGGTTCGCCCAGGCTGTTTCGAGCGCCCGGGCCTTCGTGGAGGCGCCTGCCGTCGTCGACGAAGCGGAGCTGATCTTCCTCTGTGTTCCCGACGATGCCGTGGCCGCCGTGGCCGAGTCGATCCGCCTCTACAGCGGCCAGGCGATGGTCCACACCAGCGGCTTCCTGGGCGCCGAGATCCTGCAGCCTGCCCTGGCGGCCGGGAGTCAGGTCGGCAGCTTCCACCCCCTGGTCTCGTTCACCGCCGACGTGGAGCGCTCGGCCGCGGCGGTCCGGGGGGCGACGATCGCCCTGGAGGGCGACGACCGCCTGGTGGGCCTGCTGGCCGACCTGGCGGATGCCCTCGGCGCGGTTCCGGTTCGACTCCCCGCAGGCGCCAAGCCGGCCTATCACGCCGCCGCGATGCTGGCCTCGGGCGGGCTGGTGGCCCTCCTGGACGCCGTTGCGACGCTGGGGTCGGTCGCCGGCCTGGACGAGCAGGGGTCTCTGACTGTCTACGGGCGCCTGGTGGAGCAGACGCTCGGCAACGCCCGCGCCTCCGGAATCAACGCCGCCTTGACCGGGCCGATCACGCGGGGCGACGCGGGCACGGTCGCCGCCCATCTGACCATCCTGAGGCGGTTTGCGCCCGAAGTCGAGGAGCTGTACATAGCCGCCGCCCAGCGTGAGATCCGCCTTGTCGAGCAGCGCGGCGCCCTTTGCGCGGAGTCGCTGGAGCGTGTGCGGGCCGCGCTTGCAAAGCCCGCCTGACCGGGTACGATTGCGCGCATGAAGCGAAGTGCCCTCGCCCGCCTCTCGGCGCGCCCCTCGGCCCTCTTCGTCGGCCTTTCCGGAGGCGAGAAGGAGCGGCGCCTGGGTCTGCATTCCGGCCTCGGCTTCCAGCGCGCGGCGAGCCGCCCGACGTTCCTGAGGCCTTCCCAGAGCGGGCTCCACACCAGCGGCTGGCAGCCCGTTGCCCCCTCGGCGAGAGGGGTCGCGCGCAGCGGGCTGGTCCGGCATGCGGTCAGGATCTCCTGGACGGGATTCGGCCGCCCGCACGCGGATCGACGCTCGAGCCCGGCTGCCGCGACGTGGCGAGGTTGACCGCCGCCACGGCGACTTCGGCCGGTGGGATAGTCATCCGCTTCCTGGGCGAGAACGCCCAATTCGTAGCCGGTCGTCGCAAGCGCGAGCGCGACGGCGCCACCTGGACCCTCCCCAAGGGCACTCCCATTCCGGGCGAGACGCTCGAGGAGACCGCCCTGCGCGAGGTAGCCGAGGAGACCGGCCTCAAGGTCCGGGTCGTCGCCCCGCTCGATTCGATCAAGTACACGTTCGTCCAGCGCGGGACGCGCATCCGCAAGACCGTTCACTACTTCCTGATGGAGGCCGTCGGCGGCAGCCTCGACGACCACGACCGGGAGTTCGAGGAGGTGCGCTGGGTCGCGTTCGACGACGCGGCGGGGCTGCTGTCTTTCGAGACCGAACGGGCGCTTGTCGGCCTCGCTGCCGGTCGCTTGCCCGAGATGCGGAGTGCTGCCGGCTAGCCGAACAGGAGGGCGGACCCGATCGTGAACACCTCTGGATCGCCGCTCGAGAGGCCGCTGGCGAACGCGCACCCCGCGCTCGAGACGCCCCTGGCGGACCGGCATGCCGCGCTCGGCGCGCGCCTGATCGAGTTCGCCGGCTGGCAGATGCCGCTCCAGTACGCGGGGATCATCGAGGAGCACCGCGCCGTCCGGGAGCGGGCCGGCCTGTTCGATCTGTCGCACATGGGCGAGCTGTTCGTCGAGGGGCCCCAGGCAGCGGCGGCTCTCGACCATGCGATCGTGAGCGAGAACTCGTCCCTGGTACCGGGCAGAGCCCACTATTCCATGATCTGCTTCCCCGACGGGGGAGTGATGGACGACCTGATCGTCTACCGCCTGGACGAGAACCGCTTCATGGTCGTGGCCAACGCCGCCAACACCGCGGTCGTCAGCGACGCCCTGTCCGAGCGGTTCGTCGGCTTCAAGGCTCTTCTCGACGATCGCTCGCTGACCACTGCCCTCGTGGCGATCCAGGGTCCGGCGGCCCTGGGAGTCCTGGCGCCGCTGACAAACGTGCCGATTGCCGATCTGCGCCACTACGCCATCGGCGAGGGA
The DNA here is from genome assembly GCA_034430475.1 of Chloroflexota bacterium. Lineage (GTDB taxonomy): Bacteria > Chloroflexota > Limnocylindria > Limnocylindrales > CSP1-4 > Fen-1039. Next base: position 60,494 of record DAOUEA010000094.1, on the reverse strand, counting down.
AAGGTGGCCGGGGTTGAGGCCCTGGTCGCCCGCACCGGCTACACGGGCGAGGACGGCTTTGAGATCTTCGTCGACCAGGCTGCCGCCGGGACCGTCTGGGACCGGCTGCTGACTCGCGGCCGCAGCGCCAGAGTGGTGCCGGTCGGGCTGGGGGCCCGTGACACGCTGCGCCTGGAGGCGGGCATGCCGCTCTACGGCAACGAGCTTGGCCGCGACACGACTCCCTTCGAGGCTGGGCTGGGGCGGGTCGTGAAGCTCTCCAAGCCGGGCGACTTCGTGGGCCGAGCAGCGCTGGAGAAGGCTCTGGCGGCCGGGCCGCGTAAGAAGCTGGTGGGCCTGGCGATGCGCGATCGGGGCATCGCCCGTCACGGCTACGAGGTCTACTCGGGGGAGCGTAGGACCGGCCGCGTCACCAGCGGTACCCAGTCGCCGACGCTGAATCGAGCCATCGCCATGGCCTACGTGGCACCTTCTGACGGCGAGGCCGCTACGATACTGGAGGTGGCTATTCGCGAGCAGCGTGCGGCGGCGGAAGTGGTGCCGTTGCCCTTCTACAAGCGAGACGAGTGAGATCGAGTCGAACGAAGCGGAGGCAAGCCGTGGCCGAAGACCTGCGCTACACGAAGGAGCACGAGTGGGTCCGTCTGGTCGGCGACGTCGCGACCGTGGGGGTCACGCCGTACGCCGCGGAGCAGCTGGGTGACGTCGTCTTCGTCGAGCTGCCGGCCGTGGGGCGGGTGGTGGAGCAGGCCGCCCCAGTGGGCGTGATCGAATCGGTCAAAGCTGTCAGCGACCTGTTCTCGCCCGTCTCGGGCGAGGTGATCGAGGTCAACGAGAAGCTCGCGGCCACGCCCGAGCTGGTGAACAGCGATCCCCTGGGCGAAGCCTGGATGTTCCGCATCCGAATCTCCGACGCCGGCCAGATGGAGACGCTGCTGGACCAGGCCGCCTATGAGGAGTTGACCCGGGAAGGCTGACGGCGGCAGGAGCGGCGTTCCAGGCGACGGACCTTGACCGATCGGAGCTGAAGGGATGGCATACGGGCCCCATACGCCGGCCGAGCGGACGCAGATGCTCGAGGTGATCGGCGTCACCTCGATCGACAGCCTCTTCGACGACATCCCGGTGGCGCTTCGGACGTCGGGCCTGGACCTCCCCCCGCCCTTGTCGGAGGCCGAGCTGGCCCGGCTGATGAGCGACCTGGCCGGCCGCAACCGCACGGACGTGGTCAGCTTCCTCGGCGCGGGGGCCTATCGCCACTACGTCCCGGCTGTCGTCGACCAGCTGCTCCTGCGCGGCGAGTTCTACACCGCCTATACGCCCTACCAGCCCGAGATCAGCCAGGGCACGCTGCAGACGATCTACGAGTACCAGTCGATGATGGCTGAGCTGACCGGCATGGACGTCGTCTCGGCCTCGCACTACGACGGGGCAACGGCCGCGGCCGAGGGTGCCTTGATGGCCTGTCGCGCGACCGGCCGGGAGCGCGTGCTGGTCAGCCGGGCTGTGCACCCGCACTACCGCCAGACGATCTGCACCTACTTCGCCGGGGCGGGCATGACGGCCGACGAGATTCCGCTGCTGGCCGATGGGCCGGCTGCGGGCACGACCGACCTGGCGGCCATGGAGCGCCTGCTGGCCGACCCGGACCGGCCGGCGGCCGCGGCGCTGGTTGCCAATCCGAGCTTCCTGGGCCTGCTCGAGCCGATGCCCGAGGCCGCCGCCCTGGCTCACGCCGCCGGGGCGGTGCTGGTCGCCGTGACCGAGCCCGTGTCACTGGCGGTGCTGGCCTCGCCGGCGGACTACGGCGCCGACATCGTTGCCGCGGAGGGCCAGCCGCTCGGCATGCCCCTGGCCTATGGCGGCCCCTACCTGGGCATCCTTGCCTGCCGGGAGGCGCTGATGCGGCAGATCCCCGGGCGGTTGGTGGGCTTGACGGCGGACGCCGACGGTCGCCGGGCTTTCGTCATGACTCTGCGGGCTCGCGAGCAGGACATCCGCCGCGAGAAGGCGGCGAGCAACATCTGCACCAACCAGGCCCTGTGCGCCCTGGCGGCCGGCATCTACATGGCGGCGTTGGGGCCGCGAGGCCTGCACGACGTGGCGGCCCTGGGGGCCGCCCGGGCCTCGGAGCTGGAAGCCGCCCTGGCGGCCGCGGGGGCGCCGCGCCTGCACCCCGGCCCCTACCTCAACGAGTTCGCCGTCCGCGTGCCCGGGGCCCGATCCGTCCACCGCCGGCTGCTGGAGCGGGGCATCCTGGCCGGCCTGGCCCTGGCCGAGGCGGAGCCCGCGGACGCGACCCTTGCCGAAGCGCTCCTGGTCTGCGCCACGGAGGTCACGACGGCCGACGAGATAGCCGGCTTCGCGGCAGCCCTGGGCGAGGAGTTGGGAGGCGCGGGCGCGGCTCCAGCCAAGGGAGGCTCGCGATGACCGCCGCCGGCGATCGCCTGGAGCCCCTCATCTTCGAGAGATCGCGGCCGGGAAGGAGAGGCGAACGAGTACCGCCCCCGCCCAAGGAGTCGCTGGCCCGCATCCCGGCGGCCGCTCTACGGATCGAGGCACCGGGCCTGCCGGAGGTATCGGAGCCGGACCTGACGCGGCACTACGTGAACCTGAGCCAGCTCAACTTCGCCGTCGACACGGGCTTCTACCCCCTGGGCTCGTGCACCATGAAATGGAACCCGAAGATCAACGAATGGGCAGCCCGGCTGCCCGGGTTCGCGGCCCTTCATCCTCTTGCACCCGACGAGACAGCCCAGGGCACCCTGCAACTGCTGTGGGAGCTGGAAAGGGCCCTGGCCGACATAGGCGGCATGAAGGCCGTCACCCTCCAGCCCGCGGCCGGGGCCCAGGGCGAGCTGACCGGCATCCTCATGGTCCGGGCCTACCATCGCGCTCGCGGCGACATGGAACGGCAGGAAGTGCTGATACCAGATTCCGCTCATGGGACGAACCCGGCTACGGCCTCGATGTCGGGCTTCACGACCGTCAGCGTTCCGTCGGCGGCGGACGGGGGCGTGGACCTGGACGCCTTCCGGGCCGCCCTGGGCCCGCGGACGGCGGCGGTCATGATCACCAACCCCTCCACCCTGGGCCTGTTCGAATCGCGCGTCGGCGAGCTGCTGGAGGCGGTGCACGCCGCCGGAGCGCTGGCCTACATGGACGGAGCGAACCTCAATGCCGTCATGGGCCGCTTCAAACCCGGCCAGGCCGGGTTCGACGCGATGCACTTCAACGTCCACAAGACTTTCTCCACTCCCCATGGCGGCGGCGGCCCGGGTGCCGGCCCGGTGGGAGTGGGGGAGAAGCTGCTGCCGTATCTGCCATGGCCCCGGGTGCTGCGCGAGGACGACGGGGCCTTCCGCCTGGAACGGCAGGAGGAGCGACCTTCGAGCATCGGCCGGATGCGCGCCTTTGCCGGTAACACCGGCATCCTGGTGCGGGCCTATGCCTACCTGCGAGCCCTGGGGGCGGATGGATTGCGCCAGGCATCGGAGGACGCGGTTCTTGCCGCCAACTACCTGAAGGCGCGCCTGAGCGGCGTCCTGGAGGTGCCTTACTCACGCCCCTGCATGCACGAGTTCGTGGCGTCCGGAGCCTCGCTCAAGGCCGAGACGGGCGTTCGGACGCTGGACCTGGCCAAGCGCCTGATAGACCTGGGCTACCACCCACCCACCATCTACTTCCCCCACACCGTGGAGGAATCCCTCCTGATCGAGCCTACGGAAACCGAATCGCTCGAGACGCTGGACGGCTTCGTTGAGGCTCTGCGGTCCGCCGTCGAGGAAGCCCATCAGTCGCCGGAAGAGCTGCGTTCCGCACCGCGCACCGCGCCAGTACGTCGTTTGGATGAGGCGCGCGCAGCCCGCCAGCCCGATCTTAGGTGGAGGCCCTCGCCCGACGGCCAAACGGCGTCTCAGGGTTGAGATGGCGGCTTGACGCCTGAATTGGCATCGCGGCGGTTAGGTGTAAGCTTTAGCCGTCCGCGGGCGATGCCCGTGCTCCCGGGAGGGCCGGGATCGCAATGCGCGGACAAAGGCTCACGGGCCATCCGGGCTGCATGGCGGCAGATGGTCTGACCGGACTCCATAGCGGCCCAAGCGCGTCAACCAGGAGGACCGCCACGGACCAGGAGCTGGCACCGTTGAACTTTGCTCCCGGGCTCGCCGCCCACGGCGGCCGGCCGAAGCACGCCATCCCAACATCCGCCTCGGCGAACCCATCCCTGTCGCGTTATTCCGCGCGCCTGTGACCGCGCCTCGCTGGGTGCAGGGGAGGGAGCACCTCCTGGGCGTCCCAGCCATGCCGATCGAACACCGAAGGAGGTGGCGATAGCAGATCTGCGGGGCAATTGACACGTCCTGGAGGCGTCCCCATAGTAGCGGCCAATACGGCGGCCGGGACACGCCCAAGTCCTGTCGGAAGGCTTGCCCAATCGACACCATCAAGTGCAAACCGACCGAGCGGCTACCGCAGACCATTCCGCGTGGGGACGCACACAGATGGAGGAGCATTGCATGCATAGACGGCTATTCGGGTTGTTCGCCATAGCCGCAATCGTGGCGAGCGCCTGCTCGTCCACGGAAGCCACGCCGACGGCCGCGCCTAGCCAGGGCGCGACGCCGACGCCAGCCCCCAGCGCCACTGCCGGCGGAGTCGACATCACCAACACGAGCTACAAGCCCAGCACGCCGACGCAGACCGGCGGCAGCATCGTCATCGCCGAGTGGCAGTACCCCGACTCCGTCAACGCGTACTACGCTCAGGCCCTGTCCGACATCGAGGCCGCGGACAGCATGCTCAACAACTTGTGGATCGTTACCAACGACCTCAAGTACATGCCCGACCTTGCCAAGGATGTCCCGACGGTGGCCAACGGCGGAGTGGAGATCGTCGGCAGCGGCATGGACGTCAAGTTCAGCCTGAAGTCCGGCATGAAGTGGTCCGACGACCAGCCGATCACCTGCGCCGACGTCGAGGCAACCTGGAAGTGGATCATGGATGACACGCAGGCGGGTCTCGTCGGCGGGACCATCGGCTGGGAGGACATCACCGCCATCGACGGTGGTACCGGAACCGACTGCGTGATCCACTACAAGGCCCTCTACTCAGGCTACCTTGGCCTGATCGCCCCGCTTCTGCCGGCGCACTATCTGTCGACGGTCCCGGCCAAGAATGCGGCGACCGATCTGTATCCCATGGGCGATCTTGCCTCTGGCGTGTACAGCGGCCCGTACATCCCCGTCGAGGCCAAGACCGACGCCCAGATCACGCTCAAGCCCAACCCGAACAACGAGACCATCAGCGGTCACGCGCCGTATCTGGATAGCGTTATCTGGAAGTATTACGGCGATGCCGACTCGATGATCCTCGGCTTCAAGGCCGGCGAGTTCGACGTTGGCCAGAACCTGCAGGATTCCGACCTGCCCAAGCTGGCAGACCTCCCGGCCGACCAGGTTCTTGCCGAGCCTGCCCTGCTGTACGAGTTGCACGCCTACAACAACAAGTCGCTCAAGGAGAAGTACGGCGACGACTACGTCGCGATCATCCAGGCCCTGAAGCTGGCCACCGATCGCGAAGCCATCGCCGCCGGCCCGCTGGGCGGCACCGTCAAGGTCAGCAACAACTTCATCTCGCCGTTGACCTGGTACTACAAGGACATCGACGGGACCACGAAGGCCGATCCGGCCGGGGCCAAGGCCAAGCTCGAGGCCGCAGGCTGGACGATGGGTGCTGACGGCTACTACGCCAAGAGCGGCAAGACGCTCGAAATCGAGTACTGCACGACCACCCGCCAGGTCCGTGAGGACACCCTGGCCCTGGTCGCCTCGCAGATGAAGGCCGTTGGCATCAAGGTCAACGTCAATGCCAAGCCTTCTATTCCGGACGTCTTTGGCGGCTGGTACGACGAAGGCTCGGACGTCAAGTGCAACATCGTCCACGGCAACTTCGACGTGGCCGAGTTCGCCTACAGCTCGCCGCTCGATCCGATCGGCGGGTACAACGTCTACCACTCCAGCGGCATCCCCGACAACGAGCCGCACAACGGCCAGAACATCACCCGCACCAGCCTGCCCGACCTCGACGCTGCCTACGACATCGTCAAGAACAGCGTCGACTTCGACAAGATCCGCGCGGCGATGTTCACTATCCAGGACATCTACGGAGACCCGGACCAGAACCTGTTCGAACTGCCGCTGTACTACCGCCAGGACGTCTGGATCGTGGACAGCAAGGTTCAGAACTTCACGGGCAACCCCACCGTCTTCGCAGGCGAGTGGAACATCGTTGATTGGTGGGTCAAGTAAGCCCACTGGTCCAAGCGATCTGAGACCGTAAGCAGAGGGCGGCGGGCCCCAGGGCCCGTCGCCCTCTCTAGCAACCGAGCGGGGCAGATGCTCAAGTTCATCCTGCGGCGAACTCTGCTGGCCATCCCGGTCCTGATCGGCATCTCGTTCGCTTGCTTCGGGATCATGTACCTGGCAACGGGCGGCAACCCGACGAGCCGGTTCGCCCAGAACCCGCGCGTAACGCAGGAGCAGATCGCGGCCTGGAAGCACCGCTGGGGCCTGGATCAGCCCTGGCCGATCCAGTACTGCAAGTGGCTGGGCGCATGCGGCGACAAGCCGTTCCTGATCAACGCCCTGCCCGGCGGAGAAGTAGAGATTCTGGGGCTGGACATCGACCTTCCGGGCGGCGACAACGGCCTGCTGCACGGCGACCTGGGCTATTCGATCAACGATGGACGGCCGGTCACGGACGTGATCGCCGAAAGGATCCCGCCCACGCTCATCCTGATGGTGACGGCCTGGGTCATTTGGGTCACGGTGGCCTTCATCGCCGGGGTCTATGCGGCGGTGAGACGGTACAGCGCCTTCGACTCGGCCTTCACGATATTCAACTACGTGGGCTTCTCCCTGCCTACTTTCTGGCTGGGGCTGATGCTCATCGCCTTCTTCGCCGTCGGGCAGCCGGTGAAGTGGTTCCCGGCCAGCGGCATGTGGGACGCTCGCACCGTACCCATCTTCGGCACCGACGCCTACTGGGAGTTCTTCGGCTCCAACCCCGCCTACGCCTTGACCGACCTAGCTCGTCACCTCGCGCTGCCGGTCTTCACGCTGGTCGTGGTCAGCGTTGCCTACGACTCGCGCTTCATCCGCTCCAGCATGCTCGACGCCCTCAACCAGGATTACGTGCGGACTGCTCGCGCCAAGGGCCTGCCGGAGAGGCGAGTCGTCTTCCGTCATGCCCTGCGCAACGCCCTGCTGCCGGTCGTCACGAACATGGCCCTGGAGATCCCGTTCCTGTTCTCGGGCGCCATCGTCACCGAGCAGATCTTCTCCTGGCCGGGCATGGGCCGCCAGTTCATCCAATCCGTAGGCCACGACGACACGACCGTCTTGATGGGCATCCTGGTGGTCGGGGCAACCCTCGTGGTCTTCGCCAATCTGCTGGCCGACGTTCTGTACGCGGTCGTCGATCCGCGCGTCAGGTACGACTAGGAAACGAGAATGCGATCCAGGTTCGGGGCCGACGCCCCCCTTATCGAAGAAACCGAGCCGGAACCTCTGCCGGGCGCCCCCGAGGGCGCCGACTACGAGGTTGCCCTCGTCTCGCTGAACCAGTGGCAGCTGGCCTGGCGCCGCTTCAGGCGCCACCGGCTGGCTCTCTTCGGAGCTGGGCTGTTCCTCACGATGTGCGTCATCGCCATCATCGGCCCGTTCCTGCTGCCGTACGACCCGCTCGACATCCCGTACCCCGTCCAGTATTGCCCGGGGTCGGAGACGCAGCTGGCCGCCCCCGGTTGTCCTCCCTTGACGCCGGGGCATCCGCTTGGGACCACCGGCAGCCTGCAGCTGGACCTGTTGACGCTGGTCGTCAACGGCGCTCGACTGTCGCTGCTCATCGGCGTGGGCGCCTCCCTCTTCGCGGCCACAATCGGGGCAATCGTGGGCGGCGTAGCCGGCTATTTCGGCGGCTGGGTCGACAACCTGCTGATGCGACTCGTCGACGTCATGCTGAGCCTGCCGACGCTGTTCGTCATCATCCTCTTCGCCAAGGTCTTCGGCCAGGGCGACTGGCGCGTCATCCTGGTCGTGTTCGCCATCCTGGGTTGGATGGGCATTGCCCGGCTGGTGCGAAGCCTGTTCCTGTCCCTGCGGACCGAGGCTTTCGTCGACGCGGCACGAGCGGTAGGCGTCGGCGACCGGCGCATCATCTTCCGCCACATCCTGCCCAACGCCATGAGCCCCATCATCGTCGCCACCACCCTCTCGGTCGCCTACGTCATCATCGGCGAGGCCTTCGTCAGCTTCCTCGGCTACGGCGTCGACGCTCACTACCAACCGACGTGGGGGAACGCTCTCTCGAAGGCTCAGAACTACCTGCAGTTGGGCAACTGGTGGTGGGCCTTCTTCCCGGGCATGGCCATCGTGCTGACGGTGCTGGGCATCAACTTCATGGGCGACGGCCTGCGCGACGCCCTCGATCCTAGGAGCCGCGAGTGACAGCTCAGGACACGCACCCATCCGGTCAGCCCCATCGCGACCGAGAAGAGCGCGCGCCGCTGACAGACAAGGTAGTCGCCGCGCTCGGAATGCTGGCAGCTGCCTCGGCCTTGCTCCTGCCCTGGGCAGGAGCCGTGGGCCGCGACAACAGGCCCGTTTCGCTGAGTGAGAGCTACGGCGGTCCGGCCCTGCCGGTCGCAGCTGCCGGCGGGTTGGCCATGGTGGCCCTGCTCGTCCCGCCCGTTCGGCGTCTGATCGCCCGACCTATCCGCCGCGGAGCCGCGCTGGTCGTCGGCCTGGCTATGCTCGGCGTCCTGGTGGTCCATCACTCGGAGGTGAACGGCCCAAGGCTGATGGGCGAGGAGGAGATCTCCCTGGCGCCGGGTTTGGCCTTCCTCGTCGTCTGCCTGTGTGGCCTGCTGCTCGTCGCCTTCGGCCTGGCCGGCGTGCTGGGCGAGGTTGACCGCCAGTTGCGCGGCCGAAAGCGAGCCCGGCTGCTCGCCGTCGAGACCGACCGAGACCTGGAATACGACCGGCCGCTGCTCTCGATCCGCGGCCTGCAGACCTACTTCCGGGTCATGGACGGAACTGTCAAGGCCGTGGACGGCGTCGACCTCGAGATCCCCAGGGGCGGCACGGTCGGGCTGGTCGGTGAGTCCGGTTGCGGCAAGAGCGTGACCGCCCTGTCGATCATGCGCCTCATCGACACGCCACCCGGTGAATTCGCTGGCGGCGAGATCTGGTTCGACGGCCGCGATCTGCTCACCCTGGACGGCGACGAGATCCGTTCCGTCCGCGGCAAGGATATCGCCATGATCTTCCAGGAGCCGATGACCAGCCTCAACCCGGTCTTCACCGTCGGCGATCAGATCATGGAGGCGGTCCTCTACCACAACGATGTGAGCAGAGACGAAGCTCTCGAGCGGACCATCGAAGCGCTGCGCCTGGTCGGGGTCTCGGCCCCCGAACGCCGGGTCGAGCAGTACCCGCACGAGATGTCGGGCGGCATGAGGCAGCGGGCGATGATCGCCATGGCCCTGTCCTGCCAGCCCAAGCTGCTGATCGCGGACGAGCCGACCACCGCTCTCGACGTGACGATCCAGGCCCAGATCCTGGAGCTGATCAAGGACCTCCAGGCTCGGACCGGCACGGCCCTGCTGCTGATCACCCACGACCTGGCTGTCGTGGCCGAGACCGTCCACCAGGTCGCCGTCATGTATGCCGGGCGAGTCGTGGAGGCCGGCCCCGTGGAGGCCGTCCTCCTTTCGCCCAGGCACCCCTACACCCAGGGGCTCCTGAATTCCATTCCGGCCCTGCACAAGCGAGGCCAGGAGCTGGACGTCATCAAGGGCGTGGTTCCGAATCCGTTCCGGATGCCCCCGGGCTGCAAGTTCGAGCCGCGTTGCCCCTACGCCTGGGAGCGCTGCCGCGCCTCCGAGCCGGAGCTCATGCCGGTGCCCGGCACCGGGGCCCAGACCAGGTGCTTCCTCTACACGTCCGAGGGCGCCAGTCGCCGCACGGCCTTCGAGAAGACGGCGGCGGCATCGACACGCAGCCGGGTGGCGAAGCAAGCATGAAGGACGTGAGCAAGGACGTGAGCCAGGTGACACGGGCCGAATCGTCGACGCCTCTGGTCGAGACCAGGGATCTGGTCACCTACTTCCCCATCTTCGGCGGCGTCCTGCGCCGCCAGGTAGGCCGCGTTCACGCCGTGGACGGCGTGAACCTTGCCATCAACCGGGGCCAGACATTCGGCCTGGTCGGGGAATCGGGCTGCGGCAAGACCACCCTGGGGCGGACGATACTGCGCCTGGAAAGAGCCACGTCCGGATCGGTCCTGCTGGACGGCCGGGACGTGCTGGCGCTGAGGGGCTCCGAGCTCAAGCAGATGCGGCGCCGGATGCAGTTCATTTTCCAGGACCCCTACGGCTCGCTCAACCCGCGCATGCCGGTCAGCGACATCATCGGCGAGGGGCTACTGGCCCAGGCGACGAAGGAGAACGGCTGGGGCGAGCGCAAGATACGCGACGATCGCGTCGGCGATTTCCTGGAGGCAGTCGGCCTGCGGCGCGACTACTCGCGACGCTACCCGCACGAGTTCTCGGGCGGCCAGCGGCAGCGGATCGGCATTGCCCGGGCGCTCTGCCTGGCTCCTGAGTTCGTGGTCTGCGACGAACCGGTCTCAGCCCTGGACGTCTCGATCCAATCGCAGATCCTCAACCTGCTCTCGGACCTGCGGTCCCGGTTCGACCTGACGTACCTCTTCATCGCCCACAACCTGTCGGTCGTCCAGTACTTCTGCGAACGCATCGCGGTCATGTACCTGGGCAAGATCGTCGAGGTAGCGGAAACGGACGAGCTCTACCGCCACCCCCGCCACCCGTATTCCGTGGCTCTGCTGTCGGCAGTCCCGGTTACGGATCCGCGCGCTCGGACCAAGCGGCTGGTGCTGAAGGGCGACGTGCCCTCGCCGGCCAACCCGCCGTCCGGCTGCCGCTTCCACACCCGTTGCTGGCTGCGGGAGAAGCTGGGCAACCCCGAGACTTGCGTGGTGGACGATCCGCCGTTGCGCGACCTGGGCGCAGGCCAGCGAGCAGCCTGCCACTTCGCGGAACAGGTGACCCGGGACGCCGCCGCGGAGGTGGCAGCTCGGCAGTCGGCGGTCGAGACCGCCGCCGATCTGTCGGAGTAGGGTGCGGGCCCAGCGTCACGGGAGCGGCTCTCCGGATAGACTCTGCGTCGTGAGGCAGTTGGGCATTGGCAACACCAGTATCCGGAAGAGGCCCGTCGCATGAGCCCCAATGGCGATGAGTTGTTCGAGCTCCCCGAGGAGCTGGTCATAGACACCGACGCCGTGCGCCGGGAGATCGTGGCTTTCATCCGTGCCCAGCTGCGCAAGGCCGGCTTCAGCCGCGTTCTGCTGGGGTTATCGGGCGGCATCGACTCGGCGCTCACCGCTTGCCTGGCCGCCGAGGCGGTGGGGCCGGCCAGCGTCCTCTGTGTCCTGATGCCCTATCGCACCTCGTCCCCAGAGTCGGTCGGGCATGCCCGGCTCGTGGTGGACAAGCTCGGGTGCGCCAGCGACCTCGTCGAGATCACGCCGATGGTGGACGCGTACTTCGGGCGAGAGGGGGAGGCTCGGCCCGGGGAAGCGCGCGACCTGATGGCGGAGGTGGGGGCGGGCGGCGCGGCCGCGCGCGAGGCGACGCCTCTGCGCCGGGGCAACCTGGCGGCCCGGATGCGGATGGCCGTCCTCTACGACAGGTCGGTCATATGGGGCGGCCTGGTGGCCGGCACCGGCAACAAGACCGAATGGCTCATCGGCTACACGACCATGTATGGCGACAGCGCCTGCGCCTTCGGCCCGATCGGCGACCTGTACAAGAGTCAGGTCCGGCAGCTCGCGGCGGCCATGGGCGTGCCCGAAGAGATCATCCGCAAGCCGCCGTCGGCCGACCTCTGGCCGGGTCAGACGGACGAGGGAGAGGCCGATTTCGGCTACCCGGAGCTGGATCGGATGATGTTCTGGATGTACGACCAGCGGCGCTCCGACGAGGAGCTCGTGGCCATGGGCTTCAGCAAGGCGAAGATCGAGCGGCTTCATCAGATGATGGCTGCCTCGGAGTTCAAGCGGATCGTGCCCCCGGTGGCCGGCCTGGCGCTCGAGCGGAGCGATCCCGGAGATCCTCACTCGCCGCTGCGGCCGGGAGCTTCCAAGAAGTGATTCCGGCCGTCGAAGGGCCGGCGGAGGGGCTTCCCGCGGAGGGGCTTGGTGCGGAGGGGCGCCTGTCGGGCCGCGGGCCGGAGGGCCCGGGGCTGAGGCTCTCGTGAGGCCGGGCTTCCGATGAGCGGCCGGCTGTTCGTGGTGGCCACGCCGATCGGCAATCTCGGCGACATGACCTACCGCGCCGTGGAGGTGCTGCGCTCGGTGCCGCTCGTCGCGGCCGAGGACACCCGGCTGACGAAACGGCTCTTCGCCCGCTACGAGATCGCCACGCCCCTCAAGAGCTACCACGCCCGGAGCGGACCGGGTCGCGAGCTGGAGCTGCTCGAGCACCTTCGAGCGGGGCGCGATCTGGCCCTCGTCACCGACGCGGGCACTCCCCTGGTCAGCGACCCAGGTGGGGAGCTGGCCTCGGCCTGGGCTGCGGAGGGTGGCGCGGTGGTCCCCATCCCCGGGGCTTCCGCGGCGCTGTCGGCGCTGGTGGCCTGCGGCCTGCCGGCCCCGCGTTGGACTTTCGAGGGGTTCCTGCCTCGCGGCGGCCGAGAGCGGCGCGACCGCCTGGCCCGTATAGCCGCGGATGCCCGGGCCTGCGTCCTGTACGAGGCGCCGGCGCGCGTCGCCCGCACCCTGGCCGATCTTGCGGCCGCCGCCGGTCCGGACCGCCGGGCGGCGGTCTGCCGGGAACTGACCAAGATCCACGAGGAGGTGGTCCGCGGGCCGCTCGGCGACGTGGCGGCACGGGCGGCGTCGGGCGGGCTGACCCTGCGGGGTGAGTTTGTCATTGTGCTCGAGTCCACGCGGGCGGGCAGGGGAGCGGCACCGGAGGCTGCCGGCGTGTCGCTCGACGAGGCCCGGGCCGAAGTCGAGCGCCTGGTTGCCGGCGGGGCACGCCGGGCCGAGGCCGTCAGGCAGGTCGCCAGGTCCACCGGGCTCGACCGGCGCGACCTCTACCGCCCTTCCTGAGCCGGCCGGCTGCGCCTGCCGGACTGGCCCCGGGCCACCGGCTCGCCTCGATCAAGGACGGACCCCGGTCGCTTCTGGGCCGAGGCGGCGCCGGATCCGCCGCGCTTGCCGACCAGTCGCACGGCCACGCTGCTGACTCCGATGGTCAGCGCGGCCGCCGTCAGGAGAGCCGAGTACATCTCCGCGCTGAGCGAGTGGGCGGCGATGAGAGCAGAGGCCAGGACGAAGCTGAACTCGCCGATCTGGCCCAGGCCCACGGCGAGCTGCCAGGGTCGGGCTTTGATCCGGCACAGGCGAGCCAGGACGTAGGCCAGCAACACCTTGGCGGCGACGATGAGGCCGATGAGGAGAGCCAGCCAGCCGAGGCCCCGACCCAGCGCGGCCGGGTCGATCAGCGACCCGATGGCGACGAAGAACAGCACGGCCAGCAGGTCGCGGAAGGGCAGGAGCCGATGCCTGGCCTCGGCCGATTCCGGGCTCTCGGTGACGGCCAGGCCGCCGACGAAGGCGGCCAGGCCCAGCGGCAGACCGAACACGACCGCGCCGGCTCCGGCGAGCGTGAATCCGGTGGCCACCGACACGATCAGGAAGAAGTCCGGCTGGGTGGCCACGGCGCGCAGGACGCGGGGCAGGATCCGGGCCGTGGCCAGCGAGACGGCGGCAAAGCCGAGCAGGCCCAGGATTGTGAGAAGAAAGCCCCGGCCGCTCGTCCCAACCGATGCCAGCAGGATCGAAGCCATGACCACGCCGGTCACGTCCTGCAGGACGGCCCAGCCCAGGAGGGCCTCGTCGGTCTGGGGGTTCGTGGTTCGCCTGACGCTGCGGGTCATGTTGACGATGACCACGCTCGAGGAGAACGCGACGCACAGGCCCAGAACGGCGGCGGTCAGCGGCTCCACTCCCAGGGCTGCCAACGCACCGCCCGCAACGGCCGTCGATAGGACCATCTGCAGGGGGACCGCCAGCAGCAGCCCTCGCTGCTCTGTGCGAAGGCGCCTGGGATCGACCTCGATCCCGACCTCGAACAAGAGCAGGACGACTCCCAGGTCGGCGAGCAGCTGGAGGCGTTCGCGATCGGCGATGTAGCCGGGTGTGAACGGCGAGACGGCCAGGCCCAGGGCCAGATACCCGACCACCGCCGGCAGGCCGATGCGCCGAGCCAACCGCCCCGCGGCGACGGCGCCGAGCAGGACCAGGCCCAGCTCCAGGATGGCCGGTGCGGTGCTGTCCATAGAGGAGATGGTAGGCCGGCGGGCCCGCCGCCGACACTCCTATCCGCACCATGGCGCTGGGTCGCGGCCGCGCCTCAGGCCCGGCGGGTCCGGCATACAATCGGCGCGGGGGCTGGTCCGGCCGTCAGGCTGCGCAGAGGTGGAGGCATACATGGCGGTTGGATTCCGGAGGGCGCTCGGCGTCCTTGCGGTGCTGGGAACGGTCGCCAGCTGCGCCTCGGCCTGGTCTACGTCCTCCGCCTCGGTCTCGAGTCTGAAGATCGGGGTCGTGACCGACATCGGCCACATCGACGACAACGGCTACAACCAGCTCTCCTACGAGGGTGCGAAGCAGGCGGCCCGGCAGCTCGGCGCGACCCTCGACTACTACGTTCCGGACGATGAGGCGGACTACGCCAACGGCGTGCAAGCCTTCATCGATGGGGGCAGCACGATCATCGTTACCGTCGGTCCCAATCTGGGCGACACGGCGATACGAGCCGCGGCGTTCAACCCGGGCATCTGGTTCGTCGCCGTTGACGTCGAGCCGTGCCTGGACGAGCACGGCGACCCCGATCCGACCGGCGTCTGCGTGGGTAGACCGGCGACGATGCTGCCCAACCTCATCGCAATCCGATTCGAGGAGGACCAGCTCGGCTACCTGGCCGGGATCGTGGCGGCATCCGTGAGCGCCAGTGGCGTGATCGGCCGGATCGGCGCCATCAGCAGCGACCCGGCTGTCATCAGGTACCTGCAGGGCTTCGAGCTGGGCGCCAGGTCGTACAACCCGAACGTCAGGGTCGAGACGGGCTTCTTCTCCACCAAGGACCTGGTGAAGGCCTACGACGACCCCGCCTGGGGCCAGACCTACGGCCGCCAGTTCATCGCCCAGAAAGGAGTGGACGTCGTCTTCGCGGCCGCTCGTAGCACCGGCAACGGGGCCCTGGACGCCGCTTGTGAGGCCGGCATCCTGGCCGTCGGCGCGGACGTGGACCAGTACATGTCGTATTCGGCAGCCCAGGATTGCATCGTCGCCTCGGCCGTGAAGCGCCTGGCCTCCGCCGTGTCGGAGACGATCCTGGGCATCGATGCGGGCACGGCCGAAGGAGGCGTCTCGGTCTTCGGCGCCGCCAACGATGGCATCGGCATCTCCTCGTTCCACCTCGCCAGCGTCGCGGTCCCGGATGATGTCCAGGGCAGGCTGGATGGCGCCCTGGCGGGCATGAAGGATGGCAGCCTCATCACCTGCCCCGAACAGTGCGGGAGGTGGCCGTAGCCCAGGCCGGGCCAGCCAGGAGCCGGTTGCCAGGCCAGGGCTGGCGAGCAGCCTAGCGATGGCCGGGGCGCGGTCAGATGGACGACACGCGCTGCCGCGCCCCGACGACTGGATTCAGGCCAGGACGACGACCTGCTCGTCGTCCACCGCAGAGTCCGAGGCGGCCTCGTCGGCCGCGGTCGAGAGGCCGGCTTCGGCCGCCTCGCCCGGTGAAGCCTCTCCGCCCTCATTGCCCTCGGTGCTGCCCGCGCCGCCGGCAGCGGCCTCGGCAGTGGCCTGGGCCACGAGCGAATCGGCCTCGTAGTCGCGCTTCCGCCGGCCGGAGAGCATCTCCACCGACGTGGCCACGACTTCAGTCTTCCAGTGGCGTGCACCGCGGTCGTCGTCCCACTGGCGGGTCTGCAGCCGGCCCTCGATGGCCACCTGCTGGCCCTTGCCCAAGTACTGGCCGCAGACTTGGGCCAGGCGGTCCCAGACGACGACGTTGTGGTACTCGGCTCGCTCCTTGCCCTTGCCGCGGTACTCGTTGGTGGCCACCGAGAAGGTAGCCACGGATGAGCCGCTGGCCAGCGATCGCAACTCCGGATCGCGGGTCAAGCGGCCTGTCAGAAGGACCTTGTTCATGGTCCCGATCTCCTCTACCGGCGCCGCCGTATGCCGCCGGCGCCCACTCTGTCTGCGGCGGGCAGACGCACCGTAGACCCGGGCGCTTGGCTGGCGCTCACCGGCCGCTTATCTGCGGCTTGCCCGAGGCCTGCGCGCAGAAGTCGCTGCGATTCGGGGGCCTGCGAGGGCTATGCTGGTGACGACAACGGACGGCCGGGGGAGGCCGGACAGCTGGCCCCGGCTTCGAGGAAGGGAGCGTCTTCGATGTTCGGCTTGCACCTGTCTGGCGGAGGCACGGGAGTTCTTCGCAGGGGCACCCGCGTCGCGGCAGCCGTCGCCGTTTCGCTGGGGGGCCTCTCCTTCGCCTGGGCCGTACCAGGTGCCCCGCCTGCGGCGGCGGCGCTCAACGTGGCGCCGGGGCAGGTTGTCGCCTGGGGCTACAACGGTTGGCACCAGACGGAAGTGCCGGCCGAGGCGCTGTCGGGCGTGACCCGCGTGTCCGCCGGCTGCACTTTCAGCCTGGCTCTCAAGGGCGGCAAGGTGATCGCCTGGGGCGACAACAGCATGGACCAGACCAACGTCCCGGCTGCCGCGCAATCCGGGGTAGTGGCCATCTCGGCTGGGTGCAACCATAGCCTTGCCCTGAAGTCCAACGGCACGATCGTGGCCTGGGGCAACAACACCTACCACCAGCTGAACGTGCCGAGCCTCTCGGCCGGGTACAAGTGGTTTGCCATAGCGGCGGGCTGGCGCACGAACGTCGCGATTGCTACGGATGGCACACACCAGGTGTACATGAAGTGGGGTGAAGGTTCGGGCGTGACCGCGACACCGCCTCCGGCGGCCGACGTGGAGAACGGCCAGTTCGTCTATGTGATCCTGAAGAAGGACGGCACTGTCGCGCCGCATGGCACGACCCCGGCCAGCCTGCTCACACCTCCGTCCGGCCTCTCGAATGTCACGGCGATCGACGTCGGCTGGCAGCACGCTCTGGCGCTCAAGTCGGACGGGAGCGTCGTCGCCTGGGGCGAGAACGGCTACGACCAGATCGACGTCCCGTCCGGCCTCGGCAACGTGACCGTCGTGGCCGCCGGCGCCTACCACAGCCTGGCCCTGAAGTCCGACGGCACGATCGTTGGCTGGGGCCGCAACACGAACGGCCAGACCGACGTGCCTCCCGCGCCGAGCGGCCTGCACTACACGTACATGGCCGGCGGCTATCTGCACAGCCTGGCCATCGCCTCGGCCAGCGTGCCCGGTGCGCCCACCAACGTTGCCGCGACCGCCACGGACGGCGCGGCCACGATCAGCTGGCAGGCTCCGGCCAGCGACGGCGGCAGCCCGATCACGCTCTACACCGTGACCTCCACCCCGGACGGGAAGAAGTGCACTTCGACCGGTGCGCTGACCTGCTCGATCGGCGGGCTGACGAACGGCACCGGCTACGTCTTCACGGTCAGGGCAAGGAACGTGGCCGGGGAGGGCCCGGCCTCAGCCGCCTCGTCGATGGTCTACCCGGAGGCCGCACCGACGGCGCCTCCACTTGAGACCCCCTCGCCTGAGCCCGGAGCGTCGGAGAGCGCCGGCCCGTCGGAGAGCGGCGGCGCTCAGCCGTCGCAAAGCCCTGGGTCCGGCGGGTCGGGCGATGGTGGCGGCGGTCTCGATGCCGCGCTCGTGCTGATCGTCGGGGTGGTCATCGGGCTCGGCGTGGCGCTCGTGGCCGTGACCGCGTTCATGCTCGGACGGGGCGGGCGCGGGCAGGGCGGCCCCACGGCGGCGCCTCCCGCCCCTCCACCGGCGTCCCCTCCACCGGCGCGCCCCAGAAAGCCCCGGACGCGGAAACCGCCGACAGATGACGACACCTGGAACGAGAAGAGCCCGTTCTAGACCGCCCGCGTCACATACTCGGACGTGACGGCGGTCAAGAAGGCAGCTTCATCCGAGCCGCTCCGGGATGGGCGACTCCGGGCTGCGCTGCATGGAGGGCATCCGCATGAGGCGGCACGAAGGTAGAGCGTGGGGGCTGGCCCGTGGCTGGCGCCTGGCCGGCGCGGTTGCGCTTGCGGTCGCCGGATTGGGGCCTGCCTGGGCAGCCGCGCCGGCTCCTGCTGCGGCCGCAAGCCTGCCCACCGGCGGCGTTGTGGCCTGGGGCGACAACTCCGCCGGTCAGACGAAGGTCCCGGCCGACGCGCGGTCGGGCGTCATCTCCGCCCAGGGGGGTTGCTCGCACAGCATTGCCCTCAGGGCTGACGGCCGGGTCGTCGCCTGGGGCGACAATAGCCACGGCCAGACCAACGTCCCGCTCGAGGCGCAATCGGGGGTGGTCGCGATCGTCGCCGGCTGTGACCACAGCATTGCCATCAAGTCCAACGGCACGATCGTCGCCTGGGGCGACAACTCCGCCGGCCAGACGAACGTTCCCACGCTGCCCAGCGGCTGGAGGTGGACCAACATCGCCGCCGGCGACGCGCACAGCGTGGGGATCGCTCGCCGCCGCAGCGCCGTGGACGTCTACGTGTGGGGCGACGACACGTACGGCCAGCACCAGGTGACACCGTCAGATTCGGACTCGGTGCTGTCGATGGACTGGCACGGCATTGTCGACGTCGAGGCCGGCGGCAACGCCACGGTCGCCCGGATGAACGATGGCACGGTCTTCGCCTGGGGCGACTACATAGTCGTTGCCATGGGCTCCAGGCCACCCAGCGCCATCGACGTCCCGGCCGGCCTGAACAAGGTCGTAGGCATGTCGGTGGGCCAGCAGCATGCCCTGGTCCTCAGGTCGAACGGGACGGTCGTCGCCTGGGGCGACAACACATACGGCCAGACGAACGTGCCGAGAAACCTGACCAGAATCACGGCCGTCGCGGCCGGCGGATATCACAGCCTGGTCCTGCTCTCGAACGGGCAGATCCTGGGCTGGGGCGACAACAGCCTGGGGCAAGCCTCGCAGCCGCCCCGGGGCGGGGGAAGCTTCAGCTGGGTCGGGGCCGGCTACAAGCACAGCCTGGCCGTCGGCAAGCTGCCGCCCGACACCCCCACGAGCGTCAGCGTGACTCCGTGGGACGGGGCGGTCACGATCTCCTGGTCCGCTCCGGAGGATCCGGGGTTCAGCCCGATCACCTCATACACGGTCACCGCGGCCCCGGGTGGCCAGACTTGCACCACCACGAAGACCCTCTCGTGCACGATCGGCGGGCTGACGAACGACACTCCGTACACCTTCTCGGTCAGGGCCCACAACTCGATCGGAGATGGCCCGCCGGCCGTCACGCTGCCGACAGCGCCGGCCGTTCCGCCCCTGGTCACACCCACGCCTGAACCGACCGCTACGCCGACCGAGAGCCCGAATCCGACCCCTGCGCCTGCTGCCGCCCCGGCTTCGAATGGGGGCGGCAGCCTGCCACTGCCGCTGCTCATCCTGATCGCGGTCGCCATCGGGCTCGGCACGGCAGTTGTGGCATACCGCCCTTCGCTGGTGGTGAGCCGCGCTGGCGAGCTGATCGGGCGCCTCCGGGGTGGATCCGCAGCCACGGTCGCCATGTCGGGTAGCTCGGGCGATGCGACGGCCGAAAACTGGTCGACGTCCGACTCGGACATCTGGCCTCCGAAAGAGCCCAGGAAGGCTCGGCTCGAACCGCTCTCTCGGACCGTCGCCAGTGTTCGGGAACGGGCTCGTGGGGCGACCCGGCAGAAGCCGCGACGGGTGGTCGCGGCTGCCGTGGGCGGGGTGATCGTGCTCCTGCTCCTGGCCGGTTTGCTGTTGGGCCCGTTGTCTTGCCGCTCTCAGCCTGGCGCTGTTAGCTCTCCGACGGCGGCGCAGTCGGCTCTTGCCGTCGGAAGTCCTTCCTGGACTACGTCGGAACCGGTGCCTACCCCCGTCCCGTGGGCGACTCTGCCGCCGGAATGGTGGGCGATGGGGCAGCCGTTGGCGCCCCAGATGCTAGGCGGCGCAACCTGCCCTTATGCCGGCGGCAGCGGCGGGATCTATGGCGGCCGGATGTACGTGATCTGTGGGCAGGACGTGGTGGCGATTGACTTGACCACGAACAAGGCGGTCGCCACCTACAGGTCCGTGTTCGGCGCGAACCCCTGCTGGGAAGACACGAGGGGACACTGCGCGGGGAACAGTACGCGGATCGCCGTGACACCGGGCTTCCTCTGGGCCTCAGAAGACCCTGCAAGCGACGAGCCGGCGTGGACCAAGCGGATCGACCTCCAGAGCAAAGCGGTGAAGGCCAGCTACGCGGGCGAGATCACGGGCGCGAACCTCTCCACCGTGCTCATCACCGAGAATGTCGGCCAGTCGACCTACGCTACGAAGTTCGTGGATAGCGAGTCGGGGACTGTCAACGGGCAACTGGCCTTTGGATGGTCTTTCGACAGCAGCTGCGGCTCCTTCTGGACCTTCGAGGATGACAGATACCTCCGCATCGACAGCTCTGGAAGGATCATTCGGTCCATGGCCGAAACCTCCGGGATCGAGCGTGCTGTGGAAGCTGGAGGGCACTGCTGGCTCACCATCTGGCGTGATGAAGGTGAGACGATCGAGACCACTATCCTCCGACTGACTGCTTCGGGGGCTGAGCCCAGAGGGACTGTCTCGGCCAGAATCGAGACGATCCGCGGCGTCATGTGGGTCCGGCACAAGGACAAGACCGGGTCGTCGATCATGAGGCAGATCGACCCCGAGACCGGGCGTCTCATCGGGCCACTGTGGGCCATCTCGGGGTCGTGGGACGCAGTCATGCCTGTGCAGGACACGCTCTGGGTGTTAGCGGACGGGCAGTTGCGGCGGCTGGACCTTCCGGTCACGCTCTAGCGTGAGCCGGCTCGGTTCGGCCGGCGGCTCTCGTCGGATCTGCGGGACAATCACCTGGCCGCGATCATGCGAGGCGGCAATACCCGGGAATGAGGTAGCCATGCGCCAGATGAAGGCCCGTCTCGCCAATCGCTCCCCGTTGGATCTGGGAGCGTTGGATCTGGCGGCGCTGATGGGCTGCATCGATCATTCGGTCCTGCGCCCCGACCTGACGCAGGCGGAGGTCGAGGCGGCCGTCGACGTCGCGATCGAGTGGCAGACCGCCACCGTCTGCTGCCGTCCGGCCGATCTGCTGCCGGTCGTCAAGAGGGTCCGCCGCAGCCTCGTCGGCCCTACGACCGTCATCGGTTTCCCGCACGGGGCGCACGTCTCGCAGATCAAGCAGCGCGAGGCGCTCGTGGCTGTGGACCAGGGGGCCGTGGAGCTGGACGTGGTCGCCAACATCGGCGCCCTGCGCGGCGACGTGAGCTACGCCCGGGACGAGCTGGCGAGCATCGTCTACGCCGTCGCCCCGACGCCGGTGAAGGTCATCATCGAGACCGCGTACCTCACTCCGGAGCAGGTGGAGGCGGCGTGCCGGGTCGCGGTGGAAGCGCGGGCGGCCTTCGTCAAGAACGGGA
The DNA here is from genome assembly GCA_034430475.1 of Chloroflexota bacterium. Taxonomy (GTDB): domain Bacteria; phylum Chloroflexota; class Limnocylindria; order Limnocylindrales; family CSP1-4; genus Fen-1039. Next base: position 38,765 of record DAOUEA010000094.1, on the reverse strand, counting down.
CCGGCTACTCGCCGCGCGGCGCCGAGGCGGGCGAGATCGCCCTGATGCGGCGAGTGGTGGGGCCGAGCGTGGGCGTCAAGGCCGCCGGCGGCGTCCGGACGCTGGAGGCGCTGCTCCAGATGCTGACCGCCGGAGCGTGTCGGGTCGGCGCCACGGCCACCGCCGCCATCGGCGCCGAGTGGCAGGCTCGAGGGCCCGAGGCGCTCAAGGCGGCCCTGGCGGCCCAGCCGGCCCCGGCCGCGAAAACGGGGACCTCCCCCAGCGACGAGCAGTAGAGGCACGAGGCCGGACCCCTCAGCCCGCCCCGGGCCGCCTGCTATACTTCGGGTGCGGGAGAGGAGGTCCCCGCGCCAATCGATGATTGCCGAGGTGTGCACGTTGCCTCAGGAAGGCGTGGCGCTCGCCCCGTGAGACGAGCCACCACCTTCGCGCCCCCAGGAGTCGCGGCGGCTCCTTCGGAGGGGCAGTCTACCCAGGTCCCTGACCATCAGGTCGAGGGCCTTTTTGTTTCCCGGGGTACAGGCACGGACGGCCGCGGGGTCAGGCTGGAGGGAGAGGGATAGGATGCCCGCCACAGTGATCGTCGGCCTGCAGTGGGGGGACGAAGGCAAGGGCAAGACGACGGACTTCCTGGCCGAGGACGTCACGGCCGTCGTGCGCTACCAGGGCGGCGACAACGCCGGCCACACGATCATGCTCGGCGAGGAGGTCTTCAAGCTACACCTCGTCCCGAGCGGCGTGCTCTACCCGCACATCACTCCGATCATCGGCAACGGGGTGGTCGTCAACCCGGCCACGCTCATCTCCGAGCTGGACATGCTGGCCATCCGCGGGCTGGAGGTGGACCGCGTCCGCGTCAGCCGCCACGCCCACGTGATCATGCCCTACCACATCGCCCTGGACGGGGCGATGGAGGCCCGCCTGGCCAAGGCCGCGGTGGGGACGACACGGCGGGGGATCGGCCCCGCTTATGCGGACCGCGCCTGGCGCATCGGCATCCGAATGGAGGACCTGCTGGACGGCCAGGCCCTGCGCGACAAGCTGGCCCGCATCCTGCCCGAGAAGAACGCCACTCTCCAGCGCCAGCACCACATGGAAAGCTTCGACCTCGAGGACCTGGTGGTCGTGGGGGTCGAATGGGGCAAGCGCCTCGCACCCCATATGGCCGACACGACTCAGCTCGTCCAGGAGCGACTGGCGCGCGGAGACCACCTCCTGTTCGAGGGCGCCCAGGGGACGCTGCTCGACCTGGACCACGGCAGCTATCCGTTCGTCACCTCGTCCAACCCGATAGCGGGCGGGGCGTGCACCGGCGGCGGCATCGGGCCGTTGCAGATCGACGAGGTCATCGGCGTCATGAAGGCCTACGCAACGCGCGTGGGCTCGGGCCCGTTCCCCACCGAGCTGACGGACGAGATCGGGGAGGGGATCATCGACCGCGGCCGCGAGTACGGCACCACGACCGGCCGGCGGCGCCGGGTGGGCTGGTTCGACGCCGTTCCGCTGCGCTATGCCGTGGCGGTCAGCAGCGTAAGCTCGATCATGCTCAACAAGATCGACATCCTGTCCGGCCTGGACGAGGTGCTGATCTGCATGGCCTACGAAGTAGACGGCAAGCGGGTCGACTGGTGGCCGTCGGACGCGGACATCCTGGAGCGGGCCAAGCCGATCTACGAGCGCTTCCCCGGCTGGACCGAACCGCTGCACGACTGCCGCTCGATGACCGACCTACCCGAGAACGCCCGCCGCTATCTCGACGCCGTGGAGCGGCTGTCGGGCGCGCCGATCTGCCTGGTCTCGGTGGGGCCGGAGCGTCACCAGACGATCGTCCGCATGGAGCGACCTCAGCGGCCCAAGGGCAACGGCCGGGCGAAGGTGAAGGCGGCCGCAGGCACAGCCGGCACGGCCAGGGGGCCGAAGGCGAAGGGGCCGAAGGTGGCGAAGGGAGCGAAGGGGCCGCAATGAGCCGGACCGTCCGCTCCAGGTCGCAGGCCGCCGGTCCCGCCAGGGTGCTCGTCCTGGGGTCGGGGGGCCGGGAGCACGCCCTGGCGTGGAGACTGGCCCGCGAGGCGGACGTGCAGTCAGTGATCGTCGCCCCGGGGAGCCACGCCATAGACGCGGAGCGCAAGATCCGCTGCGTGCCGGAGGTCTCGGCGCTGGACCCGGCCGCGGTCCTGGCTCTGGCCAGGTCTGAGAAGGTGGACCTGGTCGTGGTGGGGCCCGAGGCCCCGCTGGCCGTCGGCGTGGCCGATCCCCTCGCAAAGGCCCGGATCCCGTGCTTCGGGCCGGTGCAGGCCGCCGCCCGCATCGAATCGAGCAAGTCTTTCTGCCGTGACGTGGCCGCGGCGGCCAAGGTGCGGATGGCCCGCGGCGAATCGTTCTCCGAGCTCGATCCGGCGCTGGCGTTCGCCGCGGAGCTGGCCAGCGCCCGAGGCTCTCGCGGGGTGGTGGTCAAGGCGGACGGCCTCGCCGCAGGCAAGGGCGTGACGGTCTGCGACGACCTGGCCGGCGCCGAGACGGCGCTGGGGGCGCTGTTCGCCGATCTGCCAGGCGGGGGCGCGAAGGCGGCCGGGAAGGGCGAGGCGCAGCCGGTCGTCGTCCTGGAAGAGCGGCTCGCGGGCCGGGAGGCCAGTTTGATCGCCATCTGCGACGGCCGAAACGCCCTGGCGCTGCCGGCGGCTCGCGACCACAAGCGCCTGCTCGACGGCGACGAAGGCCCGAACACCGGCGGCATGGGCGCCTACTCGCCCGTGCCGGACATCCCGGAGAGCCTGAGCGCCACGCTGCTGGAGACCATCCACGAGCCGGTCCTGGCGGAGCTGGCGCGGCGCGGGATGCCGTTCCGCGGCGCCCTCTATGCCGGGTTGATGCTGACGCCCGAGGGGCCGGTGCTGCTCGAGTTCAACGCCCGCTTCGGCGATCCCGAGGCCCAGGCCATCCTGCCGCGGCTGTCGGTGCCACTGGGGCCGTTGCTCCTGGCCGCGGCCAGGGGGAATCTGTCTGCAGCCGCCGCGGAGCTGCGGCTGCGGAGCATGATCCTGCCCACCACCGGCGATGCCGCCGTGGTCGTCGTCCTGGCCGCGGCCGGCTACCCCGAGAACCCTCGTAAGGGCGACGTCATCGACGGCCTCGACGAGGCGGCCCGGGCCGGGGCCACGATCTTCCACGCCGGCACCGTGCAGGATGAGGAGGGCCGCTACCGCACCAACGGCGGCCGGGTGATGGCGGTCGTGGGCCTGGGCAGCAGCCTGGCCGCCGCCCGGGCGGAAGCGGAGCGCGTTGCGGACAAGGTCGGCTGGGATGGCATGCAGCGCCGTCGCGACATCGCCGCCAGGCTGCCGGCGCCAGCCCCCGAGGGCGCTGCGCAGCCGATCTCGTCCGGATGGGCGGCAGCGGAGGAACGGCCATGATCCCGCGCTACACCCTGCCGGAGATGGGCGCCATCTGGACCGACCAGGCCCGCTTCGAGGAGATGCTCCGCGTCGAGATCGCCGTCGCCCGGGCGCAGGTGAGCCGGGGCACCGTTCCGGCGAAGGCGCTGAAGGCCATCGAGGGCCGGGCCCGCGTCGATGTCGATCGCATCGCCGAGATCGAGAAGACGGCCGATCACGACGTCATCGCCTTCGTCAGCCAGGTGGCCGAGACCGTGGGCGAGGAGGGCCGCTTCCTGCACCTGGGCCTGACCAGCAGCGACGTCGTCGACACCGCACTGGCGTTGCAGCTCCAGGCCGCCGGCCGGCGGCTGCTCGACGACGCGGATGCGCTCGTCGAGACCCTCGTCACCCGCGCCCGCGCCGAGGCCGGCACGGTCATGATGGGCCGGACTCATTCGGTCCACGCCGAGCCGACGACCCTGGGCCTGAAGATCGCCGGCTGGGCGTTCGAGATCGCCCGCGATCGGGCCCGCCTGGCGGCCGCCGTCGACGATGTCGCAACCGGCAAGGTCTCCGGTCCGGTCGGCACGTACAGCCACCTCGACCCCGATCTGGAGGACGAGGTCCTGACCGACCTGGGCCTGCACCGCGACCCGATCTCCACCCAGATCGTCCAGCGCGATCGCCACGCCGCGCTGCTGGCCGCCATCGCCATCACCGGGGGCAGCCTGGAGCGGATCGCCACGGAGGTCCGCAACCTCCAGCACACCGAGATCGGCGAGCTGATGGAGCCGTTCAAGAGCGGTCAGAAGGGCTCCAGCGCCATGCCCCACAAGCGCAACCCGATCCTCTCCGAGCGCATCGCGGGCATGGCCCGACTGCTGCGCGGCTACGCCGCCGCGGCCATGGAGAACCAGCCGCTGTGGCACGAGCGCGACATAAGCCACTCCTCGGCCGAGCGAATCCTGCTCCCGGACTCCACGATCCTGCTGGACTACATGCTGGTCAAGGCGTGCGGCCTCGTGGAGCGGCTCGTCGTGCGGCCGGAGCGGATGCGCGAGAACATCGAGCGCGGGCTGGGCCTGCACTGCAGCAGCCGCGTTCTGTTGGCCCTGGTCGATCAGGCCGGGATGAGCCGCGAGAACGCCTACGCCGTGGTCCAGCGCAACTCGCTGCGAGCCGCCGATGAGCGCCGTCATCTGCGCGAGGTGGTGATGGCCGACCCGGACGTCGCAGGGCGGCTCTCGGACGAGGCGCTGGCGGCCTGCTTCGACGAAAGCCACTTTCTGCGCAACGTTGCCACCGCGATGGCCCGACTGGACGACCTGCTCCCGCCCACCCGAAAGGAGGCCGCCGATGCCCGCTAGGCCGAAGTCGGGCGCGCCCGAGAACCCCGGCGACCCGCGGGCTGCCGGGCACACGCTCGAAGGCTCGGACGCGTTCGTCCGTTCGGGCAAGGTGCGCGACCTGTTCGAGATCGAGCACAACCTGCTGCTGGTGGCCAGCGATCGGCTGTCCGCCTTCGACGTCGTGCTGCCGACACCCATTCCCGACAAGGGTCGGGTGCTGACCGGCTTGTCGCGCTTCTGGTTTGCCGAGACGTCCGATCTGATCCACAACCACCTGATGAGCACCAGCCCGGACTCACTGCCGTGGAAGTTCACCGACGAGGCCGGCAAGCGCGACCTGCGAGGCCGGATGATGATCTGCCGCAAGGCCAACGTCCTGCCGGTGGAGATCATCGTCCGCGGCTACCTGGCGGGATCGGGCTGGAAGGAGTACCAGAAGACCGGGTCCATCTGCGGCATCGAGCTGCCGCCCGGGCTTCGCGAATCCGACCAGCTGCGTCAGCCCATCTTCACCCCCTCGACCAAAGCCGAAGCGGGCCACGACCAGAACATCAGCTTCGACGAGATGGTGAAGCTCGTCGGCGGTGAGATCGCCGAGCGCGTGCGCGACGTGGCGCTGGACGTGTACCGGCGCGGCGCGGACGACGCCGAGGAAGCCGGCATTCTCCTGGCGGACACGAAGTTCGAGATGGGCACCTCGGTCGACACGGGCGAGCTGATGCTGATCGACGAGTTGATGACGCCCGATTCGAGCCGGTTCTGGGATGCCGAGAAGTACGAACCCGGCCGGCCGCAGGACAGCTACGACAAGCAGCCGGTCCGGGACTGGCTGGAGACCCTCGACTGGGACAAGACCTACCCCGGGCCGGAGCTGCCGCCGGAGATCGTCGCCGACACGCGCCGGCGCTATGTGACCGCCTTCGAACGGATCACCACGGCCAGCTTCGAGCGTTATCTGAAGGAGGATGTGATCGCCCGATGAGCGAGTTCCGGTACGCCGTCAACGTGCTGCCCAAGCCCGGCATCCTCGACCCGCAGGGCAGGGCCGTGGAGCAGAGCCTGCCCCATTTATCCGTGACCAACGTCTCCCATGTCCGTGTCGGCCGCCGCGTGGAGCTGACCGTCACGGCCGAGAAGGAGCCCGACGCCCGAGCCGTGGTCGACGGCCTGGCCAAAGAGCTGCTGTCCAACCCACTGATCGAGTCCAACGCCGTCGAGCTGCTGGAAGGGACGTCGTCGGTCAAGTCCGCGACGAAGGCCTCGGCCAGGGTGAAGTCCAGGTGAGAATCGGCGTCGTCGTCTTCCCGGACTCCAACTCGGACGTCGACTCGCTCAACGCCCTGGCCGTGGCCGGCGCGGAGCCCGTTCGCCTGTGGCACGAGTCGCCGGATCTGGAGGGGGTCTCGGCCGTCATCCTGCCGGGCGGCTTCTCCTATGGGGACTACTTGCGGGCCGGGGTCATCGCCCGCTTCAGCCCGGTCATGCGCGGCGTCTCCGATTTCGCCGCCAGGGGCGGCCCGGTGCTGGGCATCTGCAACGGCTTCCAGGTCCTGGCCGAGGCTCGCCTGGTGCCGGGGGCCTTGCTGCGCAACCACTCGCTGCGCTTCGCCGGCAAGCTGGTGAAGATCAAGCCCGAGCGTCTCGACTCGCCGTTCACGAAGTCCGGGTCCGGGGCGGCCATGCGGATCCCGGTCGCCCACGGCGAGGGCTGCTACTACCTGGACGAGGCCGGCCTGGACGAGCTGGAGCGGAACGGCCAGGTGCTGTGGCGCTACGTTCGAGAGGATGGCTTGCCGGCTCTCGACCCGGACGACCCGGCCAACCCCAACGGCTCGCTGCGGGCCATCGCCGGCGTCTGCAACGCCGCCGGCAACGTGGCCGGGCTGATGCCCCATCCGGAGCGGATGTGCGAGCCGATCCTGGGCCGGGACGACGGCTTGCAGATCATCGCCTCGCTCGTCGAGAGCGCTCGGGCCTGGGAGGCGGCCCGATGAGCGCCGACCCGACGGGCCTGACGGCCGAGCCGGCCCAGCCGGCCGAGCCGGCTCCGCTGCACCGCCAGCTGGGCCTGACCGACGACGAGTTCGAGGCGGTCCGGGCCAAGCTGGGCCGCGATCCCAACCACACTGAGCTGGCCATGTTCAGCGTGATGTGGAGCGAGCATTGCTCCTACAAGAGCTCCAAGCCGCTGCTGAAGACCCTGCCGACGCGGGGCCAGGGGATGATGGCCGGGCCCGGCGACAACGCCGGGGTGGTCCGCATCGGCGATGGGCTGGCTGTGGCCTTCAAGGTCGAGAGCCATAACCACCCCAGTGCCGTCGAGCCCTACCAGGGGGCGGCCACGGGCGTCGGCGGGATCCTGCGCGACATCTTCACCATGGGCGCCCGCCCGATCGCCGTCTTCGACGCTCTCCGCTTCGGCGACCCGACCGATCCTCGCACCCGGCACCTGGTCGACGGCGTCGTTCGCGGCGTCGGCGGCTACGGCAACTGCGTCGGCGTGCCCACCATCGGCGGCGAGCTGGTCTTCGACCCCTGCTACCAGGGCAACCCCCTGGTCAACGTCATGGCCATCGGCCTGCTCGAGGAGCGGATGCTGATCCTGGCCGAGGCGCCGGGCCCGGGCAACTACTACGTCCTGTTCGGCTCGACGACCGGGCGCGACGGCATCGGCGGGGCGAGCGTGCTGGCCAGTGCCACCTTCGCCGACGACGATCCCAACAAGAGGCCCACCGTCCAGGTCGGCGACCCCTTCGCCGAGAAGCTGCTGATCGAGGCCAGCCTGGAGCTGATCGACCGCCGCCTGGTGGAGGGCATCCAGGACCTGGGAGCGGCCGGCATCACCTGCGCCACCTCCGAGTCGGCCGACAAGGCCGGGACCGGCATCCTGCTCGACCTGGACGCCGTCCCGCGGCGGGAGCCGGGCATGGAGCCGTGGGAAGTGATGATCTCCGAGTCCCAGGAGCGCATGGCGGCCACCTGCCGGCCGGAGAACTACGAGGCCGTGCGGGACGTCTGCGAACGCTGGGGCATCCCGATAGCGGTCGTCGGCCGGGTCACCGCCGACGGCGACATCCACGTCATCGAGGGCGGGATCGGCCCGGACGGCGAGCCCAACCCGGACGCCCGGACGATCGCCCGGGTCCCGGCGAAGGCCCTGGTGAGCGATGCGATCGTCCACTATCGGCTGGCCTCTCCGCCGGCGCGACGCCGTCCCGCACCGGCCCCCGGGATCCCGCTCACGGCCCAGGACGGGCTGCCCGAGCGGGGCATGGACCCGGCCGCGGTTCTGGTGGCCCTGCTCGGCAGCGCCAATCTGTCGAGCCGGCGCTGGGTCTACGAGCAGTACGACTCCTCGGTCCAGAGCAACACCCTGGAGTGGCCCGGGCACGGCGCGGCCGTGCTGCGGGTCAAGGGCACGACCATGGGCCTGGTGGCGAGCACCGACGGCAACCAGACGGTGGGGGCCATGGACCCGTACCTCGGCGCCCAGCTGTCGGTGGCCGAAGCGACGCGCAACATCTCGATAATGGGCGCCCGCGCGCTCGGCATCACCAACTGCCTCAACTACGGCAACCCCGAGCGGCCGGAGGCCTTCTGGCAGCTCCAGGAAGCGGTGCGCGGGATGGGCGACGCCTGCCGGGCGCTGGACATCCCCGTGACCGGCGGCAACGTCTCGCTCTATAACGAGTACCCGGGTGGGGCCATCTCGCCCACGCCGCTGATCGGCGTGGTCGGCCTCCTGGACGACGTCGCGCTTCTGGTCCGCCCGCCGTTCCAGGCCGAAGGCGACTGCGTGATTCTGGTGGGCGAGAGCGCACCAGGGCTCGCCGGGTCGTCCTACGCAGCCATGGCCGGCCTGGCTTCGGAGGACGCCCCACCCGCCCTGGACCTGGAGCGGGAGGCGGCCCTGCAGTCCTTCATCCGAGAGGCAATCGGCAGGGGGCTGGTGGCCTCGGCCCAGGACGTCTCCGGGGGAGGCCTGGCTGTGGCCATAGCCGAGTGCGCGATGTGGGGCGGGCTGGGTGCGCAGCTGCGCCTTGGCGTCTCCGGCTCGCCGGCCATCGAGCTCTTCGGCGAGAGCCCGTCGCGCCTGGCGCTCTCCTGCCGGCCGCGCCACGCCGCCGCCCTGGAGCTGCTGGCTCGCCAGTTCGGCCTGCCGTCGCGGATACTGGGCACGGTCGGCGGCGAACGGCTGCAGATCGAGCTGACCGGCCAGGGCGCCACCGGTGCGGCCGAGGACCGCGGCTCACGCGTGGCCGACGCGCTGGACGTGTCGCTGGCAGACCTGCGACATGCCTGGGACCATGGCCTGGCGCGGGCGCTGGGCCTCGAGGGCGAGAGCTAGCCATGTGCGGCATCTTCGGCGCAGTCACACCCGGCGCCGACGCTGCCGCTCTGACGGCCCTGGGCGTCTTCTCGCTCCAGCACCGGGGCCAGGAATCGGCCGGTATCGCCGTCAGCGACGGCGAGCAGCTGATGCTCTACAAGGACCTGGGCCTGATCTCGCAGGTCCTCGACGAGCGCCGCCTGCCCAGCCTGCGCGGGCCGCTGGCCATCGCCCACTGCCGCTACTCCACGACCGGGTCCACGGTCTGGGAGAATGCCCAGCCCACCTTCCGGCTGGGGCGGGCGCGGTCGATCGCCATTGGCCATAACGGCAACCTGGTCAACACCCGCGAGCTGCTGTCGCACCTGCCGGGCGGCAAGTCCCGCCTGGCCGCCACCACAGACACCGAGCTGCTGACGGCACTGCTGGCCGACGACCCGGCCGGCGACACGATCGCAGCTCTGCAGAAGGTCCTGCCGCTCGTACAGGGCGCCTACTCGCTGGCCATCCTCGACCAGAAGCGAGTCATCGGGGTCCGTGATCCGTTCGGCATCCGGCCGCTGGTCCTGGGCCGACTGGCACCCTCCGCGGATGACCCCGAGGGCCGCCGTTCGGGCGGCTGGGTCGTCAGCTCCGAGTCGGCCGCCATCGAGGTGGCCGGCGGGACCGTGGTGCGGGACGTGGAGCCGGGCGAAATCGTCATCCTGGAGGAGGGCAAGGAGCCGGCCTCGGTCCGCTTCGCCGAGGGGCACCAGCAGCTGTGCGTCTTCGAGCTGATCTACTTCGGCCGGCCGGACTCCTACATGCTCGGTCGCAACCTCTACGAGTCGCGCCGCCGGATGGGCCTGGCCCTCGCCAAGGAGTCGCCGGCGCCGGCGGATCTGGTTGTGCCGGTGCCGGACACGGGCGCCCCCGCCGCCGCGGGCTTCGCCGAGGGCTCGGGCCTGCCGTACAGCGAGGGGATGGTCCGTAACCGCTACAGCGGCCGGACCTTCATCCAGCCCAGCCAGCACATGCGCCAGCGCGGCGTGACGGTCAAGCTGAGCCCGTTGCGCGACGTTGTGGCCGGCAAGCGGCTGGTGGTCGTGGACGACTCGATCGTGCGCGGCACCACCACCCGCCAGATAGTGGCTCTGCTGCGCAAGGCCGGCGCGCGCGAGATCCATCTCCGCATCAGCTCCCCGCCGATCCACCACCCCTGCTTCTACGGCATCGACACTCAGATCGAGACGGAGCTGATCGCCTCGACCAACTCCGTCGAGGAGATCCGCAAATTCGTAGGCGCAGATTCGCTGGCCTACCTTTCGATCGAGGGCGTCCTGTCGGCGCTGGACCTGCCGTACGAGCGCTTCTGCTTCGCCTGCTTCGACGGCCGCTACCCGGTTCCGGTGCCCTACGACACGACCCGCCACAAGTTCGTCCTGGAGGACACGGAGGGCGAGCCGGTCTCCAAGGGCGAAGCGGAGGCGACGGTGGCCAAACGTGGCCAGAGCGAGGGTGACGAGCAATGAGCGCGAATCGCGGTGCCAAGGCGGGCGGGGCCTGGGACGCCTACCGCGAGGCCGGAGTGGATGTGGACGCCGGCGAGAAGGCCGTAGACCTGATGCGGGCCGCGGTGGAGGCGACGAGCCGGCCGGAGGTCGTGGGCGGAATCGGCGGTTTCGCCTCGGCCATGGCCGTGCCGGCGGGCTATCGCGAGCCGCTGCTCATCAGCTCCACCGACGGCGTGGGCACCAAGACGGCGATCGCCGCGGGCCTGGGCCGCTACGACACGATCGGCCACGACCTGGTGGCTATGTCCGCCGACGATCTCGTCTGCTCCGGCGCCGAGCCCCTGTTCTTCCTGGACTACGTGGCCGTTGGCCGCCTGGTTCCGGAGCGAGTGGCGGAGATCGTCACCGGCATCGCGGGCGGCTGCCGGCTTGCCGGCTGCTCTCTGATCGGCGGCGAAACGGCCGAGCACCCGGGCCTGATGGAGCCCGACGAGTTCGACCTGGCCGGCTTCTGCGTCGGCGTCGTGGAGCGGGAGCGGCTGCTGGACGGAACGACGGCGCAGGCCGGCGACGCGCTCATCGGGATCGCCTCGTCCGGGCTGCACTCCAACGGCTACTCCCTGGTGCGGCGGATCGTGGCCCACAACGAGCTGGACCTGGGCGAGGGCTACGGCGAGCTGCTGGGCCGGATCCTGGGCCCGGAGACGCCGCCCGAACCCGACCAGGCGGAAATGAGCCTGGGCCAGGTGCTGCTGACCCCGACCCGCATCTACTCGCAGGCGATCCTGCGCCTGCGGCAGCGGCTGACCGAGGCCGGGGCGGACCTGCGCGGCGCAGCCCACGTCACCGGCGGCGGCCTGGCGGGCAACGTGCCGCGGGCCCTGCCTGAAGGCCTGGCGGCCCGGCTCGAACCATCGGCCTGGCCGATGCCCTCAATCATGAACCTGATGGGCGCTTTGGGCGGCCTTTCGGCAGCGGAGATCCGGTCGACCTTCAACGGAGGCCTGGGCATGGTCTGCGTCGTGCCGCCGGAGAAGGTCGAGACGGCGCTGAGCAGCCTGGCGGCGGATGGCCTGGCGGCCTGGCGAGCAGGTGAAGTCGTTTCTGCCGGGAAGGCCGGGGCGCGATACGTGGAATCGGCATAGCGGCACAGCACTACGAAGGAGGAGCGGAGTGGCGCATCGGATCGCGGTAGGGGTATCGGGAACCGGCAGCAACCTGAAGGCGTTGCACGCCGCGACGCTGCGCTGCGCCCTTGACGCCGAAATCGTGCTGGTCTTCGCCGATCGGGAGTGCCCCGCGCTCGAGTGGGCGATCGAGCAGGGGATCGAGACCCTGATGGTGCCCATGCCCAGGATGTCGGAAGCCGACGCCCGTGCGGCGGCCAGCGAGGTGCTGGCGGCTTCGCTGCAGGCCGTCGACCCCGAGCTGATCGTGCTTGCCGGCTACATGCGAGTCCTGGGGCCGGCGGCCCTGGGCGCCCTGGCCTGCCAGGTCATCAACCTTCACCCGGCCCTGCTGCCGTCGTTCCCGGGAGCGCACGCCATCAAGGATGCCCTCGAGGCCGGCGTGAAGATGACGGGCGTTACCGTCCACTTCGCCGACGGCTCGCTCGACGGGGGACCGGTCATCCTCCAGGAGGCCGTGCCTGTCCTGGCCGGCGACACCGAGGAGACGCTGGCCGAAAGGATCCACGCGGCCGAGCACCAGCTGCTACCGCGAGCCGTGGCTCTGGCGTTGGCCGGGGCGCTCTCGATCGAGGCGGACGGTCGAACGGTTCGCATCGATGCCGCCCGGGCAGCCGAGAAGGTGCCCTGTGCCAAACGGGCGCTGCTGTCGGTTTCCGACAAGACGGGGTTGGCCGAATTCGGCGCGGGGCTGGTGCGCCTGGGCTTCGAGCTGGTCTCGACCGGCGGCACGGCGAAGGCGTTGCGGGCCGCGGGCCTGCCGGTCACCGACGTGGCCGCGGTCACCGGCTTCCCGGAGATGCTCGATGGGCGCGTCAAGACGCTCCACCCCCGGGTCCACGCCGGCATCCTGGCCGATCGGCGGGTAATGATCCATCGCGAGCAGATGGCCGCAGCGGCCATCGAGCCCTTCGACCTGGTCGTGTCCAACCTCTACCCCTTCGCCGCGGCGGCCGAGAAGCCCGGTATCAGCTTCGACGAGCTCGTCGAGGAGATCGACATCGGCGGCCCGTCGATGGTCCGCGCGGCGGCCAAGAACCACGCTTCGGTGGCCATCGTCACCTCGCCGACCCGCTACGAGACGGTGCTGGCCGAGCTGAAACGCGACGGCAAGGTAGGCGAGGGGTTGCGCTCGGTGCTGGCCGTGGAGGCCTTCCAGCACACCGCCGCCTACGACGCCCGTATCTCCGCCGAGCTGCCGGGCCGCATGGCCGCGGCCGGGGTCTCGCTGCCCGACGAGCCGGGCCTGCCCGGGGCCACCGATCCCTACCCGCCGACGCTGGTCGTGGGCCTGGAGAAGGTGGAGACCCTGCGCTACGGCGAGAACCCGCACCAGCAGGCTGCGCGCTACCGCCGGCCGGGGACCAGTCCCTGGGCGGGGCCCTTCGCCACGGGCGGGGCCATCCTGCAGGGCAAGGCCCTCAGCTACAACAACGTCCTCGATGCCTCAGGCGCCGTGGCCATGGCGCGGGCCTTGCGCGGTCCGGCCTGCGTCGTCGTCAAGCACACCAACCCCTGCGGCGCCGCCGAGCGGGCCACGCTGGAGGAGGCCTGGCTGGACGCCCTGGCGGGCGATCCGGTGTCCGCCTACGGCGGTGTCGTGGCCCTCACCCGCGAAGTGGACGCCGCCACCGCGGCCGGCCTGGCCTCGATCTTCCTGGAGGTGATCGTGGCCCCGTCATACTCCGCCGCGGCCCTGGAGATCCTGTCCAAGAGGGCCAACCTGCGCCTCCTGGAGGACCCGCTGCTGGGGGCCGAGGAGAAAGCGCCGCCGCCCTCGCCCACGGCCTCGCTGCGCACGGCCGGCGGATCCGTTCTGGTGACGTCCCCGGATGTCCTGCCGGACGACCCCGCGGGGTGGACGGTGGCGACCAGCCGCGCCCCGACGGAGCAGGAGATGCGCGATCTAGACCTTGCCTGGCGCCTGTGCCGGGGCGTGGTCTCCAATGCCATCCTGCTGGTCAAGAACGGCATGGAGATCGGCCTTGGTTCGGGCCAGACGAGCCGGGTGGACGCCGCGCGCCAGGCCGTGGCCAAGGCCATGGCTTTCCACGGCCCCGACGCTCTGCGCGGCGCCGCCTGCGGCTCGGACGCCTTCTACCCTTTCCCCGACGCGGTGGAGGTCTGCCTGGAGGTCGGCGTCACGGCCTTCGCCCAGCCGGGCGGCTCGGTCCGCGACGCGGAGGCCATAGACGCCGCCGAGAAGGCCGGGGCGACGATGGTCATCACCGGAGTCCGTCACTTCCGCCACTGAGGGGCCGGACGCCCGCCTCTTGCCTGCCGGTTGGGGCAGGGTAGACTGCCCGCATCGCTGACGCTCGGGGTGATTGGGAGAGTGCATCCGTGACCGGCGGAGGGTCGCTGACCAGGCGATGGGCTGTGCTCGTGGCGCTCGCCGCGGGCCTGACCGCACTGGCCCTGCTGCTCATCCTATTCGCCAGCCCCGCCCGGGCCGCAAGCCCCAACCCGGACGGATGCCCGGACGGCTTCCACTTCGAGCCGCTGAGCGGCGTGGGCTGCGTCCAGGATCAGCTGCCGCCCGACGCGAGATACGGCTACACCGGGGCCGCCATCTGCAGCGACCCGTACATCATGGTTCAGGCGCCCGGCCCGAACAGCTTCGGCCGGGACCCGAACGTCTACTACCTCATCCAGTGCATAACCCCCGAGGAGGCGGACCAGTGGGCTGGCCAGGTCCCGGTCCCGCTGGGGACGGGGCCGCTGGACGACCTGGCCGGGATGCTGGTCGAAGGAGACCCCGTGCTGCCGGATCCCGAGGATTCGGACATCGGCGGTCTGGCCGCCACGGCGGCCCTCATGGTCTCGGCTGCCGGCGCGGCTCTGCTCACCGGCTCGGCCCTGGGCACGGCCGCGAAGGGCGCGACTGCCGTCGGGGCCGCGGGAGCCGGGGGGCCCGGCTCGATAGGGCTCATCGGCGGAGGAGGCGAGGCATCTGCCGCCCTGGGCGTGGCTCCGTCCGGGGAGCCTGTGGCGACCGTTTTCGAACTTCCACTCCAGGTCGCAGGGGGACTGACCACGTCCGCCGGGTCCGGCCTGCCGCTGCCGCGCGCGGAGCTTGTATCGGCGGGCCTGAGCATCGCTCGCTCCGTGCAGCGCCTCACAGACGAGCCGGACGCGACCGGCTACAGCTCGGGCGACCTGGTTCAGCTGCTGGGAGACGCGGCCTCGATCGGCGCCCTGGCCACGATCCTTGCCCCGGCCACCGGCCTGGTCTCTCTGGCGGGCACCGGGGCCGCGACTGCGACCGACGCGCAGGCGGGCAAGGTGCTCGATCGGCTGCGCCAGGGCTTCGGCCAGCTCGGCTACATGCAGGGCGTCCTGGACGAGAACATCAGCGCCCTGGACGGACAGCTGGCCGGCCTTGACGGGGCGCCGCGCGGTGGAAGCCCCGCCGCCCTGCGTTCTCCGGGCGACCCGGCGGCCCTGTCCGATGAGGACCTGCGCGAGCTGCGCGCCGCCTGGGCCGCGCACACCGACGTCCTCTTCGACGCCCTCATCGAGGCCCAGGCCGATATGGGCGATCTGGACAATCGGCGCCGCAACCTTGCCCACCAGATAGACGCCGTCAACGACCTGCTGGCCCGCCTCGACGAGTCGGGTAGGGCCTCGGTACCGCCCCATCTCGGCGACACCCTGAGCTACGGCCTGGGCTGGTTCCGGGCGGGCGACCCGGCCCTCATGGTGGCCGCGCTGCGGGAGAGCCGGGCCCAGGCCCGGGCGGCCGGAATGGCCGAGGTTCTGCGCAGCAGCCCGGCCATGGCCCGCGCCTCGGCGATCGTCGCCGCCAGCATGGCCGGGGCCCCGGGGCAGACCGCCGGAGCAGGCCCGGGCACTCAGCCCGCCGGGAAGGGCAAGGCGGCCGGGGCCGGCAAGGGCTCGGCCTCGACGGGCAGACCCAGAAGCCTGCGCTTCTCCCAGTGGGCCAGGGCCAATCGCTTCGAGGGGGGCCGCATGGGCGTCCTCCAGGCTCTGGCCGGCCTGGAACGCTGGAGCGGTTTCTACGACGCCCTCACCGGCACTCTGCAACGCCGCATCACGACTCTCCGCGAGCAGGCCTACGCGGCCGGCGCGACCCGCCGCAGCCTCTCCAGCGAGATGCAGCACCGTACGCTGGAGGCCGAGCGATGAACGAGTACCAGCTCGTGGCCGTCTTCGGCGCCGTGCTGGCCCTGCTGGCCGGGTTGTGGGATGCCCGGCGCATCAGGCGGCGACAACGCTACTCGACCCTTGCCGTGGCCGTTGGGGCCGGCGGGCCGGTCGTGGCGGTGGTGCTCTTCCTGGTCACGACGAACCTGATGCTCAAGGGATCGGTCACGGCCGCCCTGCTCGGAGGCGGAGCGGTCCTGGGGATGACGGCCGCTTCGCTCGCGCAGGTGGGGCGGGCCGAGAGGGGGGCGATCCGGCTGAGCGGAGCGGCCTGGTTGCCGCTGCCGGCGGCGCTGGCCGTTGCGGCGGTGCAGCTCTGCGCCGCGGCCGAGTCGCTGGCCGGGATGATCGTCGCCATGGCGGCCCTGGAGGCGGCGGCGGCCTTCGGGGTGGGCGCAGCCCTGGTGCTGATGCTGCGGCGGGCCACGATGCCGGGTCCGGCGTAGCGGGCGCCGCATCCATCCGTCCGTCCGCTACCATTCCTTGCCATGAGCGCCGATCGCTACTACATCACGACCGCCATCGCCTACGCCAACAATCGCCCGGGCCTGCACACCCTGTACGAGGTCGTTGGCGCCGACGTCCTGGCCCGCTGGCACCGCATGAAGGGCGATCGGACGCGCTTCCTGACGGGTCTGGACGAGCACTCGGTCAACATCGCCCAGCGCGCTTCCGAGCTGGGCAAGACGCCCAGGGAGTTCGTGGACGAGAACGTGGCGCTCTTTCGGACCGCCGAAGACGCGCTTCTGATCAGCCCCGACCGCTTCATCCGAACCACGGACCCGGACCACATCAAGGCCGCCCAGGAGATGGTCCGGCGGGCTCATGCCAACGGCGACATCTACGTCGGCACCTACGAGGGCTGGTACTGCCCGGCCGAGGGTTTCAAGGCTCCGTCGGACGTGACCGAGACGCCCGAAGGCGCGCGCTGCCCCAACCACCCGACGGTCCCGCTGCAGTGGCTGTCGGAGCACAACTGGTTCCTGCGCCTGTCGGCCTACCAGGAGCGACTGGAGAAGCACTTCGAGGAACACCCGGAGTTCGTCCAGCCGGAGTATCGCCGCAACGAGATGCTGAGCTTCATCCGCGGCGGCCTGGAGGACTTCTCCATCAGCCGCGCCGGGGCAAGCTGGGGCATCCCGTTCCCCATCCTGACCGACGGCTCGTCTTCGCAGCGGCCGGACGGCAGCTGGGATCCCGATGCCGGGACGATCTACGTCTGGTACGACGCCCTGGTCAACTACGTTACCGGCGCCGGCTTCCCCGACGACGAGAAGGACTTCGCCCAGTGGTGGCCGGCGGACCTGCACGTCATCGGCAAGGACATCGCCCGCTTCCACACCATCTACTGGCCCGCCATGCTCTGGAGCGCCGGCCTGGAGGCGCCTCGCCGGGTCTGGGTCCACGGCTGGCTGCTGACCCAGGGCGAGCGGATGAGCAAGAGCCTGGGCAACTTCCTCGACCCGCTGGACGTCGTCCGCTCCCTGGGCGCCGACGGCGCGCGCTACGTGACCCTGCGCGAGGTCGCCTTCGACCGCGACAGCGACGTCAGCTGGGACTCCTTCGTGCGCCGCTACAACGCCGACCTGGCCAACGACTTCGGTAACCTGCTGAACCGGACGGTGTCGATGGCCAACCGCTACTTCGAGGGGGAACGGCCGGCGGTGGGCCCGAAGGCGGGACTGGCCGGCGCCTGGGACGAGACCCTGGCCGCCTATCGAGACAAGCTCGAGGGCTGCCTGCTCCACGATGCGCTGGCGGCCCTGTGGGACTTCGTCGGAGCCTCGAACCGGCTGGTGGATTCGGAGCAGCCGTGGGTCCTGGCCAAGGCGGCCAAGGGAGGCGACGCGGAGGCAGAGAAGCGGCTGCGCGCGGTGCTGGGCGATCTGGTGGAGGCATGCCGGCTGGTATCGCTGGCGGCTGCGCCGTTCATCCCCCAGGCGACGCCGAAAGCCCTGGCCCAGCTCGGCTATGGCTACGAATATGGGGCCGACGGCAATGGCGGTCCGGCGATCCTCGATGAGCTGAGCTGGGGCGCGAAGGCCGGCGAGGCCGGGCGTCTGGGCGCCGCCGAGCCGCTCTTTCCGCGCATCGAGATCGAGGACGGGGACCCGGCCGCCGGGTAGCCCGCCCGTCTGCCGGGAGTTCGACCGTGCGCCTGATCGATAGCCACGCCCACCTGCAGGCCCACCCCTTCGATCGCGATCGTCCCGAGACGGTCGAGGCGGCGTTTGCAGCCGGCGTCGAACGGCTGCTGGTGCCGGGCTGGGACGCTCCTTCGTCCGCCAGGGCGCTGGAGATGGCGGAGGCCGACGGCCGGCTGGATGCGGCCGCAGGGATCCACCCTCACGACGCGGCGACGGCAACGGACGCCGATTGGGCCCAGATAGTCGGGCTCGTCGGGCAGGCGCGTATCGTCGGGATAGGTGAGACCGGGCTGGACTACGACCGAATGCACTCGTCCCGCGAAGCGCAGCTCGCCAACCTCCGATGCCACCTGCGCCTCGCCCTCGATAGCGGCAAGCCGGCGATCCTGCACTGCCGTTCCGGCCCCGGGGGGCGCGACGCGCAGGACGATCTCATCGCCGAGCTGCGAGCGGCCGGCTTCGGATGCGCGGCCTCGCGCGGTGCCTTCGGCGACCGCCCGCCGGCGGTGCTGCACTCCTACTCGGGGCCGGTCGACTACGCCCGTGCCGCGCTGGACATGGGCCTTTCCATCTCGTTCAGCGGCCTGGTCTTCCGCGGGGGCGAAGAGGCGTCGGGGGAGGTGGCGGTCCTGGTGCCGGCGGAGCGCCTCATGATCGAGACCGACTCGCCGTACCTCGCCCCGCCGGGCGTTCCGCGCCATGCAGGGCCCGGCTTCTCCGGCCGTCGCAACTCCCCGGAGTGGGTCCGCGTCACCGGGGAGTGGCTCCGCGAGCGGCGAGGGGCGACCCCGGATAGCATTGGAGCGGGATTCGTCGCGGCCTACGACGCCACGTTCCGGAGTCGCTCTCCGGGCTGAGGGGCGGGCCGCGGTGTCCCGACAGCCGGGGAGGGCGGATATGGCGGACCGTAACTACATCCAGGCCAACGACGAGTCGCGGCAGCGATTGGCTGAGCTGATGGAGACGATGACCCCGTCCCGCCTGGCGACAGACGTGGGCGGCGGCTGGACCGTTGCGACCGCCATCGGCCACATTGCGTTCATGGACCGCTGGCATACCGCCCGCTGGGAACGGATGCTGGCCGGCGAGTGGTCCGCCGACAGCGAATCGGTCCGCGAAGCCGAGCACCTGGCCCTCGAGACGATGGAGTTGTTCTGGCCGCGAGTCTCCTCGATCGGGCTTCCGGACGTTGCGCTGGAAACGGCCGCCCGCCTGGACGACCTCGTCGCTGGCGCGCCCGACGACCTGGTGAGTGACCTGGAGGGCACGCCCTACGAGTACCTGCTCCACCGCTACAGCCACCGCAACGAGCACATCGACCAGATCGAGCGGGCGCTGATCCGCGGTCAAGCGGCCGCTGCGGCGGAGGCACCCGATCTCTCCTACGTCGAGCGCAACCAGGCCTCGCTGGACAGGCTGCGGCAGCTGACCGCCGGGCTGGGTCCCGCGGACCTGATGCGCGAGACGGAGAAGGGCGGCTGGACGATCGGCCACGCACTGGGCCACCTGGCCTTCTGGGACCGCTTCATGGCAAGTCGCTGGAAGGCGGCGCTGGCGAAGGGGTCGGGCGCGCGGCCGCCGCACATGTCGGACGAAGTGGCCGACCTGCTGAACGACGCCCTGGCGCCGACCTGGCAGGCGATGGCGGCCCAGGCGCCGGAGGCGCTCGCCGCCGAGGTCCTGGCGGCGGCCGAGGAGATCGACGGCATCGTCGCCAGCCTGCCGCCGGACGTCCCCGTGGCCGAGATCCAGGCCTCTTTGCCGCGACAGCTCGACCGCTCGCTGCACCGGCTGGATCACATCGGCCAGGTGGAGAAGGCCTAGCCGCGCGAGGGCTGAGCTCAGGCTTTCGGGCGCCGCGGCGAGGGTACAGGCACCAGGCCGCCACGAGCTATGCATATGTACGAGTTATTGCATTTGGGACGCAGCATGCAACGCCTGGCGCTGGCCTGGACCAGTTGCCGGCGGTTGCGCCGTCTGTCACACGCGGCGGCGCCACAACGCAAGAGCCGACACAGCGCTGACCCTGCGGGGCCGCGCTCACTCCCTGAAAGGGGCGGTGCTGGCCGCCCGTTTCCCTCAGGGCCGCTTGCGAGCCTTCCAGATCTCCTCGCTCGGCCAGCGTCGCGCCCACTCCGGCGACTCGAACCGGTGGTGGGTCGAAACGCCCTCCGGCGCCTGGATCTCGATCAGCTCCTCGACCTCGAAGCCGGTCTCGCGCAGGAGCCGGATCATCTCGCCGTGCGGCAGGTGGAACTCGACCGACTCGTCGTCGGGCCACTCATACCTGTACGGCCGGAACTGATCGCGCAGCAGCCGGTCGGCCGGCGGCTCGTCGTCGGCATCGGGGACGCACAGCATGTACAGGAAGGAGTTGGCCAGGAAGGTTAGCCTTCCCCCCGGTCGCAGCAGCCGGGCGGCCTCCGGTATCCAGAGGTACGGGTCGCACCAGATCGCCGCTCCGTACTCGGAGACGGCCATGTCGAACGAGCCGTCGGGATAGGGGACGGTCTCGGCGTTGCCCAGCAGCAGCGGGAACTCCAGCTCGTGCTCAACCTGCAGCCGGCGCGCCGTCTCCAGCTGGCGCGGGGAGTTGTCTATCCCAACGGGCCGAGCCCCGCGGCGGGCCAGCCAGGCCGAGACGTAGGCCGTGCCGCAACCCAGCTCGACGACGTCCAGCCCGGCGACGTCCTCCAGCATCCGAACCTCTTGCTCGGGGACGCCCCACGCGCCCCAGGCCGGCTCAGCCGCCGCCCAGGAGCGCTCCCCGGCGTCGACCCACTTGGGGGCCCAGCTGTCCCAGGCCGCCCTGTTCCGCGCAACGTGCTCAGGTAGATCCGGCTCGCGCATCCTCGTTCTCCCTCCGTTTCGGGCGATCGTACGCGTCCGCCGCGCGCCCCGCAGCGGCCCCGGCCTTGACAGCCAAGCCGGCCGTGATTAGGCTCTTAGCACTCTCATTGGTAGAGTGCTAATCGAAGGTCGGGCGACCTGCCCCCGCGACCAGGCTCGCCGGTCGCTGACGGCCTGAGGAAGGCATTTGGGTGACCTCGTTGCGCTTGCTGCGTGGCGGAGGTCCCCACGGGTCAATCCAGGTAGCAAGACGGCGGGCTGGTGCCGCCGTCATCAGGAGGAATTGCGCGTTGGCAACCGCCACTGCGACCAGCAAGAAGCTCCGGCCCCTCGGCGATCGCGTCGTCATCGCGCCCGTCGCCCGTGAGGAAGTGACCAAGAGCGGCATCGTCCTGCCGGACACGGCCAAGGAGAAGCCGCAGGAAGGGATCATCCTCGCGGCCGGCCCCGGCAAGATCCTCGACGACGGCAAGCGCGAGCAGATGGACGTCAAGGAAGGCGACCGGGTTCTGTATTCGAAGTACGCCGGCACCGAGTTCAAGGTCGACGAGGAGGAGCTCCTCATCGTCAGCCAGAAGGACATCCTCGCCATCGTCGAAGCCTAGCCCGCGGCCACCGAGCCCGGCGCGGAGATAGAGGAGAAACTCACTTTGGCTAAGCAGCTCGTCTTCGACGAGACCGCTCGTCGTTCACTCAAGCGCGGCGTTGACCGCCTCGCCGAGGCCGTCAAGGTCACCATCGGGCCCAAGGGCCGCAACGTCGTGCTCGACAAGAAGTTCGGCGCGCCCACGATCACCAACGACGGCGTGACCATCGCTCGCGACATCGAGCTGGAAGACCCGTTCGAGAACATGGGCGCCCAGCTGCTCAAGGAAGTCGCCACCAAGACCGACGACGTCGCCGGTGACGGCACCACGACCGCCGTGGTCCTGGGACAGGCGATGATCAACGAAGGCATCCGCAACGTCACCGCCGGCGCCAACCCGATGCAGATCCGGATCGGGATCGAGAAGGCCGTCGAGGCCGCAGTGGCCGAGATCAAGAAGGAGTCCCGGCCGATCGACTCCCGCGAGCAGATCGCGGCCGTGGCCACGATCTCGGCCGCCGACCCGGAGGTCGGCGACATCATCGCCGAGGTCATGGACAAGGTCGGCAAAGACGGTGTCGTGACCGTCGAGGAAGGTCAGTCCCTCGGCCTGGAGAAGGAATACACCGAGGGCATGCAGTTCGACCGGGGCTACATCTCGGCCTACTTCGTGACCAACCCCGATCGCATGGAGACGGTCCTCGAAAACCCCCGCATCCTGATCACGGACAAGAAGATCTCGGCTGTTCCGGATCTGCTGCCGGCGCTCGAGAAGGCCGTCCAGGTGGGCCGGCCGATGCTCATCATCGCCGAGGACGTGGACGGCGAGGCCCTGGCGACGCTTGTCGTGAACAAGCTCCGCGGCACCGTCCAGGTGCTCGCCGTCAAGGCGCCGGGCTTCGGCGATCGCCGCAAGGAGATGCTGCGCGACATCGCCACCCTGACCGGCGGCACCGTCATCAGCGAGGAGATCGGCCGCAAGCTGGACTCGGTCACGGTCGAGGACCTTGGCGAAGCGCGACGCGTCGTCGCCACCAAGGACGACACCACGATCGTCGACGGAGGCGGCACGGCCGAGGCCATCAAGGGCCGCATGGCCCAGATCAAGGCCCAGATCGAGGAGACGACCTCGGACTACGACCGCGAGAAGCTCCAGGAGCGCCTGGCCAAGTTGTCGGGCGGCGTGGCCGTGATCAAGGTCGGGGCCGCGACCGAGGTCGAGCTCAAGGAGAAGAAGCACCGCATCGAGGACGCGCTGTCCACGGTGCGGGCCGGCATCGAGGAAGGCATGGTCGCCGGTGGCGGCGCTACGCTTCTGCACTGCCAGGCTGTCCTTGCCAAGCTCAAGGGCGCGGACGCCGATGGCCAGGTCGGCATCGACATCGTTCGCCGCGCTCTGGAGTACCCGATCCGCCAGATCGCCGACAACGCGGGCGCTCACGGCGAGGTCGTGGTCAACAAGGTGCGGGACATGCAGGTCGGGCACGGCTACGATGCCCTGGCCGACGCCTACGGCGACATGTTCGAGAAGGGCATCGTCGACGCGGCCAAGGTCACGCGCTCCGCCCTGGAGAACGCGGCCTCCATCGCCAAGATGGTTCTCACGACAGAGACCCTGGTCACCGACATTCCGGAGAAGAAGGAGCCGAACGCCGGCGGCCACGGCCATCCGGGCGAGATGGACTTCTAGCCCACAGCCAACCCGAACCCCGAACGGCGCCCCGGAGTCCAACTCCGGGGCGCCGCCTGTTGCGGAAGACTCGCGGTACGGCCCCGATAGATCGGTGCGATTGACTCGGATTGCCTTCGCCCCGATCATCTGCCAATCGGCCACATGCTCAGGAGGGTAACCAGTGTTCCGTTTCCTCAAGCCGCTCCTTGCCGCCGCGGCGATCACGGGGCTGGTCGCCGCGGGTTGCGGCGGCAGCTCGGGCACCCCCACGCCTCCGCCCATCAGCGACCCGATGGAGATCATCACCCGGTCGCTCGATGAGGTGCAGAAGTCGACCTCGCTGCATGTGCGGGTCACCGTCGACGGTAGCCTCGACATGAGCGGCCTGGGCGAGATCACGGGCGGGCTCTCCGGCAACATCAAGCTGTCGGGTACCTATCTCGAGGGCGACGTCGACGTCGCGAACCAGGCTCTCGACTTCGAGTTCGGAGTGCCGGCTCTCCTGGCGCTCTCCGGTCGCATCATCGTCGTCGACGGCTACTCGTACACGCAGATCAGCCTTCAGGGCGAGAAGTACACCAAGAGCGAGGCTGGCGAGAATCTGCCCGTGGACCTGCCGAGCCCCGGGGCGTCGGGCAGCGGAGAGATCGCTGCCGCGGTCGAGGAGATCAAGAAGCAGCTCGACGATGCCGGCCTCGAGGCCACGCTCGAGGGCGACGCCAAAGTCGACGGCAAGGACTGCTACCACATCTCGATCAAGATCCCCGCCGACAAGCTGGATGAGCTCATCGGAGAGGCCGGCGAGGCCGCGCCGAGCGTGACGATCGAGGACGCCCAGCTCGACTACTACGTCTACAAGGACAACCTGCGCCCGGCCAAGATCACCGCCAGCGGCAGGGCCGACATCACCGGCCAGGCCTCACTCGAGGTGGTAATCACCAAGTACGACCAGAAGGTCGACATCAAGGCTCCGGATCCGAGCCAGATCCAGGACGACACGGATTCCTAGCGGCTCTGGGCTCGATATCCCTGCAATCAGGCAGGAAGCCCCGGGCCGCAGGCCCGGGGCTTCCTTGCTCGGGAGGTAGCTCGTGATCCCTCGCGTCGGGCCGCTGCTGGCTCTGCTGAGCGTTGCCTGGCTGCTGGCCTCCGGCTGCGGCGGCACGGCTGCGACGCCCGTCCCGACGCCTGTCCCGACGCCTACCCCTTCGCCCACGCCGATCAGGAACCCTGAAGACCTGATAGTCCGGTCGCTCGACGCTCTTCTCAGCTCTGAGTCGTTCCACGTTCGGGCGGACATGGAGGGGCGGGCCAGTCTGAGTATCCTCGTCGGCGAAGGATCGATCCTGGCGGCGCTGGGGGCGTCGGTCGACCTGGGTGGCAGCTACGTCGAGGGGGACGTCGACGTGACCGCTGAGGCGGCCGACCTTGCGTTCGATGTTCCGCGCTTCCCGACGGGCCTGGACGGCCGGGTCATCGTGGCCGACGGCTACGTCTACACAAGGATCAGCGTCCTGGGCGGCACGTATAGTCGCTCGACGTTCGGCGAGCTGCCCGCTGCCCTCCAGCCCGGAGCCCGATCCGAAGCCGCGCGGGTGCGCCGGATCGAGTTCCTGCGGGCGAGCCTCGACGACGCCGGGATATCGGCCGTCATGAGGCCCATGGAGGTGGTCGACGGCAGCAGCTACTACCACGCCTCGATCACCATCCCGCTCGACAGCCTCAACGCCGCGCTCTCGGAGGCGGGCGGCTACACGGCCCGTATCGAGGTCGAGTCGATCTTCCTGGAGTACTGGGTCTTCGAGGATACGCTCCTCCCGGCCAGGCTCAAGCTGACGACCGACGCCGGGGAATCGGGGAATCTCCGGGCCGAGGTGGTCTTCTCCCGCTACGGCGAGCCGGTCACCATCACGCCACCGGACGCGAGCCAGGTGGGCTAGCCGGGCTCCGGGTGGCTTCCCCGGACACGGCCGCCGTGCGCGAGAAGCCGACAGGCGATACAGTCTGTGGCCGTCGGCTCGTGAGGAGGTAGCTCGTGCTCATCAGGAAGTTGGTCGTAACGGCAGCCAGTGGATTGCTCCTGGCAACAAGCCTCGTGGCCGGGTGCACCACGGCCGCCGCTCCACTCACCGACGCCCGGCAGATCCTCGCCAAGGCGGTCGACGCCTTCGCGGCGACGAAGTCCGTCCACTTCGATCTGACTGCGGTCGGCAAGCTCACCATCTGGGTCGCCAATCCCGAGCCGACGCCTACTCCCGAGCCGACGCCTACTCCGACCGCTACTCCCGAGCCCACGGCTACTCCCGAGCCCACGGCGACGGTCACCTCATCGGCGTCGGCGAGCGCCTCCGCCTCGTCGAGCGCATCGCCCACGGCCACGCCTTCGCCCACACCTGAGCCGACTCCCACGCCCGTGCCCACACCTGAGCCGACTCCCACGCCCGTGCCCACGCCGACGCCCGTGCCCACCCCCACGCCGACCTACGCCCCGATCTTCGTGACTCTGGACGGCGGCCATGCCTGGGGCGACATCGACCTGGCCAACAAGGCTGCTCACGTCACTGGAACCCTGCCCACAGTCCCGGACTTCGCGGGCGAGATCATCGTGGTCCACGGCTACGCCTACGTGCGGACCCCCGGACAGGACATCTTCACCGCGATGGGCGAGAGTTCCCTGCAGCTCGACCCGGCCGACGCCACCCAGCCCCCGATCAGCTGGGTCGGGCAGATCCTCGTGACGGCCGCTGACCCGAGGCTGAACCCCGTGCTCCTGGGTGACAGTCAGGAAGAGGGGGGCACCGCCTACCACATCCAGGTGTACGCCTCCGAGGAGACGCTGAAGGAGGGCTTCCAGCTGCGCGGCGAAGGCCTCGGCAACGCCAAGGTCGACCTCTGGATCCGCCATGGCGATTTCCAGCTGCTGCGCGCGGAGCTTCACACCAACGACTCCGAGGTCGGCGCTGGAGCGGCGCGCCTGGTGCTGTCGATGCACGATGCCATCGAGCCCATCAAGGCCCCGGAACCCGATCAGTTCGACATCCCGGGCCTGGAGTAGCGGCGGCGGCCTGCCAATCGGCCGCAGCAAGGCCCGGTGAAGCGGGCCCTCCTACAATCTGCGGGTGAGCCAGTCACGCAGCCATGAGCCCGGTGAGCCGGCCTTCGAGGACGGTCCCCTCGGGCTGCCCGTGGCGGGCGATGAGCTGCCACCGCCCGACGAAGCTCCGCCCGAGGCCTTCGACGGCCCTCGGGTCGAGCCTCACGAGCCTTCTCCCTTCGAGCCCGAGCCGGCCGCCCTGGCCGAGCGCCAGGCGGCGGCCGACGCCCTGGCCGCCCGAATCCTGGCTCGCCTCAACCCCGAGCAGCAGCGCGCCGTCACGACCACCGACGGGCCGGTCCTGATCCTGGCCGGGGCCGGCAGCGGCAAGACCCGAGTCCTGGCCCATCGAGTCGCCTACCTGGTGGGGGTCAAGGCGGTCAGGCCGTGGCAGATCCTGGCCGTGACCTTCACCAACAAGGCCGCGGCCGAGCTGCGGGCTCGAATCACCGGCCTCGTCGGCGAGGAGGCGGGCCACGAGGTGGCGATGGGCACCTTCCACGCCCTGTGCGCCCGCGTCCTGCGGCGGGAGGGGCGGGCCATCGGCCTTGACCCGCACTTCGTCGTCTATGACGCCGACGACCAGCAGTCGCTGATGAAGCAGATCCTGCGGGAACAGGACCTGCCGATCACCGGCGAGTACAAGCCGAGCGCAATCCTGGGCGCTATTTCCCGGGCCAAGAACGAGATGATCGGCGCGGGCTTCCTGGCCGAGAACGCCCACACCCATCGGGAGCGCGAGATCGCCAGGCTGTACGCGCGCTACCAGGATCGGCTGCGGGCGGCCGGCGCACTCGATTTCGACGACCTCCTGCTCGAGGCCGTCCGCCTGTTCCAGGACGCGCCGGAGGCCCTGGAGCGCTACCAGCATCGCTGGCGGTACCTCCACATCGACGAGTACCAGGACACGAACCGGCCGCAGTACCTGTGGGTGAACGCCCTGGCAGCCGGCCACCACAACGTCTGCGTGGTGGGCGACGACGACCAGTCGATCTACTCCTGGCGGGGGGCGGACATCCGCAACATCCTGGACTTCGAACGGGACTACCCGAACGCGACGGTCATCAAGCTCGAGCAGAACTACCGCTCCACTCAGCTGATCCTGGACGCGGCCCACGCTGTGGTCACTCACAACGCCTCGCGCAAGGAGAAGCAGCTTTGGACCGACAACTCGGGCGGTCAGCTCATAGGCCGCTTCGAGGCCTACAACGAGGAGGAAGAGGCGGAGTGGATCGCCCGCAAGATCGAGGAGCTGACCACGGGCGCGGGCACGATCCTGACCCGGCGTGCCGACGACGTGCCTGAGGGCTGGGACCGCGGCGACGTAGCGGTGATGTACCGCACCAACGCCCAGAGCCGGGCTATTGAGGAAGCTTTCCTGCGCTACGGCATCCGCTACCAGCTGGTCGGGGGGACGCGCTTCTACCAGCGCCGTGAAGTCAAGGACGCTCTGGCCTACCTGCGGGTCCTGCGCAGCGACACCGACCAGGTCAGTTTCGAGCGGATCCTCAACGTGCCCTCCCGAGGAATCGGCGACAAGAGCCTGGGAGAGCTGCGGGCGGCCGTCCAGGCCGGCGAGGGCAACGCCGCCGAAGGCTCGGTCGACGGCGGCACGGGCGACCTGCCTGCTACCTACTGGGCCGCCATCGTGGCTGCCGGGGAGGGGCGCCTGGAAGGTCTCGGCACGCGCGCCCGAATCGCCCTGGCCGGTTTCGCCGACCTGATCGCCAGGCTGAGGACGCGGGTGGGCGTGCTGGCCCTGCCCGAGCTCCTCGACGCCGTGCTGGAGGAGACGGGCTACCGGGCCATGCTGGCCGATGGCTCGGAGGAGGGAGAGGAGCGCTGGGCCAACCTCCTCGAGCTGCGCTCCGTCACGACCCGCTACGACGACCTGGAGCCTGAAGACGCCATCGATCGCTTCCTGGAGGAGACGGCCCTGGTGGCCGATCAGGATTCCTACGAGTCCGGCGCCGACGCCGTCACCCTCATCACCCTCCACGCCGCCAAGGGGCTCGAATTCCCGGTGGTCTTCATCGCCGGGCTGGAGGAGGGGGTCTTCCCTCACAGTCGTTCGCTCGACGACGAGAAGCAGCTGGAGGAAGAGCGCCGCCTGGCCTACGTGGGCATCACCCGCGCCAAGCGACGGCTCTTCCTGTCGCACGCCGTGCGGCGCGCAACCTGGGGCCAGGGCACGATGTCCGTCCCGAGCCGCTTCCTGTTCGAGATTCCGGAAAGGCTGATGACCGGGCCCAAGCTCGCCCGGGGCGACTTCGACGACGACCTGCAGGCGCTCGATCCGGACCTGGTTTTTGGGCGGGGGCGAACCTCCCGGCTGGGCAGCCCTATCCGCGCTCGGGGTGGCGCATGGCGGTCGGGCAGCGGCCGCCCGGGGGCTCCGGGGGCGGGCGAGCGATTCCGCCCGACGCGGGACCTCGGGGCGCGGCGGGCGGCCCATGAATCCGGCGCCCGCTCGGGCAGCCTGGATGCTCCCCGCCGGGGCGAGAGGAGGGCCTCCGAAGGGCCTGACGTCTACGGGGCGGAGGGCGCGGCGTCGCGGCCGGCGGCGGTCCATCGGCCTCGTATCCCCGGCGAGCGCCAGTTCCGCGACGGCGACCGCGTCCGGCACCCACGCCTGGGCGAGGGGATCGTCGTCACCTCCAAGCTGACCCGCGACGACGAAGAGGTGACGGTCGCCTTCTCGGACGGCGGCGGCGTGAAGCAGCTGCTGGCCTCGATAGCGAACCTGGAGATCATCGGCTAGGGGCCGCCGGCTGTAGGATCGGCGAATGCCGATGGCCACGTTCCGATTCCGCGGATCGTTGAACTACTTCCTGCCGGCCGAGCGGCGGGAGGTGGAGATCGCCTACCGGTTCGAGGCCGAGCCGGGCGTGAAGGACGCCATCGAGGCGCTGGGGGTGCCCCATCCGGAGGTCGATCTGATGCTGGCCGGCGGTCGATCGGTCGGGTTCGACTACCGGGTGAGGGCGGGCGATCGGATCGAAGTCTTCGGGCTCGATCGGCCCGACCAGCCGGCCGCCCAGCCCGGTCTCATCCCGCCTCCGCCCGATCCGCGGCGTTTCGTGCTGGACGGGCACCTGGGACGGCTGGCCCGCTATCTCCGAATGCTCGGCTTCGACTCCGCCTACGATCGAGCGGCAGCCGACGACGAGCTGGCGCGAGTCTCGGCCGAAGAGGGCCGGATCCTCCTGACCCGCGACAGGGGCCTGCTGAAGCGCTCGATCGTACGTCTGGGCTACCTGGTCCGCGACGACGACCCTCGCCGACAGCTTGTGGAGATCGTCGGTCGCTACGGATTGGCCGAGAGAGCCCGGCCGTTCAGCCGCTGCGTTCGCTGCAACGGCGAGATCGAGCTCGTCGAGCGGTCGGAGGTGGCCGAACGACTGGCCGGCGAGCCGCGGACCCTGCGGTACTTCGAGGCTTTCGGCCGTTGTCGCGCCTGCGGCTCGGTCTACTGGCAGGGCTCCCACTTCGATCGCATGAGCCGCCTGGTGGAGGAAGTCGTAAGGGGCTGACGCGGGCGGCGGCGCTGCGCCAGAATCGGCGGCACTGACGGCAGCGGGAGGAGAGGCGGATGGGCGAGTCGATCGGACGGGCGGGGGACGAGGCAGGAGGGCTGCCCGTCGGCGGAGCCGCCGTCGATGCCGCCCGGGAGCTGGGCGAGGAGGGTGCCCGCCGGCGTCGCGACGAGCTGGTCCCGGTCATCCGCCGGGCCAACGAGGCCTACTACCGCCTCGACGCGCCGGAGATGAGCGACGCCGAGTACGACCAGCTGATGCGGGAGCTGGTGGCCATCGAGACCGTCTTCCCGTCACTGGCCACGCCCGACTCGCCGACCCAGGGCGTGGGCGCCGCCCCCGTCGGCACCTTCGGCGAGGTCCGCCACCAGCGGCCGATGCTGTCGCTGGGCAACGTCTTCGACGAAGAGGAGTTGCGGGCGTTCGACACCCGCGTGCGCAAGGGCTTGGGCCTGCTGCCGGCCCCCGAGCCCGCCCCGGACCTGCGCTACGTGGCCGAGCTCAAGATCGACGGCCTGGCCGTCTCGCTGCGCTACGAGCACGGCCGCTTCGCCCAGGGGGCCACGCGCGGCGACGGCACGACCGGCGAAGACGTGACCGCCAACCTGCGCACGGTATCGGCGCTGCCGGGCCAGGCCAGAGAGCCGTTCAGCGGCGAGGTCCGGGGTGAGATCTACATGCCCAAGGCCGAGTTCGCCCGCATCAACGCCGAGCGCGAGGAGGCCGGTCTGCCCACCTACGCCAACCCGCGCAACAGCGGCGCCGGCTCGCTGCGCCAGCTCGATCCGAAGGTGACGGCCGAACGCCGCCTTTCGAGCTGGACCTACCAGCTGCTTGAGGACGGGCCGGACGGCCGTCCCACCGTGTCGAGCCAGTCCGAGGCGCTCGCCCGGCTCCTGTCGCTCGGCTTCCCGGTCAACCC
Organism: Chloroflexota bacterium; assembly: GCA_034430475.1. Classification (GTDB taxonomy): domain Bacteria; phylum Chloroflexota; class Limnocylindria; order Limnocylindrales; family CSP1-4; genus Fen-1039. Next base: position 8,058 of record DAOUEA010000094.1, on the reverse strand, counting down.
CGACCGGGCCGAGGGCCTGGACATAGACGGCGTCTGCCGCTTCCTGCACGAGTGGAGCGAGAAGCGCCACGAACTGCCGTACGAGACGGACGGCGTGGTGGTCAAGGTCGATCGCTTCGACCAGCAGGAGCGCCTGGGCATGGTGGCCCGCGCGCCCCGCTGGGCCGTGGCCTACAAGTTCCCGCCCGAGCAGGTCGAGACGGTCATCGAGGACATCGTCGCCTACGTCGGCCGGACCGGGACATTGACGCCGGTGGCCCACATGCGTCCGGCCAGGGTGGCTGGATCGACGGTGGCCCGGGCGACGCTCCACAACCTGGACGAGGTCCGGCGCAAGGACATCAGGATCGGCGATTGGATCGTGCTCCAGAAGGCCGGCGACGTGATCCCGGAAGTCGTGAGGCCCATCCCAGAGCGGCGGACCGGCGCCGAGCGCGAGTTCCAGATGCCGGCGGCCTGCCCGGTCTGCGGCACCGCGGTGGTGCGCGACGAGGGCGCCGTGCGCCACTACTGCCCCAACGCCGATTGCCCGGCCCGACGGTCCCAGGAGTTCGGCCACTTTGCCGGACGGGGCGGCATGGACATCGAGGGCCTGGGCTGGGTGATCCTGACGCAGTTGCTCGAACGGGGGCTGGTACGAACTCGCGGCGACTTCTACCGGGTCAGCGTCAGCGACCTGGAGAGCCTGGATCGGCTTGCCCGAAAGAGCGCCGAGAACCTGAAGGCCTCGATCGAACGCTCGCGCCGCCGGCCGCTGGCACGGGTGCTGAACGCCCTGGGCATCCCCCAGGTGGGCGAGCAGACGGCGATCGACCTGGCGGCCTGGATCGGCGAGCGCTGGCCGCGGGAAGAGGGCGAATCGGAAGGAGAGTGGTTCCGCCGCGTGGCCTCGGCCCTGCCCGACACTCCGGCCGAGGACTTCGAGGAGGTCCCGGGTGTGGGGGCCGTCGTGGCCGGGAGCATCGCCGCCTATTTCGCCAACCCCGCCACCGCGGCCGTGCTGACGGATCTCGTGGAGGCGGGCGTGGTCGCCGAGCCGCCCGCCGGACGAGCGGCTCCGGCGAGCGGCGCCGCCGGCCCGCTGGCGGGCAAGACCGTGGTCGTCACCGGGACACTCGCCGGCTTCGACCGCCAGGGCGCCGAGGAGGCGATCCGCGCCGCCGGCGGCCACGCCGCAGGCTCCGTCAGCCGCAAGACGGACTACGTCGTGGCGGGCGAGGGCGCCGGCTCCAAGCTCGCCAAGGCCACGGAGCTGGGCGTGCCGATGCTGGACGAGGAGGGTTTCCGCCGGCTGCTGACGGGGGAGGACGCGCAGCCGTAGCAGGTTGGCCTAGCCCATGGCCGAATTGATCTGGCCCCAGATCCACTCCGGCCGCCACTGAACGCTCGGCCCAAGGAGCATGCGCGGGGCGCGCCAGGTCTCGCGCCAGCCGCGCGACTGCAGCTCGCGCGAGCCGGCCTCGTGCTCGTCGGGGACGCCGGCCCGCACGTGGGCGCCGGGCGGGACCAGGAAGCGGTGCAGGTCCAGCAGGTAGATGCCGTCCTCGGCGCGAGGCGCGATCACCGCACCGTAGGCTCGCTCGGATGGCAGCAGGAAGCCGGCCAGCGAGCTCTCTCGATCCAGGGCCCAGCCGCCGCCGTCGGCCAGGACCTCCAGCGCCGCCGACCGGTCCTCTCCCGTGGCCTGCCTGTCCAGGGCGCAGACGGCCGGCAGGTCGGCCCGGCGAAGCGGCCGGGCGTGCGAGCCGGCGGGCGGCAGAGGTCGTTCTTCGATGTGGTCGGCCTGGAGCTGGTGGTAGTGGGTGACGAGGCGGAAGCCCATCCGCTCGTACATCGGGCGTCCCGCGTCGGTGGATTCGAGCGACAGCGTCTCGCAGCCGGCCTCGCGCAGGCGGCGCATGAGCTCCTCCGTCATGGCCCGGCCGATGCCGCGCCGCCGATGCTCCTCGGCGACGACGATCGCCCCCAGCCAGCCCACCGGGCCGTTCGCCGTGGCCAGGCCTGTGGCGACAAGGCCCTCAGCCACCGCGACCAGGGCCTGGACGGTCGGGATCCGGAGCACGAGGTCGTAGAAGAGGCTGCGGTCGCGCCAGCCCTGGGCGCGCGCAAGGGCCACGGCCGCCGGCACGTCCTGGGCGGTCATGAGACGGATCTGGAAGCCCGGCGTGCTCACGACAGCTCATCCGAAGCCGAAGCTGAGGATGCCCCAGATCAGCTCCGGCTCCCAGTCGATGTCGGCCCCGCGCAGCATCCTCGGCGTCTGGAAGAGCGGCTTCCAGCCCAGGCCCTCCAGGCGGCGCCAGGCGGCCTCGCGGGGTGCGGGCACGACGGCGCAGGCCACGTCCGATCGTCCGGCGGCCAGGTGGCGCAGCTGGTCCAGCAGGCAGATGGCGTCTTCGGGATCGGCAGCGGTGACCGTGGCGAAATCGGGCAGGATCGAGAGCAGGTAGCCGCGCAGCTCGGCGGCCGACTCGACCACCCAGCCTGAGCGCGTGAGCGACGTCAGCAACCCGCTTCGGTCCTCGCCGGTCGCGCGCCGGTCCAGGGCGAACACCGCCGGCAGATCGCCCGGGCGCATGGGGCGCAGGGTTCGGCCGGGCGGAGGGGCGGGAGGGGCGGCCACCGGTTCGGCCTCGAGGACCTGGTAGTGCTCGACCACCCGAAAGCCCATCCTGTCGTAGAGCGGCTTGCCGAAGGGCGAGGCGATGAGGGCTTGAGTGCCGCAGCCGGCCGCGTCGATCAGCTCGCAGGAAGCCTCGGTCATGGCCCTGCCGTAGCCGCGGCCGCGAAGGCTGCCGTCGACGAAGATGGAGCCGACCCAGCCCACGTCGCCGTTGATGGCGGCCATCCCGGTGGCCACGATGGCCCCTCTCTGGCGCCCCACCAGCGCCTGGATGGCCGGGTTGGCGAGCGACCACTCCAGGTACTCCCGCCGCTCGCCCCAGCCCTGGGCGAGGTACATCGCCGCGACCGGAGCCACGTCGTCGGGGGTCATGGGGCGGATGCGCAGGTCGGTCATGCTGCTCTCTCCTCAGCCCAGAGCGTGGCTGAACTGGCCCCAGATCGTGTCCGGCCTCCACTCCGGCTCGGGGCCGCGGGTCATCCTGGGGAAGCTCCGCCATTCCGGGCTGCCGCGCCCGGCGAGCAGCTGCCGCCCGGGCTCGTTCTCGGCCGGCAATCCTGCCCACGCCCGGCCGTCCCTGGGGATCAAGTGGCGATGCAGGTCGATCAGGCAGAGCGCGTCCTCCGGCCGGGGCGCAATCAGCCCTCCGTTGCCGCGATGCGTCGGCATGAGGTAGCCGCGCAGGTCGGCGGCGGAGTCGCTGCCTTCCAGCAACCAGCCTCCGCCGGCGTTGGCCTCGATCAGGGGCCTCCTGTCCTCGCCGGTCGCCAGCCGGTCGAGCGCGGCGATGGCCCCCAGGTCGGCCGAGGTGATCTGCCTGAGTGAGGTTCCGGCCGGGGGCACGGGCGCCGCGTCGAGCGGCTCGCCGGGGTGCATGTGGTAGCGGCTCGTCTCCTGGAAGCCGAGCTGCTCGTAGAGCGGGCGGCCCAGGTCGGTGGCGACGAGGACCAGCGACCGGCAACCGGCCTCCTCCAGGATGTCGCACACGGCCTCTGTCAGGGCCCGGCCGATGCCCTGCCGGCGTAGCTCCGGCGTGACGAACATGATCCCGATCCACCCCACCGCGCCGTGGATCGTGGCCAGGCCGGTCCCGATCGGCTTGCCCGCCGCCACCGCCATCACGGGGCGGCAGCTCGACATGGCGAGGCTCCGGCGGAAGAAGTCCCGCCGATCATGGAACCCGCCGGCCGCGGTCATCTCGCCGACCGCATCGACGTCGTCCAGGGTCATGGGCCGGATCTCGAAGGCTGTCACGAAGCTGTCCCCTCGGCTCCATCGGAGAAGGATCAACTGTAGCGCCCGCCTGCGAAGAGGGCTGGCGACGGCCACGGAGGGCTGCCCCTCGTTCGCTGCGATCGGGCATGGTCGGCTATCATCCGCCAATGGCCGCCCTCTCCCGCTCCGATGTGGAGCACGTAGCGCACCTTGCCCGTCTCGGTCTGACCGAGGAGGAGCTGGCGCGCCTGGAGGGCCAGCTGAACCACATCCTGGACCAGTACACGATCCTCCAGAAGCTCGACACGGAGCACATCCCGCCCACCGCTCAGACGATCGAGCTGGCCAACATCCTGCGCGACGACGCCGTGCAGCCCTGCCTCAGTTCGGCTGAGGCCGTGGCCAACGCCCCCGAGCGGGACCGCGACTACTTCGTGGTGCCGGCGATCCTGGGCGGAGGAGAAGGGGGAGCGTAGTCGATGGGGGATCCGACTCGTCTTCATTCTCATGAGATGGCCGCGCTCCTGCGCGCCGGCGAGACGACCTCACGCCAGCTGACCGAAGCCCACCTGGCCGTCGCCGAGCGGCAGAACCGCGCCCTTCACGCCTGGCTCGTCATCGACCGCCAGGGCGCCTTGGAGCAGGCGGACGCGGCCGACAAGCGCCTGGCGAAGGCCCGCTCCGAAGGCTCGGACGCCGTGGCCGCGCTCCACCCGCTGTGTGGCGTGCCGGTGGGCCTGAAGGACCTGGTCGGCGTCAAGGGCGGCCAGGCCACGGCCGGCTCGAAGATCCTGGAGGGCTACGTCTCGCCCTTCGACTCCACAGTCGCGGCCCGCCTGCGCGAGGCCGGGGCGGCCTTCCTGGGCAAGCTGAACATGGACGAGTTCGCCATGGGCAGCTCCACGGAGCACTCGGCCTTCGGCCCTACCGGCAATCCCTGGGACCTGGCTCGTGTCCCCGGCGGCAGCAGCGGCGGCTCGGCGGCGTCTGTGGCCGCCTTCCACGTCCCGGTCTCGATCGGTACCGACACTGGCGGCAGCATCCGCCAGCCCGCCTCGCTGTGCGGGATCGTCGGCATGAAGCCCACCTACGGCCGGGTCAGCCGCTACGGCATCGTGGCTTTCGCCAGCAGCCTCGACCAGATCGGCCCGTTCGCCCGAGACGTGCGCGACGCGGCCATCCTGCTCCACGCCGTCTCCGGCCATGACCGCCGCGACGCCACCTCGGCCCCCGTGCCCGTGCCGCCGGAGCTGCTGACCCTCCCGGCGAGCGACGACGAGGCGGCCTCGTACCTGAAGGGCCGCCGCATAGCCCTGCCGAAGGAGTACTTCGTGGCCGGCATGGAGCCGGGAGTGGAAGCCCGCGTTCGCGAGGCCGTGGCGGCTATGGAATCGGCCGGCGCCGCCGTCGAGGAGGTCTCGCTCCCGCACACTGAGTACGGCCTGGCCACCTACTACATCATCGCCCCCGCCGAGTGCTCGTCCAACCTGGCCCGCTATGACGGCGTGAAGTACGGACTGGCGGACCGCAGCTCGGGCGACTTCATCGCCGACTACCTGCGCACCCGCGGCAGCGGCTTCGGCCCCGAGGTCAAGCGCCGGATCATGCTCGGCACCTACGCCCTTTCGGCCGGCTACTACGACGCCTACTACCTCAAGGCCCAGAAGGTCCGGACTCTCATCAAGCAGGATTTCGACGCCGTCTGGGCGGCCGGCTTCGACGCCATCTGCGCCCCAACCAGCCCAACCGTTGCCTTCCCTATGGGCGCCCGAATGGCCGATCCTGTGGCCATGTACCTTTCGGACGCCTGCACTCTCCCCGTCAACATGGCCGGCCTGCCGGGCGTCTCGATCCCGGCCGGCCTTTCGGACGGGCTCCCCGTCGGCCTCCAGGTCATCGGAGCGCCGTGGAGCGAGCTCGATATGCTGCGCCTGGCTCGGGCCTACGAAGGGATATCGGCCAGAGCACCCTGGCGGGACGTCGAGCCCGCCGAGCTGCACCTGACCGACGACCCGACCACGCCCAGCCCGGCAGAGCGGAAAGCGCGCCAAGCCAACGCCGCTGCGACCGGCTCGGGCGGACAAGCCTGAGGACCCATTCGATGAAGACCACCGGTTCCAGTCGACTCAAGACCGACCCCTCGATCCTCAACTCCGAGTCCGAGCCCGAGCGCCCGCCTCTCTCGACGCGCGTGCTGGCGCGTCGCGTCGACGAGGTTCCGCGCTCCGGCATTCGCCGTTTCTTCGACATCCTGGCCACGATGACCGACGTCATCAGCCTGGGTGTGGGCGAGCCGGACTTCGACACCCCTGAGCAGGTCATCGAAGCCGGCCGGCACAGCCTGGCGTCGCGCCGGACCCACTACGCCAGCAATTACGGCACGATCGAGCTACGCCGGGCCCTGTCCCATCACCTGGAGCGGCTGTACGGCCTCCGCTACGACCCGACAGAGGAGATCCTGATCACCATCGGGGCCTCGGAGGGGCTGGACGTGGCCGTTCGGGCGACTCTCGATCCCGGCGACGAGGTGATCACCCACGAGCCCTCCTACGTCAGCTACCGGCCCTGCATCATCTTCGCCGGCGCCGTGCCGGTGGGCGTCAACACGACCATCGACGAGGACTTCGCCCTCGACCCGGCCAAGGTGGAGGCGGCCATCACCCCCCGCACCAAGGCCATCCTCCTCAACTACCCGTCCAACCCCACCGGGGCCGTCCTGCCGCACGAGGTCCAGGACGAGATCGCCCGCATCGCCGTCCGCCACGACCTGCTGGTCTACACCGACGAGATCTACGACCGGCTGGTCTACGGCGGCTACGAGTTCCGCTCGATGGCTTCGCTGCCGGGCATGCGACGGCGCACGATCCTGATGGGCGGCTTCTCCAAGGCCTATGCCATGACAGGCTGGCGCATCGGCTACATCTGCGCCCCCTCGGAGATCCTGGAAGGGATCCTCAAGGTCCACCAGTACGTGATCATGTGCGCTCCCACGGTGGCCATGGACGCGGCCCTCGAGGCGCTCAAGACCGGCGAGCCGGACATCGCCCGAATGACCGCTTCCTACGACCATCGCCGGCGCGTGCTCGTGGACGGCTTCAACGCCATCGGCCTGCGGACCTTCGAGCCGCTCGGCGCCTTCTACGCCTTCCCGCAGATCACCTCCACGGGCCTGACCAGCGACGAGTTCGCCGAGCAGCTGCTGCGCGAGGAGTCGGTGGCGGTGGTGCCGGGTACCGCCTTTGGCGAGGCGGGTGAGGGTCATGTTCGGTGCTGCTACGCCACCAGCGAGGCCGAGCTGCGCGAAGCCCTGGTCCGCATCGAGCGCTTCGCGAAGCCGCTGCAGGCCAGGCAATGACGGCTGCCGGTACCGCGGCGGGCGCAGGGCCGGGCAAGGGTGCCCTGGCTCGCTACGAGGCGGTCATCGGCATCGAGATCCACTGCCAGCTGCGGACCGCCAGCAAGATGTTCTGCGGCTGCTCCACCGAGATCGATGGGGCAGCCCCGAACTCCCGTTGCTGCCCGGTCTGTTTGGGCCTGCCGGGCGTCCTGCCCACGATCAACAAGCGAGCCGTGGAGCACGTCATCGCCACCGGCATGGCCATCGAAGCGACGATTGCGCCCACCACGCGCTGGGATCGCAAGAACTACTTCTACCCCGACCTGCCCAAGGGCTACCAGATCAGCCAGTACCAGCTGCCGCTGGCGGCCAACGGGAAGCTGGCCTTCGATACCAGCGAAGGGCCGTTCACGGTCCGCATCCGCCGGGCCCACCTGGAAGAGGACACCGGTCGCCTGATCCATGAGGACCAGGGCGCGCGGCGGGTCAGCCTGATCGACTTCAACCGCTCTGGTATGCCGCTGATGGAGATCGTGACCGAGCCGGACATTCGAACCGGCGAGCAGGCCCGACGGTATGCCGAGGAGCTGCGGCTGTTGATGCGAACCATCGGCGCCAGCCACGCGGAGATGGAGAACGGCCAGATGCGGGTCGAGGCCAACGTGTCGATCAGGCCGCGCGGTGAGGAGGCCTTCGGGACGCGGATCGAGATCAAGAACATGAACTCGATGCGCTCGGTGGAGCGGGCCATCGCCCACGAGATCGAGCGCCAGGCGAAGGTGCTCGATGGCGGCGGCTCGCTGCGCATGGAGACCCGCGGCTGGGACGAGGCCGCTCAAGCCACATACCTGATGCGGCCCAAGGAAGAGGAGAACGACTACCG
>DAOUEA010000093.1:0-1644 GCA_034430475.1 Chloroflexota bacterium | reverse complement strand
TGGGGTTCGGACGACTGACGCAGCGAAGCCACGACGCTGACCACGATCAGCTTCGCCTTCATCTGGATCGCCAGGTCGATGGCTTGCTCGTTGGCCGGCTCCGACGCAGGCAGCCCGTCGGTGGCCAGCAGAACTGTCTCGATTCGAGGCATCGCGCTCTCTCGGGCGGGTGTCCGGGCCGCAGCCCTTTCGTAGGAGGCGATGGTGGGCGTGACCCCGATGAGGGCATAGGGACCTCCGGCCCGTTCCCGCGGGCCGTCCTTCCCCGGGGAGCGTCGGCGCGGCAAGGGCCGTCCTGCTAGGCTCAGGTCTGATGAGTGCCTCGCCTTCTGCCGCCAGATCGCCCAGGGGTGAGCGACGGGCAAGCCGCGACCGGGACCCGGCCGGGCTGATCGGCCTGCGAGACGTGGCGGCTGCCCTGGACGCCTGGCAACGTGCCCCGGGCGACACGACCCGCGCCCACTTCGTCGAGGCGTTCGGGCATGCGGTCGAAAAGGCAGGCTTGGCTGGCGGCCACCTCCACCTGCACGCACCGCCCATGGCCGAAGTCGAGGCGGGGTGGGGGAGCCTGGCCGGTGGCGAGGACGTAACGGGCCTGCGCACCTTCGACCTCCGCCTGGGCGATCGAACCCTGGCCCACCTCCGCCTCGACACCTCGCCTGCGGCCGACCAGGCCGCGGAGACGCTGGCCCGCGGTCTGGAGATCGTCATCGAATCGGCCTGGTCACAGGCCCGGGCGAGCCAGTCGTCGGAGGAGATGGCCGCTCTCGACGCCGCGACCCGCGGCATCGCCGGCGTCCTAGACCTGGGCCGCGTGTTGCAGCTGATCACGGATCGCGTGCGCGAGCTGGCCCACGCCCAGTATGCGGCCCTGGGCATCGCCGAGAGCGACAGCGGGTTCGAGAAGTTCATCACCAGCGGCATGAGCCGGGCCGAGCGAGAGAGGGTGGGCTCGCCGCCCAGGGGCCTCGGGCTGCTGGGCGTGATCGCCGCGGCCACCGTCCCGATCAGAGTCGCGGACGTCGCAAGGGACCAGCGCCGCCACGGCTACCCGCCCCACCATCCCGAGATGCATTCGCTGATGGGCGTCCCCGTCAGCGCTCGTGGCCGGTCGATCGGGCGGCTCTACCTGGCCAACAAGCAGCCCGCCGGCGAGTTCACCGAAGACGATGAGCGGCTGGTCGAGATGTTCGCCGTGCACGCCGGCATCGCCATCGAGAACGCGCGCCTTCACGAGCAGGTGCAACGCCTGGCGATCGTGGAGGAGCGCGAGCGGATCGGCCGCGACCTGCACGACAGCATCATCCAGAGCATCTATGCCGTGGGCCTCTCGCTCGAGGACGTGCCGGAGCTGATGGCCGACGAGCCCGACGAAGCCCGCCAGAGAGTGGAGCGGGCCATCGACTCGCTCGACCAGTCGATCCGCGACATCCGCAACTTCATCTTCGGCCTGCGCCCCGAGCTGCTCGCGCAGGCCGGGCTGGCCGGTGGCCTGGCTGCCCTGGCCGACGAATTCCGGGTCAACAGCATGATCGACGTGGACGTGGAGGCGAGGGGCATGGAGGAGTCGGACCTGGCGCCCGACCAGACGAGCCACCTGCTCTCGATCGCCCGCGAGGGCCTGAGCAACATCGCCCGCCACTC
>DAOUEA010000092.1:0-11513 GCA_034430475.1 Chloroflexota bacterium | reverse complement strand
GTCGAGAAGCTGGAGCGCATCCGGTGAACCCGGCGGCGCCGGGGGAGCGAGTCGCTCGCGCGCTGGAGGTGAAGGGGGTCGTCCAGGGAGTCGGCTTTCGGCCGTTCGTGTGGCGGCTGGCGAATGAGCTGGGGCTGGACGGGACGGTCATCAACAAGGCCGGCCGGGTGGAGATCTCGGTTGCCGGGCCGGCATCCGCGGTCGAGGAGTTCGCGCGGCGGATTCGAACCGATGCGCCCCCACGGGCTCGGGTCGAGGAGGTGGCGGTTCGGGGGGCCGAACCGGCGTTCGAGGTGGGATCCGGCTTCACGATCGACGAGAGCGAGGTCGAGGCGGCGACCGAACGGCTTTTCCCGCCCGACATAGCCACCTGCGACGACTGCCTGCGCGAACTGTTCGACCCGGCCGATCGGCGCTACCGCTACCCCTTCACCAACTGCACCAACTGCGGGCCGCGGGCGACGATCATCGACGAGCTGCCCTACGACCGGGCCCGGACGTCGATGCGGGCCTTCGCCCTGTGCGACGCCTGCGAGGCCGAGTACCGCGATCCCTCGAACCGTCGCTTCCACGCCGAGCCGGTCGCCTGCCCGGATTGCGGGCCGGCACTGGCCTACCGGCGGCCGGGCGAGGCGGCGGCAGGGGGGCGGGGAGAGGCGGCGCTGGAGGCGGCTGTCGCGGATCTTCGCGCCGGGCGGATCGTGGCCGTCAAGGGGCTGGGCGGCTACCACCTGGCTTGCGACGCCGCCGACGCCGCAGCCGTGGCCCGGCTGCGCGACCGGAAGCAACGCTGGGCGCGGCCGTTCGCGGTCATGGTCCGGGACGTTGAGGCGGCCCGCGCGCTGGCGGTCATCTCGGCCGAGGAGGAGGCGCTGCTGACGTCACCGGCCCGGCCGATCGTGCTGCTGGAGCGGCGGGGTGGCGAGGGAGCGGTCGCGGGCGCCGTGCCCACCCTGGCCGACGGCGTGGCGGGCCTGGAGGACGACCCTGCCCGAGCCGCGGCCCTGAACCGGCGCATCGGGCTCTTCCTGCCGTACACGCCGCTGCACCACCTGCTGCTGGAGGGCGTCGGGCGGCCGATCGTGCTGACGAGCGGCAACCTCTCCGACGAGCCGCTGGCCACGGACGACGCCGAGGCGCTGGAGCGGCTGGCGGGCATCGCCGACTCGTTCCTGAGCCACGACCGCGAGATCCGCGCCCGCTACGACGACTCCGTGACACGGGTCGTGGGCGGGCGGGAGAGCATCATCCGCCGCGGCCGCGGCTACGCCCCCGAGCCGCTGCCCCTGCCCGTGGCGCTGCCCGCCGGGGCGACCGTGCTCGCCGCCGGCGCGGAGCTGAAGCACACCTTCGCCCTGGCCCGCGGAGCGCGGGCGCACGTGGCCCCGCACACCGGCGACTTGGAGGACCTGCTGACCTACCGGGCCTTCGAGACGAACCTGGCCCACCTGCGCCGGCTGCTCGATCTCGAGCCGGTCTACGTCGCCCACGACCTGCACCCGGCCTATCTGTCAACGCAGTACGCGGTTCGGGAGTTCGCCGAGGGGCGGAGGATCGGCGTCCAGCACCACCACGCCCACGTGGCCTCTGCCGCCGCCGAGGCCGGCCTCGCGGGCGAGGTCATCGGAGTGGCCTTCGACGGGCTGGGCATGGGCGACGACGGCACGTTCTGGGGTGGCGAGGTGCTGGTCGCCACTCTCGCCACTTACCGGCGGGTGGCGCGGTTCGGATACGCGCCGATGCCCGGCGGGGCGCTGGCGGTCAAGAAGCCGTACCGCATGGCGCTGGGCTACCTGCTGGCCGCCGAAGCGTTCGAGCCCGAGGGTTCGGCCGGTTCGGTCGAGGTCGCCGGCTGGCTGCCTGCCGAACCAGCTCGGGCCTTCCTCGATCGGCTCGACCCCCGCGAGGTCGAAGTGGTTCGGGTGCAGCTGGCGCGCGGCCTCAACTCGCCCCGCATCTCCTCGGCCGGTCGCCTGTTCGACGCCGCGGCCAGCCTGCTGGGCATCCGCGACGTCGTCGAGTACGAGGCCCAGGCGGCCGTGGAGTTGGAGCTGCTCGCGCCCGACGGCGCCCATGACCCCCTCCCGTACCGGCTGACCCGCTGCGGCGATCTCCTCGTCTACGATCCGCGGCCCACCCTGGCCGCGCTCCTGGAGGCCCGCGCCAACGGCGAAGAGGTCGAGGCGCTGGCTGGACGCTTCCATGAGACGATCTCCGCCGTGACCGCCGACATCGTGGAGGACGTCAGGCGGGACACCGGCCTGGCGACGGTCGTGCTTTCGGGCGGAGTCTTCCAGAATCAGTGGCTGGCCGAGAAGCTCGTCCATCGCCTCGGGGCCGCCGGCTTCGAGGTCCACACCAATCACCTGGTCCCGGCGAACGACGGCGGAATCAGTTACGGTCAGGCGGCCGTCGCGGCCGCGCGGCTGGCATCACAGGAGTAGCGCCGATGTGCCTCGGGATCCCGGGCAAGGTTGTTGAGATCGACGACGGGGGCGAGCTGCGCATGGCGCGGGTCGACTTCGGAGGGGTGCGCAAGGAAGCCTGCCTGGCCTACGTGCCCGAGGTGGAGGTGGGTGACTACGTCATCGTCCACGTCGGCTTCGCCATCAGCCGCCTGGACGAGGAGGAAGCGCAGAAGACGCTCGAGCTGCTGCGCATGATCGACGCCGAAGGGATGGCGGCCGAACTGGGCGAGCCGCCCCCGGTTCCATGAAGTACATCGACGAGTTCCGCGACGGGGACCTGGCCCGCAAGCTGGTCGACGAGATCAGGCGCGAGACGACCCGGCCCTGGAACCTGATGGAGGTCTGCGGCGGGCAGACCCACACCCTGGTCAAGCAGGGGCTCGACGAGGCGCTGCCGGAAGGCGTGCGCATGATCCACGGGCCCGGCTGCCCGGTCTGCGTCACGCCGCTGGAACAGATCGACAAGGCCCTGGCCATCGCCGCCCGGCCGGACGTCATCTTCACCAGCTACGGCGACATGCTGCGCGTGCCGGGCTCCTCGGCCGACCTGCTGGCGCTCAAGGCGCGCGGGGCCGACGTCCGAACCGTCTACTCGCCGCTGGAGGCCGTTCGGCTGGCCCAGGCCAACCCCGAGCGGCAGGTCGTCTTCTTCGCCATCGGCTTCGAGACGACCGCTCCGGCCAACGCGATGGCGGTCTGGGAGGCTTCGCGGCTGGATCTCCCGAACTTCTCGGTGCTGGTCAGCCACGTGCTCGTGCCGCCGGCCCTCGAGGCGATCCTGCGCGCGCCTTCGAACCAGGTCCAGGCCTTCCTGGCCGCAGGCCACGTCTGCGCGGTGATGGGCTGGGAGGAGTACGAGCCGATCGCCGAGCGCTACCACGTGCCGATCGTCATCACCGGCTTCGAGCCGCTCGACCTGCTGGAGGGGATCCTGATGGCGATCCGCCAGCTCGAGTCGGGGCGAGCCGAGGTGGAGAACCAGTACGCCCGGGCGGTCCGGCGAGAGGGCAACCGCGCGGCCCAGGAGGCGATCTTCCGGGTCTTCGAAGTGGGCGACCGCAAGTGGCGTGGGATCGGTGCGATCCCGTCGTCCGGGTATCGCCTGCGGCCCGAATTCGCGCGGTTCGACGCGGAAGAGCGATTCGAGGTGGGCGCGATCGAAACCGCCGAGCACCCGGCCTGCATCGCGGGCGCCATCTTGCAGGGGACGAAGACGCCACTCGACTGCACGGCCTACGGGGTGCTGTGCACGCCGGCCCGGCCGCTGGGCGCGCCGATGGTCTCGGCCGAGGGCACTTGCGCGGCCTACCATGCCGCGGGGCGGGGACTGGCCGCTCCTACGGCCCTGCCGCTGTACGACCTGTCGGGCGCCGCCGCGCGCACCCCGGAGGCTCGCGGGTGAGCGCGCGCCGCCCGCCGAAGGGCTCGGCACCATCCGTCCCACCGGCACCGTCCGTTCCTTCATCCTCGTCCGCTTCGTCGTCGGGCGCCCCGTCCGCCCCGGGCGGCCCTGCCGTCAATCCCGCCGACCTCTCGTGCCCGGCGCCTATCCCCGAGCGGGCGAGGGTGCTGCTGGGGCATGGCTCGGGCGGGCAGCTCTCGGCGGCCCTGATGCGCGACGTGCTGGGGCCCGCGCTGGCGGCCGTGACCCCGGGCGGACCGCTCAACGACGCGGCCGTGGTGGAGGTGGCCGGGCAGCGCCTCGCCTTCACGACCGATTCGTTCGTCGTCAGCCCGCTGGAGTTCCCGGGCGGCGACATCGGCGAGCTGGCGGTCAACGGCACCGTCAACGACCTGGCCATGATGGGCGCCCAGCCGCTGGCCCTGTCCCTGGCCTACGTCATCGAGGAGGGGCTGCCGGTGGAGGAGCTGCGTCGCGTGACCGAGTCGGTGGCGCGGGCGGCCTCGAGGGCGGGCGTGCGGATCGTCACCGGCGACACGAAGGTCGTGGGGCGCGGTGCGGCCGACGGGCTGTTCGTCAACACCGCCGGCATTGGACTCGTGGCCCCGGGCGTCTCCGTCTCGGCGGATCGGGCGGGAGATGGGGACGCGGTCCTGCTGTCCGGCCCCATCGGCCTGCACGGCGTGGCCGTCATGAGCATCCGTGAGGGGCTGGGCTTCGAGGCCGACATCGCCTCGGACACGCAGCCGTTGTGGGGGCTGGTGGCGTCGATAGTCGCGGCCTGCCCGGAGGTGCGGGTGCTGCGCGACCCGACACGCGGCGGCCTGGCGTCGACGCTGAACGAGATCGCGGCCGCGTCTGGCGTGGGAGTGGAGCTGCGCGAGGAAACCATCCCCATCCCGGGCCCTGTCCGCGCCGCCTGCGAGATGCTCGGCCTGGACCCGCTCCACGTCGCCAACGAGGGCAAGCTCGTGGCCGTGGTCCCGGGTGAGGCGGCCGAGGCCGTGCTGGCGGCCATGCGCGCCGAAGCGTCCGGGGCGGGCGCCGAGGCGGTGGAGATCGGCCGCGTCGTGGCCGACCATCCGGGCATGGTCACGATGCGCACCCTGGTCGGCTCGCAGCGCATCGTCGACATGCTGGTCGGGGAGCAGCTGCCTCGCATCTGCTGACGGACGATCTACGGCCGCACCACCCCTTCCGCGTGCCGCCCGCGCCGCCCCCTCGGGCGTGCCGCCCCCTCGGGCGTGCCGCCTGCGCCGCCCCTTCGAGCGTGCCGCCCGATCGGGCGTGCCGCCTGCCGAAACGGGCTGGCCTCCTGCACCGCCGGGACGTCGCCGAGGGCGAGACTCCTCTCACACGAATATTGAGGAGTAGAGGAATGAACATTCCACGGGTTTCCTCCGTGACCTCTCTGCTGCTGACGGCCGTCTTCGCCGTGGCCGCCTGCGGCAGCTCCGCTTCGACCGGCGGGCCCGCCACGCCGGGCGCGTCCACCGGTGGCGGCGACATGGGTGGCGGCAGCGACCAGACCCCGGCCATCAGCTTCGCAAACGTCGGAGGCGGCTCCTGCGAGGTCAAGATCACCGGCGACGTCAACGTCTCATGGAGCGAGCAGCAGAACCTGAGCTCCGTGCTCCTGACCTACTGGCTCGATTCGGCGGATCGCGAGATGTTCGACATGTCGGCCAATGACGCGAGTTTCCTCATCAACTGCCAGGGCGATGCGGGTCATCTGTCGCTGACCTCGGCCGGCTCCCCGACAACGGCCGATTTCCCGGAAGGGCCGGGCACGTACGTGATCGCGGCCGGCGGCATTCTGGGCGGCGGTGAGTCGGGCCAGGCGTCGATGCTCCTGACCATCGGCGACACCACGATGTGGGGCGTATCGGAGCCGGGCACGCTCAACGTCACGGCGCTCGACGGCAGCGAATTCGCGGGCAACTTCGAGTTCAAGGCCCACGAGGTCGGCGACGATCTCCAGACCGTGATCGCCAACGTCACGGTGTCCGGCAGTTTCGACTTCGGCTGCTCCGGCACCGCTTGCGGTTGATCGCCCGCCACTGTCGGCCGGACTCCTTCGGGGACCCGGCCGCCGGTTCGCCCATTCGTACGTTCATCCGGCCGCCCGTCCATCCGGCCGCGTAAGCTCCGGGTGAGCGGCGCGGTCCATGATCTGGGGCATGGATGACCTGAGGCTGGGGTCCTTCGCCCGAGCCGAGCGGCGGCGCCGGCGGCTTCGCCAGGTTGACGTGGCGACCCAGGCGGGCGTTTCACGCCAGACAGTGGCGCGCCTGGAGCGCGGGTGCATCGACGGCCTGCCAGTGGCGACGATCCGCCTGATCTGTCGCGCGCTCGACACGTCGATCCAGTTGGCGCCCAGGACGCGCGGACCGGAGCCGGACCGGCTTCTGGATGCTCGCCACGCCAGGCTCGTCCAGGCGGCGATCGCCGCGCTGGGCCCTGGCTGGGCAGTCGTCCCCGAGTACACGTTCAACCGCTATGGGGAGCGGGGCTCGGTGGACGTAGTTGCATGGCAGCCCGCCGCACAGGCGTTGCTACTGATCGAGGTCAAGAGCGAGCTGCGCGACGTCCAGGCAACGCTTCGGGCGATGGATACGCGGGTTCGGGTGGTGCCGGGCGTGGTCGCGAGCGAGCGGGGCTGGCGGACTCAGACGGTCGGATCGGTCCTGGCGCTGCCTGCAGACAGCACAGCCCGGCGCGCTGTGGCTCGTCTGGAGGGGGTCTTCGGAGCCGCGCTTCCCGCCAGGACCGTGGAGGTGCGGCGTTGGGTCCGCAGGCCCGCGGGCCAGCTCCGCGGCATCTGGTTTCTGGCAGATGCTCGCACCGTGAGCGTTGTCCGCAATCCGGGAGGCCGGGGCAGGATCCGGCGACCCGGCGAGCCAGGTCGCACGCTTGGAGTCTCGCCATCGACAGGCCGAAAGGGGGGATTGCAGGGGTCGCCGGCCGTGGATCGGAGATAGCGCTCTCCCGGTGAGCATCTGACCGAAACCGGGGCCAGGGTGCGTCAGACGCTCTCCCGGTGAGCATCTGACCGAAATCCCCCAACTGCATACTATGCGCACGTGCGCATATGTGATAGAGTGCATGCTATGGACGAGGTGTTCAAGCTCCAGGCGGACGTTCTGAAGACGCTGGCCAACTCGCGGCGGCTGGAGATCATCCATCTGCTGGCCGAGGGGCCGTGCGAGGTCAACCGCCTGGCAGAGGCGATCGGGATCAGCCAGCCGAACGTCTCGCAACACCTGGCCGTGCTGCGCGCCGGGGGAATCGTGGAAGCCGAGCGCGACGGACGCGAGATGCGCTACCGGCTCAGCGACCCCGAGATCATCGTCGCCTGCGAAACCATGCGAGGCGTGCTAGTGCGCCGCATCTCCCGCATCTCAGCCGCAGCCGCCCGCGCCGCGGAGGCCGGGGCCGAACGGCTGACGGAGGCCGAGCTGGGGAGAGCCCCTGCCGGCAGATCCACCGACTGAAAGGAAGCGGTCGAAGGCCGGCCGATCGACAGAACGGCCCGCGGCCCGAAGCCCCCGGGGCCAGGGACCGCCGAGAACGAAGGCCCGAAGAGCGACCGAACGACCGCGAAGACCGACCGACGACCGCGAAGACCGACCGAAGGACACGAAGGCACGAAGGGATGAAGACAGGGATGGACGAGACGATCTCGCTGGTGCTGTTCTCCGGCACCGACGACAAGCTGATGGCCGCCGCGACCCTGGCCGCCGGAGGTGCGGCGATGGGCAAGCCGGTCCACATCCTCCTGCAGTACTGGGCGCTGGACGCGTTCCGCAAGGACAGCACGGGGGCCGATCACGGGCTTGCGCCCGAGGCCGGCGAGAAGGGCCGCGCGGCGTTCGAAACGGCCGCCAGGGCCGGGCAGGCGAGCTGGTCCGACACCCTCCGCGCCGCCAAGGAGCTGGGCGAGATCGACATCCAGGCCTGCTCCCAATCGATGAAAGTCCTGAAGTTCGAGCAGTCGGACCTCGATCCGCTGGTCGACGGCGTTCAGGGCATAGCCGCCTTCTTCATCAACGCTGGCTCCGGCCAGATCGTGTTCATCTGAAAGGAATCGCAGACGTGGGCAAGTCCGATATCAAGACCACCGTCGACGCCAGAGGACTGTCCTGTCCGCTGCCGATCGTCAAGACGGCCCAGGCCGCCAAGGGCCTCGCCTCCGGCGACCTGATGGAAGTGATCGCCACGGATCCCGGGTCGGTCAAGGATTTCGAGGCCTGGTCCAGGGCGACCGGCAACGAGCTGGTCGAGCAGGTGGCCGGGGACGGCGAATTCCGCTTCTTCCTCCGCATCAAGTAGCCGCCATCAAGCAGTCGCCAGGGAGTGGCCGCCGTCGTGCGGCCGCCCAGAAGGCTTCAGACGAAAGGATCTCAACGAGATGAGTCCCGCAAGGGCAACCGCCAGGACAGCTGCCAGGCCTGTCGCCAGGGCCGCCGCCAAGGCACCGGCCGCGCGCGCCGCGAAGCCGGCAGCTGCCGCGGAGAAGCCCAAGAAGCTGGTCATCATCGCCTACAGCGGTGAGCTGGAGAAGACCTGGGCCACGATGATCCTGGCTTCCACGGCCGGCGCCATGGCCATGGAGACAAGCGTCTTCGTGACGTTCTGGGGCCTCCAGACCTTCGTGAAGGACAAGAAGCGCATCACCGGTGAGAACTGGATGCAGAAGATGATGTCCTTCATGCAGCGGCCCGGCGTCAGCCACCGCAAGCTCAGCAAGATGAACTTCATGGGCATGGGCCCGTGGATGATGTTCAAGCTGGCCAAGCGGTACAACGTCTCCAAGCCCAAGGAGCTGCTGGAGATGGGCCAGGCGCTCGGCGTCAAGTTCTACCCCTGCCAGATGACCCTCGACATGTTCGGCCTCAAGCAGGACGACCTGATCGAGGGCATGGAGGAGCCTGTCGGAGCCGCCTTCGCCCTGCAGCTCATGTCTGAGGCGGAGACCTCCCTCTTCATCTAGGGCCTTCCCCGAGCGACCGCTCGGCCCGTGCGGTCGGCCGGTCGTCTGCTGTGGGCGACTCCGTTGGTCGGCCCGTGCGGTCGGCCGGTCGTCTGCTGTGGACGACTCCGTTGCCTGCCTAGTAATGTACTTGCGCAACGACGCAACTGTTGGTACTGTGCAGCCAGTCGAGCCACCGACACCGGAGTGACAGAACTGATGGGCAGCTACCTCTCGCACAAGAACACCTCAACCGGCGGCAGCCACCGGGTCGTCGTCTTCTCGACGCCGACCTGTCCCTGGTGCACCGCCGCCAAGTCGTACCTGCGGTCCAGGGGAGTCCCGTTCCGGGACGTCGACGTCAGCCGTGATATGGCTGCCGGCCGCGACATGGTTCGGCGCACGGGACAGATGGGCGTCCCCGTCGTGGAGATAGACGGCCGGCCCATCGTCGGCTTCGACCGAGGCCGGATCGACAGCTTGCTCGGCCTGGACGCCGCCTAGGAGGCCCACATGTCGCTATCGGCGATTGGGGTGGCCGTGGGATCGCGTTCTCTTCGGCAGGCACACCGGCACCAAGATCTCGCTCGATTCGGTGGATCACCTGATAATCGAAGCCAGCGACCTGCCGGCCGTGCTGCACGAGGAGTTCCTCGTCTCGGCGGCGGCCTGAAACCCGGCCGGTCCAGCACGAGGTGATGACTGCCGCGATGACTGCCGCGATGACCGCCGCACCGGAGATGGACGTCGCCGAGCTCGAACGGTTGATGGCGGCCGGCGAGGTCCACCTCCTTGACGTTCGCCAGGATTGGGAGTGGCGGCGCGGCTACGTCGATGGTGCCATTCACGTGCCGCTCGGGATGCTGCCCACGATGGCCTGGAAGCTGCCCCGGGACTGGCCGCTGGCGGTGATCTGCGAGCACGGCGATCGCAGCCTGGTGGCCGCCCGCTTCCTGCTGGGGCGCGGCTTCACGGGCGCGACCTCGGTGAGGGGAGGCATGGCTGCCTGGTCCCGGAGCCGGCAACCGCTGGGGCGGAAGCGATCATGACCGTCGACGAGAGGCGTCTGAGCTGGGACGAGAGGCACCGGGCGGGCGACTTCGAAGGCCCCGGGCCGAACCCAACGCTGGCGGCTGCCCTGCCGGGCCTGCTCGGTCCGGGCGAGGCTCCCGGCCGGGCCCTGGAGCTGGCCTGCGGCAGCGGCACGAACGCGGTCTGGATCGCGAGCCAGGGCTGGCGGACGACGGCCGTCGATTGGTCGCCCGTAGGGCTGGCCAACGGGCGGGCCAGGGCCCGGGCCGAGCGAGTCGTCGTCAAGTGGCTGGAGCGCGACCTGTTCGATTGGTCGCCCCCGGAGCGCTCGTTCGACCTTGTGGTCATCGTCTACCTGCACCTGCCGCCCCCCGAGCGCCAGCCCGTCTACCGGCACGCCGCGGCTGCCGTGGCGCCGGGCGGGAGGCTGGTGATCGTGGGCCATCACAGGGCTCAGGAGGGCCTGGGCATCCCCGGCCCAAGCCCGGATCGCCTGTTCACGGCTGAGGAGATCGCCTTGCCCTTGATGGGGACCGACGAGGAGCTGGAGGTCGAGCGGGCGGACGCGGTGTCCCAGGCTAAGCCGCCCGGACATGGGTCGATCGACGCCCTGCTTGTCCTGCGGCGCAAGAAAGCAGACCAGGAGTAGAGAAGTGAGTGTCAAGACGGCCATTGCCCGCTACGACGGGACCGGGCTCCGGTTCAGGGTCGCCACCGGCTCCGGCCACGAGCTGGTGCTGGACAACAAGGAGGGGGACGCGGGACCCAGGCCGGCCGAGCTGGTGGCAGTTGCCCATGCAGGCTGCACGGCCATGGACGTGATCTCGATCCTGCACAAGAAGCGCCAGGCCGTGAGCCGCTACGAAGTCACGGTGGAAGCCGCGCAGCGCGACGAGCCTATGCCGTCGATCTTCACCCGGGCCGATGTGATCCACGACGTGGAGGGGCCGGCCGTCGAGGAAGCGGCCGTTCGGCGGGCGATTGAGCTGTCGGCGTTGAAGTACTGCTCGGTCGGGGCGACCCTCTCCGCGGGCCCGGTGGAGGTGCACCATCGCTACCGGATCGTGAGCCCCGAAGGCGCTGCGCCGATCGAGGGCGAGGTCCTGGTGACGGGCCCGAACGCCGATCCCGATGCGCTCGGCCAGGGATCGAGCGGGACCCAGGGCTGAGCGGCCGGGGCTGAGCACCCAGGGCTGAGTGGGGGATTGGCCGCCGCGGCGGCGAGCTGGTCAGCGGTTCTTGTCGACCAGCGTCCGCCCGGAGGCCGTCCAGGCGTTCATGCCGCCTTCGAGGGTCCAGACGTTGCTGTAGCCCAGGTTCAGGAGGGTCTGGGCGGCGATGGCGCTGGTACTCCCGGTCCGGCAGTAGACGACGATCTTCGCGCTCTTGTCCGCGGGCAGCTCCGAGGCCCGGGCCGCCAGCTGGTCGTAGGGGATCCAGAGGTCCGTGCCCTCGATCTCGCCGCTGTAGGGCGTCCTGACGTTGAGCAGCGTGAAGTCCTTCTGCTCGAGCATCTGGGCCAGCTGGTCGGGTGTGATGTTGGTCCACTGCGCGGCGCGGCTCGAGACGGCCGCGGGCTGGGTCGGCGTCGCCGTGGGCGAGCTTGCCGGCGGCGCGGCTATCGCCCCGAAGACGAGAT
>DAOUEA010000091.1:0-4279 GCA_034430475.1 Chloroflexota bacterium | reverse complement strand
GTACCACTGCCCCGTCGCGCCGGTGGGCCGGTTGGTCCAGGTGCAGGTGACGGGCGTGCTGGGATCCGCAGGCATGTGTATCGTCCCGCTGGCGCCGTTGCACTTGATGGCGGGGGCCGGCGGCGGCGTGGGCGTGGGCTTCGGCGTCGGCGGCTTGGGGGTGGGCGGCCTGGGAGTGGGCGGCCTGGGAGTGGGCGTGGGCGTCGACGTGGGTGACGGCGATTCGGTCGGGCTGGAACTGGGTGTCGACGTGGGGGTCGCAGTCGGTGTGGCCGTCTCGGTGGCCGTGGCATCGGCCGTCCCGCTCGGGCCGGGGCTGACCCCGTCGGTCTGGGTCACGCCCGCCACCGGGGCGCTGGGCGACGACTCCCTGGCGGCGCCCGAGCCGGGCAGGGCGATCGCCAGCTCCACGACGAGCAGCAGGACGGCGGCGGCCATCACCAGCAGGCTGGCCTGGGTGGAGACGTGGCGGCGCTTCCTGGACGTGACGAAGCGGGGCTCGGGCCGCGGCACGGACGGCCCCTGCGGCGCATAGGCCGGCTTCTGCTTCCCCGCCGGCGTCCCGGCCGCCTTGGCGAAGCAGCCCAGGCAGGTCTTGCGGGAGTTGCTCCAGCACTCGGAGCAGACGAACTGCCGGCACTCGTGGCAGAACTTGAAGCTCTGGACGAACGACTGGTAGGCGTCGTCGTCCATCTTGGCCAGCATCTGGCGCCGCACGCCGTCGTAGGCGACCGAATAGCCCTCGTGGTCGCGGAACGTCCGGCCGATGGCGGTCACCGTCGCCTTGACCCGGCCGATCGGGCCCAGCTTTCGGTTGGAGGGCGGCAGGACGAACCTGGTCTTGCAGCGCTCGCAGGCGTACTGGATCAGGGCCGGGGCGTCAGTTGGCATGCTCATGACGTACCCCCGCGCTCAACGCGGCAGGTGCGCGGCAGGAGACGGCACATGGCGACCATGATGTATGCAAGGTCCGTCCAACGGGCGCCCAACGCAATTAGCCAGTGGTCCGGGGGGGTCACCCAAACGGCCCATAACCACCTCAGAACGGCCCGCCCTGCTCAGACACCCGACGTACCCCGGGCGCCGATGGTGGGTCCGGCACCGGCAGGCGGCCGCTCGCACGGGAGAGGGTACAGTGGTCCCGCCTGGAGTCAAGTGCGGAGGGACAAGCATGAGCCACTGGACCGATCGCCTGAGGCGCGACCCGCTGCCCTGGCTGGTCGAGGAATCGGACCCGGCGGTGCGCCACCTGGCCCTGCGCGACCTGCTCGACCGGCCCGCCCGCGATGCCGTAACTGCCGCCGCGCAGAAGGCCGCCATGGCCGCCGACCCGATCGCTTCGATCCTGGCCGCCCAGGCCCCCGAGGGCTGGTGGGTCAAGCCCGGGCCCGGTTACCTGCCCAAGTACTCGAGCAGCGTCTGGTCGGTCATCTTCCTGGATCAGATGGGCGCCGACGGGGCCGATCCGCGCGTCAGGCTCGGCTGCGAGTACGTGCTGGACCATGCCCAGGGCCAGAACGGCGGCCTGGCCGTGGGCGGCGTCTCCTCGGGCGCGATCCACTGCCTCAACGGCAACCTGCTGCGGGCGTTCATCGGCTTCGGCCTGCTCGACGACGAGCGGGTCCAGCGAGCCATCAGCTGGGAGGCGGCGGCGATCAGCGGCGAAGGCATCGACCGCTGGTACGCGGTCACGCCCGGGCCCGGCTTCCGCTGCGGCGCGAACTACGGTCAGTCCTGCGCCTGGGGGGCGGTCAAGGCGGTGCTGGCCCTGGCCCGCATCCCGGCCGATCGGCGCAGCCCGGCCGCGGCCGCCGCCCTCGCGGACGGCATCGACTTCCTGCTCAGCCGCGACCCCTCGGTCGCCGACTACCCCATGCCGCCGGGCAACAGCAAGCCCAACGGCTCGTGGTTCAAGCTGGCCTTCCCGGTGGGCTACGTGTCCGACGTGCTCCAGGTCCTGGAGGCGGTGTGCGAGGCGGGCGCGGCCGGCGATCCGCGCCTTGGCAACGCCGTCGAGTGGCTCCTGGCCCAGCAGGACGCCGAGGGCCGCTGGCCCAACCGCTACGCCTACCAGGGCAAGATGGCCCGCGACGTGGACGTCCAGGGCCGGCCCAGCAAGTGGGTCACGCTGCGAGCCTGCCGCGTCCTAAAGGCCGTGGCGGAAGCCTGAGGCGAGGCCGGCGGGGCCAAGGGGACCATCCGGAAACGCGACAGCTCAGCGCTCGCGGCGAGTTGGCCTCAGACTGCGCCCATGCTTGCCATCGCCGGCGGCCTCGGGGCCGCCTTCATGTGGGCCACCACGGCGCTCCTGTCCGGGCGGTCGAGCCGTCTGATCGGCGCAGCCTCGACGCTGGCCTGGATCATGCTGATCGGCACGGTGGCGGGCGTTCCCCTGGCGCTGGCCTCCGGGCCGCTGCCGGCCCTTACCCCGGAGCTGAGCTTCTGGCTGGCCGGGGCGAGCCTGGGCAGCATCATCGGCCTGCTGCTGGTCTTCAGGGGCATGAAGATCGGCAAGGTGGGCGTCGTGGCCGCGCTCTCCTCGACGGAGGGGGCGATGGCCGCCGTCTTCTCGATCGTGGCCGGCGAGCGGCTGTCCGTGCCGGTAGCCTTGACTCTGGCCCTGATCGCCGCCGGAGTGGCCGTCGTGGCCCTGGCCAGGGGCGGGGAGCCGGCCGCGCATTCGGGCCCCGGCGACGAGCGCAGGGCGATCTTGTACGGCTCGGCCGGGGCGCTGTGCTTCGGAGTGTCCATCTTCAGCACCGCCCGTCTCGGAGCCACCTTGACCCCGTTCGCCGCGGTCATGCCACCCCGGCTCCTGGGCGTGGCGGTAGTCGCGCTGCCGCTGGCGCTCACCGGCCGCCTCCGCCTGTCGCGCCCCGCCGTGCCGCTGGTCGTGGCCATCGGCGCGGCCGAGCTGTTCGGCAACGCGTCCTACGTGGTCGGGGCCCAGCAGAGCATCGCCGTGGCCGCGGTGCTGGCCAGCCAGTTCGCGGCCGTGGCCGCGGTGCTGGCCTTCCTGGTGTTCGGCGAGCGGCTGTCGCTACAGCAGCGCTGGGGCGTGGCCGGGATCTTCGTGGGGGTCGCCCTGCTGGCCGTCTTCCGCAGCTGAGGCTCCGGCGACGGCAGCGCGGCTCCGGAGGCGGTGTGGCTGCCGTCTGGCTGCCCCTTCCTGCCAGATTCCACCCCACGTAGCACGAGTCTGGGAGCCACGGCGACGGAGCGGCCGGATCGTGGTCCGCTAGCCTCTTTCGACTAACACGGCGTGGGCAATGGCCCGTTCAACTGGCCTCGTGCCACATACGGCGACATATGGCAGGAAGGCGGCGGTCAGCGCCGCTGGCGACTGGCCTCGTGCCACACACGGCGACATATGGCAGGAAGGCGGCGGTCAGCGCCGCAGACTCGTTCGCCCGCCCTGTCTCATCGCCCGCTCATCGAGCCCTCATGCCGTCCTCATCGGGCGCCCCTACGCTTCCGGCCTGACCCCTGGAGTCGCCTTGATGGAAGATGTGGGAGTGAGCCCCTCGGCTTCGATCCTGGTCGTCGACGACGACCGCCGCCTGGCGGCCTCGATTCGGCGCGTCCTGGCCTACGAGGGCTACCGCGTCAGCCTGGCCGTGGACGGGCCGAGTGCCCTGAAGATGGCCCGCGATTCGATCCCCGACCTGGTGGTGCTGGACGTGATGCTGCCCGGCATCGATGGCATCGAGGTCTGCCGTCGCCTGCGCGAGGGCTCCGAGACGCTGCCCATCCTGATGCTGACCGCCCGCGATTCGATCGGCGATCGCGTGACCGGCCTGGACAGCGGCGCCGACGACTACCTGCCCAAGCCCTTCGCCTACGACGAGCTGGTGGCCCGAGTGCGGGCCCTGTTGCGGCGCGCCGCTCCCGGCCGCTCGGAGAGCCTGGCCTTCGCCGACCTGACGATGGACGCCGGCGCCCACGAAGCCCGGCGCGGCAGCCGAACGCTCGAGCTGTCGGCCCTGGAGTTCGCCCTGCTGGAGCACTTCCTGCGCCACCCCCGTCTCGTCCTGTCGCGCCAGGCCCTGCTGGACGCCGTGTGGGGCATGGACTCCGAAACGGCCTCGAACGTGGTGGACGTCTACGTGGGCTACCTGCGTCGCAAGTCGGAGGCGGACGGCGAGCCGCGCCTGCTGCACACGGTGCGGGGCGTCGGCTACGTCCTGAGGGAGGACTAGGTGCGGATCCGCCGGCGCCTGGTCCTGTACGCCGCGGGGGTCGCTCTGGCCGCGGTGGCCTTCTTCGTGCTGCTGATGGG
>DAOUEA010000090.1:0-3421 GCA_034430475.1 Chloroflexota bacterium | reverse complement strand
ATCGCGCCGCCCCCAACGAGAAACGCTCGGACGCTCTGCGGTCCCATCCGAATCGGGCACCTGAGTCGGGACCAAGCTACTGGTGCGACCTTCCCGCGCGTTGCCGCGATTTCGGAGGCAGCCCAGTGTCCGCCGAGACGGTCAACAGGCCTTGGTGACCATGTATCAGAAGGTACGCTCGATTCTTGTTGTGGCGGGCGGGGCCATACTCGCCTCGCTCACGGCGGGTGCCAGCTACCGGCCGTTCTGAGTACGACTCTCCCATAGCACGCCTGGGAGACGCTCGGCTAGCCTGCCGCATCTGACCCTTGAAGATGACTCGGCAGCTGATAGCCCTCCTTGCTCTGCTCTCGCTCACAACGGCGATCCTCCTGGTCGCGGTGCTGTTGACTCATGCCGTTGAGACACCGCTTTCGGTGAACCAGCGCCCGGACGGCGTTCTGCTGGGGCTTGCGTTCTGGGTTGCGCTCACCATGCTCGCGTCCTCTCTCCCGGTCTTGATGCCCACGGGCAGCTACCTCGATGTGTCTTTCGCGCCGCTCGTGGCCTCGATGGGTCTTGGAGGCCCCTCTGCGGCGACGTGGATTGGCCTGTTCGGCGCCACCCAGGCAAGGGAATTGCGTGGTCAGGTGCCCTGGTACGGGATAGTCGCGAACCGCTGCGTCATCGTCGGGCCTGCGATTGCGGGGGCCCTGTTGATGGAGGCCCTCGCCGGACTAGGGCAATCGCGCCGCGAGGGCCTGAGTTTCGCGGCGACCCTCGCGGGCGCTGCATGCATGTTCTCGCTGAACGTGCTGCTCACGGCCGCCATCGTCTCGCTCAGGGATGGTGAGAGCATCTGGCGTCAGGTCCGGTCGGCCAGGGGCGCCTATGTGAACCTTCTGGCCCTCGCGCCGATCGCCTGGTTGATGGCCCAGATGTACGTAATGGCCTGGTGGTCGGTCCTTCTGTTCGCTGTCCCCCTGTACACCACACGCGTGGCGTATACGCGGTTCGTGGAAGTGAGGGAGATGTTCACCGAGACGGTCCGGAGCCTGGCCGAGGCGGTGGACAAGAGGGATGCCTTCACCGCCGGCCACAGCCGCCGGGTGCAGGAGATCGCCAT
This sequence comes from Chloroflexota bacterium, assembly GCA_034430475.1. Lineage (GTDB taxonomy): Bacteria > Chloroflexota > Limnocylindria > Limnocylindrales > CSP1-4 > Fen-1039. The sequence continues at coordinate 2,316 of DAOUEA010000090.1, read as the reverse complement.
GGACATCGGCCGGGCGATGAAGCTACGCGACGACGAGCTGGAGGCTCTGGAGTGGGGCGGCCTGCTGCACGACATCGGCAAGATCGGCGTGCCGGACGCGGTTCTCCTCAAGCAGGAGCGGCTGACACGCGACGAGCGGGCCGTCATGAACTCCCACCCGGTGCTGGGCGCGGAGATCATCGGCCCGGTCAAGCGCCTGGAGCCCGAGCTGCCGATCATTCGCCACCACCACGAGTGGTTCAACGGCTCCGGCTACCCGGATCGGCTGGTGGGTGACGAGATCCCCAGGCTGGCCCGAATCCTCCACGTGGCCGACGCCTTCGAGGCTATGACCGCCGCCCGACCGTACCGCATGACTCCTCTCACGCCGGAGCAGGCGCTGGCCGAGCTGCGCAAGTTCGGCGGCATCCAGTTCGACCCGGCGGTGGTGGAGGCCTTCACCAGGACCCGCTGGGCGCGCGACGTGGCCGATCCGGGACGGCCCCAGCCGCGTCAGGTGCCGCTCATCGGCAAGGCTGCCGGGGGCGCGGGGGGAGCCGGCCCCGCACCGGCGCCCGGCGCCAGACCCGCCTAGCCCCGCCGCCCGCGGATGATCCCTGCTCTCGGCGTCCTCCTGGGGTTGCTCCTCGGCCTGGCCCTGGGCGGGCGGCTGGAGAACCTGACCCAGATCAAGCTGCGCTGGCTACCGGCCCTCGTCGGGGCGGCGATCGCCCGCCTGGCCCTGGAGGTCATGATGACCTCCGGCGACGTGCCGCAAGCCATCCGCCTGTGGCTGGTTCTGATCACCTACACCTTCCTGGCCTGGATGCTGCTGGCCAACCGCGACCTGCCGGGGATGACCGCGGCCGCCATCGGGACCATCTCCAACGGCATCGCCATCGTCGTAAACGGCGGCTACATGCCGGTCTGGAAGCCCAGCCTGGACGCAGCGGGCTTCGACTCGACGGCCGTCCACTCGAGCTTCTACACGCTCCTGCCGGAGCCGGTCGACTCCAGCTTCTTCACCCACGCCGGGCCCCTGGCCGACGTGATCCCCATCCCCCTCCCGGTCGTAGGCTCGGTGGCCTCCATCGGCGATCTCCTGCTTGGCGCCGGCCTGGCGTTCTTCCTGTTCGCGGTCGTGATGCGGGCCCCGGGGGTGGTCCCGATTCGAGTCCCGCCGGGCGTGGACGTGGCTGCCGTCCTGCCGCCGCCCGCCGCGGCCGTCCCGACAGCCCTGGCCCGCCACCCCTACGTCCGGCTGGCCACCAACGGCGCTTTCTCGGCCATGTGGCTGGCTCAGATCGTCAGCTCGCTCGGCGACCGGGTCCACCAGATCGCCCTGGTCTTCCTGGTGGCAAGCGTGACCGGTTCCTCGCCCTTCGCCCTGGGCCTGGTCTTCGCCGCCATGACCGTCCCCACCTTCGTGGTCGGCCCGGTGGCCGGGGCGCTGGTGGACCGCTGGGATCGGAAGTGGGCGATGGTCGGCTCGGACGTGGCTCGCGCTGCGCTGGTGGCCCTCATTCCCGCCGCGGCCAGCCTTCACGTCAGCCTGGTCTTCGGCGTGGTCCTGCTGGTGGCGGCCTGCTCCTGCTTCTTCCGGCCGGCCCGAACCGCCGCTCTGCCCCACGTGGTCCCGGAGGAGGACCTGCTGCCCGCCAACTCGGCCATCTGGGTCGCGGACACGGCCAGTGACCTGGTGGGCTACGGCCTGGGCGGCCTCTTCGTGGCCTTCCTGGGAGACGCCCTGTCTCTGGCCTTCTGGCTGGATTCGGTGAGCTACCTGATCTCGGGCGGTCTGGTGGCGGCGGTGGCCATCCCCCGCATCGCGCCGCCGGAGACGCGGGCCTCCATCCGGGCCGACCTGGTCGAGGGCTGGCGGTTCCTCCGCCGCGAGACGGTCCTCTTCGCGACCACGCTCCAGGCCGCGGTGGCTGAGTACGGCCTGGGGGCGCTGACCGCCCTCTCGCCGCTGCTCGTGGCCGCGCTGCCTCTGGGCGGGATGGACGCCCCCTCCGCCTACGGCTTCTTCGAGATGTCGATGGGCATCGGCCTGGTGGGAGGCGGGCTGGCCATCGGCGCCGTCGCCGACAGGCTGCCCAAGGGGCCCTCCATCGTGGCCGGCTTCACGGCCATCGGCCTGGCCCTGGTCCTCTTCGGCCTGACGAGCAACCTCTGGCTGGCCCTGGTCCTGGCCGGGGTGGTCGGCCTGGCCAACGTGGCCTTCGTCGTGCCCAGCCAGACGATCTTCCAGCAGCGCACCCCGGACGAGCTGCTGGGGCGGGTGGTGGCTATCAGGCTGGCCATGGTCAACGCCACTCTGGCCGGGGCGATGGC